>NZ_QFYQ01000001.1:1274000-1911000 GCF_003254475.1 Phenylobacterium soli
CCGGTGGAACAGGGCCGGGTCCTGCGGCACCACGGCGATGGCGCGCCGCAGCGAGCCCTGCGTCACATGGGCGACGTCCTGCCCGTCGATCAGGATCCGGCCGTCCTCCACGTCGTAGAGCCGCTGGATCAGCTTCACGAAGGTCGACTTGCCCGAGCCCGTCGGCCCGACCAGCGCCACCCGCTCGCCCGGTTCGATCATCAGGCCGAACCGGTCGTAGAGCGGCCGCGCCGCCGACTTGTAGCGGAAGGTCACCCGGTCGAAGATGATCTCGCCGCGGCCGGCGTGGAACGGCTTGGCGCCCTCCACGTCCATCACCTGCGGGTCCATCTGCGAATACCGCGCCACGTCCTCGATGTCGTCGAGGCCGCGCTGGGTCATGCGGATGTTGTCGCCGATGTTCCGAAGGTAGCCGGTCATCAGCATGAAGGCGGTGATCACATAGGCGATGTCGCCGGCCCGGGCCTGGCCCTTCGACCACAGCACCACCAGGATGCCCGTCATCCCGGCCTGCAGGACGACGAGCAGCAGGTTGTGCAGCAGCCACAGGTTGGTGAACCGGTTCCAGGAGACGCTGGCCGCCTTGCGCCACAGGGTCGTGACCTCGCCGATGCGCCCCTCCTCGCGGCGCTCGGCGCCGAAGGCCTTCACTGTCGCGTTGGACGACAGCGAGTCCGCCAGCGCCCCGCCGATCCGCGAGTCCAGCGCCACCGCCTTCAGGTTCGAAGGCCGGGCGTAGAGTTCGGTCAGCCAGATGTTGGAGGCCACGAAGGCGGCGACCACCACCGCCGCGAAGGCGCCCACCTCCGGCCAGCGCAGGCCGAGGGTGACGCACAATCCGGTCAGCACCAGGAACGCCGGGCCGAGCCAGATCACCGCCGCGTCGGAGACAGTGTCATAGCCCCACATGGCGCGCGACAGCCGCCGCACGGTGGCGCCGGCGAAGGTGTCGGCGTGCCAGTCGGCGGAGAACGACTGAACCTTCTCGAAGGACTCGTCGATGATCTCCTTCATGTTGGCGGCGGCGAACGGGATCCAGGCCCGCATCGCCGTGTTGCGCAGGATCAGGCCCAGGCCATAGCAGACCGCCAGCAGGCCCCACGCCCGCCAGGCCGCGTCCAGCGCCTTGGGCCCCGCCGCGACGATGTCCACCAGCTTGCCGGCGGCCCACGGGACGGAGAGGTCGAAGCCGATGGCCACCACCGTCATGACGACGGTGATCCACAACAGCGCCGGCCTTCGGCGCCAGTAGCCGGCCAGGTAGCCGAGCACCTGGCGGTTGTTCAGGACCCGCGGCTTGTTCTCGTCGGAGTCCTCGTAATGGTCGGTCATGACGAACGTCTCGATGGGCGTCCGACGGGACCGCCATGGCGGCGGCGCGCACGTCGGGCGCGAAGTTGGGAAGAGTGTGTGGGGGCGACGCGGGAAGCCGGTTTCAGGGACCGGTGGACCGCGGGCGCGCGGGATCGCTTCGCGAATCCCGCGGTCGGGGATCTGCGAAGCCGTCCGGTTGAATTAGCGGCGCGGCGGCGGCCGGAGGCGCGGTCGGAGGGTCTGGAATACAGCGGTCGCCATTTTCAAACCTCCCTGTTGCGGCCTCGAAGAACCGGCACGCTACGGAGCGCCTCACCGTGCGTCAAGCGGGGCCGCCGACCAATGTTCGCAGAACCTGTTCGCGCGGCTTTTGCGCAACAGCCTGTTGAGCCCGGCCGCCAAGATGGGCGTTACTGGCGCCATGAACGACGAGCGCTACGAAGCCGAACTCCAGACCCGCCAGCTCGCCCTGGTCCGCTGGCAGCAGCACGCCATGCAGGCCGGCGAGAAGGTGCTGATCATCTTCGAGGGCCGCGACGCCGCCGGCAAGGACGGCTCTATCCGCGCCCTGACCGAGCACCTCTCGGTCCGCGCCACCCGCGTCGTGGCCCTGCCCAAGCCCTCGGACCGCGAGCGCAGCCTCTGGTACTTTCAGCGCTATGTCGGCTTCCTGCCGGCGGGCGGCGAGACGGTGATCTTCAACCGCTCCTGGTACAACCGCGCCGGGGTCGAGCGGGTGATGGGCTTCTCCACGCCCAAGGAGCAGGAGGACTTCCTGCGCGAGGTCCCGTCCTTCGAGGCCATGCTGATCGACAGCGGCCTGAAGCTCCTCAAGATCTGGCTCGACGTCTCCAAGGCCGAGCAGGCGCAGCGGCTGAAGGAGCGGGCCGACGATCCCCTGAAGGCGCTGAAGGCCTCGCCGATGGACGCCGTCGCCCAGGAGAAGTGGGACGCCTATTCCGCCGCCCGCGACGAGATGCTCAAGCGCACCGCCACCGAGCGGGCGCCCTGGACCATCGTGCGCGCCGACCACAAGAAGAAGGCCCACCTGGCGCTGCTCTCCCACATCGTCGGCCAGCTCGCCCCGCCTGAGATCGCCGGCTCGGTCGAGCCGCCGGACCCGGACATCCTTTTCCGCTTCGAGCTCTCCGACCTCGACGACGGACGCCTGACGCGCTGACCTTGTTCCGGTTTCGTTCGTCGGCTAGCCTCGCAACCGTAGCAAGGCTCGGGGCTCGATGAAGGACACGCTCACGCCGGCCGAGGCCCGCCGTATCGCCTTGGCCGCGCAAGGCTTCGCTCAGCCGCGGCCCGAGGGCGGGATCGGCAAGCGCCAGCTCCTCAAGACCATCGAGCGCCTCGGCGTGGTGCAGATCGATTCCGTCAACGTCGTCTCGCGCACCCACTACCTGCCGGCCTTCTCCCGCCTCGGCGCCTATCCGCGCCCGCTGCTCGAGGAGATCGCCTGGGGCAGGAAGCGGCCGCTCTTCGAGTACTGGGCGCACGAGGCCTCGCTCCTGCCGCTCTCGGCCCAGCCCCTGCTGCGCTGGCGCATGGCCGACGCCCACGACGGGGTCGGCACCTGGAAGGGGATCGCCCGTTTCCTGCGCGAGCGGCGCGACTTCGTCGACAGGGTGCTGAGCGAGATCGGCGAGCGCGGCCCCCTCTCGGCCTCCGAGCTGGAGATGGGACACAAGGGCGAGGGTGGCTGGTGGGGCTGGAGCGACGCCAAGCGCGCGGTCGAGTGCCTGTTCTGGACCGGCGAGCTGACCACCGCCACCCGGCGCGGGACCTTCGAGCGGGTCTACGGCCTGCCCGAGAAGGTGCTGCCCGCCGCCGTCGTCGATGCGCCGACGCCGCCGCGCGAGGACGCCTGGCGCGAGCTGATCCGCATCTCCGCCCGCGCCATGGGCGTCGCCACGGCCAAGGACCTGCGCGACTACTTCCGCCTGCCGGTGGAGGGCTTCAGGGACCGCCTCGCCGAGCTGGTCGAGGCCGGCGACCTCGTCCCGGTGACGGTGAAGGGCTGGCGCGAGACCGCCTATCTCGATCCGGCCGCGCGCCGGCCGCGCCGCGTCGAGGCTCACGCCCTGCTCTCGCCGTTCGACAACCTGATCTGGTTCCGCGAGCGCACCGAGCGGATCTTCGGCGTCAAGGTGAGGCTGGAAATCTACACCCCGGCGCACAAGCGCACCCACGGCTACTACGTCCTGCCGTTCCTCGAGGGCGACGCCCTGACCGCCCGCGTCGACCTCAAGGCCGACCGCAAGGCCGGCGACCTGATCGTCCAGGCGAGCCACGCCGAGCCCTGGGCCGGCGAGGCGACGCCGATCGCCCTCGCCGAGGAGCTGAAGCTGATGGCCGGCTGGCTCGGGCTGGAGCGCGTGCGGGTCGAGGGCCGCGGCGATCTCGCCGCGCCGCTGGCGGCGGCGCTCGCCCATTCATAACGGGCGGCGATCAATTCGCGATTAACTTCTATTGGACGCGCGGCCGCCGGCCTCCGCAGACTGAAGGCATAAGGGAGCGAGCGTCAGGAGAAACGCGCCATGACCCATTTGCGTCGCGTCGCACCGTTTCGAATCTATTCCATCGGCCAGCTCTGCCGCGAGTTCGGCTGCACCACCCGGGCCCTGCGGTTCTACGAGGACCAGGGCCTGCTCTTCCCGCGCCGCCATCAGGGCCAGCGGGTCTATTCCTACAAGGATCGCGCCCGGCTGCAGCTCGTCGTCCGCGGCCGCGCCGTCGGCCTGACCCTGGCCCAGATCCGCGAGATCCTCGACACCTACGAGGCCGGCGGTCCCGAGGCCCAGACGGCTCTGGCGCTGCGGCTCTTCAAGGAGCGGCTGGAGGCCCTGGAGGCCGAGCGCCGCAGCCTCGACCAGGCCCGCGACACCCTGCTGGCCGCCTGCGCGCGCCTCTCCAGCGGGGCGGACGACGAGGCCTCCGCGGCTGCCTAGAGGCCGTTCTAGATCCGGCCCTCGACGAGGCGCGCGTCCGGGAACTGCCGCCGCGCCTCGTCCCACAACAGGGCCGCGGCCGGGCTCAGCGCGCCGCTGGAGCCGACCAGCGAGAACTCGGTGACGAGTTCCAGCCCCTCCAGCGGCCGGCGGACCATGTCCGGATCGCCGTCCTCGCCGGTGTTGAACCAGCCCAGCGACACCGCCGGCATGCGGAACTGGCGCCCGTAGCGCTCGACGCCGATGGCGTGCGGCTCGGGCGGCACGATGGTCCGCGCCCCGCCCCGGTCCAGCGCCGCCCGTAGCGGCCCGAGGATGGCGCTGCCGTGGGTCGGCCCGACCATGGCCACCGCCACGCCCTCCAGCGCCGCCGCCGGGATCACCGTATGGGCCGCCAGCGGGCTCTCCTTGGGCACCAGCAGCCCGGCCTCGCGCCGCCGCAGCACCAGCCGCGGCAGGGTCTCGGGGAAGATCACCTCGGCGATCGGCTCGGCCTCCCACTGCGCCAGCGGCGCGGCTACCCCCAGCATCAGCGCCAGGTCCGCCTCGCCGCGCAGCAGCGCCCGCGCCACCTCCCGCTGCCAGAGCGGCAGCACGGTGATCGGCGCGTCCGGATAGCGCTCGAAGAACGCCTCCAGCAGCATCTGCCGCTCGCGGATCTCCAGGGTGTAGAGCGCCGCGCCCAGCACCACGCGCCGCTGCGGCCTCGGCTGCATCTGCGCCACCGCCTGGGCGAAGCGGCCGCTCTCGGAGACCAGGGCCCGGGCGTGCGGCAGCAGCGCCGCGCCCTGCGCGGTCAGCGCCACGCGCCGGGTGCTCCGCTCGAAGAGCGGAAACCCCAGCCGCGCCTCCATCTGGCGAAGCTGCGCCGACAGCGCCGGCTGGGTGACGTGCAGCCGCTCGGCCGCGCGGCCGAAATTCAGCTCCTCGGCCAGCACCACGAAGGCGCGCACCAGCCGCAGCTCCACAGGGTCCCGGCGGTCCATGAGCTGCATTGATAAGGGTGGCCTATAGATGGGCCAAGCCAATTGATTGGACGCGCCCCCGGCGAGCCGCCACCAATCCTTTCGAGCGCGGCGCCAGACCGCGGCGGAAGCAAGGGAGCCGGGAAGGTGGAAGCGTACGATCTCGTCATCGTCGGCGGCGGCATCGGCGGCTCCGCCCTGGCGACCGTCATGGCCCGGGCCGGTCGCTCCGTCCTGCTGCTCGAACAGTCCGAGGCTTACGTCGACCGGGTGCGCGGCGAGTGGATCGCCCCCTGGGGCGTCGCCGAGGTCCAGCGCGTCGGCCTCTACGATCTCCTGATGTCGGCCGGCGGCCATCACATCACCCGCCACGTCACCTACGACGAGACCCTCGACCCGGCCGCGGCCGAGGCCGCGCCCCTGCCGCTCGGCATCTTCCGCGAGGGCGTGCCGGGCCCGCTGTGTCTGGGCCATCCGCTGCACTGCCAGACCCTGTTCGACGCCGCCAAGGCGGCCGGCGCGAAGGCCCTGCGCGGCGTCCAGGTCACCGCCGTCACCGCCGGCGAAAATCCCGCCGTCGCCTTCGCGCACGACGGCCAGGCGCACGAAGCCCGCGCCAGGCTGATCGTCGGCGCCGACGGCCGCACCTCCCAGGTGCGCGAGGCGGTCGGCATTCCCCTGCTGCAGGATCCGCCCCACCACTGGTTCGCCGGCCTGCTGGTCGAGGGCGTCGAGGGCTGGGACCCGGAAGTCCAGGCGATCGGCACCGAGGACGAGTTCGGCTTCCTCGCCTTCCCGCAGGGCGGCGGCAAGGTGCGGGTCTACGGCGGCTATCCGCTCGACCAGGCCAGGCGCTTCAAGGGCGAGGACGGCGCCCGCCGCTTCCTCGACGCCTTCGCCCTGTCGTGCAGCCCCAACAACCGCGCCCTCGTCGCCGGCCGCCCGGCCGGCCCGCTCTACAGCTACTTCAACGCCGACGCCTGGACCGAGCGGCCCTACGCCCCCGGGGTGGTGCTGGTCGGCGACGCCGCCGGCTGGAACGACCCGATCCTCGGCCTTGGCCTCTCGATCACCTACCGCGACGTGCGCATGGTCTCCGAGATCCTCAAGGCCGCCGACGACTGGTCAGCCCTCGACTTCTCCCCCTATGGCGAGGAGCGCTTCGAGCGCCTGCGCCGCCTGCGCTTCGTGGCCAAGATCCAGGCCAGCCTCGACATGGAGTTCGGCGAGGCGGCCCGCGAACGCCGCCGCAGCCTGTTCGAGCGCTCGGCCGCCGACCCCAGCCTCAAGGCCCACGCCTTCGCCGTCATGGCCGGGCCGGAGAGCCTGCCAGCCGAGCTCTTCACCGACGACCACCGCGCCCGCGTGCTGGGCGAAGCAGCCCCCCTGGCAAATCAAGTGGAGGACGCATGACCCTCGCCGGCGCCACCAAGCTCGACCTCGAGGCCTACAACGCCCGCTGGCTGAAGGCCTGGACCGACAAGGACGTCGAGGCCCTGGTCGGCTTCTACGCCCCGGCCTGCGTCTACAAGGACCCGCAGACCGCCGGCGGTCTTCAGGGCCGCGAGGCCCTGCGCGCCTATCTGACTGGCCTCTTCGCCGCCACCCCGGCCATGACCTACACCCCCGACGAGGTGTGGCCGATCGCCGGCGGCTACTGCGGCCGCTGGTACTGCGACATCGAGGGCGGCCAGCGGATGCGCGGCTTCGACCTCGTGCTGCTCGACGGCGAGCTGATCACCCTCAACGAAGTCTACGTCCACCCGCTGCCGTGACCGTCCTCACCCATCCCAAGACCGGGGCCGACATCCGTCCGCCCGCCGCCATCGACGGGCCCTGGCTGACCGCCGTCCTGCAGGGCGCCGGCGTCGACGCCGAGGTCGCCCGCGCGCGCCTCCAGCCGGTCGGCACCGGCCAGATCGGCGACAGCGTCCGCTTCCACCTGGAGTACGCCCGCCGCGGCCCCGGCGCGCCGGACACCCTGGTCGGCAAGTTCCCGGCCGCCGGCGCGGAGAGCCGCGCCACCGGCGTCGCCCTCGGCAACTACCTGCGCGAGGTGCGCTTCTATCAGGAGCTGGCGCCCAAGGCCCTGGTCAGCACCCCGCGCTGCTGGCTGGCCGACGTCGATCCCGCCACCAGCGACTTCGTCCTCATCATGGAGGACCTCGCCCCCGCCGAGCAGGGCGACCAGCTGCGCGGCGTCACCCTGCACCAGGCCCGCCAGGTGGTCATCGAGGCGGCCCGCCTGCACGCTTCCCACTGGGCCGACGACCGGCTCGACGACCTGCCTTGGGTCTCCGGCTCCAGAGCCGCCCCGCCCAGCGCCGCCAACGAGGAGACCGTCATGGCCCTCTGGCAGGCGTTCAAGGACCGCTACGGCCCGCGCCTGCAATCCGACTGGGTCCAGGTCGGCGACTGGCTGGCGCCGCGGTTCGCCACCTTCGGCGCCGCCCACGACGGCCCGCGCTGCCTGACCCACAACGACTTCCGTCCCGACAACATGATGTTCGCCACCCCGCGCGGCGGCCATCCGGTGACGGTGCTCGACTGGCAGTCCTTCGCCTATGGCGCCGGGGCGACCGACCTCGCCTACTTCCTGGCCGGCGCCCTGCCGGCCGCCGAGCTCGCCGCCCACGAGCCCGAGCTGCTCGAGCTCTACCTGCGCACCCTGCAGAGCCTCGGGGTCACCGGCTACGCCATGGCCGACCTCGAGCGGCACTACGCCCGCGGCGCCTACCTGCTGTTCGGCACCGCCTTCTTCGCGGCGATGATCGTCACCCAGACCGAGCGCGGCGACGAGATGTTCCTGCAGATGCTGGGCTCGGCGGCCGGCCACATGCTGCGGCACAGGGTGGTGGGCTAGGGCAGGGGCTTACGGCAGCTTCCACACGGCGGTCTTCTTGACCTCCATGTCCTCCAGCTCCCGCGTCGTCGGCACCTGGTATTCGGCCAGCTTGGTCAGGCCCTGGCGCGGGAAATAGCTGCGGCCAGGATCGCCGATCAGCACCGTGGCGCCGGCCGCCCGGGCCTGGCCCAGCCAGGCCATGACCCGCTCGGCCAGCGGCTTCTCGTAGCAGATGTCGCCCGCCAGGATGACGCTCGCCCAGGCGGGCGGCGGCGCGTCCAGCAGGTTCTCCGCGGTGAAGTCCACCTCCACCCCGTTGGCCTGGGCGTTCAGCTCCGTGGCGGCCTCGCAGAACGGGTCGATGTCCGCCGCCAGCACCCGCGCCGCCCCGGCCTTCTTGGCGGCGATGGCGACGATCCCGGATCCCGAGGCGAAGTCCACCACCCCGTGGCCGGTGACGATCTGCGGGTTATCGAGGGTGTAGCGCGCCAGCGCCTGCCCGCCCGCCCAGGCGAAGGCCCAGAACGGCGGCGGCAGCCCGATCTCCTCCAGCGCCTCCTCGGTCATCTTCCAGATCGGGGTGATCTCGGAGGCCACGTGCAGCGCAAGCTCCGGCGTGTGCGGCGGGGGCTCCAGGGTGGTGTTCTGAAGGATGAAGGCGCGCCGGCCTTGCAGGCTCTGCTCGATCACGCCGCGGCCGCGACCGTCTCGGGCTTGGAGGAGGCCAGCCGCAGCACCTCGGCGTAGCTGCCGGCGCTCAGCATCTGCGGGAACACGCCCTTGGCCTTCAGCATCCGCTGCACCTTGGGCAGGTTGTAGCAGGGCACATGCATGAACATGTGGTGCTCGCAGTGGTAGTTCACATAGTAGGGCGCCAGGAACGCCCGCTCGATCAGGTTGGCGTGGGTCGAGCGCGCGTGGCGCAGCGGGTCGGGCTCGTTCTTCGCCACGCAGGCGTGCTCGGCGATGTTGCGCAGCCGGGTGATCATCGGCAGCCAGGTCGCCTGCGGGACCAGCCACAACACCGGCCATACCCACCACAGCCCGAACGGGGCCGTCAGGGCCAGCGTCACGGCCATACCGGTGAAGAAGCGCTTCCGCCGCACGACCGCGTCCTTGAGGATCGGCCACAGCGGCTCGCCGGGCTTGCGCTCGCGGATCCGCGAAACGAGGCCCGACCACTTCTGCTTGTAGTAGGTCTGACCGGTCAGATCGCGGACGATCTTGCGGCGCAGCGAGATGCGGGTGATCGGGAACGGCGCCGAGAGGCCGAGGTCCGGATCCTCCGCCTGCTGGGCGTACTTGTGGTGCCCCAGGTGGTAGGGCCGGTAGGGCCCAAGGTCGCCGGTGGTCAGGTGGTTGCCGACCCAGTCGTTGACCTTCAGGTTCGGGTGCAGCGCCCCGTGCGCGGCGTCGTGCATCAGGATGGCGAGGCCGAGCTGGCGGCCGCCGATGATGGCGATGGCCAGCGGGATGGTCACCGGCCACAGCACCGCCATGGCTCCGGCCAGGCCGATCACGCTCCAGGCGTGCGCCACCATCGCCGGGCCCTTCCAGGCCGACCGGCGCGACAGCGGCGCCCATTCCTCGGGCGAGAAGTAGGTCTTCGGATCGACGCGTGCGGCCACGGACATGGCCGCCATCTTACCGCCGATAACCGTGCGATGACAGGCTGACCGCAGGGAAACGCCTCCCGCCGGGAAACGCCCCCCGGGAAACGCCCCAGGCCACGCGCGACAGCGCGCCCCATGTCGAACCCCGAAAATCACGAAAGACGCGAACCGCCGTGCTGCCGGCCCTGCATCGTTTCGTGTTTTTCGTGTCTTTCGTGGTCGGACTTCTCTGCGCGTCAGACGCGGCCGGCGCCGGCCGCTAGGCCCACGAACAGTATCAGCCCGGCCCAGGTGTTCGACTTGAAGAGCACGAGGGCGAGCCGCGGCTGGTCGATCTTCACCCGCCGGGCCTGCAGCCACAGCAGGGTGGCGTAGAGCGCCAGGCCCGGGGTGAAGAAGAGGCTGAGGTCCGCCGTCCAGGCCGCCGCCAGCGCCAGGGCCACGGCCACCGCGTAGAACATCGCCACCGCCCGCGGTGCGCCGGCGCCGAGCCGCCGGGCCGAGGACTTCACCCCGGCCAGGGCGTCGTCCTCGAGGTCCTGGATCGCGTAGATCGTGTCGTAGCCGAGGGTCCAGAAGATGCCGCCCGCATAGAGCAGCAGGGCCGGCGCCTCGATCACCCCGGTCGCCGCGGCGAAGCCCAGAAGGGCGCCCCAGTTGAAGGTCAGCCCCAGCCAGGCCTGCGGCCACCAGGTGATCCGCTTCATGAACGGATAGGCCGCCACCAGCGCCAGCGACCCGGCGCCCAGACCGATGGCCAGCGGCCCCATGGTCAGGAGCACCCCCAGCGAGATCAGGCAGCAGAGGGCCACGAAGGCCCAGGCCTGCCAGACCTTGATCTGCCCCGCCGGGATCGGCCGCCCGGCGGTCCGCGCCACCTTGGCGTCGAAGTCGCGGTCGACGATGTCGTTGTAGGCGCAGCCCGCCGCCCGCATCAGCGCCGCCCCGACGAAGAACTCGACCAGCAGCTTCCAGTCCGGCGCGCGCCCGGCCATGGCGCCGGCCAGGGCGATGCCCTGCCAGCCTGGCAGCATCAGCAGCCAGATCCCCGTCGGCCGGTCGAACCGCCCCAGCCGCAGCCAGGGCCGCGACCAGGCCGGCGCATACCGGTCGACCCAGTTGGCCGGGGCGGCGTCGGGCAGGGGCGCGGTCGTCGTCATGCGCCTGATGTAACCGAACCGCGCGCCATGGCGAACTCATCGGCATGCAATACGCTCGCCGCCCGTCCTCCGCGCGTCTCGCTCCCGCACTGTTGGCCGGCGCGCTTCTAGCTGGAACCTCCGCCTCGCGCGCCCTCGCCGCCGACGCGCGCCATCCGGTGGTCATCGAGCTCTTCCAGAGCCAGGGCTGTTCCTCCTGTCCGCCGGCCAACGCCAATCTCGCCGCCGTGGCCGACCGGCCCGAGGTCCTCGCCCTGTCCTTCAGCGTCACCTACTGGGACCAGCTCGGCTGGAAGGACACCTTCGCCCGGCCGTCTTACACCGCGCGCCAGTGGGACTACGCCCGCGCGCTCCGCCATCCCAACGTCTACACGCCCCAGGTGGTGGTGAACGGCCGCAAGGACGGGGTGGGCGTCGATCCGCGCGCCTTCGCGGCCCTGGTCGCCGCCGCCGACCGCGGCGCCTCGAGGCCGGACGTCGAGATCGCCCCGGACGCCGTCCGCATCGGAGCGGGGCAGGGGAGCGCCGAGGTCTGGCTCGCCCGCTACGACCCACGCGTGCTCCAGGTGCCGATCCGGCGCGGCGAGAACGGCGGCAAGACCCTGCCGCACAAGAACATCGTCAGGCAGCTCGTGCGCCTGGGCGCCTGGACCGGCCGGCCGCAGACCCTCCGCCTGCCGGCCGCGCAGGAGCCCGGCCTGCGGACGGCGGTGTTCCTCCAGGCTGGCAAGGGCGGCCCGATCCTGGCCGCCGCCAAGGGCTGACCGCTCAGGTCGACATCGACGGCGTGAGATCTCGTGTGATCCCGGTCTTCTCCGGTCGAAACCGGGATGACACGGACGGGGGAAGTCGCCCTTCTGCGTTTTCCGCGGTCAAAAAACTCGCCCCGGAAATTTGCCTTTCCGGGATTTTCATGTTCTACTTTTGTTCATGGTGACCGAGGTCGATCTCCAGGCTGGCCTGAGCCGTCTGTTCCATCTCGGGATGGAGCTGGCCGAGCGCATCCAGCAGGACGCCATGGAGGCCGAGGAGCCCGCCGACCGGGCCAAGCTCGCCACCGCCTTCCACCGCATCTCCCGCTCGGTCCGTCAGACCGCCGCGCTGAAGCTGCGCCTCGAGCGTGAGGCCAAGCGCGCGGTCCGCGAGGACCAAGCGGCGGTCCGCGCCGACCGTGAGCGCCAGGTCGACCTGCGCAAGACCAAGGTGAAAGCCCAGGTCGAACAGCTCATCTGGACCGAGCACGAGGGCGAGGAGGCCGACCGGTGCGAGTCCATCCTCGACGATCTCCTCGACGCCGACGCCCTCCAAGACGACTTCCTCGACCAGGACCTCGACACCCAGGTCGCCCGCCTCGCCATCGACCTGAACCTTCCTTCTCCCCTTGCGGGAGAAGGTGGCGGGCGCAGCCCGACGGATGAGGGGTCGATGAACCTTTCCGCAAGAATAGCTCCGATCCCATGCCATCCCCCCGACGCGCCCGCGCATTGCGCCAGGCCGCACCCGCCACCGAACGAAGGCTCTGGAGCCTCCTCAGGAACCGGCGGCTGGACGGACTGAAGTTCCGGCGTCAGGCGCCCATCGGCGTCTACGTCGTCGATTTCCTCTGCCTTCGACACCGGCTGGTGATCGAGGCGGATGGGCCCTTCCATGATCCCGAGCGTGACACCGTGCGCGACGCCTGGCTGGCGGCGCAGGGATTCCGTGTGCTGCGCTTCACCAACCGGGAGGTCGACGTCGCCGAACGCGTGCTCGACCAGATTCTGCAAGCCGTCGAAGCGCGGCGTAGCTGAACTGATCTTCAACCCCTCATCCGTCAGCCTCCGGCTGACACCTTCTCCCGCAAGGGGAGAAGGACATCTTCGGGGGAGAAGGTTTCCTCATCCCCACTTCCTTCCGCCCGCCTCCTCGCTAGAACACCCCCGATGATCCGCCTCTTCGTGCCCGACTCCCTCGCGCCGACCGTCCGGCTCGCCCTCGACGAGGGCCAGAGCCGCTACCTCGCCGCCGTCATGCGCCTCGCCGCCGGCGACGAGCTGCTGGTGTTCAACGGCCGCGACGGCGAGTGGCGCGCGGTGGTGGAGAGCGTCGGCAAACGCGCCGTCACCCTCGACGTCCAGGCCCAGACCCGGCCTCAGGCCGTCGGGCCCGACCTCGATCTCGTCATCGCCCTCGTCAAGCGCGCCCGCCTGGAGACCATCGTCGAGAAGGCCGCCGAGCTCGGCGCGGCCCGCGTCCGGCTCGTCATCACCGAGCGCACCAACGCCGACCACACCCGCGTCGACCGGCTGCAGGCCATCGCCGTCGAGGCCGCCGAGCAGACCGGCCGGCTCGATGTCCCGCAGGTCGTCGAGCCGGTGAAGCTGGAGCGCCTGATCGCCGACTGGCCGGCCGGCCGCCGGCTGCTGTTCTGCGACGAGGCCGGCGACGCCAGGCCCGCGCTGGAGGCGCTCGCCGGCCAGCCCGCCGCGCCCTGGGCGGTGCTGATCGGCCCCGAAGGCGGCTTCTCGCCCGCCGAGCGCGCCCGCCTGCGCGAGCTCGCCTTCGCCACGCCCGCGACCCTCGGGCCCCGCATCCTGCGCGCCGACACCGCCGCCATCGCCGCGCTAACGCTTTGGCAGGCCAAGCTCGGCGACTGGACTTGAGCTTGGCGGATTTGCGCCCACTTAGCTAAGCGACGTAAAGATTGCCGCCGCTGGACCTCGCCCTCCTCTCATCGGTTGTGGGCGAACCGGGTTGGGCTGGGAGGAAGTGTATGGCCGAGGTCGCCTGCGACGATCGTCCGCTCGTGTTCGAGGACCTGGTCCGCTGGATGGAATCCGGGGCCAAGCCGAAGTCCGACTGGCGCGTGGGCGCCGAGCACGAGAAGTTTGTCTTCCGGCTGGGCAGCCACGCCCCCGTTCCCTACGAGCCGAACGGCATCAAGGCCCTGCTCGACGGCCTGACCCGCTATGGCTGGAAGCCGGTCTACGAGGGCGACAACGTCATCGCCCTGGAGCGCGGCATGGCCAATGTGTCGCTCGAGCCGGGCGGCCAGTTCGAGCTTTCGGGGGCCCCGCTCGAGACCATCCACGAGATCTGCGAGGAGACCGGCGGCCACCTCCAGGAGGTGAAGGTCGTCGCCGACGAGCTCGGCCTCGGCTTCCTCGGCCTCGGCTTCACGCCCGTCTGGCGCCGGGACGAGATCCCGGTGATGCCCAAGGGCCGCTACAAGATCATGCGCGAGTACATGCCGAAGGTCGGCTCCATGGGCCTCGACATGATGTTCCGCACCTGCACCGTGCAGGCCAATCTCGACTTCGGCTCCGAGGCCGACATGGTGGCCAAGTTCCGCGCCTCCCTGGCGCTGCAGCCGATCGCCACCGCCCTCTTCGCCAACTCGCCCTTCAAGGAGGGCAAGCCGACCGGCTTCGTCTCGGCTCGCGCCAACGTCTGGACCGACACCGACGCCGACCGCACCGGCATGCTCGACTTCGTCTTCCAGGACGGCTTCGGCTTCGAGACCTACGCCAACTACGCGCTCGACGTGCCGATGTACTTCGTCAAGCGCGACGGCAAGTACATCGACGTGGCCGGCCGCTCGTTCCGCGACTTCATGAAGGGCGAGCTGCCCGAGCTGCCGGGCGTCAAGCCGACGATCAAGGACTGGGCCGACCACACCACCACCCTGTTCCCGGAGGTGCGCCTCAAGCAGTACCTCGAGATGCGCGGCGCCGACTCCGGCCCGTGGAGCCGCCTGTGCGCCCTGCCGGCGCTGTGGATGGGCGTGCTCTACGACGAGGCGGCGCTGGCCGCGGCCTGGGACCTCTGCAAGGGCTGGGACATCGCCGACCACGAGCGCCTGCGCGCCGACGTCGCCCGCGTGGGCCTCAAGGCCGAAATCGCCGGCCGCACCGTGCAGGACGTCGCCAAGGACATGCTGGCCATCGCCCGCGAGGGGCTGAAGCGCCGCAACCGCCTCTCCGGCGGCTTGGTGGACGAGAGCGGCTACCTCGGCGAGCTCGACGAGATCGCCGCCAGCGGGATCACCCCGGCCGAGCGCCTGCTCGAGCTCTACAACGGGCCCTGGGCCGGCGACGCCTCCAAGGTGTTCGAGGCCTTTGCCTACTGATGCCGCGCTACGCGGGGGCCTGCCACTGCCTGACGGTGCGCTTCGTCGTGGACGCCGAGCTCACCGAGCTGACCACCTGCGACTGCACCCTGTGCGTGAAGAAGAACGCCCTGATGGCCAAGGTCCACGAGGACCAGCTCGCCGTCACCGAGGGCGAGGCGGCGCTCAGTCTCTACGAATGGAACACCGGTAGGGCCAAGCACTACTTCTGCAGCCGCTGCGGCATCTATGTCTTTCACCGCAAGCGCGCCGCCCCCGACCATTTCGGCGTCAACGTCTTCTGCCTGGAGGGCGTCGACATGGCCGCCCTCCCGGTCCGCGCCACCGAGGGCATCGGTATGACCGTCGCCGATCCCCGCTACCCCGGCCCGCCGGCGGTTTGAGCGGCGGCCGGCTCCGCCGAGGCGACCGGCGTCACGCCATACCGTCCGGCCTCCTTGGCGATGTTCGGACTGATGGCGAGGGCGGCCTTGATGTCGGCCTGCCCGTCGGCGGTCGCGCCCTTGGCGAGCTTGGCCAGGCCCCGGCCATAGAGCGACCAGGACAGGTCCGGACGCAGCTTCAGCGCCGCGTCGTAGTCGGCGATGGCCTTGTCCCAGTGGCCCATCCGCAGGTGGACGAGGCCGCGGCTGTCCAGGAAGCCGGCGACGGTGGCCCGCCGCAGGGCCGCGTCGCAGTCGTCGAGGGCGAGTTGCAGGTCGCGGCCCGACAGGGCGCGGGCCCAGCAGCGCCCGTTGAGCGCCCGGGCGAGCCGCTCGTCGTGGCCGTGGGCGGCGATCCAGGCATCGTACATGGTCATCGACTGAGTGAAGTCGCCGGCCTGAGCATAGGCGCCGGCGACCTCGATCGGCAGCATGGAGTCGGGCGGGGCGTGGCTGAGGGCCACCGAGAAATCGGCCTTGGCCCGCGTCAACTCATGGCTCGCGAGATAGAGGCCGCCGCGGCCTTCGAGCGCCCGCAGGTCGTCGGGCTTCAGCGCCAGCGCCTGGTCGAAGTCGGACATCGCCAGCAGCGGCTGGCCGGCGCCGAGATAGGCATAGGCGCGATTGACGAGGTGCTCGGGGTTCTTCGGCTCCAGCTCCACGGCCTTGCTGAAGTCGGCGATCGCCCGCCTCGCTTCCCGCCGCGCCAGGAATGCGGCGCCGCGCCGGTCGTAGGTGGCCGCGTCCGCCAGCGTCTCCTCGGCCGCGCCGTCGGCCGCCGCGACCTGCTGCGCCGCCGGCCGCTCCAGTCGGAAGACCGGCCCGCCGTTGTAGGTGAAGTAGAGCCGATGCTGCGACCTCGCGACCAGCACCCTGTGGGACAGGAAGAAGTCGGCGCCGATGATCAGGTCGGAGCCGACGCCCGTCAGCCGGGTCACGGTCATCTGGGTGTTCTTCACCTGCTCGCCGCCGATCTCGAACGAGCCGATCGTCGCGATCCAGGAATCGTCCATGCCGCCGCCGATGCCGCTGATCACGCCGCCGGATTTGAACGGCGCGTCCTTGGTCGCCAGGCCGAGCCGGCGAGCCGCCGGCTCCTTGATCAGGGTGACGGCCGCGCCGGTGTCGAAACTCACCTCGATCGACTTGTCGTTGATGCTCGCCCGTCCGCGCAGCGCCGGTTCGAGCGGCGACTGGGGTTCGATGGTCATCATGCCGAGCGGCATGTCCTTGGACCAGTAGGCCAGGGACGCGGTCCGGCAGTCGCCTTCCGCCTTCATCAGCCGGATCACGCCGTTGGCGAGGTCATATTCGACGTCGAGCACGCCGAGGATGTTCTGGCCCAGCAGCCCGTCCGTCTCCGTGGCGAGCGGCTGGCCCCCGACCAGGAAGTCCACGTGGCGCAGGGTGGAGCCGCTGATCTCCATGGTCTTCGCGGTCGCCACGGAGGCGTTGATTGTACGGCCCGCGCCCCGGACCTCCATCCCCGCGGGCAGCGGGTGGGTCGAAAGCCCGAGCCGCTGCGCCGCCCCGGGTGTCAGCATGCTGAAGAAGGCGCCGCTGTCCGCCGTCAGGGCCGTGTCCTGCCCGTCGATCTTGACGTGGACCAGGGGGCCGCGCCCCCGCATCGTCACCGGCAGCTCGGCGACCTTGGCCAGGCCACACTTCGCCGGCGGCGCGGCTGTCGCCACACCGCTGATCGTCATCGCGGCGGTGAGCCCCGCCATCCATGCTTTTCCACCCATGGTGGAAGCTTATGGCGAAGCTCGCTTGAGGTGAAGGGCTGTCAGCGCAGCCCGCCGTCCGGGTGGTCCGGCGTCTCGGTGGTCGGCGCCCAGTGCTCGCGCTGGGAGTGGCCGTCGCCGGCGTCGGTGTGCTGGACCACCTGGTCGACGTCGTCGGGGTGGCGCTTGTGATTCAGGGTCTCGTCGTCGACGGGATAGACCTCGACCCGGTCGGTGTAGAAGGCGAGCCGCCCCTCGATGGCGTCCATGCCGGGGTGCGGGTGCTCGTAGGTCCAGACCGCGTTCTCGGCGATCTGGCCGTCCATGTTGAGCGTGTAGTACGCGGCGTCGCCCTTGTAGGGGCAGTGCGTCGAGCGGTCGGTGCGGGCCATGTACTCCATGCCCACGTCCTCCCGCGGGAAATAGACCACCGGCGGCAGGTTGGCCTCCTGCAGGATCAGGGCGTCGTCGGTGTCGGCGATCACGTGGCCGGCGTAGTAGGCGCGCCAGCGCTGGCTCGCGGGCGTCAGGGTGATCGGATGGTCGGGGCCGGGCTTCAGCATGCGGAGCTCCTTCTCTCGCCCAATGAACGCGTCAGGTCACATGGGGGCTCCGGCGGGAGGGCTCCAGTGGGGCAGGACCTTGCTTGCCGCGCGCAAGATCGCGTGATCTTCTCCCCGCAAATCGACCGACCGAGCGCGGATCGAACCTTAAACAACACGCGCCGCCGAAAGCCCAGGATCCGGATCCCCCTATGGACATCGTCTTTCTCGCCGGCCTCGTCGTCTCCGTGGCGACGGTCGTACCGGTCATGCTGCAGCTCAGGCGCCACCCGCGCGGCCTGGTCATTCTGTTCTTCGCCGAGATGTGGGAGCGCTTCTCCTACTACGGGATGCGCGGCCTCCTGATCTTCTACCTGACCCAGCACCTGCTGATGGACGACAAGTCCGCCCAGGGCGGCTACGGCGCCTACACCTCCCTCGTCTATCTGACGCCGCTGATCGGCGGCTTCCTGGCCGACCGCTTCCTTGGCACCCGCAAGGCCGTCGCCTTCGGCGCCCTGCTGCTGGTCGCCGGCCACTTCACCATGGCCTTCGAGGGGCCGCCCGCGACCCAGATCCTGACCTACAACCAGGCCCAGTACGAGTTCCAGGTCACCGGCCGCGCCGAGTCCCGTGACGTTAAGCTGAAGGTCGGCGACCAGACCTACGCCTACGCGCCCACCGGCGACGGCGGCCTGGCCATCAAGGGCCTGCCGGCGAACGCGCCGCTGCCCGCCGTCCTGCCCAAGGGCTCCTACGAGCTCAGCGTCCGCCAGGCGGCGCCGATCTACACCAACGTCCTCTACCTGGCCCTGGCCATGATCATCATGGGCGTCGGCTTCCTGAAGGCGAACATCTCCTCGATCGTCGGCCAGCTCTATCCGCAGGGCGACCCGCGCCGCGACCCGGGCTTCACCCTCTACTACTTCGGCATCAACCTCGGCTCGTTCTGGGCGGCCATCGCCTGCGGCTGGCTGGGCGAGAAGATCGGCTGGTGGGCGGGCTTCGGCGCGGCCGGCCTCGGAATGCTGCTCGGCTACCTGGTCTTCGTCTTCGGCAAGCCGCTGCTCGAGGGCAAGGCCGAGCCGCCGAACCCCGAGCGCCTCAAGGCCAAGGTCGCCGGTCCGCTCAGCCTCGAGTGGGTGATCTACCTCGCGGGCATCGCCGGCGTCGCCGTGATCTGGTTCGTCGTCCAGCGCTACGAGCTGGTCGGCTGGATCCTGGCGGCCGGCGCCATCGCGGTGCTCGGCTACCTCGGCTGGTTCATGGCCACGAGCTGCGGCAAGGAGGAGCGCCAGCGCATGCTGCTCGCCCTGTCGCTGATCCTCGCCTCGGTGGTGTTCTGGGCTCTCTACGAACAGGGCGGCTCCTCGCTCAACCAGTTCGCCGAGCGCGCCACCGATCTTCGCATCGGCTTCGGCCAGTCCATGACGCCGGCCCAGACCCAGGTCTTCCAGGCGAGCGGCATCCTGATCTTCGCGCCGGTGTTCGCCGCCCTCTGGGCCTGGCTCGGCGCGCAGGGCCGCGACCCCAACCCGGTGGCCAAGTTCTCGCTCGGCCTGCTGTTCGTCGGCGCTAGCTTCTTCGTGATCATCTTCGGCATGCAGTTCGCCGGGCCGGACTTCAGGACGCCGCTGATCTTCCTGGCGGTCGCCTATCTGATGCAGACCACGGGCGAGCTGTGCCTGTCGCCGGTCGGCCTCTCGCAGATGACCAAGCTCGCGCCCGCCGCGGTGGTGTCGACGATGATGGCCACCTGGTTCCTCGGCACCTCCGGCGCCCAGTGGCTGGCCGGCCGCATCGCCCAGATGACCGCCACCGAGACGGTGGCCGGCCAGGTGCTCGACCCGGCCAAGGCGATGGCCACCTACGCCGAGGTGTTCAAGACCATCGGCATCTGGGGCATCGGAGCCGGGGTCCTGATGCTGGCGCTCTCGCCGGTGCTCAAGAAGTGGGCCCACGGCGCGAGCGACAGCCGTCCGCAGCAGCCGGAGCCGACGGCGCCGGTCATGGACGGCGAGCGCCAGGCGGTGAACCCTCAGGCGGTGCGGGCCGACCGCAACGCCTGAGGCTTCGGCCTCAGCCGAATTCCTTCCGGAAGCGGATGTACCAGCTGTAGGGGAAGGTGAAGGTCCGGGTCTGGATGGCGGAGGGCAGGGCGGTGGCCGTGCGCGATCCGTCGAAGATCAGGATCTGGTCCTTCAGCCGGTCCTTCGGGTGGTTGATCAGCGGCAGCTCGACCCTGAGGCTGATGTCGCGCCGCGGCTTCCACTCGGCGAAGGGCTTGAAGTAGCCCTGCACCTTCACCGTCTCGACGAAGTTGAACCGATACGAGGTCTCGCGCCAGGGATTGTAGAGGTCGAACCCGACGCTGGCGTGCTGCGCCGGCAGGTCCTGGCTGAAGTTGATCGTCCAGTCGACCGGGTGGAGCTTGGAGATCTCCCGCTTCTGGTGCGTCGCCGGATCGGTCACCTCGCTCCAGCGCTTGGTGAAGTCGCCCTTGATCAGGGCGCCCTTCCAGCCGAGCGCGTCCATGCGCAGGGTGACGGTGGCCTGCAGCTCGTCCTTGGTTCCGTCGCCGATGTTGGTCGGCTGGTCGAAGACCGCGCCGTTCGGTGCGAACACCGGGCCCCGGTCGACGACGTCGGTCAGCTTGTAGTGCCGCGCGGCGAGCACGATCGACGAACCGGTCCACAGCCGCTGCTCCACCTCGCCCTCGACCACCCAGGCCTGCTGCGGGTTGAGGTTGGGGTTGCCGGTGGTGACGCCGGTGGCGTTGGTCAGGCTGGAGGAGGCGACGAAGTCGTTGAAGTCGAGCTGGCTGACCTCGCGCTCGACACGGGCCCGGAACTGGGTGGCGGGCTGCGGCGCCCAGGCGACGGTGATCCGCGGCTTGGCGAAGGACAGGCTCTTGCCGAGCGCCACGTCGCCCTGGGACGAGATGTCGGAGGTCTCGTAGCGGAGGCCCATGTCGACCGTCCAGTCGGGGGCCGGCCGCCAGGCGCCCTTCACGAAGGCCTCGGTGCGCTTCTCCTCGACCTGCACGTTGGCGGCGGGCAGCGGCACCGGCGCGCCATTGGCCGAGAAGCGTGTCTTGCTCTCGAGCTTGTTGTCCGCGTTCTCGACGCCGGCCTCCAGGGAGAGCTTGTCGCCGAAGCGGTGCTTCAGCACGCCCCGGAAGATCAGCTCGCTGGAGTCGCGGTCGTTGAAGAAATCCTCGTCGTGGTCACTGCCGGTGACCGCCGGGAAGGCGTCGTGCGACACCGAGCGGGTGGTCCGGTGGCGCGTGGTGCGAAGGGCGATGGCCTCGAGGTCGGTGGAGGCCCCGAAGGGCCGCGTGTAGCGGGCGCCGGCCTCGGTGTCGTGAGTCACCTGCTTGTAGTCGAAGTCCTGCAGGTCGAAGGCGGGCGAGGAGAAGTCGTCCTGCTCGGGCTCCTTGAACTTCTCGAGGTTCTCGAAGCCGTTGACGCGAAAGCGCCCGCCGGCGAGCGGGGTCTCGAAGGCGCCGGCGAACTGCCAGAGCATGTCGGTGCCCTTGCTGCGGATGCTGGCGATCTGCGGCGGCCGGCCATCGGCGAAGCGGGTGACGTTTCTGCCCGGGCCGACGCCATCGTCAGGGCCCATGCCATAGCGCGCGGAGCCCTCCCAGCTGCGGCCGCCGGCCAGACCGCCCGAGCCCTCCAGACGCACGCCGGTCATGTTGCGCCCGTCGTTCACGTGCTGGTCGGCGAGGGCGAAGACGCCGCGCACCGAGGAATCCTTCTTCAGGATGACGTTGGCGATCACGGTCTTGCCCTGCATGTCGATGCCCGGCGCGCCGCCGCGGATCAGATCGATGCGCTCCACCTTGCCAATCGGGATGCGCTGCAGAATGGCGTCCAGGGCGTCGGTCTTCGAGGTCGGCCGCTGGCCGTTGATCAGCACATTGCCGGCCGCGCCCTCGAAGCCGCGGACGCTGGCGCCGGTGTCGAGGGTGAAGTCCGGCAGCCGCTCCACCATGTCGCGGGCGGTGTTGGTGCTGGAACTCGCGAAGTAGGAGGCCGGGTAGCTCGCCACCCCCTGCGGCGGCGTCGCCGGCTGGGCGGCCGGCGCGGCCACGGCCGCGGCTTGGGCGAGCAGAGTCAGAAGCAACATTCACCGGTCCTCCCCAGGAAACGGGGCCTTGGTCGCCCGGCGAATGGCGATCGCGCCAATTAATTGCGCGTAAGGTGCATTAATTTGCGGAAAGGTTGCCGCGGACCATCGATCCGCGGCGAACTTTTTCCTTGGTCAGACGGCGGTGCCGCCGACCGTCAGGCCGGTGATCTTCAGCGACGGCTGCCCGACGCCGACCGGCACGCTCTGGCCGGACTTGCCGCAAACCCCGACGCCAGGGTCGAAGCAGAAGTCGTCGCCGATCATGGTCACGCGGGTCAGCGCCGAAGGGCCGTCGCCGATCAGGGTCGCGCCCTTCACCGGCGTCGTGACCTTGCCGTCCTCGATCAGGTAGGCCTCGGTGCATTGGAAGACGAACTTGCCGTTGGTGATGTCCACCTGACCGCCGCCGAAGTTGGCGCAGTAGAGGCCGCGCTTCGTCGACCGGATCATCTCCTCGCGCGGGGTGTCGCCGCCGAGCATGCCGGTATTGGTCATCCGCGGCATCGGCATGTGGGCGTAGGACTGGCGCCGGCCGTTGCCAGTGGCGGTGAGGCCCATCAGCCGGGCGCTCATCCGGTCGTGCATGTAGCCCTTCAGGATGCCGTCCTCGATGAGGATGGTGCGCTCGGTGGGCGTGCCCTCGTCGTCGACGGTGAGCGAGCCGCGGTAGCCGGCGATCGCGCCGTCGTCGAACACGGTGACGCCGGGCGCGGCCACGCGCTCGCCGATCCGGCCCGAGAAGGCCGAGGTGCCCTTGCGGTTGAAGTCGCCCTCGAGGCCATGGCCGACGGCCTCGTGCAGCAGCACGCCATTCCAGCCCGGCCCGAGGACCACGTCCATCTCGCCGGCCGGGCAGGGGACGGCGTCGAGGTTGACGAGCGCCTGGCGCAGTGCCTCCTCGGCCTGCTCCTGCCACTTCTCGGGGCTGATCCAGGCTTCGAAGCCGGCGCGGCCGCCGGCGCCGGCGAAGCCATTCTCGCGCCGGCCGTCACGCTCGACGGTGATCTGGACGTTCACCCGGCAGAGCGGGCGCACGTCGCGGATCAGCCGACCGTCGGCGCGCAGGATCTCCACCTCGCGGCGTTCGCCGGCGAGCGAGGCCATGACCTGCACCACGCGCGGGTCGCGCGCCCGGCACCAGGCGTCGATCTCCTGCAGCAGGGCGACCTTGTCGGAGAAATCGGGCGAGGCGAGGGGATCGTCCTCCCCATAGAGCTTGGCGTTGGTGGCGCGCGGCCCGTCGGCCGCGGTTCCCGAATAGCCGCGCTTGGCGAGCCGCGCCGAGTCGGCGGCGCGGCGGATGGCGGCCTCGGAGATCTCGCTCGCGTGGGCGTAGCCGGCGGTCTCGCCCGCCACCACCCGAAGGCCGAAGCCTTCCGTCGAGTCGTAGGCCGCCGACTTCAGCCGCCCGTCGTCAAAGAGAAAGGATTCGCTCTCCGACCGTTCGACGAAGAGCTCGCCATCGTCCGCGCCCGCCAGGGCGTCGGACAGGACCTCGCGGGCGCGTTCCGGATCGACGCCGGCGGACTGCAGGATGGAGGGGGCGGAGGCGTGCGCGTTCATGCCCACAAGATAGGAAGAGCGCCCGCCCGCGTCACCCGCTGTTGGCCCGCTCCCGGTCGAATCGCGCAGGCCCGTTCGGGGCGCCGGCACAACGAACGCGGGTATTCCCATCGGATTCCATGGGAGACCGACAGCGGAATGCAATGACGCTGATCAAATAAGCGTCAGGCGCCGCACGGGAAGCGCCTTGGCAATCGATAATGATGCGCGTATGCACCCCGGTCGAAGGGGCCGGGCACGCGCGGCCGCGCATGCGCGCCCTCTGTCGTCGGGGTTGCGACCAACTCGCACTCCGGCCAGCCAGACCGAGGGGACATGAAGTCAGGGTTTCAGGGGATGCGATCGCTGGCGATGGGGCTCGCCGCGGGCGCAATGTCGGCATTCTGGGGCGCCAGCGCCTTCGCCGAAGATTTGATGGGTCAACCGACGCCTGGCGCGATCGACCTGCAACCGGGTGTCACGCCGCTCAAGCATGACGCCATCTTCTTCCACAACGCCATCCTGCTGCCGATCATCACGGCCATCACGCTGTTCGTGCTGGGCCTGCTGATCTACGTGATGGTGAAGTTCAACAAGCGGGCCAATCCGGTCCCCGCGAAGTGGAGCCACAACACCGCGATCGAGGTGGTCTGGACCCTGGTCCCGGTCCTCATCCTGGTGTTCATCGCGATCTTCTCGTTCAAGCTCCTCTTCGCCTACCACGACATGCCCAAGCCCGACCTCACGGTGAAGGCGACCGGCTACCAGTGGTACTGGGGCTACGAGTATCCGGACCAGAAGATCTCGGAGTTCGTGTCCAACGTCCTGCCGGAGGACAAGGCCAAGGCGAAGGGCGTGCCCTACCGCCTCGCGGCGACCGAGCCGCTGGTCGTGCCGGTCGGCAAGACCGTGCGGGTGCTGGTCACCGGCGCCGACGTCATCCACGCCTTCGCGGTGCCCGCGTTCGGCGTGATCATCGACGCCATCCCCGGCCGCGTGAACGAGACCTGGTTCAAGATCGAGAAGCCGGGCGTCTACTACGGTTCGTGCCGCGAGCTCTGCGGCGTCGACCACGCCTTCATGCCGATCGAAGTCCACGCGGTGAGCGACGCCGAGTTCGCGGCCTGGGTCGCCTCGAAGCACGGCACGATGGCCGCTCCGACCCCGACCCAGGTTTCGGCCGAGGTCCAGGGGACCGGCGCGGCCGCGCCTTCGGCCGCCGCTGCGGGCCAGCCCGCCGCCGCGACCGCTCCGGAGAACCCCGCCGCGCCTGCCGGTGCGACGCCTTCTCCGACGTCCGCCACCAACACCACGGCCGCGCCCCAGGCGCCGGCCGCGCACTGATCCCGGGGACCTAGCGTAAGATGGCAACTTCAGCCGCCGCCCACGATCACGACAGCCACGAGCACAAGCCGCCGTTCCTGACGCGCTGGCTCTTCTCGACCAACCACAAGGACATCGGCACCCTCTACATCCTCTTCGCCATCATGGCGGGGTTGGTGGGCGGCGCCCTGTCCGGCCTGATCCGCTGGGAGCTCGCCGCTCCGGGCATCCAGGTCTTCCAGCCGCACAGCCTGATCGCCCAGCTGGGCCTCATCGAGCCGTCCAAGCACGGCTATAACGTGGTGGTCACCGGCCACGCGCTGGTGATGATCTTCTTCATGGTCATGCCGGCGATGATCGGCGGCTTCGGCAACTGGTTCGTGCCGCTCATGATCGGCGCGCCGGACATGGCCTTCCCGCGGATGAACAACATCTCCTTCTGGCTGCTCGTCGCGGCCTGGGTGATGCTGCTCACCTCGATGTTCGTCGACGGCGGCCCCGGCCGCGGCTTCGGCGGCGGGTGGACGATGTATCCGCCGCTGTCGACCACCGGCCACACCGGACCGGCGTTCGACTGCGCCATCCTTTCGGTGCACCTGGCGGGCGCCAGCTCGATCCTCGGCGCCATCAACTTCATCACCACGATCTTCAACATGCGCGCGCCGGGCATGACCCTGCACCGCATGCCGCTCTTCGTCTGGGCGATCCTGGTGACGGTGTTCCTGCTGCTGCTCTCGCTGCCGGTTCTCGCCGGTGCGATCACCATGCTGCTCACCGACCGCAACTTCCACACCCACTTCTTCGACCCGGCCGGTGGCGGCGACCCCGTCATGTACCAGCACCTGTTCTGGTTCTTCGGCCACCCCGAGGTCTACATCCTGATCCTGCCGGGCTTCGGCATCATCAGCCACATCGTGTCGACCTTCTCGCGCAAGCCGGTGTTCGGTTACCTGGCCATGGCCTACGCCATGGTGGCGATCGGCTTCATCGGGTTCGTGGTGTGGGCCCACCACATGTACACCGTGGGGATGAACATCAACCTGCGGGCCTACTTCGTGGCGGCCACCATGGTCATCGCGGTGCCCACGGGCGTGAAGATCTTCTCGTGGATCGCGACGATGTGGGGCGGGTCGATCGACTTCAAGACGCCCATGCTCTGGGCGATCGGCTTCATCTTCCTGTTCACCGTCGGCGGCGTGACCGGCGTGGTCCTCGCCAACGCCGGCATCGACTACAGCTTCCACGACACCTACTACGTGGTGGCGCACTTCCACTACGTGCTGAGCCTCGGCGCGGTGTTCGCGATCTTCGCCGGCTTCTACTACTGGTTCGAGAAGATGTGGGGCGTGAAGTACCGCGAGTGGCTCGGCGCCCTCCACTTCTGGGTCACCTTCATCGGCGTGAACCTGATCTTCTTCCCGCAGCACTTCCTGGGTCTGCAGGGCATGCCGCGCCGCTACATCGACTACCCCGAGGCCTTCACCAAGTGGAACGAGGTGTCCTCGCTGGGCTACGTCGTGACCCTGGTGGGCGTCGGCATCTTCCTGGTGGTCCTGCTCGACGCCATGGTCTTCCGCCGCAAGGCCGAGGCCAATCCGTGGGGCGAGGGCGCGACGACGCTGGAGTGGACCCTGTCCTCGCCGCCGCCGTTCCACCAGTTCAACGAACTGCCCGTGGTGAAGCCGGACATCCACTAGCCGGCGACCGCGTCAAAGGGCTAAGGGGGCGCGCTTCGAAACTCGAGGCGCGCCCCTCGTCCATTCGAGAGTATAGTTTCATGGCCATGGCCACGGCCCATTCCCCTTCCCGCGCCCCGTCGAGGTGGCAGGACTACGTCCAGCTGCTGAAGCCGCGGGTCATGTCGCTCGTCGTGTTCACCGCCCTGACGGGCCTGGTCTGCGCGGACCGGCCGGTGCACCCGGTGCTGGCGGCCGTGGCGATCCTCTGCATCGCGGTGGGCGCCGGAGCCTCCGGCGCGCTCAACATGTGGTACGACGCCGACATCGACGCGAAGATGCGGCGCACCCGCGGACGCCCGGTTCCGGCCGGCCGTGTCCAGGGCGCCGACGCTCTGGCCCTCGGCGTCGTGCTGTCGCTCTTCTCGGTGATGCTGATGGGCATGGCGCTGAACTGGTTCGCCGCCGGCCTCCTGGCCTTCACCATCCTCTTCTACGCCGTGATCTACACGATGTGGCTGAAGCGCTCGACGGCGCAGAACATCGTCATCGGCGGGCTCGCCGGCGCGCTGCCGCCGGTGATCGGCTGGGCGGCGGCGACCGGCTCCGCGCCGCTCAACGCCTGGCTGCTCTGCGCGATCATCTTCTTCTGGACCCCGCCGCACTTCTGGGCGCTGTCGCTCTACACCTCCGAGGACTACGCCAAGGCGGGCGTTCCGATGATGCCGGTGGTGGCCGGCGCGGCCTCCACCCGCCGCCAGATCCTGATGTACTCCCTGCTGGTGATCCCGATCTGCATCGCGCCGGCGTTCACCGGCCTCGGCGGCGCGGCCTACCTGGCCGTCTCGGGTCTGGGCGGCCTGGTGTTCATCCTGCTCGCCTGGCGGCTCTTCCGCAGCCACGCTGGCGAGGCGGGCGGCCAGCGCAACACCGACGGGCTCTACGACGTGCGCGCCGGCGCCAAGGACGCGCGCAACCTGTTCGCCTTCTCGATCCTCTATCTCGCCCTGATCTTCGCCACCCTGCTGGCGGAGCACCTCATGGGCGCCAAGCCGCTGGAGCTCCTTTCCCTATGAGCGACCCCGCCCGTCCGGATCAGCCCGAATCCGGGGCCGAAGCGAAGGCCCGCCGCGGCCGCAATATCGCCTTGGCCTTGGGCTTGGTTCTGTTCGTGATCCTCATCTTCGTGGTCACCATCGTGAGGCTCGGGGGCAATGTCGGGAACCGGTTCTGATCGTCCGCCGCTGACGGCTGAGCAGCGGCGAAACCGTAAGCTCGGGATCATCTGCGCCGTCACCTTCTTCGGAATGATCGGCGCCGCCTACGCCGCGGTGCCGGCCTACAAGGCGTTCTGCCAGGCGACCGGCTACGACGGCACGGTCACCCGCGCCAAGGCGGCCCCCACGGCCGTCGTCGACCACACCATCACCGTTCGCTTCGACGCCAACACCAACGGCTTGCCCTGGGACTTCGAGGCCGAGCAGGTCGCCCAGCCGGTGAAGCTCGGCGAGACCAAGCTCGCCTTCTTCAAGGTCACCAACCACGCCGACCATCCGGTGACCGGCCGGGCGGTGTTCAACGTGGTGCCCGAACAGGCCGGCGCCTACTTCCGCAAGCTCCAATGCTTCTGCTTCTCCGACCAGACGATCGGGGCCGGCCAGACGGTGGAGATGCCGGTGCTCTATTTCGTCGATCCGAAGTACGCCTCGGACTTCGAGACCAAGGGCCAGAAGGAAGTGACGTTGTCCTACACCTTCTTCCCCGCGACCGACGCCAAGGCGCCGCCCGAAACGGCGCGCTGACGGCAGCGCCTGCAGCGCTGCGCCAGATCAAGGCGCGCGGGCGCGTGCGGGGGCTGAGTGGCCGGCGGAGGTTCCGCATGCCGCTCTACCGCCTCGTCGTTCTCGATCCGCAAGGTCGGGTGACCCGTCGCTTCGAATTCCGAGCCGGCGATGACCTGGTCGCCGAAGCCGCCGCCGAGCACCTCGGCGACCACCGGGTCAAGCAGTTGTGGGAGGGCGCGCGCTGGGTCCGCACCTGGGCGCCGCCGCCGTCCCGCGCGCCCGAGGCCGGGGCGAAGTCGCACTGAGCCGGGGCGCACAGCGGGGCGCCGTTGGGTGAACTCGCGAATGCCGCGAGGACAGGGCGAGAATCACCTGCCGACCCCTTCGAATCGGCCGCGTTTCCCCTTGGCGGATGACGCGGCTCAAGGCTATAGCGTCGGCTCGACTGCGCGCGACTCTCATTCGCGCGGGGGGAAATGTGAGGGGTTAGGACCGCGATGGCCCACGGCGACGTGAAGCACGACTACCACCTGGTGAACCCGAGCCCCTGGCCGCTGACCGGCTCGATCGCGGCGACGGTGATGGCTCTGGGCGGCGTGACCTGGATGAAGGGTCTGTTCGGCCTTCCGGCGCATACGCCCTGGGTGTTCTTCGCGGGGCTGGCGGGCGTGCTCTACACCATGTTCGGCTGGTGGCGCGACGTGGTGAAGGAAGCCAACGCGGGCGACCACACCCCGGTGGTCTCGATCGGCCTGCGCTACGGCATGATCCTGTTCATCGCCTCCGAGGTGATGTTCTTCGTCGCCTGGTTCTGGATATTCTTCGAGATGGCCCTGTTCCACGGCCACCGGACGCTGTCGTCCATCGAGGAAGTGCGGACCGCCTGGGCCACCTGGCCGCCGCACGGCGTCGAGACGGTCCCGGCCTGGAACCTGCCGCTGGTCAACACCCTGACCCTGCTGCTCTCGGGCACCACGGTGACCTGGTCGCACCACGCGCTGCAGAGCGGCGACCGCAAGGGCGCCAAGATCGGCCTCCTGCTGACCATCCTGCTCGGCGTGATGTTCACCTCGATCCAGGCCTACGAGTACAGCCACATCATCGAGCACAAGTACTTCTTCTCGACGGAAGCGGCCAACGCCGGCCTCTACGGCTCGTCCTTCTTCATGGCCACCGGCTTCCACGGCTTCCACGTGCTCGTCGGCACCATCTTCCTGACGGTCTGCCTGATCCGCCTGCTGATGGGCGGTTTCACCCCCAAGCAGCACTTCGGCTTCGAAGCCGCCGCCTGGTACTGGCACTTCGTCGACGTGGTGTGGCTGTTCCTGTTCGCCTTCATCTACGTGATCTTCGGCACCCACGCCGGCTGATGCGATGAACAAGCCGAACGCACTCGTGGCAGGGGCCCTGGGACGGTGCCCCAACTGCGGTGAGGGTCGGCTGTTCGAAGGGTTCCTGCGGGTCTCGCCCAGGTGCGAGGCCTGCGGGTACGACCTGGCCAAGGCCGATTCCGGCGACGGCCCGGCGGTGTTCGTGATCCTGATCGCCGGCTTCGTGGTGGCCTTCGCGGCCCTCATCACCGAGATCGCCGTCCATCCGCCCGTCTGGGTCCACCTGATCCTCTGGCTGCCCGCCACCCTCATCCTGTGCCTCGTCCTCCTTCGGCCGATGAAGGGGCTGATGTTGGCGGCGCAATTCATGAACAAGGCCTCCGAAGCGCGCCATGACTGAGGCGCGCGGCGGCGCCGGCCGCGCCGCGTTTCCGGTCGGCCTGACCATCGCCGTGGCGATCTGCCTGGCGATCCTCGTCGGCCTCGGCGTGTGGCAGCTGCAGCGCCTCAAGTGGAAAGAGGGCCTCCTGGCCCACATCGCCGCCCTGCAGTCGGCGAAGGCGGTCGACATCGGTCCGGTGATGGGCGCCCTCGGCGAGGGCCGCGACGTCGACTTCACGCGGGTGACCGCGGTGTGCCCGGGCCTGGCGACCGCGCCGTTCCTCGAACTCGACGGTCTGCGCGACGGCCAGGCCGGGGTGCGCCTGATCTCCGCCTGTCCCGTCGAAAGCGCCCGCTATCGCACGGTGCTGGTCGATCGCGGCTTCATCCCCGACACCGCGGCTGCGCGGCCGAAGGTGGACGCCGCCGCGAGCGCCCCGGTGCGGCTGACCGGCGTGCTGCGCCGGCCGGACAAGCCGAACTTCATGGCCCCGGCCAACCAGCCCGGCCACTGGTTCACCCGCGACGTCGCCGCCATGGCCGCGGCGCTGAAGGCGGCGCAGCCCGCGCCCGTGTTCCTGTCCGCCGAGACCCCGACCAATCCCGAGCTGCCGGTCCTGGTCCCGGCGCCGCTGCCGGGGGAGATCCCCAACCGGCACCTCGAGTACGCGCTCACCTGGTTCGGCCTTGCCGCGGCCCTGCTCGGCGTCTATGCCGCCGTGCTTTTCCGAAGGACGAGGGCCTGATGCGCTACATCTCCACGCGGGGCGGATCGCCCGCGGTGGGCTTCGCCGACGCGGTGCTGGCCGGCCTGGCTCCCGACGGCGGCCTCTATGTGCCCGAGGCCTGGCCGCAGTTCTCGGCCGACGAGATCCGCGGCTTCCTGGGACGGCCCTACCACGAGGTGGCGGCCGCGGTGATCGGCGCCTTCGCCGGCGACGAGATCCCGCGCGACGTGCTGCTGGAGATGTGCCGCGAGGCCTACGCGACCTTCAACCACGCCGCCGTGGTTCCGCTGGTCCAGGTCGCGCCCGGCGCGTTCATCGCCGAGCTCTTCCACGGTCCGAGCCTCGCCTTCAAGGACGTCGCCATGCAGATCCTGGCGCGTCTTTACGACCACCTGCTGGGTCAGGAGGGCCGGGTCCAGACCATCCTCTGCGCGACCTCCGGCGACACCGGCGGTGCGGCGGTGGAGGCCTTCCGCGGCCGCAAGAACGTCAAGGTCGTCGCGCTCTTCCCGCAGGGGCGCATCTCCGAGGTCCAGCGCCGGTTCATGACCACGGCGGAAGAGGCGAACGTCGGCTGCGTCGCCGTCGCCGGGACCTTCGACGACTGCCAGGCGATCGTGAAGGACATCTTCGCCGACCAGGCGCTGCGCCAGGCGGTGGACCTTTCGGGCGTGAACTCGATCAATTTCGCCCGCATCGCGGCCCAGGCGGTCTATTACTTCACCACGGCGGTTGCCGTGGGCGCGCCGGACCGGGCGGTGAGCTTCTGCGTCCCGTCGGGCAACTTCGGCGACGCCTTCGCAGGCTACGTGGCGCACCGCATGGGCCTGCCGATCCAGCGGATCATCGCGGCGACCAACGCCAACGATATCCTGGCCCGTGCGTTCGAGGAGGGCCGCTACGCCCGCGGCCAGGTGCAGCCGACCATCTCGCCCGCCATGGACATCCAGGCCGCCTCCAACTTCGAACGCCTCTATTTCGAAGCCGCCCGCCGCGACGCGGTGGAGACGACGCGCGCCTTCCAGGCCTTCGGCAGCGCCGGGGCCATCGACGTGCCGCCGCAGGCGCTGGCCTACATGCGCGAGCTGTTCCGCGGGGTGTCGGTGAGCGAGGACGAGATCCGCCGCACGATCCTGTCGACGCTCAATGAGACCGGCGAACTGATCGATCCGCACACCGCGGTCGCGGTCGCGGGCCTCGGCAAGGTGGCGGGCACGCCCGATCCGGTGATCGTGCTCTCGACCGCCCACCCGGCCAAGTTCCCGGAGGACGTGACGGAGGCCGCAGGCCTCGCGCCCGAGCTGCCGCGCGGCGCCGCCAACCTGGCGGCCCGGCCCGAGCGCTTCGACGCCCTGCCGGCCGAGGCCACCGCCATCAAGGCCTATGTCCGCGCCTTCGCAGAAGCCTGAGCCCAAGGGCCTGCCGATCCATCGGCTCGGCGATGGCGTGCGCGTGATCTGCGATCCCATGCCGGGCCTGCAGACCGTGGCGCTTTCGGTCGTCGCCGGCCGCGGCGCGCGCTTCGAACCGAAGGACCGCTCCGGCTGGTCGCACCTTCTTGAGCACATGGTGTTCAAGGGCGCGGGCGAGCGCTCGGCCAAGGACATCGTCGAGGCCATCGAGGCCGAGGGCGGTCAGATCAACGCCGCCACGGGCTATGAGCGGACCAGCTACCAGGTGCGGGCCCTGGCGCACGGCCTCGACCTCGGCGTCGGGGTGATCGCCGATCTGGTGCAGCGGCCGACCCTCGCCGCCGAGGATCTGCGTCGGGAGAAGCAGGTGGTCGGCCAGGAGATCGCCGAGGCGGCCGATACGCCCGACGACCTCGTCTTCGAGCTGGCGCAGGAGGCCGCCTTCGACGGCCACGCCCTGGGGCGCTCGATCCTCGGCACCACCGCCTCGATCCGCGACGCGAGCCCGCAGACCCTGGGCGAATGGCGCGCGGCGCTCTATGCGCCGGAGACCCTGGTGGTCAGCGCCGCCGGCGCGGTGGATGAAGCCCAGCTGCTCGAGCTGGTGGAGCGGGACTTCGGCCAGATGCGCGGCGGCGCGGCGCTCGCCACATCCGAGCCGGCGGCGTTCAGCGGCGGCCTGCGGCCGGTCTCCAAGAAGCTGGAGCAGGCCAACCTCGTGATGCTGCTGCCGACCGTGGGCGCGCGCCATCCCGACTACTTCGCCCTGCGCCTGCTGGCCGAGATCCTCGGCGGCGGCATGGCCTCGCGCCTGTTCCAGGAGGCGCGGGAGAAGCGCGGCCTCGCCTACGCCATCGACGCCTACGCCGAGACCTATTCCGACACCGGCGTGCTCGGCGTCTTCGCCGGCTGCGCGGCCTCCGATGCGGCCGAGCTCGCCAAGGTGACGGCGGACGAGATCGCCGGCATGACCGCGGCGGTCGGCGGGGCGGAGCTCGCCCGGGCCAAGGCGCAGCTCAAGGGCGCGATGTTCATGGCCCGGGAATCGGCCCTGTCGCGCGCCGAACAGGCGGCGGCCCAGGCCCTGCTGTTCGACCGTACGCTGGAGCCGGAGGAAGTGGCCGCCGAGATCGACGCGGTGACCTCGGCCGACCTCGTTCGCCTCACCGAGGCCATGCTGCAGCCGGGCCGCGCCGCGGTGGCCGTGCTGGGCCCCAAGGCGGCGCTCGGCGCGGCCGAGGGCTTCCAGCGGGCGCTATTCGGCTAAAGCCTTGACGCGCCCGCGAATTCCGCGAGGCTCGCCGCATGGCGCTGCTCGATTGGATCGCCCCCGAAAGCAGCCTTCGCGTCGAAGGCCACGGCGTCGTGCTGCGTCCGCCGCGGGCGTCGGACTACCTCGCCTGGCGCGAGCTGCGCGCGGCCTCGCGATCCTTCCTGCAACCGTGGGAGCCGACCTGGCCGGCCGACGACCTGACCCGGGCGGCGTTCCGCCGGCGTCTGGCGGCCTACGCGCGCGATCGCGAGCTCGGCGCGGCCTATGCCTTTTTCGTGCTGCGCGCCCATGACGAGGCGCTGACCGGCGGGATCACGCTGTCCAACGTCCGCCGTGGCGTCGCCCAGATGGGCACCATCGGCTACTGGTGCGGCCAGCCCTTCACCCGCCAGGGCCTCACGCTGGCGGCCGTGCGGTCGATGAGCGACTTCGCTTTCCGCACCCTCGGCCTCCACCGCCTGGAAGCGGCCTGCATTCCGGAGAACGAGCCCTCGCGGACCCTGCTGCTGAAGGCGGGCTTCGCCGAGGAGGGGCAGGCCAAGGCTTATCTGAAAATTAACGGCGCCTGGCGAGACCATGTGCTGTTCGGCCTGGTGTCCCCGATCCAGGGGCTCGAGGGGCCGGACGAGGGGGTGTCCGTCTGATCGGCGCCTCCGGGACCTAGCGCTTCGGATTCAGGCGACCCTTCAACGATGCCGACCGGCTGGATGTGGGATGCGACGACCACGCTGGAGGCGCTCGGCGCCGCCGATGTGGCGCTCTGGCTGTGGGAGCCGGAGAACGATCGCCTGCGCCTGACCGGCGCCACCCGCGCTCTCGGCCTTGGCCCGCTCAGCCCCGACTGTTCTTCCGCCGCGCTCCGCGCCCTGTCCCTGCCGCAGGACCGCGCCTTCGCCGAGGACATCCTGCGCATCCGCGAACCGGGCGCAGAGGTGGCCGTGCGGCTGCGCATGCGGGCGGGCGGCGTCTGCATCTGGCGGGGAGTGTGGCTGGAGGACGGTTGCCGCGCCGCCGGCGTCGTGGCGCTGGAATCGCGTTTCGCCGCCTCCGACCAGGACGGCCTGACGGGCCTGCTTGACCGCGGCGGCTTCCTCGCCGGCGCGCGCGAGCGGCTGCAGGCGGCGGGCCGCCACGAGCTGATCGTCGCCGACCTCGACCGGCTTCGCCGACTCAACGAGGCCCTCGGCCACGAGCGCGCCGATCTCGTGCTGGCGGCCCTGGGCTCCCGCCTCGCCGCCGCCTTCCCGGCCGGAGCGCTGCTCGGCCGGATCGGCGAGGACGAATTCGCGGCGCTCGCACCGGTGGAGGTCTCGCCGGGGCCGGACGCCCTGCGACGCGCCCTGGAGCAGCCCCTCCGCGTGGCCGGCTTTGACATCCATCCGACCCTCTCGATCGGCGCGGTGGAGGCCAGCGGCGGCCTCGACGCGCCGGAAGCCGCCGAGCTGCTGCGCCGGGCGGAGCTGGCGGTGGAGTCGGCCAAGAGCCACGGCCGCGGCGGGGCGGCGGCCTACGGGCGGACGCTGGAGACCGACGGCCTCTCGCGCCTCGCCCTGGAAGGCGATCTGCGCGGCGCCATGGCCCGCGGCGAGCTCGCGCCCTACTACCAGCCGATCGTCCGGCTTTCGACGGGCGCCCTGTCGGGCTTCGAGGCCCTGGTCCGGTGGCGCCATCCGCGACGCGGCCTGCTCACGCCCGAACAGTTCCTGCCCCTGCTCGACGAGATGGGCCTGATGCGCGAGCTGGGCGCGATGATGATGCGCGAGGCCGCCCGCCAGCTTTCGCAGTGGCGGCTGCGTCACCGCGCGGCGGGCGAGCTGAGCGTGGCGGTGAACCTCTCCACCGGCGAGATCGACCGGCCCGACCTGGTGGCCGACGTCGCCCGGATCCGCCAGGAGACCGGCCTGCCGCCGGGCGCTCTGAAGCTCGAGGTCACCGAGAGCGACGTGATGCGCGACCCCGACCGCGCGGCGGTGATCCTGGAGGATCTGCGCGCCGCGGGCGCGGGCCTGGCGCTCGACGACTTCGGCACCGGCTTCTCGTCCCTGAGCTACCTGACGCGCCTGCCGTTCGACACCCTGAAGATCGACCGCTACTTCGTGCGCACCATGGCCACCAACACCGGGTCGGCGAAGATCGTCTCCTCGGTGGTGAAGCTCGGCCAGGACCTGTCGCTGGAAGTCGTGGCGGAAGGCGTGGAGAACGCCGGCATGGCCCGCCAGCTGCTGGCGCTCGGCTGCGACTACGGCCAGGGCTTCGGCTATGCGCCGGCGCTGTCGGCCCAGGAGGCCGAGGTCTATCTCAACGAAAGCTATGTGGACGGCGCGGCGCCGGTGAAGGCGCGGGGCAGCCGCGGCTAGGGCCGCGTCAGGCGCGGCCGGCGATACTGCTCAGGCGGTCCGGATCGACCCCGATCTTGGCCAGGGCCCGGCTCCACTTGGTCTCGTAGTCGGCGTCGAAGACCAGGGCCTCGTCGGGCTCGCAGGTGAGCCAGACGTTTTCCTTGATCTCGTCTTCCAGCTGGCCGCCGCCCCAGCCGGCGTAGCCCAGGGCCAGGAAGGCGCGGCGCGGCTGCTGCTTGTGCTGGGCGATCGCCTCGAGAACTTCGCGGGTGGCGGTGAGGCCCAGGCCCGCGCCGATTTCGAGGCTGTGATCGGTCATGTAGTCGTCGGTATGGACGACGAAGCCGCGCTCGCGCTCCACCGGCCCGCCGATGAGCACAAGGTCGGGCGGCAGGACGATGCTGGTCTTGATGTCGAGCCGGGTCAGCAGGTCGGGAAGCGTCAGTCCCTCCACCGGCCGATTGACCGCAACGCCCATCGCATGCTGCCCGTCGTGGGCGCAGACGAGGATCAGCGCCCGCTCGAACCGGGGATCGGAGATGCCCGGCATGGCGATCAGCAGCTGGCCGGAGAAGAAACCGCCTTGCATCGTCGCCCAATTTGGCGGGGATGATGGCGTATTCAAGGGCCGTTTTGGCGCGCCTGCGGTTGCGCCCGCCGCCGGGGCCCTTATCTGCGAAGCTTCGCAAAGGGAGAGGATGCGGCCATGACCATCAAAGTTGGCGACAAGCTGCCGAACGTGACGCTGACCCAGGCCACGGCCGAAGGGCCCAAGCCGGTGTCGAGCGAGGAGTTCTTCAAGGGCCGCAAGGTGGCCCTTTTCGCCCTGCCGGGCGCGTTCACGCCGACCTGCTCGGCCAAGCACCTGCCGGGCTTCAAGCAGCTGTCGCAGGACATCAAGGGCAAGGGCGTCGACGTGATCGCCTGCCTCTCGGTGAACGACGCCTTCGTCATGCGCGCTTGGGGCGAAGACCAGGCGGTCGGCGAGGACATCGTCATGCTGGCCGACGGCGGCGCCGAGTTCACCAAGGCCGTGGGCCTGGACTTCGACGCTTCCAAGTTCGGCATGGGCCTGCGCTCGCAGCGCTACTCGATGATCGTCGAAGACGGCGTGGTGAAGGAGCTCAACGTCGAGGCGCCGGGCGAATTCAAGGTGTCCTCAGCCGAGTACCTGATGGCCCAGCTCTAGGCCTTCGAGAAGGGTCGGCTGAGGAATCTCGAGCCGGCCACTCCGAAGCGCCAGGGCAGGTCCGCGGCGCGGCTGATGCCGATCCGCGGGCCGGCCACGATCGGCGGGTCGGATGCGCGCGGCGCCAGCGCGAAGGGCGCCTCCTCCAGTGACAGGCCGTCGTGCGCGCGGGTCACCGCCAGCGCCTGGCACAGCTTGCCCGGGCCGGAGCAGAGCTGGCGCGGATCTTCGACGCCGCGCCGCTCGCGCATCAGCTCGAGTCCGAGGGTCGGCTCGATGGCGCGGATCAGCACGGCGCTGCCGGGATCGGCGCCGCAGACCACGTTCAGGCACCAGTGGATGCCGTAGGAGCGGTAGACGTAGGCCCGGCCGACCGGGCCGAACACCACCGCATTGCGGGGCGTCGGTCCCGAGAAGCTGTGCGAGGCCGGATCCTCGTGGTGATAGGCCTCGGTCTCGACGATCACGCCGCCGACGCCGTCGACCAGCAGCGTCCAGCCGATCAGCGCCCGCGCCGCGTCCACGGGATGCAGGGCGAAAACCGAGGCTTGACCCTGCTCCGTACCGGGGCGTGAAATGGACCCAACCATAACGGGAGGATGTGCCATGCCGTACGTCGAGGGCCAAACCATTCACGACGCCGACAGCCACATCATGGAGCTGCCGGGGACGATCAACCGCTACATCGATCCCAAGCACCGCGACGACTTCGTCGCCAAGACCGGGCGCAAGGACGTGCTGCCCGAATGGTTCGCCAACGCCGCGGCCAAGATGGAGGACTCGGAGTTCCTGGCCGGGGCCGAAGCCAACATCCTGCTGCGCAAGAACTACGAGGCGCTGGGCGCCTTCAAGGCGTCGGACCGCCCGAAGACGCTCGATTATCTCGGCTTCGCCAGCCAGCTCGTCTTCACCACCGCCTGCCTCTCGAACTTCGGGCTCGAGCAGATGGGTGAGGTGGAACTCGCCGTCGAAGCAGCGCGCGCCCACAACCGCATGATGACCGAGTTCTGCTCGGTGGACCGCCGGCTGCTGGCCACGGGGTATGTGCCGCTGGTCGACCGCGCCCGGGCGCCGGAGATCGCCCGCGAGGCGCTGAAGCTCGGCGCCAAGGGCCTGATCGTGCCCTCGCGACATCCGCCGGGTTTCTCGCCCAGCCACGTCGAGCTCGACGGGCTCTGGGCCGTGGCGCAGGAGGCCGGCGTGCCGATCCTCTTCCACGTCGGCGGCGAGGAGAAGATGCACCCCGACTATCTGGAGAACGGCCTGCCGAAGGTGAAGGACTTCCATGGCGGCGACGAGAACTTCACCTCGCTCACCTTCATGACCATCCCGGTGTCGGTGTGGCAGACGCTCTCCGCCCTGGTGATCGACGGGGTCTTCGACCGCTTCCCGAACCTGAAGTTCGGCGCCATCGAGCTGGGCGCGTCCTGGCTCCCCAGCCTGATGAAGTTTCTCGATTCCGGCGTCGCGGCCTTCGCCAAGGAAGAGCGCCTGCAGAAGCTCTCGGGCAAGCCCAGCGAGATCCTGCGCCGCCAGCTGCGGGTGACGCCCTATCCGCATGAGGACGTGCGCTGGATCATCGAGAACTCCGGCGAGGAGATGATCCTGTTCTCCTCCGACTTCCCGCACGTGGAGGGCGGCCGCAATCCGCTGAAGCGATTCAACGACAGCCTCGAGGGCTGCTCGGAGGCGGTGAAGCGCAGGTTCTATCGCGACAACTTCATCGACATGATGGGCCGCGGGCTCGATCCGGCCCTGCACGACCTGCCGAGCCTCGCGGCCGCCTGAGGGTCAGGCCGAGCGGATTTCCGCCGCCGCGTCCGCTGCCGGCTCGGCGGCGAGGGCGCGCGCCATGGCCTCGGTGAGGTCGAGGATCTGGATCGGCTTGGAGGCGTGCTCCGTGAAGCCGAGCTCGAGGTAGCGCGTCCGCCCGCCCGAGGTGACGTCGGCGGTCAGGGCGACCACCGGCGCGCGCTGGTTGGGGCCCGGCGTCGCGCGAAGGTTCTGCAGCACCTCGACGCCGCTCATCCCCGGCATCTGGATGTCGAGGAGCACGAGGTCGAACGCCTGCGCGCCCATCACCTCCAGCGCCTCGGGTCCGCTGGCGGCCTTGACCACGGCGTGGCCGAGGCTGGTCAGCAGCTGGTCGAGCACGAGCAGATTGGTGGCGTTGTCGTCGACGCAGAGGACGTGGAGACCCGCCTCGAGCTCGGGCTCCTCGGGCGCCTTCGCCGGGCTCGGCTTGCGCAGCGCCCCCTGACTGAGCGCCAGCGGCACCTCGATGTGGAAGGTCGAGCCGAGGCCGAGCTGGCTCTCCACCCAGATGCGGCCGCCCATCAGTTCGGTGAGCTGCTTGGCGATGGCGAGGCCAAGGCCGGTGCCGCCGAACTTGCGCATCTCGGTTTCGTCGGCCTGGGAGAAGCGCTCGAAGAGGATCGGCAGATGCTCGGCCGAAATCCCTGGACCGGTATCGCGCACGGCGATGTGGACGAGGCTGTGATCGGCGCCCTTGGGCCGCGCCTCGGCGATGATCTGCACCGAGCCGGCCTCGGTGAACTTCAGCGCGTTGCCCACGAGATTGAACAGCACCTGACGCATGCGAAGGGCGTCCATCATCACCACGTTCGGCAGATCGCCGCGCAGGATGAGGGCCAGGTCGACGCCGCGCTCGTCGGCGCGCCCGGTCCAGAAGCCGACCAGCCGATCGAGGAACAGGGTGAGGTCCTCCGGGCCGGTGATCAGCTCGAGCCGGCCGGCGTCGATCTTGGAAACGTCGAGGATGTCGTTGAGGATCGAGAGCAGGTACTCGCCGCTCTCGATCAGGACGTCCAGGCGCTCCGACTGCGCCGGGTCGATCTCGTCGCGCTTGAGGAGCTGGGCCATGCCGAGCACGCCGTTCATCGGCGTGCGGATCTCGTGGCTCATGGTGGCCAGGAAGTTCGACTTGGCGCGGTTGGCCTGGCGGGCCGCCTCGCGCGCCCGGTTGGCGGCTTCGCGTTCGGCGACCGCTTGGTCGCGCGCCGTCTGCAGCTCGGTAACGAGGTCGAGGTTCGAGTTGAACGCGGCATGCCAGGTGGAGACCGCCTTGAAGGTGTTGGCCGAGATGATCACCAGGAGGAAGGTGGTCACGGCCAAGCCCAGCAGGCAGGCGGCCGCGGCGACGGGCGACAGCAACCAGCCGATCACCAGCGCGCCTGCGAGCGTCACCGGACCTGCAAAGCCCCAGAACACCATCCGCGAGAGGGAGCCCGCCGCCTGGGCCAGGACGATCAGGGTGACGACCTGGACGCCGAAGTAGACGATCTCCTTGATGCCGCCGGTGAAGACGAGCGCCAGGGTCGGGGCGAGATAGACGACCATGCGGATGCCGGAGAGGATCGCCAGCCTGCGAAGTCCGGGGACCTCGTCGGCGGTATCGCTGTGCTCGATCCAGCGGCTGAGGGTGCGCTGGAGGAAGGCGTCGAAGGCGGTGGCCCAGACCACATAGCCTGCGCCCGCATAGGGGTGACCGAGCAGCCACCAGGACACGCCGGCCAGCAGATTGAACACCAGGTGCGCCCACACCGGCAGCACGAGCCCGGCGAGCGTCAGCTGGTATCCGTTCCACCTCGAATTCACACCGCCGAGGCCTTCCACAGGCTTCGGCTCGGACGCCGTCATCGCTACCCCCTTGGGAGGCGCGGAGGCTAGCTCGGAAAGGTAAAGCTTAGAAAAACGCCGGTCTTTCTCCTGCCGGTTGAAATCGGGCCGGACTACCCCGCCAGCGCCGCAGGCGTCATCGCCTCGAGGTCGGCCGCGCCGTCCTTGAGTCCCTCCGCGAGGCCCGGCGCGAGGCTCAGCACCTGGCCGGAGTAGAGGCGGGCGAGGGCGGCCTTGCCCTGCAGCCAGGGATCATCCGAACCGCCGGCCGCCAGGGCCTGACGGCCCAGCATCCAGCCGCCGATCACGTCGCCGGCGAGCTTCAGGTAAGGACCGGCGGCGGAGAGGGCGTCGGGGCCGCCGTGGGCCAGGACCCAATCGGTCGCGTGCTCCAGCGCCGCGGCGCCCTGGGCGAGGCGCTTGCCGACGATGGCGAGGTCGGGAACCTCGGTCAGGGTCTGGGCGGTGAGCAGGATTTCGGCGCAGAGCTCGCGCATCACCGCGCCCTGGCCCATGCCGACCTTGCGGCCGACGAGGTCGTTGGCCTGGATGCCGTTGGTGCCCTCGTAGATCGGGGCGATGCGGGCGTCGCGGTAGTGCTGAGCCGCGCCGGTCTCTTCGATGAAGCCCATGCCGCCGTGCACCTGCACGCCCATGGACGCCACCTCAACGCCGACGTCCGTCGACCAGGCCTTGGCGATCGGCGTGAGCAGCTCCTGGCGGGCCTTGGCCGCGGCGCGCTCCTGTTCCGTATCGGCCAGCCGTGCGAGGTCGGCCAGGACGCCGGTGGTCAGGCAGATGGCCCGCGCCGCCTCGATCTTGGCCTTCATCAGCATCAGCATCCGGCGCACGTCCGGGTGGTCGTAGATCGCCGCCGGATAGTCGCCGGACCAGACGGCGCGGCCCTGGCGGCGCTCCTGGCTGAAGGCCAGGGCCTGCTGGAAGGCGCGCTCCGCGATCGCGACGCCCTGGACGCCCACCTGCAGGCGGGCGGCGTTCATCATGACGAACATGTGGGCCAGGCCCTGGCCGATCTCGCCGACCAGCTCGGCCTTGGCGCCCTCGTAGAGCATGACGCAGGTGGGCGAGCCGTGGATGCCGAGCTTGTGCTCGATCGAGCCCGGCCGGAAGTCATTGCGCGCGCCGATCCGGCCCTCGTCGTCGAGCAGGTACTTGGAGGTGAGGAAGAGGCTGATGCCCTTCACCCCTGGCGGGGCGTCGGGCGTGCGGGCGATCACCAGGTGGACGATGTTGTCGGTGGCGTCGTGATCGCCCCAGGTGATGAAGATCTTCTGGCCGTGCAGGGTGTAGCCGCCCTCGCCGTCCGGCCGGGCCATGGTGGTCAGGGCGGCGAGGTCCGAGCCGGCCTGCGGTTCGGTGAGGCACATGGCGCCGGTCCATTCGCCGGACACCAGCTTCGGCAGGACGAGGCGCTTCTGGCGCTCGGTGCCATGCAGGGCCAGGGCCTCGATGGCCGCCTGGGTCAGCATCGGGCAAAGGCCGAACGCCATGTTGGCGGCGTGCGTCATCTCGAACACCGAGAGCTCCAGGGCCTTGGAGAGCCCCTGGCCGCCGAACTCCGGATCGGCCGACAGGGAGTTCCAGCCGCCCGCAGCGAAGGCCTTGTAGGCGTCCGCGAAACCGGGCGCGGCGGTGACCGCGCCGTTGGCGTACTTCGCGCCCTCGAGGTCGCCACGGCGATTCAGCGGCGCCAGCTCGGAGTCGGCGAACTGCCCGGCGGCCTCGAGCACGGCGGCCACGGTGTCGGCGTCCAGCTCGGGAAAGGCCCGTTCCAGCAGGGCCGGATGGCCCACCGTCTGGAGCGCAAAGGCGATGTCGCGGACCGGAGCGCGGAACGTCATGGCAGGTGCTTCCTCTAAGAGACGGTCCTTCTAGTCGCTCGGGCCGCGTTTAGGGAAGTCGCGGACGGCGCGCAGGCGCCGTCTTTCAGCCAAGCTTGGCTCGCACCATCTGGTGAGACGAGAGCTGGGGAGCCGCCGTCATGAACATGCGCATCGCCGCCGTCGTCCTTGGAGCGAGCCTCACTCTGGCCGGCTCCGCCTCGGCCAACCCCATCAGCCGCGACCCGGCGAAGGCGCCGGCCGGGACCTATGTCCTCGACAAAAGGCACGCCAGCCTGATCGCCCGCGTGCCGCACATGGGCGGCTTCTCCCGCTACACCCTGCGCTTCGACGGACTGGACGGCGGCTTCACCTACGATCCTGCCAACTGGCAGGCGACCAAGGTCACGTTCAAGGTCGATCCGGCGTCGGCGGACACTGGCGACGCGGGCTTCAACAGGCAGATCGCAGGCTTCCTCGGCGCGGCGGCCAATCCGGTGATCAGCTTCGCGTCGACCGCGATCACGGGCGGCGAGAACGGCGAGGGGCAGCTCGCCGGGCACCTGACCTTCCATGGCGCGACGCGGCCGGTGACGCTGAATGTGGTGTTCAACGGGGCCGGTCCGGGGCTGTTGGGCGTTGGTACGCGAATGGGCTTTTCGGGGACCGCCCACATCAAGCGCTCCGATTTCGGAGCAACGGCCATGAGCCAGTGGGCGGGCGACGACGTCGATCTTGCCTTCGAGCTCGAGTTCGTCCGGAAGTAGGAGCCCATGACCGACGTCGCGAAAGATCCGAAAGCCGCCGGCAGCGCCCGCTATTCCCTGGTCGCCATCCTGCTCCACTGGGTGATCGCAGCCGGCATCGTCCTGCAGGTCGTGCTGGCCGGGCGGATGGAAGGGCCGCGAACGCCGACCAGCTTCGCCGTCACCCAGCTCCACAAGTCGATCGGCATCACCATCCTGCTGCTCAGCCTCGTGCGGTTGGCCTGGCGCCTAATGAACCCGCCGGCGCCGTTGCCCGCGACCATGCCGCGCTGGGAGCGCGAGCTCGCGCGCTGGACGCACGTCGGCTTCTACGTGGTGATGATCGCCATGCCGCTGACCGGCTGGCTGATGGTCTCGGCGAGCCGTATCCCGATCCCGACCCTGCTCTATGGCGTCGTGCCCTGGCCCAACCTGCCGCTGGTGGGCGACCTCGCGCCCGCCGCCAAGAAGCTGTGGCACGACATCGGCGAGGGCGGCCACGGCGTGATCGCCAAGGTGATCTATGTGCTGCTCGCCCTGCACGTGGCCGGCGCCCTGAAGCACCAGCTGTTCAGCAAGGACGAGCCCGTGCTCGCGCGTATGGCGCCCGGCGCGGTGGCCGGGCGCTGGGCCGAGCCGCGGATCCTGATCATCCTGCTGGCCTTCGTGGGCGTGATCGTCTTCGGCCGCCTCGTGACGCCGCCGCCGCCCGGCATGGCCGCGCCCGCTCCGGCGGTCACACCGCAAGGCCCCGCCCAGGAACCGGCGGAGGCGCAGGCTCCCGGCGAGCCCGCCGACGCCGATGCCTCGCCGCAGACCAGTCCGACGGGGCCGGCGCCGAGCGCCGCAGCGCCGACCGCCATTGCCGGGCCGGTGAATTGGGCGGTGCAGCCGGGCTCGACCCTGGCCTTCACCGCGACCTGGAGCGGTCAACCCGTGAAGGGCCGCTTCGACCGCTGGCTGGCCGACGTGCAGTTCTCGCCCGAGGCCCTGGACCGCTCCCGGGTCAAGGTGACCATCGACGTGGGGTCAATCAACACCGGCGACCAGCAGCGCGACGCCGTGCTGCCCTCGGGCGACTGGTTCGATGCCGCGGCCCATCCCAAGGCGATGTTCAGCGCCACGAGGTTCGAGAAGACCGGCCCCGACCGCTACGTCGCCCACGGAACCCTGCAGCTGCGCGGCGTGACCAAGCCGCAGGACCTGCCGTTCCGCCTGAAGATCGCGGGCGACAAGGCCGAGGTCAGCGGTGTAACGACCCTCGACCGCACTTCCTTCGGCATTGGACAGGGCGAGTGGAGCAGCACCGATCAGATTCCAGCCAAGGTGAGCGTCAACGTCAGCCTGACGGCGAAGCGCGAATAGCCGAGGCGGTTCGCGCCCTGCGCGAGGGGCGGCTCGTCATCCTGCCCACGGAGACGGTCTACGGCCTGGCGGCGGACGCCTCGAACCCGCAAGCCGTCGCGGCGGTGTATGAGGCCAAGGGGCGGCCGAGCTTCAATCCGCTGATCGCCCATGTGGCCGACGCCGCCGCCGCCCGGCGGATCGCCAACTTCGACCCCCGCGCCGAGGCGCTGGCCGCGCGGTTCTGGCCCGGGCCGCTGACCCTGGTGATGCCGGTGTTGGATACGGCCGCGGTCTGCGATCTCGCCCGCGCCGGGCTCGACACCGTCGCCGTGCGGGCGCCCGCCCACCCGCTGACCCATGCGCTCTTGAGCAACTTCGGCGGGCCGGTGGTGGCGCCGTCAGCCAATCGTTCCGGCCGGCCCAGCCCGACCACCTGCGCCGACGCGGCGGAGGAGACCGGAGACAGCGCCGCGGTGGCGCTCGACGGGGGCGCCTGCGCGATCGGGCTGGAGTCGACGGTGGTGTCCCTGCTGGACGAGGCGCGGCTGCTGCGTCCGGGGGCGGTGACCCGCGCCGAGATCGAGGCCGTGATCGGCCCGTTGGCGGAAGCCGAGGCCGACGCCCGGCGCTCGCCCGGCCGGCTCGCGCGCCACTACGCGCCCAACCTGCCGGTCCGGCTGGACGCCGCGGCTCCGGAGGCGGACGAGGCCTATCTCGCGTTCGGGCCATCGCCCGCGGGGGCGCGCGTGTTCAATCTGAGCCCGGCTGGCGACCTGAAGGAAGCCGCGGCCAATCTGTTCGGCTTTCTGCGCGCCGCCGATCGCTCCGGAGCGAGCGGCATCGCCGTGGCCCCGATCCCGCACGAGGGCCTGGGCGAGGCGATCAACGACCGGCTGAAGCGCGCGGCGGGCTTTGTCGGCTGAGTCCGAGGCACTAGATTTCCGCCATGACCGCTCCCGTTCCCGCCCCTCGAATGTCAGGCGACGTCATCTCCCGCCTCAAGGCCGTGCTCGGTGAAGGCGGCTGGAGCCAGGACCCGGCCAAGCTGGCGCCGAAGCTGCTGGAGTGGCGCGATCGCTGGACGGGGACGACGCCCTTCCTGGCGCTGCCGAAGACCACCGAACAGGTCGCCGCCGTCGTCGGCGTCTGCTTCGAGGCCGGGGTGGCGATCACGCCGCAGGGCGGCAACACCGGCCTCGTCGGCGGCCAGATCCCGCAGGGCGAGATCCTGCTGTCCACCGAGCGGCTGAATGCCATCCGCGACCTCGACGCCTTCGACGACGTGATCGTCGCCGAGGCCGGCGTAACCTTGGCCGAGGTGCACGAGGCCGCCGCCGCCCAGCGTCGGCGCTTTCCGCTGGGCCTCGCCTCGGAGGGCTCGGCCACCGTGGGTGGGGTGATCTCAACCAACGCCGGCGGCACCCAGGTGCTGCGCTACGGCATGGCGCGAAGCCTGGTGCTGGGGCTCGAGGCCGTGCTGCCGACGGGCGAGGTCTGGAATGGGCTCAAGCGCCTGCGCAAGGACAACACCGGCTACGACCTCAAGCAGCTGCTGATCGGAGCTGAAGGCACCCTCGGGGTGGTCACCGCCGCGGCGCTGAAGCTCTATCCGCAGATGGCCTCCCGCGCCGTGGCCTTCATCGGCGTCGGTTCGCCCGAAGACGCCATCCGGCTGCTGGCGCGCGCCAAGGAGGAGACCGGCGGCGACGTCGAAGCCTTCGAGCTGATGGGCCGGCTCGGCATCGAGTTCGCCCTGCGCAACATCGCCGGCACCCGCGATCCGCTGGCCGAGCGGCATCCCTGGTACGTCCTCGCCGAGTTCGCGAGCGGCGAGGCGGGCTCGGCGCAAAGCGCCATGGAGCGCTTCCTGGCCTCGGGTCTCGGGGACGGGCTGATCCGCGACGCCGTGGTGGCCCAGACCGAAGCCCAGGCCAAGGCGCTGTGGGCCATCCGCGAGAACCAGTCCCCGGCCCAGAAGCCGGAAGGCGCCACCTGGAAGCACGACGTGTCGGTGCCGGTAAGCCAGGTCGCGACCTTCCTCGACCGCGCGACCGCCGCCATGCTGCAGATCGCGCCCGGCGCGCGGATCGCCGCCTTTGGCCACGTGGGCGACGGCAACATCCACTACGACGTGCTGCGGCCCGACGGCGGCTCCGACGCCGAGCACTCGGCCAAGCGCGACGAGGGCAGCCGGATCGTCCACGACCTCGTGGTCTCGCTGGGCGGCTCGATCAGCGCCGAGCATGGCCTCGGCGCCATGAAGACGGCCGAGGCGCTGCGCTACAAGAGCCCCGTGGAGGTGCAGGCCATGCGGGCGATCCGCCTCGCCCTCGACCCCAAGCGCATCATGAACCCCAGAGTCCTATTTTAGGGTCCTGTTCTACGCTTGGCGCCACGGCCAAGTCGCGCCAAAGCAGGACCCATGCTGATCGTGCTCTCGCCCGCCAAGGCGCTCGACTTCACCTCCGGCCCGCCGTCGGCGCCGCTGACCCTTCCCGAGCTGGGGGAGGAGACCGCCGAGCTCGCCAAGGCCACGAAGAAGCTCACCGCCAGCGACCTGAAGCGGCTGATGTCGCTGTCGGACAACCTGGCCAAGCTGAACCGCGAGCGCTTCCAGGCCTTCGATGCGGCCTCTGAAGAGGGGCTGCAGGCGGCCTTCGCCTTCAACGGCGACGTCTATACGGGGCTGAAGGCGCGCGAGCTCGACAAGAAGGGGCTCGCCTGGGCGCAGGATCACGTGCGGATCCTCTCCGGTCTCTACGGCGTGCTGCGCCCGCTCGACGCCATCCAGCCGTACCGGCTGGAGATGGGCACGCGGCTGAAGACCAAGCGCGGCGCGAGCCTCTACGACTTCTGGGGACCGCGGATCGCCGAGGCCCTCAATCAGGCGGCGGCCCGCCACAAGGACAAGACGCTCGTGAACTGCGCCAGCGGCGAATACTTCGGCGCGGTCGACCGCACCGCGCTGAAGCTGCCGGTGCTGACCTGCAAGTTCCTCGAGGAGAAGGACGGCGAGGCGCGGATGATCTCGTTCTTCGCCAAGAAGGCGCGCGGCCTCATGGCGCGTTACGCCATCGACCACCGCATCGACAAGGCCGCCGATCTCAAGGGCTTCGATTCCGAAGGCTACCGGTTCGTCCCGCAGCTCTCCTCGGACGAGGAGTTCACCTTCTCGCGGCCGCAGCCGCCGCCGGTGGTCGCCAAACGCAAGGGAGCCTGAGATGGCCGACTATGGTCTGAAGGGGCAGGTGGCGGTGGTCACAGGCTCGACGAGCGGGATCGGCCAGGCGATGGCCCATGCGCTCGCCGGCGAAGGCGTCAACGTCGTGCTGAACGGCTTCGGCGATCCTGCGAAGATCGAGGCCGATCGCGCGGCGCTGGAGAAGAGCGCCGGGGTGCGCGCGATCTACCACGGGGCCGACATGACCAAGCCCGGCGAGATCGCGGACCTCGTCGCCTTCGCCCAGCGTGAGTTCGGCCGGCTCGACATCCTCCTCAACAACGCCGGGGTGCAGCACGTCGCGCCGGTGGAGGAGTTCCCGATCGAGAAGTGGGATCAGATCATCGCCATCAACCTGACGAGCGCCTTCCACGCGACCCGGGCGGCGGTGCCGATCATGAAGGCCCAGGGGCGCGGCCGGATCGTCAATCTGGCCTCGGCCCACGGCCTTGTCGCCTCGCCGTTCAAGTCGGCCTATGTGGCGGCCAAGCATGGGATCGTCGGCTTCACCAAGGCGATCGCGCTGGAGACCGCGCGCAGCGGGATCACCGTCAACGCCATCTGTCCGGGCTATGTGAAGACGCCCCTGGTCGAGGCGCAGATCGCCGACCAGGCCAAGGCGCGCGGTATCCCCGTGGACCGGGTCGTCGAGGACGTGATCCTCGCCGCGCAGCCCAACAAGAGCTTCGTCGAATATCCGCACCTGGCCGGCATGCTGCTCTATCTGGTCAGCGACATGGGCGCCTCGACCACGGGCGCGGCGCTCAGCGTCGACGGCGGCTGGACGGCGGCCTGAGGCGCGGCCCTTCGGCTTGACGCCGCCCCGGAAACACGGCTTGTGCCATCCAACGACTGTTTGAATTCAGCGAGGGAGGCAGGGCCATGGCGTTCAAGCCGTTCGATCTCACGGGCAAGGTGGCGCTGATCACCGGCGGCAATGGCGGCATCGGCCTGGGCATGGCCGAGGGCCTGGCCATGGCCGGCGCGAAGGTCGCCATCTGGGGCCAGAACGAGGAGAAGAACGCCAAGGCCGAGGCGCGCCTCAAGGCGCACGGCGTCGAGGTGCTCGCCCAGAAGGTCAACGTCGCCGACGAGGGCGAGGTGGTCGCCGGCGTCGCTCAGGTGCTGAAGACCTTCGGCCGGCTCGACTTCTGCGCCGCCAACGCCGGCATCGGCGGCGGCGCGCCCTTCGACCAGATGACCACCGAGAAGTGGCGCCGCGTCACGACCGTCAACCTCGACGCGGTGTTCTGGACCTTCCGGGAAGCGGTGAAGCACATGGTCGAGCGGGCCAATGCCGGCGATCCGGGCGGCTCGCTGGCGGTCACCTCCTCCACCTCGGCGATCCACGGCGCGCCGCGCAACGAGGCCTACGCCTCGACCAAGGGCGCGGTGCTGTCGATGGTGCGGGGCCTGGCGGTCGAGTACGCGCGCTACGGCGTGCGCGCCAACTCCATCCTGCCGGGCTGGATCGCCACCGACATGACCCAGGGCGCCCAGGACAACGACAAGTTCAACGAGCAGGTGATCCTGAAGCGGGTGCCCGTCCGCCGCTGGGGCGAGTGGGAGGACTTCTCCGGCATCGCCGTCTACCTGGCCTCGGACGCCTCGAAGTTCCATACCGGCGACAGCTTCGTCATCGACGGCGGCTATACGATCTTCTGATCGCCGGATTTCCCTCGCGTCACGGTTTTCTCCGGCGCTCGCGGGCGCCATGGTGGCCAAAAGCCGGAGGAAATCATGGCCCTGCGTACCCCCCTGACTGAACTGCTTGGCGTCAAGCATCCGATCATGCTGGCCGGCATGGGCGGTGTCTCCTACGCGGAGCTGGCGGCGGCGGTCTCCAACGCCGGCGGCTACGGTGTGCTGGGCATGGCTGGGCGCGGGCCGGACTTCATCCGCGAGCAGATGCGCAAGGTGAAGTCGCTGACCGACAAGCCCTTCGGCGTCGACCTGCTGGCCGCATCGCCGGAGAGCCTCGTCGCCTCGGTGGACGTGATCATCGAGGAGGGCGCTTCGTCCTTCGTGGCGGGCCTCGGCGTGCCCATGCCGATCCTCGAGAAGCTGAAGAAGGCGGGCCTGAAGGTCATGGTCGTCTGCGGGGCGGTGAAGCACGCAGTGAAGGCCGAGCAGGCCGGCTGCGACGCGGTCATCTGCCAGGGCGGCGAGGGCGGCGGCCACACGGGCCTCGTCGGCACCATGCCGCTGGTCGCCCAGGCCGTGGAGTCCGTGAAGATCCCGGTGGTCGCGGCGGGCGGTCTCTACGACGGCCGCGGCCTCGCGGCCTCGCTCTGCCTCGGCGCCACGGGCGTCTGGATGGGCACCCGCTTCATCGCCAGCCAGGAAGCCCACGCCGGCGAGATGTACCGCGAGACGATCCTCGAGGCGTCCGACGAGGACACGGTCCGCACCCGCTGCTACTCGGGCAAGCCGATGCGGGTGAAGAAGAACCCCTACGTCGAGGACTGGGAGAGCCGTCCGGCCGACATCCAGCCCTTCCCGATGCAGGCGATGCTCTCGACCCAGGCGGGCGTCATGGGCGGCATCGGCGGCCAGATCGAAGGCCTCGACGCCGACAAGTCGTGCTTCGCCATGGGCCAGTCTGCGGGCGGCGTGCGCGACGTCCTGCCCGCCGGCGAAATCGTCAAGCGGATCATGGCCGAGGCCGAGGCCGCCCTGGACCGGGCCAACGCCTTCCGCACCAAGGCGGCCGAACCCGCTTAAGGAGCGGCCGCCAGATAGCCCGGCGGATCCTTCAGGAACGCGGCGAAGTCCGAAAGGCAGCCGCGCCAGGCGTTGACGTGCGCCAGCATGTCCTGGCGCCCGGTGCTGGCGAACACCAGGGTCGAGTAGAGCACATGCGGCTTGCCGGACTTGTCCTGGTAGAGGCGGCAGGTGAGCGAGCTCTGATTGAAGCCGTTGATCTCGGCCACGGTCGCGGTCCTGGCCTGAGCCGAGGCGTCGAACTGCACGGCCTTGCAGAGGTGACCCTGCTGGTTGCAGCCGGCGTACTGGATGGCGAAGTCGCCGGCCGGTGAGGTGGCCTTGAGCACCACGTTCTCGGTGTCGTGCGCGCTGACCTGCGCCTTGGCGTCCAGCGCCCCGAGCAGGGCGGCGAGGTCCCTCGGCTCGCGCGCGTCGAAGGGACCGGTCGGCAGGGGCGGGGTCGCCGGAGCGGCGGCCGGCTTCGCGGCGGCGGGAGCAGCCGGCGCGGGCCGGTGGGTCGGGGTGCGGGTCTTGGCTTCGGCCGCGCCGGTCAGCGCGAGCGCTGCGAGGACGGCGATGGCGATGATCTTGCGGGTCATGATGGATCGGTAGCAGGCCCAGGACTTGGGCGCGAGCGTGGCGCCGGTTTCCATGGCGGGACGCGTGGACCACCGATACACTCCCGCTCCAGTGGTTCGGGAGGGGTTCATGGGATTTGCGGTTGCAGCTGTGATCCTGGTGCTGGCGTTCGTCATCGCCGTCGGGTCGATCAAGATCGTGCCGCAGGGGCGCGAATACACGGTGGAACGCTTCGGCCGCTACACCCGCACGCTGAAGCCCGGCATCAGCATCCTGACGCCGTTCGTCGAGAGCATCGGGCGCAAGATCAGCATGATGGAGCAGGTGCTCGACGTGCCGCGCCAGGAGGTGATCACCAAGGACAACGTCACCGTCCAGGTAGACGCCATCGTGTTCATCCAGGTGATGGACGCCGCGGCCTCGGCCTACCGGGTAGAGAACCTCGACTACGCCATCTCGCAGCTGACGATGACCAACCTGCGTACGGTGGTGGGCGCGATGGAGCTCGACGAGGTGCTGTCCCAGCGGGACCACATCAACTCGCGCCTGCTGGACGTCATCGACCAGGCGACCAGCCCGTGGGGCGTGAAGGTCGCGCGCATCGAGATCAAGGATCTGCAGCCGCCGCCGGACATCACCAACGCCATGGCCCGGCAGATGAAGGCCGAGCGCGAGCGCCGGGCGGTGATCACCGAGGCCGATGGCGAGAAGCAGGCGGCGATCGCCCGCGCCGAGGGTTCGAAGCAGTCGGCGATCCTGCAGGCGGAGGGCCGGCGTGAGGCCGCGTTCCGCGACGCCGAGGCGCGCGAGCGTTCGGCCCAGGCCGAGGCCACGGCGACCGAGCTGGTCTCCAACGCCATCGCCAAGGGAGACGTGAACGCCATCAACTATTTCGTGGCCCAGAAGTACGTGGAGGCCTTCGGCAAGCTCGCCGAGAGCCCGCAGCAGAAGACCGTCATCGTGCCGGCCGACATGGCCGCCCTGGTCGGCTCGATCGCCGGGGTCGGCGAACTGGTGAAATTCGCCGGCGCCGAGACCCCCGCCGCGCCGCGGGCGGCGCGCGGCCAGAAGGGCGGGTCCGCCGTCCCGCCGACCGGAGCCTGAGCCATGGCGGACATCGTCGCCTTCTCGGGAAGCCATGCCTTCTGGGTCTGGACCGGCCTGGCGGCGGTGCTGCTCGCCGCTGAGATGCTGACCGGGTCCGGTTGGCTGCTGTGGCCGGCGACCTCGGCGGGGGCGGTGGCCGTGCTGAGCGCCGCCACCGACGTCTCCGCCACGACGGCGGTGCTGGTGTTCGCGGCCCTGACCATCGTCACCACCGTGCTCGCTCGCCGCTACCTGCCGCGGTCGCTGCGGCCGCACGGCCACGACATCAACGACAACGTCGCCAGGCTGATCGGCCACCAGGGCCGCGCGGTGGGCGCCTTCCGCGACCGGACCGGCCGGGTGTTCATCGACGGCAAGGAATGGGCGGCGGAGCTGGCCGACGGCGAAGCCCTTGCCGACGGCGCCCGGGTCGAGGTGGTCGGCGTGCAGGGAGCTCGGCTTCGCGTGCGCGGCGCATAACGCCGTTCGTCGCGCGCCTCGCAAGGCGACGCTAAGCCTTTGGAAACAGGCCATAGTTCGGCCGGGTTCTTGGCTCAACTTGACCCTGGGACGAAGCGGGCGCTTATGTGCGCGCCAGAGGATTCCACCCAGGAGAGACCAAAGAAAATGAGGCCTAAGGTTTTGGGGCTGGCCGCCGCCCTGCTCGTCGCGGCGCTGGCGCCGATCGCCGTGATGTCCGCCCCGAAGGGCGCGCCGGCGGTGTCGGACGCCCAACGCAAGCAAGGCATGGCCGAGACCCCGGCGCTGGTGCAGGCCGCGGGCCTGCCCTGCCAAGTGAGCGACGCCCGCTTCGTCGGCAAATCGCCCGGCGACAAGAAGAAGGGCACGCCCGACCAGAGCTACTATGAAGTCGCCTGCGCGCCCGGCACCATGGGCTACATCCTGCAGGCCTCGGCCGGCGGCCCGACGACGGTCTTCTCCTGCATCGAGGCGAACACGTCGCCCGATCCCAGCAAGCCGCCGTCCCTGCCGTGCGTGCTGCCCGGCAACTCCGATCCGAAGGCGGTCCTTGGGCCGCTGCTGAGCAAGGCTGGCGCGCAGTGCACCCCGACCGCCACCCGCGGCATCGGCCAGACCAAGACCCAGACCTTCATCGAAGTGGCCTGCCAGGAAGGCGCCGGCTACGTGGCCATCGCCAGCGCGCCGTTCGACGCCTCCAAGGGCCTCGAAGCGCAGAACTGCCTGAACTTCGACGACGGCGCCGGCAACATCAAGTGCGCCCTGTCCGACAAGACGGCGCGCCTGAAGATCGTCGACAGCCTCGCGACCGCGGCCAACAACGGCTGCGTCGTGAAGGACCGCCGCTTCGTCGCCACCGCCAAGGACGGCGCCGACTACTACGAGGCGTCCTGCCAGGACGGTAAGGGCTACATCTACAAGGCCAACGGCGCGAAGCTGGCCCAGGCCACCGACTGCGGCCACGCCCAGGGCTTCTTCGGCGGCTGCACCCTGACCGACGCCCGCCAGGCTGAGACCGAACAGGCGGCGCTCTACACCAAGCTCGCCAAGAACTCGGGCTCGAACTGCCAGGTCACCCGCTACGCCCTGTTCCCGGCCCGTCCCGACAACAAGGAGGCCGTGGAGCTGGTCTGCGCCGACGGCAACAGCGCCATCGGCATCTTCCCGGCCACCGGCAAGGGCGACGTGCTCGACTGCGGCCACGCGCTGGTCGCCGGCTACAAGTGCAGCCTCGGCAAGGCCGACTACTCGGCCCTGACCGCCGACCTGCGCAAGTTCGAGAAGAGCTGCACGGTCTCCAACGCCCGTCCGGCCGCCAAGACCCAGAAGGGCACCATCCTCGTCGAGGTGGCCTGCTCGGACGGCCTGCCGGGTTACATGATCGAGTACTCGGCCGCGCCGGTGAACGCCCTCGGCGCCACCGGCTGCCGCTTCGCCGGCGGCTGCCAGCTGCCGGGCAACAAGACGAGCTGAGGCCACGGCCAAGGCTCCAACATGAAGAGGCCCGCGGGTTCGTCCCGCGGGCCTTTTTCTTTGGCCGGCCGATGCGTCAGGAGCGGTCGCTAGATCACCGCCTCGATGAACATCGGGCCCCTGTTCGCCATGGCGCCGGCGAAGGCCTTCTCGAACTCCTCGGCGGTCGAGCAGCGCACGGACGGCAGGCCCAGGCCCTTGGCCAGCGACACCCAGTCGATCGCCGGGTCGCCGAGCTCGAGCAGCTTGGACGCCTGCGGGCCGGCCTGGCCCGAGCCGGTGCGCATCATCTCGATGTTGAGGATGCGATAGGAGTTGTTGGCGAAGACCACGGCGCAGACGTCGAGGTCCTCGCGAGCCATCGTCCAGAGCGACTGCACCGTGTACATGGCCGCGCCGTCGCCGTTCAGGGAGACGACCTTGCGGTCCGGGCAGGCCACCGCCGCGCCGATGGCGAGCGGCAGGCCGGCGCCGATGGCGCCGCCGGTGAGCGCCAGCACCTCGTGGGGCCGGGCGGTCATGGACGGCACGGCGATGCCGCCGCCGGAGGTGACGCTGTCGTCGCAGACCACGGCGCCCTCGGGCAGGTGGCGGGCGACGGTGACGCCGCAGAGCTGCGGGCTGAGCTTTCCGCTCGGCGCGGCGTCGGGCAGCTTCAGCGGCTGGACCGGGCCTTCCTTTGGCGCGCCCAGGGCGTCGGCGAGGGCGGCGAGGCCGGCGACGGCGTCTTCGGCCCGGTCGGCGAGGGAGAGGGTCGCCGCGCCCTCGGGGACCAGCACGCTCGGCCGGTCGGGGTAGGCGAAGAAGGCGACCGGCTGGGTGGTGCCGGCGTAGATCATCAGATCGACGCCCTCGAGCTCGGCCAGCGCGGCCTCGCCGAAGTACTGCATGCGGCGCGGCGCGAAGGCGCCGGCGCCGCGCGGCTGGCGCGAAACGAAGGTGTCGGCGTAGACGGTGACGCCGGCGGCCTGCAGGCGGGCGGCTTCCTTCAGGCCCTCGGCCCGGCAGGCCTGGCCGCCGATCAGAATGATGGGCTTCTTGGCGTCCTTGAGGGCGCGGGCCGCGGCCTCGACCTGCTCGCCCTTGGGGGCGGGGCGGACCGGCTTCTGGGCGATGGCCGGCTCAGTCGTGGTCTCCAGCCAGGCGCTGTCGGCGGGCAGGATCAGGCTGACCGGACCGCAGGGCGCGGTCATCGAGGCGGCGACGGCTTCGGCGGCGAGCCCGGCCACGGCGTCCGGGCTGTCGGCCGACTTGGCCCACAGCGAGTTGGGCGTCACCAGCGTCTTGATGTCGGAGTTCAGCGGCGCGTCGTACTGGCGGTGGTAGGTGGCGTGGTCGCCGACGACGTTGACGATCGGGGTGAAGGCGCGCCGGGCGTTGTGCAGGTTGGCGACGCCATTGCCGTAGCCGGGGCCGAGGTGCAGCAGGGTGCAGGCCGGCCGGTCGGCCATGCGGCCGTAGCCGTCGGCCGCGCCGGTGGCCACGCCCTCGAACAGGCAGAGCACCGGCCGCATCTGCGGATTGCGGTCGAGGGCGGCGACGAACTGCATCTCCGAGGTGCCGGGATTGGCGAAGCAGGCGGTCACCTCGTTGGCCACGAAGGTGGAGATCAGGGCGTCGGCGCCGTTCATGGCGATCAGAACTCCATCACGTCGGAAGGGCAGGGATTGGCGAACAGGCGCTGGGCGGCCTCGGCCCGCAGGCGCCGCGCGAGCGCCTGGGCGATGTAGCCCTTGTCGGTGATCTCGCCGGCGCCGGCGTCCGGGCCGTTCGGCAGGACGAGGGCGCGGGCGATCTTGCCCCCGGCGCCCCTGGCGGTGGCGTTGTGGCGGTCAAGGCCCTCGCGGACCGCGGCGGCGATCTCGGCGCGGTCCATGGTCGGGTTGGGATAGAGGAGCAGGCCGACGCCCTCCTCGCCCTCGCCGCAGACCACCGCGTCGGTGACCGCGCCGCCGATGGCGCCGATGGCGTGGATGCGCAGCTCGCCGACGCCGACGAAGGTGCCGGAGGCGAGCTTGAAGTTCTCAGAAAGGCGGCCGTCGAAGACCATGCCCTTCATCGGATTCTCGGGGTCGACGAAGCGGGCCGCATCGCCGAGGACATAGAAGCCTTCCTCGTCGAAGGCGCGGTCGGAGAGGTCAGGCCGGCCGAGATAGCCGGGGGTGACCTGCGGGCCCTTGACCCGGAAGTCGAGCTTGCCGGCCTCGGGCACCAGACGGACCGAGGTGCCGGGGATCGGCGCGCCGATCATGCCCATCCGGTCGTTGAGCCAGTGGACGTTGCAGGCGGTGGGGCCCGTCTCGGTGGCGCCGTAGCCGGAGCCGAAGCTGATCTTCTCGCCGACCGTGCGGACGGCGACCTTCTGGATGCGGTCGGCGGTGGCCTGGCCGAGGGCCGCGCCGCCGTACTGCAGCAGGCGGACCTGGGAGAAAAAGGTGCGGGCGAGGGTCTCGTCCTTCTCCAGCTCGTCGACCAGCAGCATCCAGCCGGCGGGGACCATGTTCTGGTAGGTGGGCGCGACCTCGTGGAGGTTCCGAAGGGTCTCGCCGAAGCGGGCGGCGGTGGGCTGGCCCCAGTCGATGTAGAGCGTGCCGCCGCGGTGCAGGCCCATGTGCAGGATGGCGTTGGCGCCGAGGCTGTGGCTCCAGGGCGCGGAGTGGACCATCACCGGCGGATCCGGATCGGCGAAGCAGGCCTCGATCTGGGCGGCGTTGGTGGAGATGGTGCGGTGCGTGCAGATCACCGCCTTGGGCAGGCCGGTGGAGCCGGAGGTCAGCAGGTACTTGGCGTGGTCGTCGGGCGTCGCGGTCGGCTGGGCCGGGGCGGCGGCGAAGAGGCGGTCGAGTGGAATGTCGCTGGATTGGGCGTTCTTGCGCCGGGCGTTCTTCGCCGCGATCACCGGCAGGCCCGCCAGGCAGTCCGCGGCGAGGCCGTCCTCGAACAGGGCGGCGTCCTCGGTGAAGACGGCGGCCGGTCTCAGCACCTCGCAGGCGTGGGCGAGGCGGGCGAGGTTGGCGCCCTTGAGCCCGTACTGCGGCGAGACGGGCGCCACCGGCATGCCCTGGCTCATGGCCGCGTACTTGATCAGCGCGTGGTCGATCGTGTTGTTCGAGAGCACGATCAGGGGGCGGGTGGAGACGAGCCCCGCCTCGCGCAGGCCGCCGGCCAGGGCGCGAACCTGGTCCCAGGCCTCAGCGAAGGTGAGGGTGCGCCAGCCCGCGCCGGAACGCTCGGCAAGCCAGATGCGCGTCGGCGCGGCGGCCGCCCAGTGCTCGAGGGCCGCGGTCATGGTCTGGAAGCGCAGCGAGACGGGCGTCGGGTTGGTCAGCACCATCTCGCCGCCGTCACGGCGCTCGATCTCCAGGCGTCGCGGGGCGTAGCGCGCGTCGCGGAACGGCGCAGTCAGCAGGCTGGTCTCGGCGTCCATCCACCGACCGTTATTGACTGTCGCGCCGGATGGGAAGGGGGCTCAGCCCTCAGGCCGAGTTCCAGTAGTCCTCCCCGCGATTATCGCGCGGAAACGACGGGCGTTCAGATGCTCCCCTAGATGGTCCCCCTGGGGGGGAGCTGTCGCGGAGCGACTGAGGGGGTTGAGGGGCAGGGCTGAGGGTTGAGTGGGCTTCAACCCCCTCCATCGGCTTTGCCGACACCTCCCCCTTTGGGGGAGGATTGGGAAGGCCCAGGTCCATGCAGAGCCTGGCGATCTCGGCTTCGGGGGAGAGGTCCAGGAAGTCGTCTTCGAGGGCGTCGGCGTCGAGGAGGTCCTCGAGGATGCTTTCGCGCCTGTCGGCGTCCTCGCCTTCGTACTCGGTCCAGATGAGCTGTTCGACCCGGGCCTTGATGCGGGTCTTGCGCAGGTCGACCTGGCGCTCACGGTCGGCGCGCACCGCCGCCTGGTCCTCGCGGACAGCGCGCTTGGCCTCGCGCTCGAGGCGCAGCTTGAGGGCGGCGGTCTGACGGACCGAGCGGGAGATGCGGTGGAAGGCGGTGGCGAGCTTGGCGCGGGTCTCCGGCTGCTCGGCCTCCATGGCGTCCTGCTGGATGCGCTCGGCCAGTTCCATTCCGAGATGGAAGAGACGGCTCAGGCCATCCTGGAGTTCATCCGCCGACATGAACAAAAAGAGAACATGAGAATGCCGGAAGTGCAAGTGTTTTCCCGCTTCCCGAAGCGAAGCCCTGCGAGCAGCAGCGTCGAGGGTTGACACTGACCGGCGGTCAGTAATTAATGACTAACGGTCAGTAGGAGTGTCCGATGGGCAAGCCGGCGCGGCGGCGCCTTCAGCCGGAGGCGCGCAGGCAGGAGATCGTCGAGGCGGCGGAGCGGCTGTTGCAGCGCGACGGCTCCCGCGTGCGGGTCGAGGACGTGGTCCGCGAAGCCGGCGTCGCCAAGGGCACCTTCTTCCTCTACTTCCCGAGCTGGGACGACCTCCTGGAGACGGTGCGCGAGCGGCTCGTGGCCGAGTTCGACCGGCTCTATCCGCTGCCGACCGAGGTCGAGGCGCCGGTGGACTGGCCGGCGGTGATGGACGCCCAGGCGGCGGCCTTCATCGACTTCGCCGCCGCCCGCCAGGGGATCGGCCAGGCCCTGTTCCATTCGGATTTCGCCGAGCGCCGGCCGCTGGCCCTGCACGCCATCGTGCGGCTGGCGGCGGTCATCCGCGCCGGCCAGGAGGCCGGGGCGTTCGCTCCGGTCGAGCCGGAAGCCACGGCGCGGTTGATCTACGCCGCGATCGACGAGGCGCCCCGGGCGGTGGCCATGGGCGCCGACCGCGACGCCACGCTCGGCGCCCTGCAGCACCTTCTGCGGCGCACGCTCGCGCCCTGACAGAACGAGCGAAAGAGCAAGACGAGCGAAAAGAGGAGGAGCCGATGAGCGAACAATCCCACCCGCAATCCCAGGTGAACGTGCGCTACATGGTGGAGGACGTGCCCCAATCCGTGGACTGGTACGTCAGCCATTTCGGCTTCGCGCCGGTCGGGCCATCCTCGCCGGCCTTCGCCGCGGTGCAGAAGGGGCCGCTGCGGCTGCTGCTCAGCGGCAAGATGAGCTCGGCCGGGCGGCCGATGCCCGACGGGCGCCAGCCCGAGCCCGGCGGCTGGATCCGCTTCCAGGTGATCGTCGAGGACATCGCCGCCGAGGTCGCGCGGCTGCGCGGCGAGGGCGTGAGGTTCCGCAACGAGGTGGTCACCGGGCCGGGCGGGTCCCAAATCCTGGCCGAGGACCCGTCGGGGAACGTGGTCGAGATCTTCCAGCCGGCGGCCTGGGGCTGAGGCGGCGATGAACAAGGGCCCTCGGTCCGGCGTCCGGCGCTAGCCCAGCCGGCCCTCACCCTGCCTCTCCCGCCGGAGCGGGAGGGGGGGATCGGCGTCAGAAGCTGTGGTCGAGCCGGAGCGTCCAGGTCCCGCTGTGGCTGCTCTCGGTGAACATGCCGCGGTAGCCGAGGTCGATGGCGATCTGGTGCTCGAGCTGGAGCCGTCCGCCGAGTTCGTAGGAGAGCTCGTCGCGGCCGAGCTGGTCGCCGCCGACGACGTAGCGCTGCGAGCCGGCGGTGTCGGCGTAGCTCAGCGCCTGGTCGCCGATCCCGTCGAACTCGTGACGCCACTCGACGCGGAAGCGGGGCGAGAGCGTGCGCTCACGGCCGACCTTGCGCTGGCCCTCCAGCTTGAGGCCGAGGCTGGCGGCCAGGGAGCGGACGTCCTGCGCGTAGTAGCGCAGGGCGAAGGCGCCATCGCCGGTCTCGGTGAAGCTGTCCAGCCGGCCGTCCAGGAACGACACCTGGCCGTAGGGCGAGACGTGGAGGGCGCCGCGCCGGGCGTCGACCCCGGCCCGCAGGGAGCCGAAGGTCATGTCGCCCGATCGGGAGCCGGTCAGCAGCTTGTCCGCCTCCGCCGAGTAGCGGGTGACGTCGAAGCTCAGCTTGCCGTAGCCCAGCACGCCGTCGACGAAGATCCCCGGACGCGGCAGCCAGGAGCCATAGGCGGCGCCCACCTTGCTGTCGGCGTCGAGCCTGGAGCCCTTGGAGCCGACCCGGGTCTTGTTCTCGCCGTAGCCGAGGCCGGCGCCGAGCACGAGGTGGTCGGAGAGCCGGTAGTCGACGCCGGCGCTGAGACCGGAGGTGGAGAGCCGGTAGCGGCTGCGCTGCACGGACGGATCGACGTGGCCGATCTGGATCACACCGGCCACCCAGGACCCGAAGGCGGAAGGCTTGCCGGGTGACTGGCCGGAGGCGCCGGTCGTGGCCGAAGGCGCGTCGCTGGCGCGAGGACCGGCGGGGGACTGGCCCGTCGGATCCGGCGCGGCCTGCTGGGCGAGGCGGCGGGTGCGCCAGCCGGCCTGGTCGCGCGGATCCTCGCCACTGGAGGCGGCGGCGAAGCCGAGCCTCATGTCGAAGCCGCCGCGGCCGCGGGCCGAGCGCAGGCTTTCCAGGCGGCCGTTGAAATTGTCCGTCTGGGTGCGGGCGAAGGTCTTCACCGCCTGGTCGCTGGCCGAGATCAGGCCGCGCAGGTCGGCGTTGAGGCTCGGGTCGGGGCGCGCCAGCACGGTGATGGTCGCGTCGGCGATGGCGGCGCCGCCCGCGCCCGAGAGCGCGTAGGTCACCTTGGCCGGGCCGGCGAAGCTGGTCGCCGGGGTGAAGTCAAGGGCGTAGGTCCCCGTCCCCGTGGCGCGGATCGCCGCCGTCCCCGCCGAGCTCGGCGAGATGGAGATCACCGAGGCGCCGGTGAACGGTCCGCCCTGGGCGCCGGCGGTGAGGTCGAGCGAGACCTTCTGACCGGCGTAGGCGGTGGCCGCCAGGGACGGGGCGGTGACCCCCTGGCCCGTGGTGACGGTCACCGTCCCCGGCGCCGAGAGGCCGAAGCCGAGGTCGACGGCGTAGACGAAGGACGTCGGGCCGAGGTGCGTCGGGTCGGGGGTGTAGACGAGCTGCAGGCCCGAGACGCTGACCTGGCCGTAGGCCGGCGGGGAGAGGATCTGCAGCCCCACGAACGGCCCGCCGATGATCGAGGCGGTGGGATCGAGGCGGGCGAGGCCGTTGGCGGCGACGTTCGCCGTCAGGTCGGGCGCCTTGCCGGGCACCTCGAAGTTGAGCGCGACGGCGCCGCGCGTGCCGTCGGGCAGGGTCCCGATCACCACGATCCGGTCGCGGCCCATGGCGTTGGGGCCGGTCCTGTACGTCAGGAGCGTGAGGTCGCCGTCCGCGGAGGCCGCGGCCTGGCCGGCCGTGGCCATCATCGGGGCGCCCGCGGACTTGCCGGACTTGAGTGCGGCGGCCGTCGGGGCCGAGGAGACGGACGAGGAAACATCGACGTTCGCTTCGAGATGCGACTCGATGGTCCCGAGCGCGGCGTCGGTGACGGACAACACGAACTGGGTGGAAAAGCCCGAGGTGTCCGGCCTGAGGGTGGGTACGGTGAGTTCCATCCTGACGGGCACAGGCGTCGGTGGGTCCTTGACCGCCAGGGCGACGGTTCCGGAGCCCCGGCCGCCGGCGGAGTCGCTCACGCTGACGCCGATCGAATAGCTGCCGGCTTCCTTGGTCGTCCCGCTGATCGTTCCGTCCGAGGACAGGGTGAGGCCCTTCGGCAGGCTGTCCGTGCCCGCCAGCGCAGCGGGCTTGAAGACGTAGGGCCCCTTGCCGCCCGAGGCGGCGAGCGTCGCGCTGTAGGCCTGGCCGGAGGTGGCCTCCGGAACCGACGATGCGACCTTCAGAGCCGCCGGTCGCGTGACGCTGATGGAATAGGTCTTGGTGGTGGTCCCGTCCTGGGCCGTGACGGTCACCGGGATCACTTTGGGCGTGTCGATGCTGTCATCCACGCTGACCGCCTGCGTCGCGGCGTAGCCGGTCGAGTTCACGCTGTCGACGGCGGTGCGAGCGTTGGTGTCGGCGGCCACCCCGCCAACCTCGATCACGCTCTCCCCGTGCGAGAGGACCAGGCTGTAGGTGGTCGTGGCGGGAGAGAAGGCCGGCGACAGTTTCGACGTGAGTTCGACCCCAAGCTCCGCCGAGACGACGGAGATGTTCGTCAGGTCGGCGTTGGCCGAGGCCGCCCGCGTCACCGTGAGGGTGTAGGTCTTGGTGAGCGTCCCGTCGGCCGAGGTCACGGCGATCTTGAAGACGTTGTCGCCGACCTGCAGCGACGCCGTCGTTCCTTGGCCGAACTGCTGTCCCGCGGGGTTGAACTTGACCGTGGCGTTCGCGTCGGCGGTCGGCGCGGCGATCTGGAGCGACGTCGTCGCGTTGGTCACCGTGGCCTTGTAGGCCAAGGTGTCGGGCGCGAAGGGCGTCGAGAGCGTCGCGCCGGCGCCCAGGGTGAGGCCCTTGAGGTCGGCGTTGGCCCCGGCGGCGACCTTGTTGACCGTCAGCGTGTAGGTCTTGGAGGCCGAACCCTTGCTCACGTTGATGGTGATGACATTGGCGCCGGGCTTCAGCGAAACCTGGGTCCCGTCCTGGACGCCGTCGATCGTCACCGTGGCGCCGGAATCCCGCGGCGTGGCGCCGATCGAGAGTTGGCCGCTCGCGGTGCTGGCGGTGTAGGCGGTCGTCGCCGGATCGAACGCCGGCGACAGCGGGACGGCCGCGCCGGCCTCGAGCCTCAGGGCCGTGAGATCGACGTCCGACGGGCCCTCGGCGACGTTGACCGTGACGCTGGCCGAGCCGGTGGCGCCGCCCAGGGGTGCGCCGTAGCCGTTCGCCGTGGCGGTCACGGTGAAGGTGTAGGTTCCGGCCTTGGCCGGCGTGCCAGAGATCAACGCCTTGGGGTTGGACGAGGGCGACGTTGAGGGCCGGCTCGTGGGCGAGGCGTTCTCCGTCAGGCTCAGGCCCGGCGGAAGGCCGCTGGCCGACCAGATGGCGCCCTGGGAGGTCCCGAGCTGGAAGCCCGCCTCGTAGAGGACGCCGACCTTGCCGGTCGCCGGCGCGTCGTAGGCCTCGACGGTCAGCGGGTTCGGCCGGGAGACGTTCACATAGTAGGTCTTGGCGGTGGACTTGTCGCTGGCCGTGACCGTCACCGACAGCGGGTTGGCGGCGCCGGCCCTGAGGGCGACGGGGCCGGACACCGGTTGGCCGCTCGCCACGTTGATCACCCGGACGCTGGCGGCCCCGTCCTTGGCCGTCGGGCTCAGCGTCACCGAGGCCGTGTCGCTGGAAACCGGGAGATCGTAGCTGACCTTCGCCGGATCGAAGTCCGGCGACAGGGTCCCGGCCGAGACGCCGAGCGCGCTGAGGTCGGCGCTGGGCTTCGGAGCGCTGAAGGTGAAGGTGTAGGTCTTGGTGACCGTGTAGTCGTTTGACGTCACCTTGATGGCCACGGGCGTGACCGCCGTGGCCGGCGCGGTGATCTGGATGCTCGAGGTGGGCGAGGCGGGCGCCCCGTTCACCTCCACGCGCGCGGTCCCGTCGGCGGGCGTCGGCCAGATGGTGAGCGTGCCGACCGCCGGGATCGTGTAGCTGGTGGTCGCCGGGTCCACGGCCGTCGAGCTGCAGCCGTAGGTCTTGCCGCAGATCTTCACGGACCTGAGGTCGGCGTTATCGGTCACCATCCGCTTGATGTAGACGATGTAGGTCTTGGTGAACGTTCCCGCCGAGGTGACGATCGTGATGGTGTTGTCGTCCCGGTTCAGCGGCACGACGACGCTGACGGCCGCGCCGGGCGGGGTCGATCCGCCCTGACCGTTGATGGTCAGATGGGCGCCCGGCGGTGGCCTGGCGCTCACCGTGACGGAGGTCACGATGAGTTTGACCCGGCCGTAAGAGGTCATGGCCGAAAACCGCTCCAGCGGAACCGGGGCGCCCGGCGAGGAAGAATCGCCCGTGGTGACCTGGAGATCGGACAGATCGAGGTCAGGCGGCGGCGCGTCGGCGCGGGTGACCGTGAGGGTGTAGGTCGTCGTGGTGGTCCCGTCCTGAGCGGTGACCAGCACCGTGACGGTGTTCGAACCGACATTGAGGGCGACGGCGTTCGAGGCCGAGCCGCTGGTCACGGTGGTTCCGTTGACCTTCACCGTGGCGTGGCTCTCGTTGACCGTCGGGGTGACGGTGATCGAGGCGGTCCCGTTGGCCACCGAGGCCGTGTAGCTGGTCGTGCCGCCGGCGAAGGCGGGCGACAGGGTTCCCGAGGAGAGCGTCAGGCCCGACAGGGTGGCGTCGGTGGAGGCCACGGCGGGCGTGGCGCTGGCCGAGGGGCTCGACGCCGAGCCCGTGCCGGCCGAATTGGAGGCGGTGACGGTGAAGGTGTAGCTCGTGCCGTTGGTCAGGCCGCTGACGGTGATCGGGCTCGACGCGCCCGTGCCGGTGAAGCCGCCGGGGCTGGAGGTCACGGTGTAGCCGGTGATCCCGGAGCCGCCGTTGGAGGCCGGGGCGGTGAAGGCCACGCCGACCTGGCCGTTGCCGGGGGTGACGGCGCCGATGGTCGGCGCGCCGGGGACGACGGGGTTGACCGTGAAGGTGCGGGACACCGTGGTGGCGGCGAGGTAGCCGCCGTTCCCCGCCTGGTCGGCGGCGATGGTGCAGGACCCCGCGGTGACGAAGGTCAGCGCGCCGCCCGAGGTGACGGTGCAGACGCCGGTCGTCGAGGACGAGAAGGTGGGCGTCAGGCCGGAGCTGGAGGTCGCGGTCAGGGTCGGCGTCGTGCCGAAATTCTGCGCGCCCGGATTGGCGAAGGTGATCGTCTGGCTGGCCTTGGGCGTGGCGCCGGACGAGGCCGCCGAGGCCGAGCCCGTCCCGGCCGAGTTCGTGGCGGTGACGGTGAAGGTGTAGGCCGTGCCGTTGGTCAGGCCGGTGACGGTGCACGGCGAGCTGGCGCAGGTCCCGGTCAGGCCGCCGGGGCTGGAGGTGGCGGTGTAGCCGGTGATGGTGTCGCCGCCGGTGAAGGCCGGGGCGGTGAAGGCGACGCTGGCCTGGGTGTCGCCGGGGGTGACCGCGCCGATGGTCGGCGCGCCGGGGGCGACCGGGAACACCGTGACGGTGCGGCTGACGGTGGTGGCGGCGGCGTAGGTCCCGTTGCCGGCCTGGTCGGCGTTGATGGTGCAGTTGCCGGCGGTGAGGAAGGTCACCACGCCGCCGGAGGTGATGGTGCAGACGCCCGTCGTCGAGGACGAGAAGCTGACCGTCAGGCCGGAATCCGAGGTCGCCACGAAGGTCGGGGTCGTGCCGAAGTTCTGGCCGCCGGGATTGGCGAAGGTGATCGTCTGGGCGGTGAGGGAGGCCGACGCGCGGGTGACGGTGACGACGTAGCTGTTGGTCGTGACGCCGTCCTGGGCCGTGGTGGCGACGGTGATGGTGTTGGCGCCGACGTTGAGGGCGATCGAGCCGGAGGCCGAGCCGCTGGTCACGGCCGAGCCGTTCACGGTCATGGAAGCCGTCGGGTCGTTGAGGGTCGGGGTGACGGTGATCGAGGAGACCGCATTGGCCACCGAGGCGGTGTAGCTCGTCGTCGCCGCGGCGAAGGACGGCGACAGGGTCCCCGCGGACAGGGTGAGGCCGGAGAGGGTGGCGTCGGTCGAGGCGCCGCCGCCGCCGCCGCCCACCGGCCGGTAGATGGTCACCTGATAGGTCTTGGTGGTGGTCCCGTCCTGGGCGGTGACCTGCACGCCGATGGTGGTGTTGCCGAAATTGAGGCTGACCGGGCCGTAGGCGACGCCGCTGGTCGCCGGATTGACCACGTCGACGGTGATGGTGGCGTTGGCGTCGGCGGTGACGGCGGTGACCATCACCGAGGCCGTCGCGCTGGGCGCCGTCGCGGTGTAGCTCGTCGTGGCCGCCGCGAAGGACGGCGACAGGGTCAGGCCGCCGACGTCGAGGCTGGAGAGGTTGGCGTTGCTGCTGGGCACGGCGAGGGCGACGCCCGGCGCGGCCAGGGCGACGACCGCGAAGGCTGTGGCCAGCACGGCCGCCACCCGCGAAGAGCCGCTGAAGGTGGCCGCGCACAGGCGCGACCAGCCATGCGAAAGCACGCCGAACATCGGTCGAAGTCCCCCGAACCGCGCCGTCGCAAGAACGGCGCTCTCCCACTTCGGGACCTAATCCGACAAGATTATTCGAGGAACAAGATTAATCGTTATAGGTGCAGGCAGACTCGACGGAAATACTGTCCATCCTGTGCTTCCGGACAATTATTTCGTGGATTCCTGGGGGTGGACACGTAATACGCGCATTTACCTAAGGTAAGGCGCGATTTAGCCTGAGTTAAAGCCTGCGGGACCGGCTCACCGGGCGCGGTCCGGGGCGAGCCGCACGGGGGCGAGCCGTAGGGGGTCCAGCGCCGTCCCGGGCGGGTAGTGGTCGCCGAGCACGAAGCTGCCGTCGAGGGTCAGGGCCGCCGGAATCAGGCGCGCGCCGTCGGCCTCGGTGCTCGCCGCGGCGAGGTCGAGGGTGGCGATCTCCACGCGCCGGCCGCCCGCCGAGAGGTCGGCGATGGAGAGCACGGCGCGGCCGGGCCCGATCTCCACGGCCGGGTCGGCGAGGCGCACCGCCAGCATGCCGCCGTGGGCGTCGAAGCGGACCTCGCCCTGGAAGCGGCCCTCGCCCGGCGCGGCGGGGAAGCGGAAGCCGCCCTCCACAGCCTCGGCGCCGGCGGCGGTCTCGATGCTCCCGCCGGCCATGCGGACGTAGTTGCAGAAGCTCTGCTTCACGCCCCACTCGAGCGCGGCGATGGGGGCGTCGGCGGCGGGCTGGCGCTGATCGGTCATGCCATCTGCATAGCCGCTCGGCGGCCCGGGTCCAGCCCGCTTTGCTGACGCCGCGTCGCATCGGCTCTGATGGCGCGAACGAAACGAGGAGCGGGACCATGGAGCTGGGCTGGAGCGCCGAGGACGCACGCTTCCGGGACGAGGTGCGGGCCTTCCTGGACGCGGAGCTGACGCCGGAGCTGCGCCGGGCCGGGCGCGGCATGACCAGCGTCTACGCCGACCCGGAGATCAGCCTCGCCTGGCAGCGGATCCTGCACCGCAAGGGCTGGGTGGCGCCGGCCTGGCCCAAGGCCTTCGGCGGCTGCGAGTGGTCGGTGGCGCAGCGCTACATCTTCGCCGGCGAGCTGGCCGCGGCCGGGGCGCCGCCGCTCTCGCCCATGGGGCTGGGCATGTGCGGCCCGGTGCTGATCGCCCACGGGACGCCGGCGCAGCAGGCGCGCTTCCTGCCGCCGATGCTGTCGGGCGAGGACTTCTGGTGCCAGGGCTATTCGGAGCCCGAGGCCGGCTCGGACCTGGCGGCGCTGAAGATGTCGGCGCGCGACGAGGGCGACCACTTCGTCTGCGACGGGGTGAAGGTGTGGACGACGCACGCCCACGCCGCCAACTGGATGTTCTGCCTCGTGCGGACCTCGCAGGAGGCGATCCGCCAGCGCGGCATCACCTTCCTGCTGATCGACATGACCAGCCCGGGCGTGGAGGTGAAGCCGCTGGTGTTCTCGAGCGGCGAGCACATCCAGAACCAGGTGTTCTTCTCGGGCGTGCGCGTGCCGAAGGAGAATGTCGTCGGCCGCGTCGGCGAGGGTTGGAGCGTGGCCAAGCACCTGATGCAGTTCGAGCGCGGCGGATCGCCCTCGGCCCCGGGCCTGAAGGTTCGGCTGGCGCGCACGGCGGAGGCTCTGAAGGGGCTGGGGACAAATGAGGAGGCGCGGGCCTACCGCCGCCGCGCCGCCGAGCTCGCCATGGAGGTCGAGGCGCTCGAGGCGGTGGAGCTCAGGGTCAACGCCGGCCTGTCGCGCGGCGAGGCGCCGGGGCCGGAATCCTCGCTGCTCAAGACGGTCAGCACCGAGCTCAGCCAGAAGCTGGTGGAGCTGGCGCTGGCGGTTGCCGGCGCCTACGCCGGGGTCTGGCAGCCGCACGCCGCCGCGCCCGGCGGCGACACCCCGGGCTTCGCGTCCTCGAACGACCGCGAGCCGGTCGGGCCGGAGCACGCCTGGACCGCCGCGCCGCGCTATTTCAACGACCGGGCCGGGACGATCTACGCCGGCACCAGCGAGGTGCAGCGCAACATCATGGCCAAGGCGGTGCTGGGGCTGTGAGGGCCTAGGCCAGCGCCCGGGAAAGCCGCAGCCAGAGCTGCTGGTCGAAGTCGTGGTCGGGGGCCGCCTGGCCCATGCGGACGACCACGGCGCCAAGGCTCGGGACCACGTAGAGCTTGCGGTCGAGGGCGCCGAGCGCTGCCACGAGGTCGGCGGGCGCGGCGGGGATCAGCGGGCCGTCGGTGCGTCTGGCCAGCGGCCGGATCGCGTAGTCCGAGCCGTTCAGCCACCAGAGGCGGCCGTAGGCGGGATTGGCCGGCGAGCGGGCGAAGAGGGCCTTCAACGCCGCCGCCGAGACGACACGGCGGCCGCCCTCGGCGACGCCGCCGTCGAGGATTAGCTGGCCGAAGCGGGCGACGTCGCGCGGGCTGGTGACGAGGCCGGTGGGATTGCCGACGTCGCCGAAACTGGCGGGGCGCGGACGCCAGGCGGTGTCGGCCATGCCGGCGGGCGCGGTCAGCCAGTCGCGGGTGATCGCCTCCAGCGGCGCCTTGGCCGCGGCGGCCAGCACCGCCTTGGTCACGGCGTAGACCGGCGTGTTGTAGAGGAAGGTCGTTCCCGGCGGGGCGGCGTAGGCGAACTCGGTGGAAAGCCCGCTGCTCATGGTCAGCAGGTGAAGGACGCGAATGGCGGCCTCCTGCCCGGGGGCGGCCTTCGACCAGCCGGGGCCGATATAGGCCGAGACGGGCTTTTCGACGTCCAGCAGGCCCTTGTCGGCGGCGATGGCGGCGAGCACCGCCACAAAGCTCTTCTGCTGGGAGGCGACGTCTTCGAGAAGGGCCCCGCCGGCGGTCGTCCCATAGGTGAAGTCGTCGCGGAATTTCCCGGCGTCGGCGCCCAGCGGCCAGTTGCGCTCGACCAGCACCTGGCGGTTTCGGACCATTAGGAAGCCGGTGGTCCGCTGGCCCTGCACGTAGTCGAGCGCGTCCTGCATCGGCCCCTCCGCGACGGCCGGCGCGGCGATGGCGGCCGCGGCGCCGGCGAGGACGGTCCGGCGGGTGGCGGTCATCGGCATGGCTTCCTCCGCGACCGCCGCCTCGGTCACGCCGCCTCTTCGGCCTTCAGGGTCTCGCGCAGCTCGCGCTTGAGGAACTTGCCGTTGGCGTTGCGCGGCAGGGGCTCGTCGCGCAGCCAGATGTAGCGCGGGATCTTGTGGCGGGCGATCAGGCTGGCGCAGTGCTCGCGCAGCGCCTCGGCGTCGAGCGTCTCGCCGGCGCGGACGACGACGGCGGCCCCGACCTCCTCGCCGAGGCGCGGGTCGGGCACGCCGAACACCGAGCATTCGGCCACCGCCGGGTGCTGGTGAAGGGCGCTCTCCACCTCGGCGCAGTAGATGTTCTCGCCGCCGCGCAGGACCATGTCCTTCTTGCGGTCCACCAGATAAATGAACTGGTCCTCGTCGAGGTAGGCGACGTCGCCGGTGTGCAACCAGCCGTCGGTGATGGACTCGGCGGTGGCGTCGGGGCGGTTGATGTAGCCCTTGATCACCGAGGCGCCCTTGACCCAGAGCTCGCCCGGCTGGCCGGGCGGCAGGGTCTCGCCGTTCTCGCCGACGATCCGGACGTCGAAGGTCGGCATGGCGCGGCCGCAGCTCGCCGGCTTGTCGACGAAGAAGTCGCCGCTCACCGAGGTGATGATGCCGCTCGTCTCGGTCATGCCGTAGCCGGTGTTCGGCCGCGCGGTGGCCACCGCGCTGTCGATCTTGGCGACGAGGTCGGGCTGAAGCTGGGCGCCGCCGCCGCCGACGCTGAGCAGGCTCGAGGTGTCGTACTTGTCGAAGTCCGGATGGGCGATGAGCTCGCGGGCCATGACCGGCACGCCGCCGGCCGAGGTGCAGCGCTCGCGCTCGATGAGCTTGAGGGCCTCCAGCGGATCCCAGCGGTACATCAGCACCATCTTGCCGCCCGCCGCGGTGGTGGCGTAGGCGCCGCAGTTGTTGGCGGTCACGTGGAAGAGCGGGGTGGTCACAAGGGTCACCGGGATCGGCGGCTCGGCCGGCGGGGCGACGCCGGTGGCGCGCTGGGTGGCGAGGCCGTGCACCTGGCCCGAGAACATCATGTTCATCAGGTTGTTGATCGACGACCGGTGAGTGAGCTGGGCGCCCTTCGGGAAGCCCGTCGTGCCGGAGGTGTAGAAGATGCAGAGGTCGGCGTCGGGGTCGATGGCGACCTCGGGCAGGGCGCCGCCGGTGGCGACCACCTCGGACCAGGGCACGGCGCCGGCGGGCAGCTTGTCGGTGCGGGTGGCGACCAGGAAGGTGTCGCCGAGCATGCCGGGCTGCTCATCGAGGCGGGCGATGCGCTCGCCGTCGGCGAACAGCACCTTGGGCGCGGCGTCCTTCAGGCCGTAGGCCATCTCCGAGGCGGTCCACCAGGCGTTCATGCCGACCGCGGCGACCCCGGTGCAGGCGCAGGCCCAGTAGATCAGCATCCATTCGGGATAGTTGCGCATCGCGATGGCCACGCGATCGCCCGGCTTCACCCCGTGGGCGAACATCCAGTTGGCGATGGAGGCGACCTGCTTGTGGGCCTCGGCGTAGGTGATCCGCTCGTCGCCGTAGACCAGGTAGTCGCGGTCGGCGAACTGGGCGGTGGACAGCCACAGGGCGCGCACGTTGGGCGGCGAGTTCTTGAAGGTCTTGGTGGGCACGCCGCCGATCGGGACCTCGACGATCTCGAAGGCTTGGCCCGGCGCGGTCAGCTCGGCCCAGGCCTGGTTCAGTTCGGCGTAGTGCATGGTGGTCCCCTCCTGATCCGGCTCTTGGACGCGGCCGGTCTTGGCTTACGGACCTACCTAACCTGAACATTGATAAGGGCGCGAGTGCGACGTGGCGTCAGGGTGGGCCGGCCGCTGAAAACGAGCGTCCGCGGCCATGCCTCCGCCGCCCCTCTCCCCGCCCTCTTCGCGGGGGAGAGGAACTCAGCCGGCCAGGGTCTCGGCGAAGCGGACGGGCTCGCCGAGGGAGGGGGCGATGATCTCGTCGTCGCGCATGACGACGTTGCCGCGGATGATGGTCGCCATCGGCCAGCCCTTGGCCTCCATGCCGACGAAGGGGGTCCAGCCGGAGCGGGTGGCCATGTCCTCGTGGCGGAACTCGCGGCGGGCCTTGAGGTCGACGATGGTGAGGTCGGCGTCGAAGCCCTTGGCGAGGCGGCCCTTGTCGGCGAGGCCGAAGATGCGGTTGGCGCCGTGGCTGGTGAGGTCGACGAGGCGCTCGAGGGTCAGGCGGCCCTCGGCGACGTGGGTCAGCATCACCGGCAGCAGGGTCTGCACGCCGGGCATCCCGGAGGGCGAGGCCGGATAGGGCCGGGCCTTCTCCTCGATGGTGTGCGGGGCGTGGTCGGAGCCGAGCACGTCGGCGACGCCCATGGCGACGCCCTTCCACAGGCCGGCGCGGTGATGGGCCTCGCGGATCGGCGGGTTCATCTGCGCGTAGCCCTTCAGCCGCTCGTAGGCCTCGGGGCCTTCGAGGGTGAGGTGCTGCGGCGTCACTTCGACCGAGGCGATGTCCTTGTGGGCGGCGAGGTACTCGATCTCGTCGCGGGTGGTGACGTGCAGGACGTGGATGCGCTTGCCGAGGGACTTGGCGATGCGCACCAGCCGCTCGGTGGACTGGATGGCGGCCTGGGCGTCGCGGACTTCCGGGTGGCTCGTCCAGTCGCCGGTGCGGGCGAGCGCGCGGCGCTCCTCCAGGCGGTACTCGTCCTCGGAGTGGAAGGCGGCGCGGCGGTTGATGTTGCGCAGCACCTTCTCGACGCCGGCGTCGTCCTTGATCAGCAGGGTGCCGGTGGAGGCGCCCATGAACACCTTGACCCCGCAGCAGCCGGGAAGGCGCTCCAGCTCTCCCAGGAATTCGGCGTTGGCGTGGGTGCCGCCGATATAGAAGGCGTGGTCGCAGTGCATGCGCCCCTTGGCGCGAGCCAGCTTGTCGGCCATGGCGTCGGCGTCGGTGGTGGTGGGCTCGGTGTTCGGCATCTCGAACACCGCGACGACGCCGCCGCGCACCGCGGCCTGGGAGCCGGTTTCCAGGTCTTCCTTCCACTCCAGGCCCGGCTCGCGGAAGTGCACCTGGGTGTCGATGACGCCCGGCATGACCGTGAGGCCGGCGGCGTCGAACACCTCGCCGGCGCTGGCCTGCGACAGGTTGCCGATGGCGGCGATCTTGCCGCCGCGGACGCCGACGTCGGCAAGGCCCCGGCCGGCGTGGTTGATCACCTCGCCGCCACGCACGATCAGATCGAAGGTCTCAGCCATTTGGGGTCTCAGCCATGTTGCGTCCTCGCCAACGGCGCCGGCTCGCTCTCGGCGAGCAGCTGCTCGGCGGCGCGTAGCACCGGCTCAACGCCCAAGTCCATCATGTGGCAGATGGCCTGGGTGAGGTGGGGGTCGGCCTGCTGGATCTGTTCCAGGGTGCGGGTCCCGCGGATGGCGCGGGCATGCTCGCCCCAGGGACCGTAGAGGCGTTCGTCGGAGGGGCCGAAGAGGCCGAGCGTCGGCACGCCCGCGGCGGCGGCGAGGTGCATGGCGCCGCTGTCGTTGCCGATGAACAGGCGGGCGCGCTTGAGGCAGGCGTAGGCGGTGAGCAGGTCGACCTTGCCGGCCAGGTCGATGAGCTGGCCGCGGGCGACGACTTCCTTGAGGTCGCGGCCGAGGTTCACCTCGTCGCGGCCGCCGAGCACCATCAGCCGCCCGTTCTCGAGCGGCGCGCCGGAATTGCGCAGAAGCCGGATGGCCACCTGGCTGAAGCGCTCCAGCGGCCAGGTCTTGCCGACCCAGTTGGCGGCCGGCGCCAGGGCGAGGATCGGCCCCGTCCCGGCGGTGAGCTCGTCGGCGTAGGCCTCGATGGCGGGCGAGGTGAAGATGTGCGGCGGGGCCGGATCGTCCTCGATGCGCAGGACGCGGGCGGCCTCCAGCACCTTGTGCACCGGCGCGGCCCCGGCCGGGCGGCGATAGACCGCGCGGCGCTTGGCCGACAGGAACCGCGAGATGCCCGAGCCGCGCATGTCGACGATCAGGCCCCAGCGGCGCTTGCGCACCTTGCGCCACAGGTCGAACCAGTGGCTGCCGTCCTTGGCCTTGGCGAAGACGATCACCTCGTCGAGGTTCGGGACCTCGGCGAACAGCGGCGCGGCGACCGGGCCGGCGACGATGGTGAAGCTGGCCTGGGGGATCTCGTCGTGCAGGCGCTTGATGAGGCCCGACGACAGCACGGCGTCGCCGATCCGCGTCGCCGTGATAAAGAGAATCGGGAAGGACCCGCGCGCCATGGACTGTCTATAAGGCGCTCGCCGCTGGCGCTCCACCGATCCCTCCCCCAAATTGCGACGCATGAGCAGAAACCTGACCTATGCGCCTCTCAACAGCCGGGCCCTGATCGCCGTGGGCGGGCCGGACTGGCGCACGTTCCTGCAGGGACTGATCACCCAGGACGTGGAGACGCTGAAGCCCGGCGAGGCCCGCTTCGGGGCCCTGCTCACGCCGCAGGGGCGGCTGCTCTACGATCTCTTCGTGGTGGGGCGGGAAGATGGCTGCTGGCTGGACGTAGAGGCGGAACATCGTGACGCGATCCTTCAGCGGCTGACCATGTACCGGCTGCGGGCCAAGGTGGAGCTCGGCAAGGACGAGACGCCGGTGGCGATCCTCTATCCCGGCGGGGAGGGACCGGCGCCGGGCGCCGGCTGGACCCCGGATCCGCGGCTGCCGGCGCTGGGCTGGCGGGGCTATGGGGCAGAGGAGCCGGCGGGCGCGGCGGTGGCCGACGAGGATGCGCGCGAGGCGCAGAAGCTGGCGCTTGGGGTGCCCGGTCCGGCGGACTGGGGCTCGGACCGCCTCTATCCGATCGAGGCCAACTTCGACCTCCTGAACGGCATCGACTTCAAGAAGGGCTGCTTCGTCGGCCAGGAGACCACCTCGCGCATGAAGCGGCGCGGGACGGTGAAGACCCGCATGCTGCCGATCCGCTTCGAGGGGCCGGCGCCCGAGCCCGGCGCGGAGATCCTGGCCGGGACCCTCAGGGCCGGCGAGGTGCTGTCGGGCCGCGAGGGCGGGGCCATGGCGCTGGTCCGGCTTGACCGCATCGACGGCGAACTGGCGGTGAACGGACGTCCAATCCGGGTGGAGAAGCCCGACTGGCTCCTTGAGGCGCTGGGCGAGAACGCCGCATAGCGAAGAACGCCCCTTGAGGTTTGGCGCGGCCTCGGCTGAGAGTGCGCGCCATGGATTCCGAGGTCGGGGAACAAAGCGTCGTCCGCTGCGGCTGGCGCGGCATGGCGGGCGATCCGCTGTACGAGGCCTACCACGACACCGAGTGGGGCGTGCCGGAGTACGACTCGCGGGCGCTGTGGGAGAAGCTGGTGCTTGACGGCTTCCAGGCCGGGCTGGCCTGGATCACCATCCTGCGCAAGCGCGAGGCCTTCCGGGCCGCCTTCGACGGCTTCGACCCGGAGAGGGTGGCGGCCTATGGGGCCGAGGACCGGGCGCGGCTGATGGCCGATCCGGGGATCGTGCGGTCCAACGCCAAGATCGACGCGGCCATCGAGAGCGCCAGGATCTACCTGGCCATGCGCGACCGCGGCGAGGACTTCTCGGTCTTCTGCTGGGGCTTCACGGGCGGCAAGCCGATCCAGAACGACTGGACGGGGATCGGCCAGGTGCCGGCCCAGACGCCGCTGGCGGTCGAGGTCTCCAAGGCGCTGAAGGCCAAGGGCTTCAAGTTCGTCGGCCCTGTGATCGTCTATGCCTGGATGCAGGCGGTGGGCATGGTCAACGACCACCTGACCTGCTGCCACCGGCACGCGCCGATCCGCCGGATGGGAGGCTGAGGCCGTGGCGCGCGGACCTTCCATGCTGCTCGAGAAGGCCTTCGTCGGTGGGCCGGTTTGCGGCGTCGACGAGGCCGGGCGCGGGCCCTGGGCCGGGCCGGTCACCGCCGCGGCGGTGATACTCGATCCCAACCCGCGCAAGGTCCCCAAGGGGCTGGACGATTCCAAGAAGCTGAGCGCCAAGACGCGCGAGAGCCTGGAGATCGAGATCAAGGCCAAGGCGGTGGCCTGGGGCGTCGGCTTCGCGAGCGTCGAGGAGATCGCCGAGCTCAACATCCTGCACGCCACGGGGCTCGCCATGCGCCGGGCGGTCGAGGCGATGGTGGTGGCGCCGGCCTTCGCCCTGGTGGACGGCAACTACCGCTTCGCCCTGCCGTGCGAGGTGACGCCGGTGGTGGGGGGCGACGCCAAGTCGAAGTCGATCGCCGCGGCCTCGATCCTGGCCAAGGTGGCGCGCGACCGGCTGATGGTGGAGATGGACGCGCGCTATCCCGGTTACGGCTTCGCCAGCCACAAGGGCTATCGGGCGCCGATCCACGCCGAGGCGCTGCTGAGCCTCGGGCCCTGCGAGATCCACCGCATGGGCTGGGGCCCGGTGAAGCTGGCGCTGATGGGCAAGGACCCGCTGATGGCGTTCGGCGACGCCATGGGGGCGCAGGACGAGCTGCCGTTCGACCCTGGCGATTGATCGTTTGAATCAAGATTGACGCTCGGGCCCGGGCGACGGACGCCTTGGCCATGCGTGACCACATCGACGTCATCAAGGGCCTGCGGCTGCAGGCGGGCGCCTGCCGCAAGCTGGGCTCGGAGTTCAGCGCCGCCCTGCTGGAGCGGGCGGCCGACGACTGGCTGGCCGGCGGCCCGACGCGGCCGCTGCTGGCCCCCTGGGAGAGCGCCGGCCTGAAGGCCCTGTTCGACGCGGCGACCGCGCTACGGCTGCTGGGCGCGCTGCACGACCTGGCGCTCGGCGGCGAGGACGCGGCCCTGGCCGACGCCTACGGCCGGCTCGACGTGGACGCCGCCTGGACCGCCGCCCTGGCCGCCATGCGGCGCGAGCCGGAGCGGCTGGCGCGGTTCATGGAGCACGAGCCGCAGACCAACGAGGTGCGGCGCTCGATCTGCCTGGTCGGCGGTTTCCTGGAGATCGCGCGGGTCACCGGCCTGCCGCTGCGCTGCTTCGAGATCGCCGCGAGCGCCGGGCTGAACCTCTTCTGGGACCGCTACCGCTACGAGTTCGCGCCGGGCGCCGCCTGGGGCGATCCGCAGTCGAGCGTGCGGCTCGACAGCGCCTGGGAGGGGCCGCCGCCGCCGATCGGGGCGAAGGTGGCGGTGGTCGAGCGGGCGGCCTGCGACCGGCGGCCGGTGGACCTGACCGATCCGGCCGAGCGGCGGCGGCTCCTGGCCTATGTCTGGCCCGACCAGACCGAGCGGCTGGCGCGCGCCCGGGCCGCGATCGAGCTGGCCCTGGCCAATGGGGTGACGGTGGAGCCCGGCGACGCGCCGGATTGGACCGCGGCCCGCGTGGCGCCGAAGGCCGGGGCCGTGACGGTGCTCTACCACTCGGTCTTCTGGCAATACATGCCGGCCCAGAGCCAGGCGGCGCTGGCCGCCGCGATCGCGGCGATCGCCGCCAAGGCGACGCCGGACGCGCCCTTCGCCTGGCTCGCCATGGAGCCGCCGCCGGAGAACATGGCGACCATGGAGGTGCGGCTGACGCTGTGGCCCGGCGGCGAGCGGCGGACCCTGGCGGAGGTGCATCCGCACGGGGCGTGGGTGCGCTGGCGCGGCTAGGGATGCGCTGGCGCGGCCCGCGCGGTAAGCTTTCGTTCACCACGCGAGTAAACGGCCTCTTCACCATAAGGGCCCCAGGATTCATTCTCTGGGTTCAAGAGGTTTCCGAATGGGCGCGAAGGCCGACACCATCATCCAGGGCGATTGCCTCGAGGAGCTGAAGAGGCTGCCCGACGCCTCCGTCGACCTGGTGTTCGCCGATCCGCCCTACAACCTGCAGCTCGGCGGCGAGCTGCTGCGGCCCGACAACTCGAAGGTGGACGCGGTCGACGACGACTGGGACCGCTTCGAGAGCTTCGAGGCCTATGACGCCTTCACGCGCGCCTGGCTGAAGGAATGCCGGCGGGTGCTGAAGGACAATGGCGCGATCTGGGTGATCGGCTCCTACCACAACGTCTTCCGGGTGGGCGCGGCGCTGCAGGACCTGGGCTTCTGGATCCTCAACGACATCGTCTGGCGCAAGTCGAACCCGATGCCGAACTTCAAGGGCACGCGCTTCACCAATGCGCACGAGACCCTGATCTGGGCGGCCAAGGGCCGGGGCGCCAAGCGCTACACCTTCAACTACGACGCCATGAAGATGGCCAACGACGAGCTGCAGATGCGCTCGGACTGGACCCTGCCGCTGTGCACGGGCGAGGAGCGGCTGAAGGGCGCCGACGGCGCCAAGGCCCATCCGACCCAGAAGCCCGAGGCCCTGCTGCACCGGGTGATCCTGTCGTCCACCAAGCCGGGCGACGTGATCCTCGACCCGTTCTTCGGCACCGGGACCACCGGGGCGGCGGCGCGACGGCTCGGCCGCAAGTTCATCGGCATCGAGCGCGAGACCGAATATGTGAAGCTCGCCGAGGCGCGGATCGCCAAAATCGTCCCGGCGACCGCCGAGGAGCTGGCGGTGACCGGCTCCAAGAAGTCCGAGCCGCGCGTGCCGTTCGGCCAGATCGTCGAGGCCGGGCTGCTGCGGCCGGGCGACATCCTCTACTGCCCGCAAGGCAAGAAGGCCGCCCGGGTGCGGCCGGACGGCAGTCTGGCGGTAGGCGAGCTGACCGGCTCGATCCACAAGGTCGGGGCCATGGTGCAGTCGGCGCCGGCCTGCAACGGCTGGACCTACTGGCACTTCAAGTCGGACAAGGGCCTGGCCCCCATCGACGTCCTGCGCGCCAAGGTCCGCAGCCAGCTGCCGGTCTGAGCAAGGATCCTTCTCCCCTTGCGGGAAAAGGTGTCGGGCGGAGCCCGACGGATGAGGGGTCGAAGACCGCCTCGGGCTGCGTGCGGCGCGGAGGATTTTGAGAGACCCCTCACCCGACCGCCTCCGGCGGCCACCCTCTCCCGCAAGGGGAGAGGGGTCAGATGAGTCTGTTCAACCCCGTCTTGGCGGCCTTGAGAAAGACGCTCGGCAGGGCGGTGAGCCCAGAGCGGCGGGTCCAGATGACGCCCGCCGCGTCGGCCTCGGCGCGGTAGAGGCGCAGGGTCAGGCTGAAGTGGGTGAAGACGTGGTCGACCGCGCCCGCCGATCGCCAGGCGGCGGCCACCGGCGCTGCGGCCAGGGCTTCGTCGGCGCTGAACGGCGCGGCGCGCCACTCCGACGTGGGCAGGGCCAGCATGCCGCCGAGCAGGCCCCTCGGCGGACGGCGGACCAGGGCCACCTCGTCGCCGCGGGTCAGCAGGTAGGCGACGCCGTGGCGGTGCGGGCGCTCGGCCTTGGGGCTCTTGCGCGGGAAGCTCTCGTGATCGCCGCGGGCGTAGGCGGCGCAGTGGGCGGTCAGCGGGCAGCGGTCGCACAGCGGCGCCTTGGGCCGGCAGACCACCGCGCCGAGGTCCATCAGCGCCTGGGCCCAGTCGCCGGGGCGCTCGTCGCCGACGAGGCCGGCGGCCAGGCGCTTCAGCTCGGGCTTGGCGGCGGGCAGCGGTTCCTCGACGGCGAAGAGGCGCGAGATCACCCGCTCGACGTTGCCGTCGACGACATTGGCCGGCCGGTCGAAGGCGATCGCGGCGACGGCGGCGGCGGTGTAGGGGCCAAGGCCCGGCAGCCTCATGAGGCCGGCCTCGCTGTCCGGGAAGACGCCGCCGTGGTCCTCGGCGACGGCGCGGGCGCACTTCAGGAGATTGCGGGCGCGGGCGTAGTAGCCAAGGCCTGCCCAGGCGGCCATGACGTCGGCGTCGTCCGCGGCGGCAAGGGCGGTCACGCTCGGCCAAGCCTGCAGGAACTTCAGGAAGTAGGGCGTGGCGTGCGGGACGGTGGTCTGCTGCAGCATCACCTCTGAGAGCCAGACCCGATAGGGATCGGTGCGGCGCCCGGAGCCCGGCGGCGCGCGCCAGGGCAGGGCGCGGGCGTTGGCGTCGTACCAGGCGAGGAGGGCGGTCCGGATCTCGGGTGCGGTCACATCCCCTCTTAGCGTCCGGCCGGCGTTGGCGGTAGAAGGAGGCGATGGCCCGCCGCTCCCTGCCCAGCCCGCAAGAGGCGCTCCGCATCCTGGCGGAGAAGCGCACGCGCCCGCCGCGTCGCCCGCCGCCGCCGGCCGGGCGCAGTCTGGCGCCGGTGCTGAAGGAGCTCGACGCCAAGTTCGGGCAAGGGGCCGGCGCCCTGCAGGCCCGCTGGCGCGAGATCGTCGGCCCGGAGATCGCCCGCCGGACCGAGCCGGTGAAGCTGACCAAGGGACGGGGCTCGACGCCTTCCTCGCTGGAGATCCGCGTGGCGGGGCCGTCGGCCGCGATCATCCAGCATCAGGCGCACGAGATCCTGGCGCGGGTGAACCTGTTCCTGGGCGCGGACGCGGTGCAGAAGCTGCGCGTCGTGCAGGGCCCGCTGCGGCTGACGCCGGAGAGCGCCAAGCCCCCTCGTCGCGCCCAGCCGCTGGACGCCGCGGCCGAGGCCAAGCTCGCCAAGGGCCTCGCCGAGGCGCCGGACGGCCCGCTCAAACAGGCGCTGATGAAGCTCGGCCGCGGGGTGATGCGGGGCGGCCGCTAAGTCGCTGAATTGACTCAAACCCGTGGTTGTCCCATCGCCTTGACGGCGCGGCGCCCCAAGGTGGAGGCGCTTGCCGGAATCGCGCTTAACTCCCCATCGGACCAGAGGGACGCCCAAAGATGTTCAACCGACGCCTCATGATCCTCGCCGCTGCGGCTGCGAGCCTGGCGCTGGCCGCGTGCAACAAGGCCGGCGGGCCGACCAGCCCGTCCGAGGGCGACATGAGCATGGGCAACCCGTCCGCCAAGGTGAAGGTCGTCGAGTACGCCTCGGCGAGCTGTCCGCACTGCGCGCGGTTCAACAACGACGTCTTCCCCGGCTTCAAGACCAAGTACATCGACACCGGCAAGGTCTACTACACCTTCAAGGAGTACCTGACCCCGCCGGAGAACGTCGCGGCGGCGGGCTTCCTCGTGGCGCGCTGCGCCGGCAAGGACAAGTACTTCACCGTCCTCGACGCCATCTTCCGCTCGCAGACCGAGATGTTCCAGACCGGCGACTTCCGCGGCGTGCTGCTGCGTATCGCCCAGTCGGCCGGTGTCACCGAGCAGCAGTTCAACGCCTGCCTCAACGACGAGAAGGCGATGAAGGCGCTGAACGATCGCGTCACCCGCGCGGTCCAGGAGGACAAGGTCACCGGCACGCCGACCTTCTTCTTCAACGGCAAGAAGGTCGCCGAGGGCGAGGTCACCGCGGCCCAGCTCGACCAGGCGTTCGCCGAAGCCTCGAAGTAGGAGCGCGGACGATGGGCCGAGGCATCCTGATCGCAGCCGCCGTCCTGGCCTTCGGGACCGCGCCGGCGCTGGCCGGGGTTCCGGCGAACGCGGTGAACGGCGACATGAGCCTCGGCGACCCCAAAGCCAAGGTGCAGGTGACCGAGTACGCCTCGGCCGCCTGCCCGCACTGCGCCCACTTCGACGAGACCGTGTTCCCGGCCTTCAAGGCCAAATACGTCGACACCGGCAAGGTGCACTACACCCTGAAGGAGTTCCTCACCGCGCCGCCGGAAGTGGCGGCGGCGGGCTTCCTGGTGGCGCGCTGCGGCGGCCCCGCGAAGTACTTCCCCATCCTGCATGACGTGTTCGCCAGCCAATCCCAATGGCGGACCGGCGACATCGGCCCGATCCTGATCCAGGCCGGGGTGAAGAACGGGCTCGCCGAGAAGCAGGTGGAGAGCTGCCTCACCGACCAGGCGGCGCTCGACGCCCTCAACGGCCGGGTCACCGCGGCCATGGACAAGGACAAGATCGACTCGACACCGACCCTGGTGGTCAACGGCAAGAAGCTGGAGGCGGTCGACCTCGCCAGCCTGGAGGCGGCGATCGCCGAGGCCGCGAAGGCGGCTCCGCAGAAGGCCGGCAAGCCGCCGGCCAGGAAGAAGCCCGCGAGGCGGTAGTGCACTTCCAGCGGCTCAAACTCTCGGGCTTCAAGTCCTTCGTCGATCCGACCGAATTCCGGATCGAGCCGGGCGTGACCGGGATCGTGGGCCCGAACGGCTGCGGCAAGTCGAACCTCCTGGAAGCCCTGCGCTGGGTGATGGGCGCCAACTCCGCCAAGGCCATGCGGGCCGGCGGCATGGACGACGTGATCTTCGCCGGCTCGGCCAACCGGCCCTCGCGCAATCACGCCGAGGTGGCGCTGACCATCGACAACGCCGCGCGCCGCGCGCCGGCGGCGTTCAACGACCACCCGGTGCTGGAGGTGGTGCGGCGCATCGACAAGGGCGCGGGCTCGACCTACCGGATCAACGGCCGCGAGGTGCGCGCCCGCGACGTCCAGCTGCTGTTCGCCGACGCCTCGACCGGCTCCAACTCGCCGGCCCTGGTGCGCCAGGGGCAGATCTCGGAGCTGATCGCCGCCAAGCCGCAGAACCGGCGGATGATCCTCGAAGAGGCGGCCGGGGTCTCGGGCCTGCACACCCGCCGGCACGAGGCGGAGCTGCGCCTGCGCGCGGCGGAGACCAACCTCGGGCGGCTGGACGACGTGGCCCAGGAGCTGGAGTCGGCGCTCGGCCGGCTCAAGCGCGAGGCGCGCCAGGCGGAGCGCTACAAGAAACTGTCGGCCGAGATCCGCGCCCTGCAGGGGGCGGTGCTCTACGCCCGATACTCAGAAGCCCAGGCCGCGGCCGAGCGGCTGGTGGGTGAGGCCCAGCTCGCTGCCCGCGCCGTGGAGGAGACCGCCCGCGCCGCCGCCGCCGCGACCACCCGGGCCGCCGCCGCCGAGGAGGCGATCAAGCCGCTGCGCGAGGCCGAGACCATCGCCGCGGCGGTGCTGCACAAGCTGGCCATCGACAAGGACCGGCTGGACCGCGAGCACGAGGCCCATGCCGCCGAGATCGCGCGGCTTGAGAACGAGATCGCGCGGATCGATTCCGACGCCGCCCGCGAAGCCCACATCGTCGAGGACGCCGATGAGGCCCTGAAGCGCCTCGCCGAGGACCTGGCGGCGCTGGAGGCTGCGATCGCCGGCGCGCCCGAGCGGATCCCGGAGCTGGAAGCCGCTGCCCGCGACGCGGAGGCGGCCCGCGCCGCGGGCGACGCCGAGGTCGAGCGCCTGGCCGGCGAGCTGGCGGCGCAGGAGGCCCAGTCGCGGGCCGCCGCCTCGCGGGTGGAGGAAGCGCAGGGCCGTGTCGCCCGCACCCGCCGGGCGCTCGACCAGGCGCGCCAGGAACGCGAGGCGCTCGGGGCGCTCGCCAATCCGCAGGCCGAGCAGGCGAAGGCCGAGCTGGCCGCGGCCGAGGCGGCGCTGGCCGCCGCGCGCGCCGCCCTCGATGCGGCCGAAGAGGCCCGGACCAAGGCCGTGGAGACCGAGGCTCAGGCGCGCGAGGTCGCGCGCAAGTCCGACGAACAGCTCGGCCGGCTGACGGCCGAGGCGCGGGCCCTGGCGCAGCTGGTCGCCCAGGCGCGGCGGGCGGGCTTCGCCCCGGCCCTGGATTCGGTGACGCCGGACCGCGGCTACGAGCAGGCCCTGGCGGCGGCGCTCGGCGATGACCTGGACGCGGCGCTAGACAAGGCCGCGCCGGCCTTCTGGGGCGGACGCGACGCTTCGGCGCCGAGCTGGCCCGCCGGCGTGACGCCGTTGGCGCAGGTGGTGAAGGCGCCGCCGGCCCTCGCCGCCCGCCTGGCGTTCACCGGCCTCGTCGAGCGGGCGGACGGCGACCGGCTGCAGGCCTCGCTGCCGCCGGGCGGACGCCTGGTCTCCCGCGAGGGGGACCTGTGGCGCTGGGACGGCTTCACTGCGCGGGCCGAGGCGCCCAAGGCCGCGGCCGTGCGACTGGAGCAGCGCAATCGGCTGGCCGAGGTCGAGGCCGAGATCGAGAAGCTGCAGCCCAGGGTCGACGTGGCCAGGGCCGCGCAGAAGGCGGCGTCCGACACCCTGCGGGGGGCTGAGGAGGCGCTGCGGGCGGCGCGGCGCGAGCCGCCGGCCCTGGAGCAGAAGGCCGGCCAGGCACGATCGGCCCTGGAGCGATTCGAGCGCGAGGCGGCCCGCAAGGAGGCGCACGCCGCCTCTCTCGACGATCTGATCGGCCGCTTCGAGGCCGAGCTCGCCGAGCACGAGCAGGCGCTGGCCCAGGCGCAGGCGACCGCGGGCGCTGTGGCCTCGAGCGGCGAGCTGGCCGGCAAGCTGGCTGCCGCGCGGGCCGCGGCAGGCCCCGCCCGTGAGGCCGCCGCGGCGGCGCGCGCGGCGCTGGAGCTGGAGGTCCGCGAGCGCGACGGTCGCGCCCGGCGCCTGGAGCAGGCGAGCCGCGAACGGGACGACTGGACCCGCCGCTCGCAGGCCGCGGCCAAGCGCACCGAGGCCTTGGCCGAGGCGCGGACCAAGACGTTCGCCGCGCTGGAGAAGGCGCGGGCGGCGCCCGGCACGCTGGAGGCGCGCCGCGCCCAGCTGCTCGACGAGCTGACCATGGCCGAGGCCCGCCGGGCCAAGACCTCGGACGCCCTGGCCGAGGGCGACAGGGAGCGCACCGAGGCCGAGCGGGCGTTGCGGGCGGCCGAGGCCGCGGCGTCGGAAGCGCGCGAGGTGCGGGCGAGCCTCGCCGCCCATGCCGAGGCCGCGCAGGAACGCCTCGCCGAGGTGACGACCCAGATCCGCGAGACGGCGCGCGTCGAGCCGTCGGAGCTCGCCCGCAAGCTGGCTGAGGACGCTGTGGCGGTGCCGACCGACGCCGAGGGCATCGAGGCGCACCTGTTCAACCTGGAGCGCCAGCGCGAGGCGATCGGGGCGGTGAACCTGCGGGCCGAGGAAGAGGCCAACGAATACGCCGAGCGGCTGGGCGGCATGCAGACCGAGCGGGCCGACCTGACCGGCGCCATCGCCGCACTGCGGCGCGGCATCGACGAACTGAACGGCGAAGGGCGCGAGCGGCTGACGGCGGCCTTCGAGGTCATCCACGAGCACTTCAAGACCCTGTTCCAGACCCTGTTCCAGGGCGGCCAGGCCGAGCTGCGGCTGGTGGAGTCCGACGATCCGCTGGAGGCCGGGCTGGAGATCTACGCCTGCCCGCCGGGCAAACGGCTGTCGACCATGAGCCTGATGTCCGGCGGCGAGCAGGCGCTGACCGCCATGGCGCTGATCTTCGCGGTGTTCCTCGCCCAGCCGGCGCCGATCTGCGTCCTCGACGAGGTCGACGCCCCGCTCGATGACGCCAACGTCGACCGCTACTGCAACCTGCTGGACGAGATGAACCGGCGCACCGAGACCCGCTTCGTGGTGATCACCCACAACCCGGTGACCATGGCCCGCATGGACCGGCTGTTCGGCGTGACCATGGCCGAGCGCGGCGTGTCGCAACTGGTATCGGTGGACCTCAGCCAGGCCGAGGCCATAGCCGCCCAGTAGGTCGACGCTGGGGGCCCGGCGCGGCCACGCAGGGTGTGACCCCCTTGCACTTGACGGCGCGTCACCTAGGCGGCTTCTTCGCGACAAGCTCGGGCGATCTGTCGCGATATCGAAAAAATGTAGCGATATCAGGGAGATAAACGGTGTTTGCCTAGCCTTGACGCGCCGCATTCGCGTCTATAGGTTCCGCCGCGATCAAGCCGGGGGGACATACGTTCGCCCGAAACTCGTATTGCACGTTCATGGCCCCTGCCAACGACGCACGCGAAGAGGCGATCAGACGTCTCGACGAACGGGCGGCCGCCCTTGGGGCCCGGACCCAGCGTCCGGTGACGTCGCACGCCGGTGAGCAGGCCGTAAGCCAGGCTTATCGCATCATCGCCGAGCTGATCGGCGGGGTGCTGGTAGGGCTGGCGGGCGGTTTCATCGTCGATCGGGTCTTGAACACGACGCCGTGGGGATTGATCGGGGGAGTCCTTCTGGGATTCGCCCTGTCGGTCTGGATGGCTCGGCGAACGGCCAACCGCCTCATGGCGCTGGCGAAGCAAGGTGAGGAACCGCTTCCGTCGGTTCCGTTCGAGGACGACGAGGAATCTTAAGGCCGATGGCCGCGAACGATCCGATCCACCAATTCCAGATCGAAAAGCTCGTCGATTTCGGGACCGTGAACCTGCCGTTGTTCGGCCGGACCGAGCTGGCGTTCACCAACTCGCACATGGCGATGACCCTCGCGTTCGTCGTGGTGGTCGGCTTCATGTCGCTGGTGACCGCGAACATGCAGGTGGTGCCCGGGCGGCTTCAGGCCGCCGGCGAGACCATCTTCGGCATGATCGACAACCTCGCGGAGTCGATCATCGGCCATGACGGGCGGAAGTATTTCCCGTTCGTCTTCACGGTCTTCATGTTCATCCTCGGGATGAACATCCTGGGCCTGCTGCTGACCTTCACGGCGACCTCGCAGCTGGCGATCACCGCGACCTTCGCCGCGATCACCATCCTGCTGGTGCTGATCATCGGCTTCGCCAAGAACGGCCTCGGCTTCTTCAAGCTGTTCGTGCCCTCCGGCGTGCCGATCGTGCTGCTGCCGGTGATCGTGCTGATCGAGTTCGTCTCCTTCCTGCTGCGCCCGGTGACCCTCGCCCTTCGTCTGTTCGGCAACATGCTGGGCGGCCACGTGGCGCTGAAGGTGTTCGCCGGCTTCGTGGTGGCGCTGGGGGCGATGGCCGCCGGCGGCGGCCTCGGCTACCTCGGCATCCCCGGCGCGGCCCTTTCCCTCAGCATGGTCGTCGCCCTGACGGCCCTGGAAATCCTTGTGGCCTTCCTGCAGGCGTTCGTCTTCGCCGTGCTGACCTGCATCTACCTCAACGACGTGGTCAATCTCGGCCACGGTCACTGAGGCGATCACCCCTTTTCCTCTACCCACACTCCTAGGACGAGAAGAACCATGGATCTTGAAGCTGCTAAGCAAATCGGCGCCGGCCTCGCGACGCTCGGCATGATCGGCGCCGGCATCGGCGTCGGCAACATCTTCGGCAACTTCCTGTCGGGCGCCCTGCGCAACCCGTCGGCCGCCGCCAGCCAGATCGGCAACCTGTTCGTCGGCGCCGCGCTCGCGGAAGCCCTCGGCATCCTGGCCTTCGTGCTGGGCATCCTGCTGAAGTTCGGCTGATCCGAGAGGACGCCGGCGGCGGCCCCGTCAGGGGCCCCGCCTGAACTTCCGATACCTGGAGCCCTTCACTGATGGCCTTAGAGACCGATCCCGCGACGACCCATTCGGTCGAGAACGGCGCCGCAGAGTCGGCGGCGAACGTGGGACAGCACGGCGCGTCCACGGAGGCCGCGCACAGCGCCGGCCTGCCGCAGTTCCAGTTCCAACACTGGGGCGGCCAGATCGCGTACCTGCTGATCCTGTTCGCGATCCTTTACCTGCTGATGTCGAAGGTCTTCGGGCCGCGCGTCCGCCGGGTGTTCGACGAGCGGGAAGCGACCATCAAGGGAGCGCTCGCCAGCGCGCGTGAAGTGCAGGCCGAGGCCGATCGCCAGGCCGAGGGGGCGCAGCGCGCGCTCGCCGAGGCCCGGGCTTCGGCCCAGCGCACGGCCTCCGAAGCGGCGGCCAAGGCTTCGGCCGAGATCGCGGCCCGCAAGGCGGCCCTCGACGAGGAGCTCGCCGCCAAGCAGGCCGAGGCCGAGGACCGCATCCGTGCGGCCCGCGACGGCGCCCTGCAACACCTCACCACGGTGGCCTCCGACGTCGCCGAGGCGATGGTCGAGAAGCTGACGGGCGCCAAGGCCCCGCGCGGCGCCGTGGCGGCCGCGATCAAGAGCCAGGGATAAGCGATGCCCGCGTTTTTCGAACCCGAGTTCTGGAGCCTGGCCAACCCCGAGCTGTGGGTCGGCATCGGTCTCCTGGTGCTCCTCGCCATCATGTGGCGGGCGGGCGCGTTCAAGATCGCCATGGGCAGCCTCGACGCCAAGGCGGCGAAGATCCAGGCCGACCTCGACGAGGCCGCGCGCATCCGCGAGGAGGCCCAGCGCCTGCTCGAGACGCTGAAGGCCGAGCGGGCGGCAGCCGAACGCCACGCCCAGGAGGTGCTGGCCCAGGCCCAGGCCGAGGCCGAGCGCCTGGCCGCGGAGACCCGCGCCTCGCTGGCCGAGAGCCTGCAGCGCCGGCAGGAGATCGCCGAGCGCCGCATCGCCAGCGCCGAGGCCCAGGCCGCCGCCGAGGTGAAGGCCGCGGCCATCGACCTGGCGGCCCGCGCCGCCGAGTCGGTGATGGCCGGTCGGCTTGCCGGGGCCAAGAGCGATCCGCTGGTGGACAGCGCCATCGGCCAGCTCGCCGCCAAGCTCCAGTAGCGCGCCGCCGTCGCGGCCCGCGAAACCTGACCTGCGTAGAGGCCCGGGCGACCCCCGGGCCTTTGCCATTTCGGGCCTTTACCATTTCCAGAGGCCCGTTCCTTAACCGCGATGGGCGATGACCTCCGCGGGATCAGCTCGATCCTGAAGGAGGACAACGATGTCCGTATCCGGAATTTCCAGCCTGCCGCCGATCCAGCACGCGGCGCCCATCCAGGGGCCGCAGGTGGCGCCCGCCGACGCCGACCACGACGGCGACAACGACAAGGGCGTGGCGCCCGCCCGCGAGGCCGGCGAAGGCTCGTCCTCCCACAAGGTCGACATCCGCGTCTGACGACCGACGCCGGAGTTCGGGGAAGGCCCGGGCCACGCCCGGGCCTTTTCCTGTTCCGCCTACGGTCCCTTAACCCTGGCGCGATAGGATGCGCCCATGTCGCCTCCCGCCATAGGCAGCGCAACGCCGGTTTCGGCCAGCCGCGTGATCTTCGCGGTGCCGCCGGTCACGCCGGTCAAGCCGAGGAAGGCCGCGCCCGAGCAGGCGATGGCGGCGGCCGGCCCGAAGCCCGGGCCGGGCCTCGGTCAGAAGCTCGATATCCGGATCTAGGATCAGGCCGCCGCGCGGGCGCGGATGCGCAGCTTGAAATAGCGGCGGGTGCGGACCGCGAAGCGGACGCGCCGGGGCAGCACCAGCCGCTCCATGCGCAGATAGCCCTGCCAGAAGACCAGCACGACCTCCGGCTCCTTGCGCATCAGGCGGCGGATCGGGAAGACCATCTTGGGATGGGCCTTCTGCATGCGCACGAACTGGCGGCGGGCCTTGAAGGAGTTGCGCAGCACGATCATCAGGCCGACGACCAGCAGCGGCAGGCCGAGGTGACCGGGGAGGGCGGCGAGGCCGAGGCCCACCAGCATGACCGCGAAGCCCAGGCCGAGCAGCAGCCAGCGAACGATCCGCGCGAGGAGCTCTCGGGCGAATTCGTCGGAGGCGCGGTACACGCGCAGCGAGGGCATGGCGAGTGACACTGGGTTCTACCTGGGAAGCACGGGCCGGCCCCGAGGGGAGGTCTGGACCGCCGCCGTGCTTGCCAGATATGCGAACGCCCCACGGAAACGTAAAGGCAACGTCCGGTTAATTTTTGTGGGCGCGACTCTATTCCGCAGCCAATGGCGCCGGCGCCACACCCCCGATGCAAGTCCGACACGGACTTGCATCGAGATTCTTTTGTCGCCGCGCCTCTTTACGCCGAAGCGGCGGCCACTTCGGCTAGCGGCGCGGTGGTGTCCGGGCGCCACGTCAGCTTGGGCTTGCGCGCGGCCAGGGTCTCGTCGAGCCGGCGCATGGGCGCGAGGTGCGGCGCCGACTTCAGCCGCGCCGAATCGTTGCCCTTGGCGGCGCGAGCGATGGCCAGCATCGCCTCGCAGAACCGGTCCAGCTCGCGCTTGGGCTCGGTCTCGGTCGGCTCGATCAGCATCGCCCCGTGGACGACCAGCGGGAAGTACATGGTCATCGGGTGGAAGCCCTCGTCGATCAGCGCCTTGGCGAGGTCGAGGGTGGTGACGCCCGTGCCCTCGAGCCAGGTGTCGTCGAACAGCGCCTCGTGCATGCACGGGCCTTCGGGGAAGGCCGGGGTCATGACGTCGGAGAGGCGGGCCTTGATGTAGTTGGCGTTGAGGACGGCGTCCTCGGCCACCTGCCGCAGGCCGTCGGCGCCGTGGCTGGCCATGTAGGCGTAGGCGCGGACGAACATGCCCATCTGGCCGTGGAAGGCGCACATCCGTCCGAAGGCGGCCGCGGCCTCGTCCTTGGCCTCCTCGACCAGCCTCAGGCCGTCGGGGCCGGAAACCACCCAGGGGGCGGGGGCATAGGGCGCCAGGGCCTCCGACAGCACCACCGGACCGGCGCCCGGACCGCCGCCGCCATGCGGGGTGGAGAAGGTCTTGTGCAGGTTGATGTGCATGGCGTCGACGCCGAGGTCGCCGGGGCGGACCTTGCCGACGATGGCGTTGAAGTTGGCGCCGTCGCAGTAGAAGTAGGCGCCGGCGGCATGGGTCAGGCGCGAGATCTCGAGGATGTCGCGCTCGAAGAGGCCGCAGGTGTTGGGGTTGGTGACCATGATCGCGGCGATGTCGCCGGAGAGCTTGGCCTCCAGGTCGGCGAGATCGACGCGGCCGTCGGCGGTCTGGGCGATCTCGGTCACCGAATAGCCGACGAAGGCGGCGGTGGCCGGGTTGGTGCCGTGGGCCGAGGTGGGCACCAGGACGGTGCGGCGGTGGCCCTGGCCCTTGGCCTCGTGGGCCGCCTTGATGGTTAGCAGGCCGCAGAGCTCGCCGTGGGCGCCGGCCTTGGGCGTCAGGGCCACGGCCGGCATGCCGGTGAGCGTCTTCAGCCAATGTGCGAGGCGGTCCATCAGCGCCAGGGCGCCCTGGGTGGTGGAGACCGGCTGCAGCGGATGCAGGTCGGCGAAGCCGGCCAGGCGCGCCATCTTCTCGTTGAGCCGCGGGTTGTGCTTCATGGTGCACGAGCCCAGCGGATAGAGCGCCAGGTCGATGGCGTGGTTCTTCTGGCTGAGGCGCACGTAGTGGCGCATCGCCTCGGGCTCGGTGAGGCCGGGCAGGCCGATCGGATCGGCGCGCACGAGGTCGCCGAGGTCCGAGGCGTCCTGCGGGACGTCGGGCAGGTCGACCCCGGTGGTCTGCCAGCCGCCGGTCTCGAAGATCAGCGGCTCGTCCTGCAGGAGGCCGCGGCCGCCGGTCAGGGAGGTGAAGCCCGCGCCGCCGGCGCTCTCAGGGCTGGTGGGGCGTCCGACGCTGTTCATCGCCATCAGCCGATCCTCTTGGCAAGCGACGCGGCGAGCGCCGCGATGTCTTCAGGTGTGGTGGTCTCGGTGGCCGCGACGAGCAGGACGTCGTCCATGCCCGCGTGCGGGTCGAGGCGGGCGAAGGGCACGCCGGCGATGACGCCGTCGGCCAGGCAGTCCTCGACGAGCTTCGTGGCCGACACCGGCGTGCGGATGGCGATCTCGTTGAAGAAGCGGGGGGTGAGCACCTCGACCCCCTTCACGGCGGAAAGCGCGGTCTTCAGCTCGCGGGCCTTGGCGTGGTTGAGCGAGGCGAGCTGGCGCAGCCCCGCCTCGCCGAGCAGCGACAGGTGGATGGTGAAGGCGAGGGCGCAGAGCCCCGAGTTGGTGCAGATGTTGGAGGTCGCCTTCTCCCGGCGGATGTGCTGCTCGCGCGTCGACAGGGTCAGCACGTAGCCGCGGCGGCCGTCGGCGTCGACGGTCTCGCCGCACACCCGGCCCGGCATCTGGCGGACCAGCTTCTCGCGCACCGCGAAGAGGCCGACGTAGGGGCCGCCGTAGTTCAGGGCGTTGCCGATCGACTGGCCCTCGGCGACGGCGATGTCGGCGCCCATGGCGCCCGGCGACTTCAGGAGGCCGTAACTCACCGCCTCGGTGGTGACGACGATGAGCAGGGCGCCGGCGGCGTGGGCGGCCTCGGCGATCCTGGTCACGTCGGTGACGACGCCGAACACGTTGGGCGACTGGACCACCACGCAGGCGGTCTCGGCGTCGATGGCCTCGATGACGGCGGCCTCGGCGTCGATGGCGGCCGGCAGGCGCTCGATCTCCATGCCCTCGGCGTGGGCGATGGTCTGGGTGGTGGCGGCGTAGTGCGGATGCAGGCCGCCGGAGAGGATCGCCTTCTCGCGGCGCGTCACGCGCTGGGCCATCATCACGGCTTCTGCACAGGCCGTGGAGCCGTCGTACATCGAGGCGTTGGCCACCTCGAGGCCGGTCAGGGCCGCGACCTGGGTCTGGAACTCGAACAGCACCTGCAACGTGCCCTGGGCGATCTCGGGCTGGTAGGGCGTGTAGGAGGTCAGGAACTCCGAGCGCTGGATGATGTGGTCGACCGTCGCCGGCACATGGTGGCGGTAGGCGCCGGCGCCGCAGAAGAACGGCCCCTCGCCCGCGGCGCGGTTGCGGGCGGCGAGGCCCGCGATCTCACGCTCCACCTCTAGCTCGCCGGCGTGCAGCGGCAGGTCGAACAGGGCCTGCTTGCGCGCGGCCGCCGGCACGTCGCGGAAGAGGTCGTCGACATCGGGCGCGCCGATCACGCGCAGCATCTCCGCGCGGTCGGAGGGTGTCAGAGGGAGGTAGCGCATGGGCGTCCTGGAAGAAGAGATGAACCACGGAACACGCGGAACTCACGGAAGCGGCCGAGCCTAGAGCGGGTAGGCGGCAGAGGTTTCCGTGCGTTCCGCGTGTTCCGTGGTTTGAACAATGATCGCGCTGCGCGCGGGACTTAGAGCGTCGCGAGGTAGGCTTCGTACTGGGCGCGGTCCATGAGCGCCTCGACCTCGGCCTTGTCGGCGACCTTGACCTTGGCGAACCAGCCCGTGCCTTCCGGCGCGGCGTTGACGGTCTCCGGGGCGTCCGACAGGGCGGCGTTGCCCTCGACCACCTCGCCCGACACCGGGGCGTAGACGTCGGAGGCGGCCTTGACGCTCTCGACCACGGCGAAGCCGTCGCCGGCCTTCACGGTCTTGCCGGCCTCCGGCACCTCGACGAACACCACGTCGCCGAGCTGCTCGGCGGCGTAGGCGGTGATGCCGATGGTGGCGACGTCGCCGTCGAGCTCCACCCACTCGTGATCCTTGGTGAAACGCATCGGGGTTCTCTCCTAGAGCTTGCGCACGTAGCGGTGGGCGACGAAGGGGGAAGGGACCACCTCGGCGGCCTGGGCCTTGCCGCGGACGATGACCTTCAGCTTCGTGCCGACCTCGGAATGGATGGGCGGGACGAAGGCGAGCGCGATTCCCTGCTTCAGGCTCGGGGAAAAGCCGCCGGAGGTGACGACGCCGATCACCGCGCCTGTCTCGTCGGCGACCTCGGCGCCCTCGCGGGCCGGGGCGCCTTCCAGCACCTTCAGGCAGACCTTCAGGCGGGCCGGACCTTCGGACAGCTCCTTGACGATCCGCGCCGCGCCCGGGAAGTCGCGCTGCTCGCGGCGGTTCTTGTTCACCGCGAAGGAAAGGTCGGCCTCGATGGGGCTGACGGTCTCGTCGAGGTCGTGGCCGTAGAGCGGCAGGCCGGCCTCCAGGCGCAGGGAATCGCGGGCGCCGAGGCCGATCGGCTTGACCCGCTCGTCGGCCAGCAGGGTGTTCCAGACGAAGGTCGCGGCATGGGCCGGGACGGAGATCTCGTAGCCGTCCTCGCCGGTGTAGCCGCTGCGCGAGACGATGCAGTCCTCGCCGAAGGCCTTCATCCGGCGGATATCCATGAACACCATGGTCGCCGCCTCGGGGGCGTGGGCCTTGAGCACCTCGGCCGCCTTGGGGCCCTGCAGCGCCAGCAGGGCGCGGTCCTCGAGCCGCTCGATCCGCACCTGGCCGGCGAGCTCGGCGTCGATCACCTTGAAGTCGTTCTCCTTGCAGGCGCCGTTGACGACCACGAAGAGGTCCTCGGCCCCGGCCCCGGCGGCGTCGATCGGCCGGCCGGCCATCAGGTCGTCGATGATCCCGCCCTGGCGGTTGAGCAGCACCGAATACTTCTGCTTGCCGGGCTTGAGGCGGATGAAGTCGCCGGGGACCACCTCCTCGAAGGCGGCGAGGGGGGCAACGCCCTTCAGCCAGGCCTGGCCCATGTGGGAGACGTCGAAGAGGCCCGCGCTCTCGCGCGTCCACAGGTGCTCCTTGAGCACGCCCCCAAATTCACCTTGGTACTGCACCGGCATGGAGTAGCCGGCGAAGGGCACCATGCGCGCGCCGGCGGCGAGGTGCGCCTCGTAGAGCGGCGTGGTCTTGAGGTCGGCTTCGGCGGTGGCGCTCACGGGATGGACTCCGGCTGACGATGCGGCGAGCGAGGGCCTTGCCGGCCGGATCGTTCGCGCCCCCGCTGTCCCTGAAGCCTGAGAGATTTCGGCTCGCCCTAGCCCGGCGACCCCCTGCTCCTTCGGCGAGCGACCGTTTCCGGCCGCTACTTTCCAGCGTTTGTCAGCCCGCGCGGTCCTTTTGCCTGAGCGTTTCCGGGGCGGTTGCGCCTTCGGCTCCGAGGGACTCAGCAAGCCCCCCGATCTCTCCCGCGAGAGTTGGCCGGAAACTGATGGAGCGGTGGGGGGGAGTCAAGGCGGGAGGGGGGCGGATGGCACTGGTACAGTTTCATCCGAGGCCGTCAGGCCTAACCGCCCGCTGCGGGCCAAAGGCCGGGCCAGCTGCGCTGGATAACCGGGGTCATGTCGCCCCGCGAGTTCCGGCCCAAGCTCGTCGAGCCGCCCCCTCCGTCAGTCGCTCTTCGGCGACTGACAGCTCCCCCGTCTGCCTGACGGGGGAGGATTGCGCCTAGCCGAACAGGAAGTCGCCGGCGGAGAGCTGGTTTGCGTGGAGGCCGTGGAGAAGGATCTCGTCCTGGGCGTCGAGGGCGAGGACGACGCCGGCCGCGGTGTCGTGCATCAGGGGGGCGAGCTGGCCGAGGCTGTGCAGGCCGAAGCCGTCGAGCTCGATGCGGTCCTGGCCGGGCTGGAAGTCCATGATCTGGTCGTGGCCGCCGCCGGGGGCGAAGACGAAGCGGTCGGCGCCGGTGTGGGCGCCCGGTTCGACCACGGCCGCGTCGCCGTACATAGTGTCCGAGCCGGGGCCCCCGATCAGCACGTCGTCGCCGCCGTGGGCGTGGCCGGCGAGGGTCTCGGCGTCGCCGTAGAGCGTGGCCTTGGCGGTGGGCCCGGCGGCCCCGGAGAGGGTGTCGTCGCCGCCGCGGGCGCGGTCGGTGAGGAGGCGGCCGTCGCCGAAGAGGACGTCGCCGGAGCCGAAGGTGAAGCTCGAGTCGGTGCGCACGAAATCATCGCCGCCGCGGGCCTGGCCGCTGAGGGTCTCGCCGTCGCCGTAGAGGGTGGCGGTGAGGTCGGCGCCGCCGCTGACGGTGTCGTTGCCGCCGCGGGCGTGGTCGGTGAGGGTCTGGCCGTCGCCATAGGCGAAGGAGCCGAAGCGCGAGGTCGCCGAGACGAGGTCGTCGCCGCCATGGGCGAAGCCGTCGAGGGCCAGGGCGTCGCCATAGGCCTCGGCGTGGCCGCGGGCGGCGACCGTGACGTGGTCGTCGCCGCCGCGGGCGCGGCCGTGCAGGGCGAGGGCGTCGCCCACCGCCTCGGCGGCGTCGATGCTGCTGGCGGTGAGGGTGTCGTCGCCGCCGGTGGCGTGGCCGAGCAGGGCCGGGGCGTCGCCGACCGGGATCGGCAGGGCGGCGGGGCCCGAGAGGGAGAAGGCCGCGACGGAGCTGTCGAGGATCTCGTCGGCGGCGTGAACGTGGCCGGCGAGCGGCTGGTCGCTATCTCCGTAGAGATAGGGGGGAACGCTGTAGGGCATTTGACGTCTTCAGACCGGAAGCTGCTGAATCATCTTCCCAAAGCGCCACCGGGTGCGCGGTTCCACCCGTCGCGGCGGGACCGGTTTTTTGCCGTGCGGCGTCGCGCCGCAGGCCGGGCGATCGGGCGCTGGCAAGGTTGCGCTAACCACGCCGCCAAAGCCGGGCTTAACCCTTTTCGGCGCATAAGGGCGGGTTCGCAGAACCGCGTTCCGTTCGAGGCCGAAAATGCCGATGTCGCCAGAACAGCTGGAGTCCCTGAGGGCGAGCGCGCCCTTGCGGCCCGGCGTGTCCGTGGAAACGGCCCGCGCCTTCGGGCCGAGCGGCGTCGAGCGCCGCGCCGAACCGCGGACGCCCACCAACATCCCCGCGCGCCTGTTCTATGGGGCGAAGTACGAGGGGTGGATCGACTGCGTGATCAAGGACCGCAGCGCCAAGGGCGCGAAGATCCAGGCGCCGGCGGTTTTCCAGCTGTCGCGCAAGCTGGTGCTGCTCGACTATCGGGCGGGCGAGGCGTTCCTGGCCCAGCCGCGCTGGCGCAAGAACGACCTGGCGGGCCTCTGGCTCGAGGTGCGCCACGACCTGCGCGAGCTTCAGGACCCGAGCCTGGAGCCGGTGCGGCAGGCCTGGCTGGCGCTGGCGCCGGGGCTGGTTTCGGCCCCCGACGGCGGCGAGGGTTAATCGGGCGAGGATTGGGGCGAGGGTTAATCGGGCGAAACCCTGCTGTTTCAGCGTTTGGCGATGGGCCGGTGGGAGGCTGTGGGCCTCTCAGTTGGAGATCGTCATGCGTCTTGTGTCCCTGCCTCTCGCCGGCGCCGGCGGTCGGGAAGTCCACGTCAATCCGGAGCAGGTGGTCTGCCTGGTGGACGCCGGGCAGCGGCGCACCCAACTGGTCACCACCGGCTTCCAGGGCGAGGCCTCGATGACCCTGATGCTGGACCTTTCCGTCGACGAGGCCGCGCTGCGGCTGGCCGACGGCGCAGCCCCGGCCCGCGTCGCCGCCTGACGCCGCTCATCAGCTAACCCGACATCGCGCCCCCGCTCGCCCCGCGAGCGGGGGCGCGTCGCGTTTGGGGAGCAGCCAGCCCGGCCCGCGACCGGTCGGGCGGCTCCCTTGCGCGGATTGACGCCCCACGCCCGGGGAGGGGGCATGGGGCGTCGCGCCATAGGAACGTCTGAGGGACAGACGCTCACGAGGTTACGGCCCGGGCCTTGCCCAGGCATGGAGCGAGATGGTGTGCGCCGGCTAACCCTGTGCGACGGCTTCGGCGTGGGGCGGCCTAGTCGGCCATGTCGGGCGTGTAGCCGAGGGTGGAACGGGCGTGGAGGGCGCAGCCGTCCATCCAGGCCTTGACGAGGCCGCCGACCATCCGGGCGAGCGCGTCGAGCATCGCAGGGATCTCCCTAAGAGCCGGGTCTTGGCGCCCGGGCTCAGGCTCAACAGAACACTGGAATGCGAGTTCCCGCAACAGGCCGTGATCGGCGCCGGCGCGCTGGGCGCGGCGCGCGAAAAAGGCGGCCGCGAGGGCCGCCTGATCCATGGAGCGGTGGACTGCGGGTTGGCGCCTAGAACCGCTGGGCGCCGTCGAGGCGGATGGTGGTGCCGTTGAGGAAGTCGTTCTCGACGATGTGGGCGGCGAGGATGGCGTACTCGTCCGGGTCGCCCATGCGGCGGGGATTGGGGACCATGGGGCCCCAGTGCGCCTGGGCCTGCTCGTCGGTCATCCGCGAGCGGTAGGCGTAGGTCAGGAAGGTGCCGGGCGCGATGGCCATGGCCCGGATGCCCAGCGGGGCGAGATCGCGGGCGATGGTCAGGGTCATGCCGATGATGCCGCCCTTGGCCGCCGAGTAGGCCGCCTGGCCGGGCTGGCCCTCGTAGCCGGCGATCGAGGCGGTGTTGATGATCACCCCGCGCTGGTTGGAGGCCATCGGCTCGTTCTGGGCCATGGCCTCGGCCGCCTGGCTGGTCACCGCAAAGGCCGAGTTCAGATAGATGTTCACCGTGTGGGCGAAGTTGGCGAGCGGGATGCGCTTGCCTTCCTTGTTGACCGTGCGCTGCGGGCCGGTGGCGCCGGGCGGCGGCGGGCCGCCGTGGACCACGACGGCGGCGCGCAGGGGCGCGAGGGAGGCGGCGGTCTGGACGGCGTTGGCGATCGAGGCCTCGTCGAGGATGTCGGTCCGCACATAGACCGATCCGTTGCCGAGCTCCTTGGCCAGGGCCTCGCCGCGCTCGTCGTTGACGTCGGCGATGACCACCTTGGCCCCGCGCTCGGCGAGCCGCTTGACCGTGGCGCTTCCGAAGCCGCCGGCCCCGCCGGTGACGAGCGCCGAGGCGTTGGTCAGATCCACCATCGAATTCCCTTCCCTACGATGAGTTGTTGGGAAGAGCCGAGCGCGGGTGACCGTGCGTCGGTCAAGGGGAAGGCGAGGGTCTTCTACATCCGCTCGGGGACGGCCACGCCGAGCAGGTCGAGGGCGAGTTCGAGCTGCTTGAGGGTGGCTTGGGCCAGCGTCAGACGCGAGGCGCGGGTGGCGGGCTCGGCGCTGAGGATCGGGCAGGCGGCGTAGAACTTCGAGAAGGCCTGGGACAGCCGGTAGGCGTGCTCGGCCACCGCGTTCGGCGCCTTCTTGTCGTAGGACTCGGAGAGGGCGGTCTCGAAGGCGTCGAGGGTCAGCACGAGGTCGCGCTCGGCGCCCTCGGCGACGTGGACGGGCCCGGCCTCGGCCTTCTCCTCGGCGGCCCTGCGCAGCAGGCTCTTCACCCGGACGGCCTGGTAGAGCAGGTAGGGGCCGGTCTTGCCCTCGAAGCTGGTGAAGCGGTCGAGGTCGAAGACATAGGAGGTGCCGCGGAAGTTGGAGAGGTCGGCGAACTTGAGCGCCGCGACGGCGACCTTGCCGGCGATGTCCTCGAACTCCTCGGGCGGCAGGTCTTCGCCGAGGCCCGCCTCGTGCAGGCGCTCGCGCGCCTTGTCGCGGGTCATCTCGATCAGGTCGGCAAGCTTCAGGACGCCGCCCTCGCGGGTCTTGAAGGGCTTGCCGTCCGGCCCGTTCATGGTGCCGAAGCCGATGTGTTCGAGCTGGCCCTCGGCGGCGTAGCCGGCGAGGTAGGCGGCCCGGAAGACGATCTCGAAGTGGTCGGCCTGGCGCTGGTCGACGACGTAGATGGCGAGTTGCGGGTCGAAGCTCTGCTTGCGGTCGAGGATGGTGGCGAGGTCGGTGGTGCCGTACATCGCCGAGCCCTCGGAGGAGACGACCAGCAGGGGCGGCAGCTCTCTTTTGTCCTCGGGACGGGAGACTCGTACGATCCGCGCGCCCTGGTCGTCGACCAGCAGGCCCTTCTTGTCGAGATCGGCGATCATGCCCGGGATCAGGTCGTCGACGTCGCTCTCGCCCTTCCACAGGTCGAAGTCGACGCCCAGGGCGTGGAAGTCGCGCTCGAGGGCGACCTGGGTCACCTCCCGGAATCGCCGCCACAGGAGATAGCCGCCAGGCTTCTTGGCCTGCAGCTCGGCGGTGAGCTTGCGGGCGCGGTCGCGGTAGGCCGGGTCTTCCTTCCCCTTGGCGGCGGCGAGCGGATAGAGGCGGTCGAGATCGGCGAGGGTGATCTTCTCGAAGACGACCGGAATCGCCGCGTCCAGCGGCGCGCCCTCGCGGTCGAGGCGCTCGACCTCGGCCTTGATGTCCGGGTTCTCGTCGCAGACCGCGCCGATCAGGAGCCCCATCTGGTAGCCCCAGTCGCCGAAGTGGGCGTCGCCCAGCACGGTGTCGCCGCGGAAGCGGTAGAGGCGCTTGACGCTCTCGCCGATGATCGAGGCGCGCAGGTGGCCGACGTGCATCGGCTTGGCGACGTTGGGGCCGCCGTAGTCGACGATCACGCGGCGCGGGTTCGCCAGGGTCTCGGCGCCGGCGCGCGGGTCGGCGGCGACGGCGTCGGCGCGCTCGGCGAGGGCCGTATCGGCGACCTTCAGGTTGATGAAGCCGGGCCCGGCGACCTCGACCGCGGCGAGGCGCGGATCGGCCTTCAGCACCTCGGCGACGGCGGTGGCGATCTCGCGCGGGTTCTTGCCAGAGACGTTTTCGGCGCGCTTAGCGGCCGGCAGGGCGCCGTTGCACTGGAAGTCGGCCAGGTCCGGGCGGTCGGAGGCGGTGACGCGGCCAAGCTCGGCAGGCAGGCCGAGGCCCGCGAAGGCGGCGGCGACCGCTTCGCTGAACGCCGTCTTCAGGTCGCTCATTTCTTGGTCGTGTCGGCCTGGGCCTGCTGGCCGACGTTGAGGCGGAAGCGCTTACCGGCGCGGTTGAACTCGGCCATCTGCGGGGTGACGTCGAAGCCGATCAGCACCTCGAAGTTGGCGCCGGAGGTGGTCTCGGCCGCCCGCGGGATGACGATGTTGTTCAGCTCTTCGCGGTGATAGATCCGGTCCTGGCCCTTGGGGAAATCGATCTTCATCTCGAATTGCTGCTTGGCCAGCACCTCGCGGTTCCGGTCGGTGACGGCCACCCAGTAGCGGTAGGTCTTGCTGGAGCCCTCGGCCTGCGGGCCCTTGCCCAGCTCGAACAGCACCTGCATCGCCATCTTGATCGGCTCGTCGCCCTTGTAGGCGCAGCCCGCCGAGATGCCCTGGATCTCGCCGGTGTAGGCGACGTTGGCCGAGGCCTCCTTGTTGTCCTTGAACTCGACGTAGCGGGCCGCGTCGTAGAGCGACTTCACATAGGGGCAGGGGCCGGCGTTGCGCAGCTGCGGCAGCGGCGCCTGACGGTCGTTCCACTCCTGATCGCGCTTCTTCTTCTTGGCGGCGTCCTGGTCGGCCTGGTCCTGACCGCCGCGGCCGGGGCGGCCCTGGGCGTAGCTCAGCACGGGCGTGGCGGCCATGACGGCGGCGATCGAGACGAGGAGGAGACGGCGCATCGGATTAAGGCGTCCAGGCAAGGGAAATCGCGCGGGGACCATCCCGCGGTTCGCGCCTTCACTAAAGCCTATCGAATGCGGCGGCAACGCGGCTGGCGGGCGCGGCGTGAAGCGCCTAGGTATGGGCCGTCATGACCGCCCCCCTTTCCAAGCCCCCGCTGACCGTGCTGCTCGCCGCGCCGCGGGGGTTCTGCGCCGGGGTCGACCGGGCGATCCAGATCGTCGAGAAGGCGATCGAGACCTACGGGGCGCCGGTCTATGTGCGCCACGAGATCGTCCACAACCGCCACGTGGTCGACCGGCTGAAGGCGCTGGGCGCGGTGTTCGTCGAGGAGCTCGAGGCGTGTCCGCCGGACCGGCCGGTGGTGTTCTCGGCCCACGGGGTGCCCAAGGCGGTGCCGGCCGAGGCCAAAGCCCGAAAGATGTTCTACCTCGACGCCACCTGCCCGCTGGTCTCGAAGGTGCACGTGGAGGCGCAGCGGCACTTCGACGCCGGCCGCGAGATCGTGCTGATCGGCCACACCGGCCACCCGGAGGTGGTGGGCACCATGGGCCAGCTTCCCGACGGGGCGGTGACCCTGATCGAGACGGTGGAGGAGGCCCGCGCCTTCACCCCGAAGGATCCGAAGACCCTGGCCTTCGTCACCCAGACCACCCTGTCGGTGGACGACACGGCCGAGATCGTCGGGGCCCTGCGCGAGCGCTTTCCCGAGATCTCCGCGCCGCACAAGGAAGACATCTGCTACGCGACCACCAACCGCCAGGAGGCGGTGAAGGCGGTGGCGGCGAAGGCGCAGGTGCTGCTGGTGATCGGCAGCGCCAATTCCTCGAACTCGGTGCGGCTGGCGGAGGTGGGACGGCGCGCGGGCGCGGCGGCCTATCTGATCGACGACGCCGGCAAGCTCGACCTCGCCTGGCTGGACGACGCGCGCACGGTCGGGGTGACCGCCGGCGCCTCGGCCCCGGAGGACCTGGTGCAGGGGGTCATCGCCAAGATCGCCGAGCGTTTCGACGTCGAGGTGCAGGAGGAGGGCGCGGCGCGCGAGACGGTGAGCTTCAAGCTGCCGCGGGCTCTGACCGAGGCGGCGCAGTAGGTCGCGCTTAGCGCAGAGGCCCGGGGGCGGAGTCCCGGGCGGGGCTTAGTAGTAGATCAGGTTCGCGAAGTCGTGGAACAGGCCGTCGAGGCCGTTCGAGCCGTCGTTGTGCGGCAGCTCCACGTCCCCCGTGCGGGCGGCGCGGTAGAGGCGGTTGCGGTCCATCTGCTTGAGCGCCACGGGCAGGTTGGGCTGCATGGCGGCGAGGTCGCGCGCCGCGCGGCCGCGGGTCTCGGCCATCAGCGGCGGCTCGGTCCCGAGCTTGAGGGCGTCGGCGCCCTCGTCCTGGTATTCCCGCACCCGGCGCGGGGTCAGCAGGATCACCACCGAGCGGGTGAAGTCGCGGCTGTCGCGGCGGCGGAACAGGTACTGCAGGCCCGGCGCCTTGCCGAGGACGGGCGTGCGACTGTCGGTGCTCGCCTCCTCGCGCTCGGAGAGGCCCGAGAGGATCAGGGTCTGGCCGTAGCGCATCATGACGTTGGCCGTGACCATGTTGCGCGAGGTCTGGACCGACTGGGCGAAGGTGGCCGAGGGCGCGGTCTCCTCGAAGAACGAGCGCACCGCCTTGACCGACACCAGCATGGTGTCATCGTCGACGAAGGTCGGGGTGACCGAGAGGCTGACGCCCACCGGCTTGTCCTGGATGGTGCCGCCGCCGCCCTGCGGGCTGATCAGGGCGACCGAGACGGTCGAGCCGGAGAAGAACATGGCCGGCTGGCGGTCGAGGGCCAGCAGGCTCGGCCGGGCCAGGACGTCGGTGCGCTCATTGCTGGCGTTGGCGATGTTCAGCGAATAGGCGATGCCGCTGTCGGCCGCGTCGCCCAGGGAGACCCCGCGGCTCCAGGTCCGCTGCTTGGTGACCACGCCGTTGGTGATGGTCTTGCTGAGCGAGATGCTGTCACCGACGAAGAACGAGAGCCCATCCAGCAGGTTGAGGCCGTGGCCGTCGGTGCGGATGTCGTCGGTGCGCAGGATGACCGTGTCCATCATCGCCATGCGCGGCAGCGGCCGGCCGCGGCAGGGCGCCGGCAGGGGCGGCAGGGCCGAGGTCTCGTCGGCCGTGCTGGGCGCGGTGACGATGCTGGTGGTGCTGGTGGAGTAGGTGGGAACCTGCGGCAGGGTGTTGGGGATCGTCAGGGTCTGGGTGAGCTGCTGCTGGCAGTCCCACCAGGCGAGGCTGGCCGGGGCGGCGTCGACCGGCGCGGGCGGCGGCGGGGTGGTCGGAGCCGCCGCGGCGGGCGCGACGACGGGCGCCGTGACGGGCGCAGCCGCGGCCGTCTTGAAGGCGGCGTCGGTCCAGAGGTCGCGCCACTGGTCGATGCGGCGGTCGAGCCGCGCCTGGCGGGCGGGCGCCACCGCGCCGGCGGCGACCGCCTCGCCGAGCGCCTGGCGGGCCGGCTCGTCGAGGCCGGCCTGGGCGTAGACGAGCGGCCGGATGGCGGCGATGTCGCGGTCGGCGAGGCCGCGCTTGCGGGCGTCCTCGACGGCCCACAGGGCGAGCTGGACGTCGCCGGCGTAGTAGGCGGAGGCGGCCAGCAGGCGCAGGGCGTCGGGGGCGTGCGGCTCGACGTCGAGGGCGTAGGCGGCGGCCTGCTCGGCCTCGGCCCAGCGGCCGTCGTCGAAGTAGAGGCGGGCGAGCTGCAGGGCGAGCGGCAGGCTGTCCTGACGGGCGTCGAGGGCGGCGCGGTAGCCTGTCTCGGCGAGGCCGAAGAGGTCGCGCTCGCCGGCCTCGAAGCGGCGCTGGTAGGCGAGGGCGTTGAGGCTGTTGAGGCCTGGGTTGCGCGGGTCGCGGGCCAGGGCCATGGCGAACTGGCGGTTGGCCTCGGCGAGGTCGCCGCGCTTCAGCGCCTCCAGGCCCAGGCGGGCGGGCTCGCTCAGGGCCTCCCGCTGCGGGGCGGGCCGGGAAGCCGCGGCGGCCTCCGCAGCCTGGCCGGCGGCGACGGCGGGCGCGCCCTGGAGCCCGATCGAACAGGCGACGCCGATCGCCAGCAATGCCTTGCCGGTCCGCAAACCCTTCATGACGCCCCTTCGGAATTCCCCGTGCGGCCAAGCTTGCCCGCGCTCGTACGTCTAAGCAAGCCGGGGGCTCGGGGCGACTTGGGGGGCGAGACGCGCAGGCGTCCGGGGGCTGAACCCTCCTCCGGCCCGCGGCCACCTCCCCCTGTGGGGGAGAACCCGTCGGCTAGCTGGCCGTCAGGCGGTCGAGGCTCTTGGTGTAGCGCTTGAGGAAGGCGCGGCCGCGGGCGTGGGGATCCTCGACCCAGGTTTCCTGGGTGACCGAACACAGGACGCTGCCGTCGCCGGCCCGCTCCAGGTGCAGGTCGCAGCCGACCTGCAGGTCGAGGACCTCGAGGGCTTCTTCCGTCAGCACCACGGCGATCTGGTCGCCGATCTTTTCGACCTTCAGCGCGATCATCGGCCTCTCCCTGGATGGACGGTGGATTTTAGCACCGCGGGCGACTGGCGTCTTGACCCGCCCCTGCGCTTCGGCCCATTCGCGAGCCCATGGCGGTCTATACGGACATAACCGACGAAGAGCTGGCCGGGCTCCTCGCCGACTTCGATCTCGGCCAGCCCCTGGCGTTCAAGGGCATCGCCGAGGGGGTGGAGAACTCCAACTTCCTGCTGGAGACCGAGACCGGCCGCTACATCCTGACCGTCTACGAAAAGCGGGTGAAGGCCGACGACCTGCCCTACTTCCTGGGGCTGATGCAGTGGCTGGCGCGGCGCGGCTACCCCTGCCCGACGCCGATCGCCGACCGCTCCGGCGAGGCGCTGAAGACCCTGCGCGGCAAGCCCTGCGTGATCGTCAGCTTCCTGAGCGGGCTTTCGGCCCGCCGGCCGACGGCGGCCCTGTGCCGCGAGGCCGGCGAGGGTCTCGCCTGGCTGCACCTGGCCGGCGAGGGCTTCTCCATGACCCGGCCCAACGACCTGGGCCAGGCGGCCTGGGCGCTGCTTTTTTCAAGATTGAAAGATCAAGCCGAGGCGCTCAAGCCGGGCCTCGCCGCGACCCTCGAGGCGGACCTGGCGAAGTTCTCAGCCGGCTGGCCGACCGGCCTGCCGGGCGGCACGATCCACGCCGACTACTTCCCGGACAATGTGTTCTTTCAATCTCAAAGGTTCGCCGGGACGATCGACTTCTACTTCGCCTGCACCGACGCCTATGCCTACGACGTGGCGGTGGCGCTGAACGCCTGGTGCTTCGAGCCGGATGGATCGTTCAACATCACCGCGGCCCGCCAGCTGGTGGCCGGCTACGAGAGCCGCAGGCCGCTCACCGAGGCCGAGCGGGCGGCCCTGCCGATCCTCGCCCACGGCGCGGCGATGCGCTTCTTCCTGACGCGGCTGCACGACTGGGGCGCGACGCCGGCCGGGGCGCTGGTCAGGCCGAAGGATCCGCTGGAGTACGAGCGCAAGCTGGCGGTGCACCGCTCCTCGCCCGACCTCGTGCTGTTCGGGGCGCCGGCGTGACCCCGAAGGTGGTGATCTACACCGACGGCGCCTGCTCGGGGAATCCGGGGCCCGGCGGCTGGGGCGCGGTGCTGCTCTCGGGCGAGCACCGCAAGGAGATCTGCGGCGGGGAGCTGGCGACGACCAACAACCGCATGGAGCTGATGGCCGCGATCCAGGCGCTGGAGAGCCTCAAGAAACCCTGCCAGGTCGAGCTGCACACCGACAGCAAATATGTGCAGCAGGGAATCCACGAGTGGATCCACGGCTGGAAGAAGCGCGGCTGGCTGACGGCCGACAAGAAGCCGGTGAAGAACGAAGATCTCTGGCGCCGCCTTGACGAAGCCCGATCGCGTCACGATGTGCAGTGGCGCTGGGTGAAAGGTCACGCCGGTCACGAGCTCAACGAGCTGGCTGACGCGTTGGCGAGACGCGGGATCAAGGACGTGCTGAACGCAGCCTAGTCCTAGTCGTTCAAAATTGAACAATGATCCCGGTTGGTGTATGGCCTGGCTTGTTCGAGATTGAACGAGGAGGCGCGCCATGGCGCCCTTGATCGAGGAACACCCCGAGGTCCAGGTCTTCGACGAGATCGGCATGATCGAGGTCGGGGTCCGCACCATCATCACCCGCTGCCTGCCGGTGGGGGTGAACTATCCGCAGTTCGAGGTGATGAACCTGCTGGCCCGCCGCGGCGAGGACCAGACGCCGGCCCAGATCGCCGCCGCCCTGCAGATGACGCCCGGCGCCATCACCAACACCCTGCAGCGGATGGAGGCCACGGGGCTGGCGCTCGTCGAGCCCGACCCCAAGGACGGGCGCAAGAAGCGCGTCCGCCTGACTCCGGCCGGGCGGAGCGCCTACCAGCGGGCAATGGCGGCCATCAAGCCGCGCATGGAGAGCCTGCGCGAGGGCTTCACCCAGAAGGAGTTCCGCGAGGTCCTGCCGTTCCTCAAGGCGCTGCGGGAGTGGATGGACGAGACCGCCCGCCTGGCGACGACCAACGCCGCGCCGGCGTAGGAGCTGGTCAGCGCGGCGGCTTTACACCCGGCATCTGCTCGGGGATCGGCTGCGGCTTGTCGGGCACCGATTCCGGGGCGAGGGGGCTCGGCTGCGGCGGCGAGCCGGAGGGGACGACGACGCCGCGCGTCGAGGCGGGCGAGGCTGGCGTCGTGACCGCCGCGTGCTCGGACGATGCGCAGCCCGCGAGGACCGCGAGGGTGGCGACGAGGCCGCAGCCGCCGCCGAATGGACCTGCACCGAGACCGCGCATGGCAAGGCAATCCGCAGCGGGGCGCGACGTTCCCATAGGGCGCCCGGGCGCGACTCAGGCATGCTCGATCCCGTGACGGCTTTCCGCGCCTTGGCGGCCGACGCGCCGCATCATCGACTGGCCGCTCGCCTGGGCGTCGACCTCGACGCGCTCTGGCGTGTCCATGACGCCCGCAACAGCGACCTCGCCGGAGCGCTGGCCGACGGCCACAGCGACGCCGGCGTGCTGGAGCTCGCTTTCGAGACCGGCGCGGGAATCGCGGCGCGGCTGGAGGACGAGCTGGAGGGCCACGCCTTCCGGGTGGTCAGCGAGGAGCCGTGCGAGGTGACCGCCCGCGCCGCCTCGCCCTTCGCCTACCTGACCCACGGCACGACCCTGGCCGACCTCCTGGCCCGCGACTGCGGGGCCGAGCTCGTCTACTGGCGGCTGCTGAAGCGCGGCTGAGGCCAAGCCCGAGCTTCGCGCGTTGAGGGGCCATGGGAAGAGCCCTGCTCGCGCTCGCGACGCTCATGACGCTCTCGGCCTGCGCCGAGGGCTACAGCTATGTCTACGACTACGACCCCTATCTCGGGCCGCGCGGGCATTACGTGCGGCCGTTCAGGCCGGCCTCGCTGCAGGGCTGCGCGCGCGTCGCCTATGTGCGTCAGCTCGATCCCTGGCGCGGCGAATACGCCAGCGGGCCCGTCTGCGCGGCGGCGGAGCGGTGACGCGCGCTAAGTCAGCTCGCCGGCTTCGAACCTCTCGCGCAGCTGCTTGAAGTAGGCGTTGTCGGTCTCGGTGCGCGGGGCGCCGGTGACATAGTGGTTTAGGTCGACGAGGAGCTCGGCCCAGGCGGTGTCGAAGGCCGGGGTCCAGTCGGCGCCGAGCTGGGCCTTGAGGGTGTCGCGGATGATCTCGAAGAAGGTCGCGAAGATCTCGCGCGGGACGTCGTAGCCCTCGTGGGTGACCATCTCCGTGCCGATCATGTGGTCGGCGTAGCGGCGCTCGCCGATGAAATCGAAGATGGCCGCGAAGGTGCGCGACAGCATCTCGCCCTTAATGGCGTCGTTGGTGTCCCGCCAGAAGTAGGGCTTCATCTGCGGGTGGCGTACGAAGAGGCGCTCATAGACCAGCGGCGTCGGGTCGCCGCGCTCGGCCGCGAGCTCGAGACTCGCCTCGATGTCGGCGGCGCGGGCGAATGCCTGGGTCATCTCGTCTCCTCCTGCCGCGCAGGGTGCGCATCCTAACGACGTTCCGCAAGCGGACAGGACGCCCCAGCGGGCCGATAGCCCCCGGCTATGGGGGACCTGCCTTGCGCGCGCAGAGCGCCTGCCTCTAGCTCCGGCGCAGGGAGGCACGTCCATCATGTCCCAGAACCTCACGCGCGTCGTCGTGCGCGCCGCGGCCGGCGCGGCCATCGGCGTGGCGCTCGCCGGCGCCGTCCCGACGACCACCAGGGCCGAGCCGCCGACGGCCCAGACCCTCGCGGCCCAGCAGAAGGCCGCCGCGGCGCCGGAGTTCGCCGACCGGCAGGACTTCGAGTTCGCGAGCCGCGGTTTCCTCGGGACCCGCGCCGACCCGGTGATCCGCGGGGCGGGCGGGACGCCGGTCTGGAGCCTGGCCACCTACGACTTCCTGAAGGCGCCGGCCCCGCCGACCGTCGAGCCGGGGCTGTGGCGCCAGGCCCAGCTCCTGGCCATGAACGGCCTCTTCCAGGTCAGCGAGGGCATCTGGCAGGTGCGCGGCTTCGACCTCGCCAACGCCACCTTCATCCGGGGCAAGACCGGCTGGATCGTCATCGACACCCTCGGCTCGGCCGAGACGGCCAAGGCGGCCTACGAGCTGGTCAGCGAAAAGCTCGGCAAGCGGCCGATTGCGGCGGTGATCTACACCCACAGCCACACCGACCACTTCGGCGGCGCCGGCGGGCTGATCACGCCGGAGGAGGCGAGGTCGGGCCGGGTGAAGGTGATCGCCCCGCACGGTTTCATGGAGGCGGCGAGCTCGGAGAACATCCTCGCCGGGCCGGCGATGGCGCGGCGCGCGATCTACCAGTTCGGCGTCTTCCTGAAGCCCGGTCCCGAGGGCCAGGTGAACGCCGGCATCGGGCCGGGCCTGTCGCGCGGGACGCCGGCGCTGATCGCGCCCAATACCCTGATCGAGCGGGACGGCCAGGAGATGAGCGTCGACGGGGTGAAGCTGGTCTTCCAGCTGACGCCGGACACCGAGGCGCCGGCGGAGATGAACATCTACCTGCCGCAGTTCCGCGCCCTGTGCATGGCCGAGAACGCCAATGCGACCATGCACAACGTGCTGACCCCGCGCGGCGCGGTGGTGCGCGACGCCAAGGGCTGGGCCGACCAGCTGACCCGCAGCCTGCGGCTGTTCGGCGACCGGACGGACGTGATGTTCACCAGCCATGCCTGGCCGCGGTTCGGCGGCGAGGCGGTGCGCGACTTCCTCGCCAAGCACCGGGACGCCTACAAGTACCTGCACGACCAGTCGGTGCGGCTGATGAACGACGGGCTGACGGGGCCGGAGATCGCCTCGAGGATCGCCCTGCCGCCGGTGCTGGCGAAGGAGTGGTACAACCACGGCTTCTACGGCTCGATGAGCTTCAATTCGCGGGCGGTCTATCAGCGCTACATGGGCTGGTACGACGGCGACCCGGTGCATCTGGCGGCGCGGCCGCGGACCGAGACCGCGAGGCGCTATGTGGAGGCGATGGGCGGCGCGGCGGCCGTGCGGGCGCGGGCGCAGGCGGCGTTCGAGGCCGGCGACTACGCCTGGGCGGCGGAGCTTTTGGACAAGGCGGTGTTCGCCGATCCGGCCGACGCCGAGGCCAAGGCGCTGCTGGCGCGGGCGTACGAGCAGCTCGGCTACCAGACCCAGAACTCGCTGGAGCGGAACGAATACCTGTCTGGCGCCGACGAGCTGCGCACCGGCGCAAAGGGCGGCATCGGCCAGGCCGGCGCCCTGCTGGCCGGCGCGCCCCTGCCGCTGCTGCTGGACGCCATCGCCGTGCGGCTCGACCCGGCCAAGGTCGGGGACGGCCGGCTGAGGCTCGAGTTCGTCCTCACCGAGGGCGACCGGGCCTATGTGACGGTGGAGAACGGGGTGCTGGTGCACGAGCCGATCGCCGCGCCCGGCAAGGTGGACGCGACGATCACGCTCAGCCACGCCGACCTCGCCGCCGCGCTCACCGGCCATCGGCCGGCGGCGGGAGCGGTGAAGATCGACGGCGATGCGGGCGCCCTGCTGCGGCTGATGTCCTGGCTCGAGCCGCTCTCGGCCAAGCCGTTCGGCCTGGTGACGCCCTGACGGTCCGCTAGGCCAGGCGGTGCATGGCGCAGAGCTTGTTGCCGTCCGGATCGCGCAGATAGGCGAGGTAGAGCTTGCCGTTCGGCCCTTCGCGGACGCCGGGCGGATCCTCGATGGAGACCCCGCCAGCCGCCACGCCCGCGGCGTGCCAGGCGTCGGCCTGTTCGGTCGAGGAGCAGGCGAAGCCGACAGTGCCGCCGTTGGCGAAGGTCGCCGGCTCGCCGTCGATCGGCAGGGAGACGGCGAAGACGCCGTTGGGCGACAGGTAGAAGACCCGGTGGCGGTCGACGACGCCGGGGCCCACGCCCAGCGCGCCCATCAGGCTGTCGTAGAAGCCCTTGGCCTTATCGAGGTCGTTGGTGCCGACCATGACATGCGAAAACATCGATGCGTCCTCCCTGGCGTCCCCCACGGACGCGAAGGATTGAAGTAGGGTGGCAAGCGGCGCCGTACGAGAGGTGGCGGCGATTTTTGATCTGGGCCGCAGCGCCAGGAGCGGCGGAACCGCTAGGGGTGCGCCGGGAGTTTGGAGGCCAGCATGTCCGAAGCCCTGCATGTCGTCTGCCCGCACTGCGACGGGGTGAACCGCATCCCGGCCGACAAGCTGTCCGCCGGCCCGAAGTGCGGCCGCTGCCACAAGGCGCTGTTCACGGGCGAACCCGTGGCCCTCGACGAGCGGCGCTTCGAGACCCACGTGGCGCGCTCCGACCTGCCGGTGATCGCCGACTTCTGGGCGGCCTGGTGCGGACCCTGCCGGGCCATGGCGCCGATCTTCGAGCGGGCGGCGGCGGGACTGGAGCCTCACGCCCGGTTCGTGAAGGTCGACGTCGACGCCAATCCGCAGATCTCGGCCAAGCTCGGCATCCGCGGCATCCCGGCGCTGTTCGCCTTCAAGGGCGGGAAGGTCGCGGCGAGCCATTCCGGCGTCGCCGATGCGGCGCTGCTGAAGAGCTGGGTCGAGCGACTGGGCTGATCTCGCCTGCGGGCTTGCGGGCCAGCCAGATGACGTGTCGCGCGCCGCGCTTCGAACCGGTGGCGCGGACCCGCTTCTCCTCCACCAGATAGCCGCTGCGGCGCAGGCGCTGGGCGAAGGCGTCGTCGGGCGTCGCCGACCAGACGGCGAGCACGCCGCCCGGCCCGAGCGCGGCCGCGGCCGCGGCGAGGCCGGGGAGGCCATAGAGCCCGTCGTTGGCCGCGCGGTTCAGCCCGCCAGGGCCGTTGTCCACGTCGAGCAGGATGGCGTCGTAGGCCCCTTGGGCCTCGGCGATCAGGTCGGCGACGTCGGCGACGCGGATCGCGACGCGCGGATCCTCGAGGCAGCCGGCGAAGATCTGGGCCATCGGGCCGCGGGCCCATTCGACAACGGCGGGGACGAGTTCGGCGACGACGACCTCGGCGGCGGCCGGCAGGGCGGCGAGGGCGGCGCGCAGGGTGAAGCCCATGCCGAGGCCGCCGATCAGCACCCGCGGCCGCGCCGCGCCGGCGAGCGGGGCGCAGGTGAGCTCGGCCAGCGCCTGCTCCGAGCCGCTGAGGCGGCTGTTCATCAGCTCGATGGAGCCGGACATGATCGACAGCTCGGCGCCGCGGCGCATCAGGCGCAGCTCGCCGCCGCCGGGGATCTGCGCGGTGTCGAGGTGTTCCCAGGGAATCATTTCGGGGCGGCGGCGAACACGGTCGCGATCTCGGCCGGCGTCATCAGCCGCCAGGCGCCGGGGGCGAGGTCGGCCGGCAGGTCGAGGCCGCCGATGCGGTCGCGGTGCAGGGCCTCCACGTGGTTGCCGACGGCGGCGAACATGCGCCGCACCTGGTGGTAGCGGCCCTCGCCGACCGTCAGATAGGCGCTGGTCGGCGACAGGGGTTCGAGCACCGCCGGGGCCAGCGGCTTGTCCTCGCCCTCCAGCCTCAGCTCGCCGGAGGCGAAGCGCGCCGCCTCGTGGCCTTCGAGCGGACGGGCGAGGGTGGCGAGGTAGCGCTTGGCGACGTGCTGGCGCGGCGAAATGATCCGGTGCAGCAGGGCCCCGTCGTCGGTCAGCAGCAACAGGCCCGAGGTGTCCTTGTCGAGCCGGCCCACGGTGGAGATCGCCGGCTCGCGGCCCCGCCAGCGGGTCGGCAGCAGGTCGTAGACCAGCGGCCCGGATTCCTTGTGCGAGCAGGTCACCCCGAGCGGCTTGTGCAGCATCAGGGCGAGGCCCGGCGGCGGGTCGAGGCGGGCGCCCATGACCCGCATGCGCTCGGCAAGGTCGGGCGTGACGGCGAGGCGCATGTCGGCCGTGGCGACCGGCGCCCCGTCGAGCTCGATCTCGCCGGCGCGGACCAGGGCCTGGATTTCGCGGCGCGAGCCGTAGCCCATGTTGGCCAGGAGCCGGTCGAGCCGGAAGGTGGAGCTCATCGCCGCGCCTCGTAGACCTTGAAGCCGGCCGCTTCGCCGCGCGCGGTGACGCGGGAGAAGAGGCCGTTCAGCACCGCCTCGTAGGGCAGATGCCGGTTGGCGACCAGGAAGACGACGCCGCTGGGGCGCAGCACCTGGTGGGCCCGGCGGATGAAGCCCTGGCCGAGTTCGCGGTCCTCGAGCCCGCGATCGTGGAACGGCGGGTTCATGACCACGAAGTCGAGGCCGGCGAGCTCGGGCGCCAGCCGCGCGTCGGCCCAGTGGAAGTGCGCCCGCGGGTCCTCGACGTTGCGGCGGGCGGCGGCGATGGCGCGGGCGTCGATGTCGATGAGATCGAGGCGGGTCACCGCCGGGGCGGCGAGGACCGCGCGGGCGAGGACGCCGAGGCCGCAGCCGAGATCGGCGCCCTGGCCGGCGAGCGGCGGCAGCACCGCGAGGAGCTGGCGGGTGCCCGGATCGGGCCGGTCCCAGCTGAACACGCCGGGCTGGGTCCAGAGGCCGAGTTCCTCGGACCAGCGCGGCGCGCCGGCGGCGATGGCCGCCTCGAGGCCGGCGGGCGCGTCCGGGCGGCGGGTCTGGCAGATGCGCTGATGCTGGCGGCCGGTCTCCGAGACGGCGCAGCCGAAGGCCTCCAGCTCCTTCTTCAGGCGCGAGCCGCCCTTGTCCTTGGGCGCGAGGACGGTGAGCGGCGCGCCCGGCGCGAGGGCGGCGAGCAGGCGAGCGAGGACATAGCGGCGCTCGACCGTGCCCGGCGGGGCGGCGACGACGGCGCCGGCGAGGCTTTGTGGCGTGAGGGCCTCAAGGTCGGCCGCGCCGGGGACCAGCGGGCTGACCTGCACGGCCCCCGCCGGGACCTCGGCCAGCGCCGCCGGCGGCGCGCCGTAGACGCAGGTGGTCGCGCCGGTGGCCAAGCTTGGAGATCCCCTGTGCGCTCCCGCCACGGGAGCCGAAGCCGCGTCAGCTACCCGTTTTTGCGCGCCGGCTCCACTGGCGAGGGGCGCCTGGGAGCGGAGGACGTGGACGTGGTACAGCCCGTCCATGCCCGTACGCGCCCGCAAGACCCTGCTGCTTGACCTCGACGGGACGCTGGTCGATCCGGCGCCGGGCATCCTCGGCAGCATGCGCCATGCGCTGGCGCGGCTGGGGGCCGACGCGCCGGAGGATGCGGACCTGTCGTGGATGATCGGTCCGCCGATCCGGGCGTCGGTGGCGCGGCTGCTGGGCGAGACGGTCGATCCGGAGGAAGCGGTCGCGCTCTACCGCGAGCGCTACGCCGAGTGGGGGCTGCGCCAGGCGACGCCCTATCCCGGGATGCTTCAGACTCTCGCGGCGCGGAAGGCCGACGGCACGCGGCTGATCCTCTGCACCTCCAAGGCGGCGGTGTTCGCGCGCCAGGTGGTCGACCACTTCGGCTTCGCGCCCCTGCTGAGCGCGGTCTACGGCGCCGAACTCGACGGGCGGCGGGAGAACAAGGCCGAGCTGATCGCCCACATCCTCGAGGCCGAGGGGCTCGACCCGGCGCAGGCCTGCATGGTCGGCGACCGCGAGCACGACGTGATCGGGGCCGCGCGGCACGGGATCCCCACGGTGGGCGTCCTCTGGGGCTTCGGCGACCGGGCCGAGCTGGAGGCGGCCGGGGCGGCGGTGGTGATCGCCCGGCCGGAGGAACTGGCCCTACCGGCCTGAGGGCCAAGCTTGCGCCGTTCGCCCGATGGCCGTCTACTCGGCGGATCGGCGTTCGACCGCGGGCGCCGCCGCCACACGAGCCCTGCCGATGGTCATCATCATCCCGACACCGCCCCGCAAGCCCGGCGACCCGCCGCCGCCGTTCGGGACCCAGATGGCCTATGCGCTCGCCTTCGCGGCGGCGCTGTTCCTGGTGGTCGGCGCGGCGGCCGTGCTGAACGGGGCGCGGCTTTACTGACCGGGCCGGCGAGCGAGCGCCACTGACAGCCGAGCGGATGGTGAGGACCTTGCCGGGATGAGCGGACTGATCGTCTGGAGCTATGACTGGGTCCCCGAGGGGCCGCGTGGGTTCGTGCGGGACCTGAGGCTGCGATGGGCCTGCGAGGAGGGCGGTCTCGACTACGAGGTGCGGACGATCCCGTTCGACGGGCGCGAGACCAATCATCTGGCGCGCCAGCCGTTCGGCCAGATTCCATTCCTCGACGACGGCGATGTGAAGATCTTCGAGAGCGGGGCGGGGCTGCTGCACCTCGCCCGCAAGAGCGAGACGCTCATGCCGCGCGATCCCCGCGGCGAGGCCGAGACCCTGCAGTGGACGATCGCGGCGCTCAACTCCATCGAGATGGTGAGCGTTCCCTGGTGGTTCCTGAAGATGAGCGGCGACGCCGACAACCAGCTCACCGGCTGGCTGACCCAGCGCCTGGATCATGTGGAGCGGATCCTCAGGGAGCGGGAATGGCTCGCGGCCGGCCGCTTCACGGTCGCCGACCTGCTGATGGCCGATGTGCTGCGGGTGCCGGACGTGAGGGCGTTCGGCGATCGGCCGGCGAGCGAGGCCTATGTCGCCCGCCTGACCGCGCGGCCGGCGTTCCTCAAGGCGCAGGCCGACCAGATCGCGCTCTTCGCGGCGGCGGATCAGGCGCGATAGACCGCGCCGCGCCCGCCAAGGCTGGGCAGACCATTTGCTCCCGCAGGGGCAAGTCCGCACAATGGGGCCTCGGAGTTCGGAGGGCGTGCGCGTGCGGGATGGGATCGAGGAGATCGCGGCGGAGCCGGCGCGGCCGAAGCTGACCTATCCGTTCGAGCACGGGCCGAAGGAGGGCGAGGCGATCGACGTCGCGCCCGGCGTGAAGTGGCTGCGGATGCCGCTGGGCGGCAGCCTCGCCTTCATCAACACCTGGGCCCTAGAGGATGGCGACGGCTGGGCGATCGTCGACACCGGCATCGCCGGCTCCAACACCATGCAGGCCTGGCGGGCGGCGTTCAAAGGCGCGCTCGGCGGCAAGCCGGTGACGCGGGTGTTCTGCACCCACATGCATCCCGACCACATCGGCATGGCGGGCTGGATCACCCGGCGCTTCGGCTGCCGGCTGTGGATCAGCCGGCTGGAGTTCCTGATGTGCCGGTCGCTGGCCGCCGACACGGGGCGCGAGGCGCCGCCGGACGCGCTGGAGTTCTACAAGGCCGCCGGCTGGGACGAGGAGGCGCTGGAGACCTACCGCGCCCGGTTCGGCGGTTTCGGGCGCGGGCTGCACGCCCTGCCGGACAGCTTCCATCGGGTGCGCGACGGGGACGAAGTGCGGATCGGCGCCCACGTCTGGCAGGTGGTGATCGGCTCGGGCCACTCCCCGGAGCACGTCTGCCTCTACTGCCCGGACCTGAAGCTGATGATCTCGGGCGACCAGGTGCTGCCGAAGATCTCGTCCAACGTCTCGGTGTTCCCGACCGAGCCGGAGGGCGATCCCCTGACCGAGTGGCTGACCTCGCTGGCGCGGATCAAGGGCCGGGTGCCAGACGACGTGCTGGTGCTGCCGGCCCACAACGACCCGTTCCGCGGCCTCCACGCGCGGCTCGACCACCTGATCGGCGGCCACGAGCGCGGCCTGACGCGGCTGAAGGCGATGATCACCGAGCCCAAGCGGGCGGTGGACGTCTTCCACGCGCTGTTCCGGCGCAAGATCGACCACAATCTCCTGGGCCTGGCGACCGGCGAGAGCCTGGCGCACCTGAACTGTCTGATCTCGCGGGGCGAGGCCGTGCGCACGCGCGACGAGAACGGCGTCGACTGGTACCGGGCGGCGGCCTAAAACCTTGGCCGTGACAGTTCCTGGACACCATTTCGCATGAGCCTGGTCATCCGTGAGGCCACCGTCGGCGACGCCGGCCTGATCCTGAAGTTCATCCGTGACCTGGCGCAGTACGAACGCCTGCTGCACGAGGTGGAGGCCACCGAGGGCGACATCGTCCGCGACCTGTTCGGCTCTCGGCCCAAGGTGTTCTGTGACATCGCCGAGCACGACGGGGAGCCGGTGGGCTTCGCCCTTTGGCTCTACAACTATTCGACCTTCCGCGGCCGCCACGGCATCTGGCTGGAGGATCTGTTCGTCGAGCCGGACGCCCGGGGCGTCGGGGCGGGCAAGGCGCTGCTCAAGCGGCTGGCCGAGCGCTGCGTGGAGCAGGGGCTGGCGCGGCTGGAGTGGGCGGTGCTGAACTGGAACGCGCCCTCGATCGCCTTCTACGACAGCCTCGGCGCCTCGGCGATGAGCGACTGGACGACCCGCCGCCTCACCGGGGAGGCGCTGGAGAGGCTCGCCTCGGAATGAGCACCCCGCCCAAGACCGTGCTGCACGCCTCGCAGGCCGAGGCCGAGGCGATCCGCGAGGCGGTCCGCAAGGCCGACGTCTCGGGTCTTGGGCCGAACCGGGCGCTGGCCGAGATGAAGCATGTGCCGGGCCTGGTGGAACTGCTGTCCGACGAGCGGGTCTCGGGTCCGATCTACGACCTGCCGCGGCCGATCACGACGGAGAGCGTCACCCGCTGGGTGGCCGAACGCCAGGCCGAGCATCTGGCGGGCGAGGGGCTGCTGGTGCTGACGCTGGACGAGGCGGGCAAGGTCTCCGGCTATTCGCACATCGCGGTCTGGCCCGAGCGGTCGTCGGCCGAGATCGGCGGGGCGATCCGCGCCGACCTGCAGGGCCGGGGGCAGGGCGGCTCGGGCATGCGGCAGAGCTTCGCCTGGATCTTCGAGACGCTGGGCGTGCGGCTGATGTGCCTGACCGCGGCGCTGGACAATGTGCGCTCGCAGAAGGGCATCGACGCGGCCGGCTTCCGCCGGATGGGCGAGCGCGAGGTGGTGCGCCCGGACGGAACCACGCGCAATTCGGTCTATTGGGAGCTGACCCGCGAGGAGTGGGAGAAGCTGCACCGGCTCTGAGCCGCGTGCCGGAAGCGAGGACTTCGACGTGAGCACGAGGCGTGCATCGACGGCCCTGGACCATGGCGGTGGCGGCCTGCAACTGGTGATGACCGCAGGCCCGGCCGGGTTCGTCGCAGACCAGCCGGCGCCGGCGGGCCTGGACCTCGGGCCGACGCCGCACGAGATCGTCGCCGCCGGCCTGGCGGCCTGCACGGCCCAGACGCTCCGGCTCTACGCGGCGCGCAAGGGCTGGGCGCTCGGCCGGGTGGAGGTGAGCGTCACCTCGAGCACCGACGCGGCGGCTGATCCGCCGGAGCATTTCGAACGGACCATCTCGCTGGACGGCGAACTGGACGAGGCGCAGCGCGCCCGCCTGCTGCAGATCGCCGAGGCCTGTCCGATCCACAAGCTCCTGACCCGCGGGGCCAGCGTCGGCACGACGTTGACCGGGCCGCCGCTGCCGGCGGCCTGAGCGCAGGCGCCGGGAACGCAGATGTTCGGGAACCGGATTGCGATCCGGCAGAGTTTCGCCCGGGTTCCGACAATAAAAAGACTACGGCAAAGCTGTAATCGCTGATTTTATACAATAACAGCGGTCAAGCTGCCCGTTTTCCGCCACGATTTGAAGTGTAAGCAACCGACCGCGCCCGGCGGCGGGTGGGCGCGATTCAAGCAATCCGCGACGCTTTACACTCCTCGAGTCGATGGGGCCCGACGGTGACGATTGATCCGAACAATCTGAATGCTACGGCGAAGCTTACCTTCAGTGACGAATTCAACAGCCTCAGCCTATGGAATGGCTATGGAGGCACGTGGAGAACCAGCCCGGGCTATCTGGGTTCCAACGGCTCGTCGCTGCCCTCGAACGGGGAGCTGGAGTGGTACATCAACTCCAACTACGGGCCGACGTCCGGGGTGCGCCCCTGGACCGTGAATAACGGCGTCCTGACGATCACCGCCCAGCAGACCGATCCGTCGATCCGCGGCTACCTCGGCTACAACGAGCCCGGCCTGCCGGCGATGGGCTCTTACAACTACACCTCCGGCTTCATGACGACGGCCTCGTCGTTCCAGCAGACCTACGGCTACTTCGAGATCTCGGCGAAGATCCCCGCCGGCCAGGGGCTGTGGCCGGCCTTCTGGCTGATGCCGACCGACGGCTCGACCTTGCCGGAGCTGGACGTGATGGAGGTGCTCGGCCAGACGCCGACGACCCTCGTCATGTCGGTGCACACCCAGGCGGCCGGCTATCCGCAACTGTTCTCGCAGTGGGCGACCGGCCTGCCCGACCTGTCGCAGTCGTTCCACCGGTTCGGCGTCGATTGGGAGCCCGACAAGATCACCTACTATCTGGACGGCAAGCCGCTCTACCAGCTGGCCACCCCGGCCGACCTCAACAAGCCGATGTACATGATCGCCAACCTGGCGGTCGGCGGGAACTGGCCCGGCAGCCCGGACTGGTCGACGCATTTCCCGGCCCAGTTCCAGATCGACTACATCCGCGCCTACAGCGACCTGGGCGGCGCAGCGCCTGCGCCGACTCCGGCGGCCCCGACGCCCGCGCCGGCCGTGGATACCGCGGTGAGCGGCTCGGGGACCATCGTCGCCGCGGCGGGCTATGGCCAGACGCTGTCCGGCGGATCGGGCGCCGACGTCTTCGTCTTCAGGAGCCAGCCCTGGACGCCGGCGACGATCACCAACTTCCAGCTCGGCGTCGACCGGCTGGACGTCTCGGCCCTGGAGGGCGGCTACAGCGGCTCGAACCCCGTGGGCGACGGCTATGTGCGCCTGCTGGACGACGGGGCCGGCGGGACCAAGGTGCTGGTCACCAGCAACCCCGGCGCGTGGCCGAGCTACGTGGTCGACGTGAAGGGCGTGTCGCTCTCGGCGGCCAGCGCCGGCGGCCTGTTCGGCGTGGCCCAGAGCCCGGCGCCGGCGCCGTCGTCGGGCGCGGGCGGCGCGGTGGTCGTCGCCGGCGGCTACGGCCAGTCGCTCAGCGCCACGGGCGGCGCGGACACCTTCGTCTTCAAGAGCCTGCCGTGGACGCCGGCCTCGATCAGCAACTTCCAGGTGGGCGTCGACCGGCTGGACTTCTCCGCGCTCTATCCGAACTACGCCGGCTCCAACCCCATCGCCGACGGCTACGTCCAGCTGCTGGACGACGGGGCGGGCGGCGCCAAGGTGCTCGTGACCCCGGCGCCGGGCGGCGTCTGGCCGACCTATGTGGTCGACCTGAAGGGCGTCTCGGTGGCGGCGGCGAGCGGCCTGTTCGGCGGGGCGGGAAGCTCAGGCGCGCCGGCGGCCGCGGCCGGGACGATCATGGCGCCGGAGGGCTATGGGCCCTCGCTCGCCGGGACGGCGGGCGCCGACACCTTCGTCTTCAAGAGCCTGCCCTGGACGCCGGGTTCGATCGGCAACTTCCAGCCGGGCGTCGACCACCTCGACCTGTCGGCCCTTTGGCCCGGCTACACCGGCTCGAATCCGATCGCCGACGGCCATGTCCAGCTGGCCGACGACGGCGCCGGCGGGACCGAGGTGCTGGTCTCCCCGAACCCAGGCAGCGGCTGGCCGACCTATGTGGTTGATCTCAAGGGCGTGTCGGTGGCGACGGCCAACAGCGCCGGCCTGTTCACGAGCGGTGCGGGCGCGGGCGGATCGACGGCCCCGGGGGCGCAGCTGGTCGCCAACGCGGCCGGCGGGACCCTGGCCGGGACCTCCGGCGCGGATCATTTCGTCTTCCCCGCCGAGCCGTGGACCCCGGTGCACGTGACCGGCTTCACCCCGGGCGTCGACGTGATCGACCTGAAGGCGCTGTTCGCAGCGGCCGGCTACTGGGGCTCGGACCCGTTCGCCGACCACTACCTGACCCTGCAGGACGACGGCGCCGGCGGCACGCGGGTGCTGTTCGACCCGGACGGCCTGGGCGGCGGCCACCTGTGGCCCGACTACATCGCCAACCTCGACCACACCGCGGTGAGCAGCCTGCACAGCTCGGACTTACTCTGGCGGTGAGGCCGGGCCGGGCTGCGGCCTACTGCGGGCCGAACACCGCGGCGACGAAGTTGTCGTAGCTCTTCAGCACCTCGGGATCGTCCTTGGCGATCTGGACCACCTGGCCGGGGATCAGCTTCAGGTGATCGACCATGCCCTCCGGCGACATGCGCCGGGAGACCGCGAAGTCGCGGAACAGGGCGTAGGACTTCTCGGTGAAGGCGGCCTGGTCGACGTGCGCCGGGCCGCCGGCGAAGGCCTGGACCGTCAGGTCGTAGAAGGCGTGCATGTGCGGGTCGGCGATCCAGCTCTGCTGCTCGCCCTGGATGTTCATGGCGGCGGGCTCGGGCGCGTCCTGCCGGTGGGAGTCCGGATGGGCGGCGACGGCGGCGTTGGCGACGGCCAGGGCGCCGGCCAGGCCGATGATCAGGGGATGGATGCGGGACATGGGATCTCCTCGCCGGAGGCGGTTGTGGGCCGCCGGCCGGGCTGGTATCGAGTGACAAGAAAGGCAGACATGATGTTAGATATCTTTTACATCATGTCCAGCATGTTTGTCATTGGAGCCGCCGATGTCGTTCCGTGAGAAGGCCGCCTGGATCGCGCTCGCCTCGGCGGTGCTGTGCTTCGGGAGCTATTTCGGGCTGCTGCTCGCGGGCGTCGTACCGGCGCGCGGGCCGGCGGCTCTGGAGCTGCTGGCGGTCTGCGCCGCCGCCTTCGTGGCGCTGCAGGCGGGCCTCACCCTGGTCGCGGCGCGGACCACGCCGAAGGACGGCCGCTCGGCCTTCGACGAGCGCGAGATGCTGATCCAGTCGCGCTCGCACACGGTGGGCTACTATGTCCTGAGCGCCCTGGTGCTGCTGCTGGCCGTGCCCGGCCACTTCGGACATCCGGTCGCCGACCTGCTGAACTTCGCGCTGATGGACGTGGTGGTGGCCGGGATCGCGGTGGCGGTGGCCCAGATCGTCATGCTGCGGCGGGGCATGTGAGGTGGCGCGCGAGGAGCGGGCCCTGCCCATCGCCAACCAGATCCGCCGTCTGCGCTTCGAGCACGGCGAGATGACCCAAGGCCAGCTGGCGGAGAAGATCGGCATGACCCGCCAGACCGTGGCGGCCATCGAGGCCGGCAAGTACTCGCCCTCGCTCGAGGCGGCCTTCCGCATCGCCGCCGTATTCGGCGTGCGGCTCGAGGAGGTGTTCCAGTGGGTAGGTGATGCTCCCCCCTGAGGGGGAGCATCGGACTTACGCCGGCTGCTTCTGGGCCGGGGCGGCGGGGGCCGCGCGGCCGAGGTCGAAGAACTTCGGCGCCATCTTCGGCACGGCTTCCTTGAGGATCGACTCCACCGTCCAGCTCTCGCCTTCCGGCTTGGCGCAGGTCTCGATCGGCCGCGGCTGGGAGTAGAGGATGATCTGCTCGCCGGAGACGCCGAAGATCTGGCCGGAGACGCTCTTGGCCGCGTCGGAGACCATGGCCACGGAGAAGCGCGCCGGCTGGTCGGGACGGATCTTCTCGGCCATCACCTGGCGGCGCGCGGCCTGGGCCTCGTCCTTGATCGGCACCGACTGGGTCATGCGCGTCCAGGCGACCGGGGCGATGCAGTTGGAGCGGACGTTGTTGCGCGCGCCCTCCATGGCGATGATCCGCGACAGGCCGGCGATGCCCATCTTGGCCGCGCCGTAGTTGGCCTGGCCGACGTTCCCGAACAGGCCCGAGGTGGAGGTGAACAGCATGTAGGCGCCGTCCTGCTGCTCGCGGAACAGCTCGATGGTGGCGCGGCAGACGTTGAACGAGCCGCGCATGTGGACCTCGATCACCCGGTCCCAGTCGTCCTCGCTCATCTTGTGGAACATCACATCGCGCAGGATGCCGGCCGGGTTGATCACCGCGTGCAGGCCGCCGAACACATCGCGGGCCTGCTCGACCATGCCCTGGACGGACCGGTAGTTGGTGACGCTCTCCGAGTTGGAGACCGCCTCGCCGCCACGGGCGCGGATCTCCTGCGCCACGGCTTCGGCGGGACCGGCGGAGCCTTCGTCCTCGCCCTTCAGTCCGCCGCCCAGGTCGTTGACCACGACCTTCGCGCCCTCGGCCGCCGCGATCAGGGCGCAGTCGCGCCCGATGCCGTTGCCGCCGCCTGTAACCAGGACAACCTTACCATCCAAAACGCCCATCGGCTTATCTCCCAAATGAATGGGAGGGAGGCTATTCGAGGCGATCCGCCCGGCGCAAGGCGGGAAACAGGCGCGCCCAGAGGCCGGTGACCAGCAGGGCGCCGATCCCGCCGAACAGGGCCGCGCCGACCGGACCCAGGAAGCGGGCGACGACGCCGCTCTCGAACTCCCCGAGCTCGTTGGAGGCGCCGACGAAGACCGAGGAGACGGCAGCGACGCGGCCCCGCATGGCGTCCGGGGTGACGAGCTGGACCAGCGTCTGGCGCACGAAGACCGAGAGCATGTCGGCGCCGCCCAGCACGGCCAGGGCGACGACCGAGATCCACAGCGACCTCGAGAGGGCGAAGGCGCAGGTGGCGAGGCCGAAGGTCGCCACGCCGGCGAACATGAAGACCCCGGCCTTGTGGCGGATCGGATGGGCCGCGAGCCAGAAGCCGACGACGGTGGCGCCGATGGCCGGCGCGGCGCGCAGCACACCGAAGCCTTGGGCGCCGACATGGAGGATGTCGCGGGCGAAGACCGGCAAGAGGGCGGTGGCGCCGCCGAGCAGCACGGCGAACAGGTCGAGCGAGATCGCCCCGAAGACGATCTTCTGCTTCCAGACGTAGTGCAGGCCCTCCTTCATCAGCGTCCACCGCGAGCCCGGCTGGCGCTCGGGCCGGGTCGACTTGCGGATGGCGATCACCGACAGGGCCGAGGCGAGGTAGAGCACGAAGGTGACCATGTAGGCGTGGGTCGGCGAGAGCGCGACGAGCAGGCCGCCGGCGGCCGGTCCGGCCACCGAGGCGGTCTGCCAGGCCAGGGAGTTCCAGGCGATGGCGCGTGGCAAGAGGCGGCGCGGCACCAGCATCGGCCCCATGGCGGTGTTGGCTGGAGCGAAGAAGGCGCGCGCGGCGCCGAACAGCGCGGCGATGATCAGCAGCAGGGGAACCGAGGCGATCCCGCGCCAGGAGGCGAAGGCCAGCGCCAGGACGCTGAGGATCTCGCCGGCGAAACAGCACAGCAGCACGGTCTTGCGGTCGTGGCGGTCGGCGGTCTCGCCGGCCGGCAGGGTGAGCAGGAAGACCGGCGCGAAGGCGGCCAGGCCGATCATGCCGACGAGGAAGGCGCTCTCCTCCACCGAGCGGGTCTGGCGGGCGAGGGCGTACATCTGCCAGCCCATGGCGACGCTCTGGATCTGGGCGGCGAAGGAGCCGGTCCAGCGCGAGGCCCAGAAGGCCAGGTAGTCGCGCTCCTTGAGGAGCGCGCGGGCGGAGGGGACGATGTCCTGCGACGGGTCCGGATCGGCGGCGGGCATGGGCCGGCGGAGCCTGCCCGGCTTCGCCCGCGACCGCAATCACCGTTGACGGCGGGGCCCCCGGGCCTTACCTGCGCGCTTCCCGTTGGCGGCCGAGGAGCCCCGACATGCGACTGCGACGAACCTGTGCGGGCCGAACCCGCGCCTGAACTTCCGCCCGGCCGGCGCATTGAGCCCGGCCGCATTCGTCGTCCTCCAGTCGCAAGCTTTCCCATCGATGAGCCTTCAACCCACCGACCCGGCGCCCGCAGCGCCGGCCGTGAGCCTCCAGCAGGCCGAGGACATCCCGGCCGCCGACGCCCTGATCGAGCGGGCGTTCGGGCCGGGCCGCTTCACCAAGAGCTCCGAGCGGGTGCGCGAGTTCGCCGAGTTCGCCCCCGACCTGTCGTTCGTCGCCTGGCGCGAGGGGCGGCTGATGGGCGTGGTGCGCCAGTGGCGGGTGCGCGTTGGCGGCACGCCGGTGGTGTTCCTCGGCCCGATCGCGGTGGAGAGCGACGAGCGCAGCGGCGGGATCGGCGGCCTGCTGGTGGAGGCGGCCGTCGCGGCCGCCCGGGCGGCGGGCGAGACGGCCATCGTGCTGGTCGGCGACGCGCCCTATTTCCAGCGCTTCGGCTTCTCGGCGGCCCTGGCGAAGGATGTGCGCCTGCCCGGCCCGGTGGACCAGCGCCGCGTGCTGGCGGTGGCCTTCAGGCCCGAGGGCGAGGCGCTGGCGGGGATGATCCGGCCGCTGTAGCGCACGGCCCTGGCGCGGTGGGGCGAGCGCCCCTAACTTCAGCGCTATGAGCGGGAGCAGGGACAAGCTGGATCAGGTGGCGGCGGCGGCGAAGCAGGCGCCGGGACGCGGGCTGCCGCCGGTGCATCTGTGGAATCCCGCCCATTCCGGCGAGATCGACATCGTCATCGGCAAGGACGGCCGCTGGGTTCACGAAGGGTCGGTCATCCAGCGCGAGGCGCTGGTGCGGCTGTTCTCCACCGTGCTGCGCAGGGACCCGGACGGGTTCTGGCTGGTGACGCCGGTCGAGAAGATGCGGATCACCGTCGAGGACGCGCCGTTCGTGGCGGTGCGGGTCGACCGGGCCACGGACGCCGCCGGCGAGCCGGTGCTGCGCTTCACCACCAACGTCGGCGACACCGTCGAGGCGGATGCGGAGAACCCGATCCGCGTGGTCGTGGACGACCAGGGCGAGCCGCGGCCCTACGTCCACGTGCGCCGCGGGCTGGAGGCGCTGATCGCCCGGCCGGTGTTCTACGAGCTCGTCGAGATGGCCGAGGAGCGGGACGGGACGCTCGGCCTGCCCTCGCACGGAGTGTGGTTCGAGATCGGCGACGCGGAGGCCGCATGAACGCGCCCCACGCCCACCTCGCCCCGCCGCACGAGCTGCGCGCCTGGATCGCCCGCCACCTCGATCCGCTGGAGGAGCGCGAGCCGGCCGAGGGCGAGACCCGCTCGGACTTCGACCTGACGCCGGGCGGCTGGGCGCCGCCGGACCAGCCGCTGACCCCGGCCTCGGTGCTGGTGCCGCTGGTCGAGCGCGAGCATGGGCTGTCGGTGTTGCTCACCCGCCGCTCGGACACCCTTCGCAAGCACACCGGCCAGGTGGCGTTTCCCGGCGGCCGCCGCGATCCGGGCGAGACGCCCTGGCAGACCGCGCTGCGCGAGGCCGAGGAGGAGATCGGCCTCAGCCCCAGCTTCGTCTCCCTGGCCGGCCTGTCGACGCCCTACCGGACGGGCACCGGCTATCTGATCACCCCGGTGGTCGGCTTCGTGCGCGGCGGCTTCGACCTCACGCCGAACCCGGACGAGGTGGCCGATATCTTCGAGACGCCGTTCGGCTTCCTGATGGACCCGGCCAACCACGAGGAGCACGAGCGCGCGCTGCCGAACGGCGAACTCCGCCGTTTCTACGCCATGACCCACGAGAACCGCTTCATCTGGGGCGCCACCGCGGGGATGCTGCGGGCGCTCTACGACCGGCTCTACGGAGCCGCGGTGGCGTGACACCACCCCGAACTTTCCCTAGTCACAGACCATGACCGACACCATCGGCCAGCGCCCGTGGATGACCGCCCGCGAGACCCAGGCGGTGTTCGACGCCCTGGAGGCCGCCGGCGGGGCCGACTGCGCCCGCTATGTGGGCGGCTGCGTGCGCAACACCCTGGTGGGCCAGGGGGTGGACGACATCGACATCGCCACGGTGCTGACGCCGGAAGCGGTGACCAAGGCGCTCGAGGCGGCGGGCCTGCGGGCCGTGCCGACCGGCATCGACCACGGCACGGTGACGGCGGTCTGCAACAGCCGGCCGTTCGAGATCACCACCCTGCGCCGGGACGTCTCGACCGATGGGCGGCGGGCGGTGGTGGCCTTCACCACCGACTGGCTGGAGGACGCCCAACGGCGGGACTTCACCCTGAACGCGCTCTACGCCCGCCGCGACGGCTCGATCTTCGACCCGACCGGGCACGGTGTCGCCGACGCCCTGGCCGGGCGCATCGTCTTCGTCGGGGAGCCCGAGCAGCGGCTGCACGAGGACTACCTGCGCATCCTGCGCTTCTTCCGGTTCTACGCCTGGTACGGCAAGGGCGGCCCGGACGCGGCGGCGGTCGCCGCCTGCGCGGCGCTGAAGGCCCATGTGACGACCCTGGCGGCGGAGCGGATCTCCAAGGAGCTGCTGAAGCTGCTGAAGGCCGACGATCCCCGCGAGGCGGTCGAGCTGATGGCCCAGACCGGCGTCCTGCCAATGGTGCTGCCCGAGCCGATCCACATCGATCGGTTCAAGGGCCTGGTGGAGATCGAGGGCGAGCAGCTCTTCGAGACCGAGCCGGTGCTGCGGCTCGCCGCCCTGCTGCCCGACGACCAGCTCGTGGCGACGCGGCTGGCCGAATCCCTGCGGCTCTCCAACGCCGACCGCGACCGGATCGTCGCCGCGCTCGCGCCCGCGCCGAAGCTGAAGAGCTGGATGAGCCCGCGGGAGATCCGCCGCTGCGTCTACCGCGAGGGCCAGGCGAGCTTCCGCGACCGCGCCAAGCTCGCCTGGGCGGCCTCGAACCGCACGGCCACGGCCCCGCAATGGCGCGGGATGATCGCGCTGGCAGAAGGGTGGACGATCCCGGTCTTCCCGCTGACCGGCGAGGACGTGATGGCGGCCGGCGTGCCCAAGGGGCCGCTGGTCGGGCGGGTGATGCGCGAGGTCGAGGACTGGTGGATCGACCACGACTTCCTCGACGACAAGATGTCGGCCATCGAGAAGCTGAAGGCCGTGGCGCAGGGACTGGCCTATTGATGCGCCTGGGCATCCTCAAGACCGGTCGGCCGCCGACGCCGGCGATCCCGCAGTTCGGCACCTATCCCGAGATGTTCATGCGGCTGCTGGGACCTGACGCCTACGACTACCGCGTCTATGCGGTGGACGAGGGCGAGCTGCCGCAAAGCCCGAAGGACGCCGACGCCTTCCTGGTGACCGGCTCCTCGGCCGGGGTCTACGAGCCGCTGGACTGGATCGGTCGGGCAGTGGAGTTCCTGCAGGCCGCCAAGGGCGAGGCGGCGCTGGTGGGCGTCTGCTTCGGCCACCAGCTGATGGCCAAGGCGTTCGGCGGCGAGGTCATCCAGTCGCCCAGGGGCTGGGGGCTCGGCGAGCAGGAATACCGGGTTCTGCGCCGGGAGCCCTGGATGGATGAGGCCGAGACGATCCGCCTGCCGGGCTCGCACCAGGACCAGGTGGTCAGCCTGCCCGAGGGCGCCGAGGTGTTCGCCGCCTCGGACTTCACCCCGTTCGGCGGCCTCGTCTGGCGCGACCAGCCGGCGATGTCGATCCAGCTGCACCCCGAGTTCGAGCCGGCCTACGCCATCTCGCTGATCGAGCACCGGCGGGGCGATCGCTATGCCGACGCGCAGGCCGACGCGGCCATCGCCTCATACGCAGGCGCCGACGACCGCGACCGGGTCGGCGGCTGGATCAAGACATTCCTGAGACACGCAACCACTTGACCCGAACGCTTGTTGGAGGCCAAACGCGAACATCGCGGGGGCGAGTGTGGAGCGGGTCATGAACCGTTGGAGGCTGCTGATCGTGGCGGCGAGCGCCGTGGCGGCGCTGGCCGTGGGCCTGACGGCGCAGGCCCAGCCGCAGCCCGACGACCTCGGTGTCCTCATCGCCGCGGTGAGCAGCGCGACCGGGCGCTAGTTCAGGCGCGCGCGCCGGCCTGGACCGCGAACCCTCCACGCCCGTCGTTGCCCCGGAGGAAGACGATGAGGCCGTGGATCAGGATGATCACGCCGAGCATCTCGCCGAACTCCTCGCCGATGATCTCGTGGAACCCGGTCAGGCCGAAGGGATAGGCGAGAACCCCGTCCCGGACCTTGCCGCCGAGGAATTCGAGGCCCGCGGCCGCCCCCACATAGACGGTCGCCGCCAGGCCGATGCAGCCGGCCACATAGCGGGGCAGGCGGAGGACAAACGGGGCGAAGTACAGCCCGGCGACGGCCACCAGGATCATCCCGTAGATCAGCCAGGCGTAATGCAGGGTCCCGGCCGCCCCCGGCGCCCGCCGCAGGACGATGCCGAGCATGTCGTGCCAGCCGGCCATCTCGTCCATGGACAGGAACAGGTAGAGCCCGCCGAGCGCCAGCCAGCGGGGGCGGGCGCGACGGTCCGCGTGGCCTTGGGCCGAGGCGCCGAAGGCCAGCGCCGCGGCCAGGGTCCAGAGCGTGGCGGAGAACCAGCTCGGCAGGTTGCCCTCGCGGTCGAGGTCGAAGAACTGGATCATCGCCAGCGTGCCGCCCTGGCCGTGCAGCACCCGGGGGACCCACAGCTGGGTGACCACATAGGCGCCGACCAGCAGCAGGGCGCAGCCGAGCAGCATCAGGGGAAGCCGCCACGGATCCAGGCGGATCGGACGCGCCGCCACGGCGGCGGAGGCGCGGAGGTCGCGGGACGCGACGGCGGCCAGGAAGGGTGGGCTGTGGAGCGACATGGGCGGACCTTCCTGATCGCTACGGCGCCGCCCCCGAGCGATTACGCTTCAGGTTGCAAAAGGTTCACTTATCACCCCGAACGTGCAGTCCTCCCTCAGACCGGCCAGGCCACCAGCGGCGGCATGGACGACAGGATGGTGGTGATGTTGCCGCCGGCCTTGAGGCCGAACATGGTGCCGCGGTCGTAGAGCAGGTTGAACTCGACGTAGCGGCCGCGGCGGACGAGCTGCTCGGCGCGGTCCGCGTCGGTCCAGGGCTCGCTCATCCGGTGGCGGACGATCTTCGGATAGACCTCCAGGAACGCCTCGCCGACGGCGCGGGTGAAGGCGAAGTCCTTCTCGAAGTCGCCCGAGTTGTGGCGGTCGTAGAAGATGCCGCCGATGCCGCGCGGCTCGTTGCGGTGCGGCAGGAAGAAGTACTCGTCGCACCAGGCCTTGTACTTGCCATACCACTCCGGATCGAAGGGATCGCAGGCGGCCTGCATGGCGGCGTGGAACAGCCTGGCGTCGTCGGCCTCTTGGCTGCGCTGCTCGTCCAGCATCGGGGTGAGGTCGGCGCCGCCGCCGAACCAGCTTTCGGCCGTGGAGAGGAAGCGCGTGTTCATGTGCACGGTCGGCACCCGCGGGCTCCGCGGATGGACGATCAGGCTGATCGAGGCCGAGACGTAGGTCGGGTCCTTGTCGGCGCCCGGCATGGTCTTGGCCATTTCCGGCGAGAAGCGGGCCGTGGCGGCCGAGGTGTGGATCCCGGCCTTCTCGAAGAGCCGCCCGGCGAAGAAGGCGCCGGTCCCGCCGCCGACGCCGGTCTCGCGCGTCCAGGGGCGGAAGTCGAACCGGCTGGCCGGCTCCGGATAGAGCTCCTCCGGCGCTTCGTCCTCCAGGCGCTCGAGCTCGGCGCAGATGCGCTGCTGCAGGCTCTCGAACCAGGCCTGGGCGCGGGCCCGGCGCTCGAGGATCTCCGGCGGAAGGGTCAGGGTCTCGGACATGGGGTGACGTGCTACCCGGTCTGCACCGCGCTTGGGAAGCCGTCGGTTTGCCGGAGGGCCTCGGCGAGGGCCATGGCGGCGGCGGTCACGACGTTCAGCGACCGCGCGCCGGCGACCAGCGGAATAGTCACGCGTGCATCGGCCGCGGCGTGCACCTCATCCGGGACGCCGGCGCTCTCGCGGCCGAAGAGCAGGGTGTCGCAGGGCAGGTACTCGAATTGGTGGAAGGCGGCCTCGGCGCGGGTGGTGAAGAGCACCAGCCGTCCAGGAGCCCGACGGGCCAGGAAATCACCCCATCCAGGGTAACGGATCACCTCCGCCCTCTCGGCGTAGTCCATGGCCGCGCGCTTCACGGCGCGGTCGGAGAGCGGGAAGCCGCAGGGCTCGATGACGTCCACCGGAACCCCAAGACAGGCGCCGAGACGAAGACTTGCCCCGAGGTTTTGCGGAATGTCCGGTTGAAAAAGCGCCAAACGCATTCTAAGCGATCCGCCACGGGATGGTCTGGGGCATATAGGGCGAATCGCGGAACGGCTTGCGAAGGGGGACTTCGCTCGCGCGCTCCAAAGAAATTGTCTGCCCCAAGGTCATCTCAATACGGCCCTTTACCAGCGCTCTGGTGGGGTCCAAAGGCAGAGCGCGCTCGTCTCGAGGGCGTCGAATTGAAGGGTAGGCTTTAGGTGTCCGACACCGCTGTGGGCGCGAACCCCGATCCGCACAGCGACGATCCCAATCGTCGCGACTTCATCCATATCGCCGCGGGCGCCGCGGCCGTGGGCGCCGTGGGCGCCCTGGCTTGGCCGTTCATCGACCAGATGAACCCGGCGGGCGACACCCTCGCCCTGGCCTCCATCGAGTTCGACCTGACCAAGGTCGCCGAGGGCCAGCAGGTGGTGGTCAAGTGGCGGGGCAAGCCGCTGTTCATCCGCAACCGGACGGCCAAGGAAATCGCCGCGGCGATCAAGGACGACCACGCGGACATGCGCGATCCGGAGACGGACGAGCAGCGCCACAAGCCCGGCAAGGCGCAGTGGCTGATCCTGGTCGGCACCTGCACCCACCTGGGCTGCGTGCCCACGTTCGGCGGCGGCGAGTACGGCGGCTGGTTCTGCCCCTGCCACGGCTCGGTCTACGACACCTCCGGCCGGATCCGTAAGGGTCCCGCGCCGAAGAACCTCGTGGTGCCGGACTACGCGTTCCTTTCCGACACCAAGGTCAAGGTCGGCTGACGATGAGCGGACACTCCACTTACGAGCCGAAGACCGGCTTCGAGCGCTGGCTGGACATGCGCCTTCCGATCGTTCGGATGGCCTACGACACGGCGATCAGTTTCCCCACCCCGAAGAACCTCAACTACTGGTGGACCTTCGGCGGCATCCTGGCGGTGTGCCTGGCGGTGCAGCTGGTGACCGGCATCGTGCTGGCCATGCACTACGTCCCGCACGTCGACTACGCCTTCAACTCGGTCGAGCGCATCATGCGTGACGTCAACTACGGTTGGCTGATCCGCTACATGCACGCGAACGGGGCCTCGATGTTCTTCATCGCGGTCTACATCCACATGTTCCGCAACCTCTACTACGGCTCCTACAAGGCGCCGCGGGAGGTGCTGTGGATCCTCGGCTGCGTGATCTACCTGCTGATGATGGCCACGGCCTTCATGGGCTACGTCCTGCCCTGGGGCCAGATGAGCTTCCACGGCGCGGTGGTGATCACCAACCTGCTGGGCGCCCTGCCCATCGTCGGTCCGTCCATCACCACCTGGCTGTGGGGCGGCTTCGCGGTGGACGACCCGACGCTCAACCGCTTCTTCTCGCTGCACTACCTGCTGCCCTTCGTGATCGCGGGCGTCGTCGCCCTGCACATCTGGGCGCTGCACGTGCCGGGGAACAACAACCCGACCGGCGTGAACGTGAAGTCCAAGGAGGACACCGTTCCCTTCCACCCGTACTACACGGTGAAGGACGGCTTCGCGATCGCGGTCTTCCTGCTGCTGTTCGGCTCCTTCGTGTTCTGGAACCCGAACATCCTGGGCCACGCCGACAACTACATCCCGGCCAACCCGCTGGTGACCCCGGCGCACATCGTCCCCGAATGGTACTTCCTGCCGTTCTACGCGATCCTGCGCGCGGTCCCGAACAAGCTCGGCGGCGTGCTCGCGATGTTCGGCGCCATCGCGGTGCTGTTCGTCCTGCCCTGGCTCGACACCTCCAAGGTGCGGTCCATGCGCTACCGCCCGACCATCCGGCCGTACTTCTTCATCTTCATCCTCGCCTGCCTGGTGCTGGGCTGGTGCGGCGCGAAGCTGCCGGACGATCCGGTGATCCCGGGCCTGTCCACCTTCACCCTCGTGGACAGCGACCTGAACAGCTACGTGTGGCTGAGCCGGATCGCGGCGCTCTACTACTTCGCCTACTTCCTGGTCATCACCCCGATGGTGGGTCTCCGCGAGACGCCCCTGCCCCTGCCGGAGTCGATCTCCGAGCCTGTTCTCTCCAAGAAGGATTGAGCCGAAGATGCTGCGCAAAGGTTTGATGCTCGCGGCGCTGGGTCTCGCCTTCGTGGCGGGTCCCGCGCTCTCCGCGACCAGCAAGGAAGAGCCGAAGGAGATGGACTGGTCCTTCACCGGTCCGCTCGGCAAGTACGACCAGGCCCAGCTGCAACGCGGCTACAAGGTCTATCGCGAGGTCTGCTCGGCCTGCCACGCGATGAGCCTGGTGTCGTTCCGCAACCTCGGTGAGAAGGGCGGGCCGTTCTACGATCCGAAGTACCCGAACCCGAACGACAACCCCTATGTGAAGTCGCTCGCCAAGGACATCCAGGTCAGCGACATCGACAATGAGACCGGCGACGCCATCAAGCGTCCGGCCGGCACGGCCGACCGCTTCCCGAGCCCGTTCGCCAACGAGGCGGCGGCGCGGGCCTCGAACGGCGGCGCCCTGCCGCCGGACCTGTCGGTCATCGCCAAGGCCCGCGAGGGCGGCCCGGACTACATCTACTCGATCCTGACCGGCTTCGTGCAGCCGCCGGCCGGCCTGACCGTCTCGCCGGGCAAGTACTACAATCCCTACTTCCCGGGCGACCTGAGCTCGTTCTGGACGGGCAAGGGCGAGGTTCCGAAGGGCGGCTTCATCGGCATGCCGCCGCCCCTCGCGGCCAACAAGGTGACCTTCGACGACAACACCAAGTCGACGGTCGAGAACCAGGCCCGCGACGTCTCCGCCTTCCTGATGTGGGCCGCCGAGCCCAAGATGGAGCAGCGCAAGCAGTTCGGCCTGGGGGCGATGATCTACCTCCTGATCTTCACCGGCCTGCTCTACGCCAGCTACCGCCGCATCTGGCGGAACGTGGCGCACTAGCGCCGGCTGACAATACCGATCGATTAGGGCCTCGGCGGATCGCCGGGGCCCTTTTCGTTGGGCGCGAGCAGGAGCCGGCGGCCAGGGAAGTCGAGGCGCACGCGCCAGGCGGCGAGCAGGGGCGCGCCGATCTCGCCGGCCAGGGCCGGGTCGGCCGGCTTGACGAGGCCGGCGGGCAGATCCTCCGCCAGGCGTCCGGCGAAGGACAGAGCCCGCAGCCGCGGCCGCAGCACGCCATAGGGATAGAGCTCGCGCGGCTTGGCCGCGCCCGGCGCCGCGGCGAGGGCGTCGGAGAGGCGCACGGCGGTGTCGGAGCCTGTAGCCAGGGCGAAGTCGCCGGTGAAGGCGTGCGGCCCGTCGGCGACGGCGGCCTCGACGGCGGGGGCGCCGGCGATCCAGGTCAGCGGCAGGGCGGCGGCGGCGCGGAAGCGCGGTGCGCGGGCGGGAAGGCTGAGCCGCACCCGGCAGGGCGCGAAGTCGATGTCGACCACATAGGCCTTCAGCACGTCGGCGCCGATGACGCCGGCGATGGGCGTCGGGAAGAGGCCGGCGCGGACGTCGATGTCCTGGACCGCGACCGGCACGCCCGCCGTGCGACGGCCGGCGAGCCGCACCTGGGCGGTGAGCGCGGTCTCGGAGAAACCCGCGCCTTGGGCCTGGGTCTCGGCGAGGATCGTCTGCGCCTGGCCGGTGTCGAGGATGAAGTCGCCGGCGACGCCCGCCACCTCGGCCGGGACCACCACCACGCCGTTCTCGAACCAGCAGGAGACCGGCGGGGCGGGCGCGACGAGCGCCAGGAGGAGGGCAGCGAGACTCATGGTTGCAGCGAAGAGGATAACAGCAGCGCGCGGCGCCTTAACCCCGCCCCATCGGCGGCCTAGAGTTCAAGCGGTATGGCTTTCACGCGCGCCTGGCGGAACTTCAAGCGGATGCAGGACCTCACGGTCGCGGCCGCCGGACTGATCTATGCGGGCGCGGTGGTGCACGCCTTCGACCGTCTGCCGGGCGGCACGGCGGTGGTGCTGCGCTGGACCCTGATGTGGCCGGCGCTGTTCCTCCTGGTCTCGCTGTTCGTGCCGCTGGTCATCGCGCCCCTCAAGCGCTGGCTGGCGCGCTATGTGTGGATGAGCTTCCAGGCCGGCTTCGGCCAGACGCCGGGCTCGATCGTCACCGGCGTCGCCCTGCTGATGGGCGCGGCGCTGTTCATCTACTGGCAGGTGGCCTCTGTGCAGGCGACCGGCCGCTATCAGGCGAACGTCTTCTCGGCCTACGCCGCCGGCATCGGCATCCTCGCCGCCCAGGCGATCCTCGTCAGGGCGCTGGAGCAGCTGCCGGACGTGCGGGAGAAGATCGAGGAGCGGTAGGAAGGTCGTTCTCCCCTCAGGGGAGCATCTCTCAGACCTCGCCCTTGCCGCCGCCGTTCCTTGAGAAGTGGGCCAGGGTGCGCAGGCGGGCGAGGCGGGCGGAGTCGGCGTCGTAGTCGCTGCGGCGGTCGGAGACGAAGCCGTGGCCGGCCTCGTAGAGGTAGATCGGCAGGTCGGGATGGCGCTCGCGGATCTCCTCGATGCGCTCGGGCGGGATCGAGGCGTCGGTCTTGCCGAAGTGCAGGATGGTCGGCGCCCTGGGCGTCTCGTCCTTCAGCTCGCTGATCCGGCGGCCGTAGAAGCACGACGCGGCCGCCACGCCCTCGCAGCGGCAGGCGGCGAGCCAAGTCGCCGCCCCGCCCCAGCAGTAGCCGGTGACGAAGACGGGCGCCTGGAGGGCGTCGATGGCCGCCTGGGCGTCGCCGGCCACCTGGTCCCAGGGCGTCGCGGTGGAATACTGGACGCCCTTCTGGATGCTCTCGGGGCTGTAGTCGGCCGTGAAGCCGCGTTCCAGGCGGTCGTAGAACGCGGGCGCGATCACCTCGTAGCCGTCCTCGGCGAAGCCGTCGCAGAGCTCCTTGATGTGCTCGGTGACCCCGAAGATCTCCTGGATCAAGAGGAGACCGCCGCGCCGCGCGTCATTGGGCGGCGCGTGATAGGCGCCGAGCTCGAAGCCATCGAAGCGGCTCTTCAGGCGGATCATCTCGCCCATGGTCGCGCTCCTGCGGCTTCAGGCGTTGTCGAACAGCTCGAGGGTGCGGTGGCGGGCGAGGTCGGAGGCCTCGGCGTTGTAGCGCTCGGGGCTCTCGTTGTTGAAGCCGTGGCCGGCGGCCTCGTAGATATACACGGGCAGGTCGGGATGGTGCTGGTGCACGGCGGCCTCGACATCGTCGGCCGGGATGCCGGCGTCGAGGCGGCCGAGGTGGACGATCACCGGGCACTTCGGCTCGAGGGCGGCGTTCGCCTGGACCATGGAGCCGTAGTAGCTGGAGGCGGCCGCGATACCGTCGAGCTGGCAGGCCGAGAGCCAGGCCAGCGAGCCGCCGTAGCAGTAGCCGACGACGCACACCTTGGCGGCCCCGTGGCTCTTGAGGAAGTCGCGGCAGGCGGCGATGTCGGTCAGCGCCTGCTCGATCGGGGTGGCGCGGGCATGGCCGACGCCGGCCTGCAGGCCCGCCGGGTCGTGCTCGGCGGTGAAGCCCCATTCGCGCCGGTCGTAGAGCGAGGGCGCGACGGCGTGGTAGCCCATCTTCGCCCAGCGGCCGACGTCGGCGCGGATGTGGCGGTCGATGCCGAAGATCTCCTGGATGACGATCACCCCGCCCTTGGAGGGGGTGAAGGCCGGCTCGTGGTAGGCGGAGAACTCGAAACCGTCCGCGCCCGCGATCTTGATCGTCTCGCCCATCTCGCCCTCCCTGGAGGCTCTGTCCCGTTCGTCTCTAGACGTTGAAGCGGAAGTTCATCACATCGCCGTCGCGGACGACATAGTCCTTGCCTTCCTGGCGCAGCTTGCCCGCGTCCCGCGCGCCGGCCTCGCCCTTCAGGCGGACGTAGTCCTCATAGGCGATGGTCTCGGCACGGATGAAGCCCTTCTCGAAGTCGGTGTGGATGACGCCGGCCGCCTGCGGGGCGGTGTCGCCCTTGTGGATTGTCCAGGCGCGGGCCTCCTTCGGGCCGACCGTGAAGTAGGTCTGCAGGCCGAGCAGGTGGTAGGCCTCGCGGATCAGCTTGTTGAGGCCCGGCTCGGCGAGGCCGAGGGTCTCCAGGAATTCGGTGCGCTCGGCGGGCTCGAGGAGGGCGATCTCGCTCTCGATCTGGGCCGAGATCACGACATGGTCGGCGCCGTCGCGCTTGGCCCGTTCGGCCACCTGGTTGGAGAGCTCGTTGCCGGTCGCGGCGGAGGCCTCGTCGACGTTGGAGACGTAGAGCGCAGGCTTGGAGGTCAGAAGCTGCAGCATCCGCCAGGCCTTGTCGTCCTCGGCGGCTACGGTGGCCTTGCGGGCCGGACGGCCGGCGTTCAGCTCGGCCAGGGCGAGGTTCACCAGGCGCAAGGTGGTGGCGCTCTCCTTGTCGCCGGCCTTGGCGCGCTTCTCGAGGTTGGCGACGCGCTTCTCCAGGCTCTCGAGGTCGGCCAGCATCAGCTCGGTCTCGATGGTCTCGAGGTCGGCGATCGGGTCGACGCGGCCCTCCACGTGGGTGATGTCGTCGTCGATGAAGCAGCGGGCCACGAAGGCCACGGCGTCGCAGTCGCGGATGTTGGCCAGGAACTGGTTGCCCAGGCCCTCGCCCTTGGAGGCGCCGCGCACCAGGCCGGCCACGTCGACGAAGTTGATCCGCGCCGGGATGATCTCCTTCGAGGGGATGATCGCCGCCAGGGCCTCGAGCCGCGGCTCGGGCACGGCCACGTCGCCGGTGTTCGGCTCGATGGTGCAGAACGGATAGTTGGCCGCCTGGGCCGCCGCGGTCTGGGTCAGGGCGTTGAACAGGGTCGACTTGCCTACGTTGGGCAGCCCGACGATGGCGACTTTCAGGGCCATGGGGTCTCTACAGATCCTCTAGAATTCAATCCTTGCCGCGGGCGATGGCGCGCGGGTCGGCTTTCTCGGCGGGGGCGAGGCGCATGACCTCGGCCTGGTATTTGTCGTCCTCGCCGAGCGCCAGCATGGGGGCGGCGTCGGCGCAGGCCTGGAGCAGGGGCTCGACCCACTTGAGCTCGGCCTTGTGGAAGTCCGACAGCACGTGGCCGTGGACCAGCTCCTTGTCGCCGGGATGGCCGGTGCCGAGCCGGGCGCGGCGGAACTCCGCGCCGACCTGCGAGGTCACCGAGCGGACGCCGTTGTTGCCGGCCGCGCCGCCGCCGGTCTTCATCCGGAAGCGCCCGGGGGCGAGGTCGATCTCGTCGTAGAACAGGACGAGATCGGAGGGCTTGAGCTTGAAGAACTTGAGCGCCTCGCCGACCGCGCGGCCGCTCTCGTTGTAATAGGTCTGGGGCTTGAGGATCAGCGCCTTGACCGGGCCCTGCGGCGTCTCGATCGCGCCTTCGCTGGCGAGCCCCTGGAAGCGCTTCCGCTCAGGGCCGAAGCCCCAGCGGCGCGCGATCTCGTCCACGGCCATGAAGCCGATGTTGTGACGGTTCTTGGCGTAGGTCGGCCCTGGATTGCCGAGGCCGGCGATCAGCAGCACGGCGAGGCCTCCCCCTTAAGGGAAGGCGAGGGGATCAGCCCTCGCCGCCTTCGCTGGCTTCGGCGGCTTCAGCGCCTTCCGCAGCTTCCTCGGCCACTTCGGCCTGGACGCCGGTGACCGAGGCCACGACGGTGTCGCCGTCTACGGTCGCGGTGGCGTTGGCCGGCAGCTTGATGTCCGACACCTTGATGCTGTCGCCGATCTCGCGGCCGGTCAGGTCGATCACCAGCTCTTCCGGGATCTGGTCGGCCGGGACCGAGATGGTCAGGTCGTGCAGGGCGATGTTGAGCGTGCCGCCGCGCTTCAGGCCCGGAGCGTCGTCGTGGTTGCGGAAGTGCACCGGCACCGCGATCTTGATCTCCTGGTGCTCGTCCACGCGATAGAGGTCGAAGTGGATCGGCTCGTCGGTCACCGGGTGCATCTGCACGTCCTTGGCGATGACCGGCTGGGTCTCGGAGCCGTACTTCAGGGTCACGAGGTGGCCGAGCAGCTTGCCCGTGTAGAGCGCCTTGCGGAACTCGTTCGCCTTGACGGTGACGCCGACGGGATCCTTGTCGCCGCCGTAGAGCACGCCCGGGACCAGGCCTTCGCGACGGGCCGCGCGGGCCGCGCCCGTGCCGGCGCCCTGGCGCAGTTCAACGTTCAGAATGATCTCGGCCATGGCCTTGCCTCAAAACGAAGCCGCCGCGCGACCGGCGCGCGGCGACGGAAATTGGGTGCGCGTAGATACACAAAAGGCCCGCCCCGCGCAACGGGGCGGGAGACGAAAGCTTAAGGGCGCTTCCCCTTGAGGGTCCGCGCCCGGGACTTGGCGCCCTTGGCCGACCCTTTCGTGGAAACCGGGGTGAGCTGGACCGGCGGCGGCGGCGGCGCAGGTTCGGCCACGCCGACGCCCTTCATCAGGCACTGGCCGGTGTCCATCAGCACGTGCTGGCCGAGGCAGAAGACGTCCTCGTAGTGCGGCTTGGCCACCGCCAGGCACTGATAAAGGTTGAGCTTGGACATATTCAGGCACTGGGCCGAGGCCGGCTCGGCGGTGAGCGGCATCACCTGCTCGAGGCTGGCGTCGTCGGCGTAGCCGAGGGCTCCGAGCGCCGCCACCGCCAGGCTGCGGACCACCAGCGGCGTGTAGGGCGGGCTGGCCGGATCGGCGGCGAGGGTCATCGGCTGGCTGCCGGCGACGGCGAGCTCCAGCTTGGCGGTGATGTCGGTGGAGCCCGAGATCGGCGTCGCCGAGAGCTGCTTGGCCATGGCGAGCCGGCTCTCGCGGGCGGCCACGTCGCTCTTCGACCAGGCGTAGTGCTGGACGTCGTAGGCGGCCTGCTTCACGGCGCGACCCTGGTCGAGCAGCTTCTTGCCGTCGTCGCCCAGCGCGCTGGTGACCAGGCCCGCGGCGCTCTGGGCGCCGGTGATGCCCAGCACATAGGCCGGGTCCTTCATGATCGAATAGGCGACGGTACGGCGCTGGTCGGCGTCGGCGGCGTAGGTGCGCACGCCGGCGCGGAACGCCGGATCCTGCAGGGCGACCACGGCCCCGTAGGCGATGGCCCCGCGCAGGAACTGCCCCGGCTCGTACGATTCGCCGGTCTTCAGGCTCTGGGCGACGTTGGCGCCGTCGGTGAAGGCCGGCGAGATCTGGGCGGCGCGGTCGACGTAGGCGCGGTAGGCGCTGGCCTGGTCGAGCAGCTTGTTGGACAGGCTGACGCTCGGGACCGGCGGCGGCGCAGGCGGCGGCGGCGGCGGCGCGGGCTGGGCGCAGCCGGCCAGGATCGCGGTCGTCGCGACGGCGGCCAGCACCAGGCGGAGGCGGGCGGAACTCATCAACAGGCTTCCCCTCGAGCGAGTGGTCAAAGAACTAGCACTTGCCCCCCGAGAGAGTGTGGCCTTGCCCGGTAAACTCTTGCTGAGCAAGCGTGGCCGGGCGCCGCGGCGACAAATCCCCGCGGGCTGGAGACCGGAATTCTCCCCTTAGTCGAAGAGTTTGGAGACCGACTCTTCGTTGGCGATGCGACGGATCGCCTCGCCGATCAGCCCCGCGCAGGTGACCTGGCGGATCTTCTTCACGCCCTCGATGTGGTCGGGCTGGCCGATCGAATCGGTGATCACCAGCTCCTTGAGGACGGAGTTCTTCACCCGCTCGACGGCGGCGCCCGAGAGCACCCCGTGGGTGACGTAGGCCGAGACCTCCTTGGCGCCGGCGTCCATCAGCGACTGGGCCGCCGAGCAGAGGGTGCCGGCGGAATCGGCGATGTCGTCGAACATGATGAGGCGGCGGCCGGCGACGTCGCCGATGATGTTGGCCACCTCGCTCTTGCCGGGGCCCGAGCGGCGCTTGTCGACGATGGCGAGGTCGGCGTTCAGGCGGCTGGCCAGGGCCAGGGCGCGGACCACGCCGCCGACGTCCGGCGAGACGATCATCAGCTCGGAGGACTTCTCGTAGTTCTCCTTGATGTCCTGGGCCATCAGCGGGGCGGCCAGCAGGTTGTCGGTCGGGATGTCGAAGAAGCCCTGGATCTGGCCGGAGTGCAGATCCATCGTCAGCACGCGGTCGGCGCCGGCGCGGGTGATCAGGTTGGCGACCAGCTTGGCCGAGATCGGCGTGCGGCCGCCGGTCTTGCGGTCCTGCCGGGCGTAGCCGAAGTAGGGCATCACCGCCGTGATCCGCTTGGCCGACGCGCGCTTCAGCGCGTCGATGCAGATCAGCAGCTCCATCAGGTTGTCGTTGGCCGGGTAGCTGGTCGACTGGATGACGAAAACGTCTTCGCCGCGGACGTTCTCGTCGATGGTGACCCAGACCTCGTTGTCGGCGAAGCGCTTCACCTGGGCCTTGGTCAGGGGCACGTCCAGGTGGTCGGATACGGCCTGCGCCAACGTGTGGTTGGAGTTGCCGGCCAGCAGCTTCATCGGAGGCGCCCCGTCCTGATTTTCGGTGTTGCGCGCTTGTAGGCAGGGGGAGGGCCAGAGTCCAGCCACGCCTAGTCCAGCCACGCCTAGTCCAGCACGATGGCGGAGAGCAGGCGGCCGTAGTCGGGTTCGCCCTCTTTGAAGGCGCGGCGGTTGGAGAAGAACCAGTCCGCCTCCGCGCAGGTGTCGCGGCCGATCCACTCGCAGCGGGTGACGCCGGCGGCGCGCAGGCGGTCGAGCACGAAGGCCGGCAGGTCGAACTGGCGCTTGTCGTCGCTGACGCCGGTGGAGAAGTAGCGGCCGAACGCGGGATCGGCCTTCACGAACTCGGCGCGGAACTCCAGGCCCACCTCGTAGGAAGCCGGGCCGATGCAGGGGCCGACCACGGCGGTCATCCACTTCGGGCTCGCGCCAAGGCCCTGCATGCGCTTCACGGTCGCCTCGATCACCCCCGAGAGGGCGCCGCGCCAGCCGGCGTGGGTGGCGGCGACCACGCGCGCCTCCGGGTCGGCGATGAGGATCGGCGCGCAGTCGGCGGCGAGCGCGGCGCAGACCACGCCCGGCGTGGCGCTGACCACGGCGTCGGCTTGCGGCGGGCCGGCCGGCCACGGCCCGTCGGCCACCAGGGCGGTGGCCGAATGGACCTGGTAGGCGGTGACGATGGCCTCCTGGCCGAAATGGGCGGCGCAGCGGCGGCGGTTCTCGGCGACGGCCTCGGGATCGTCCTTGGAGCCGACGCCGACGTTGAGGCTCGAATAGATCCCCTCCGACACCCCGCCCTGGCGGGTGAAGAAGGCGTGGCGGACGCGCGGCAGCTCGGCCAGCAGGGGCGAGGTCAGGACGGGCGGCTCGCTCATGATCAGGCGTCCCTCTTTCAGGCGTCTTCGAAGGCGGGCGGGGTCCAGCCGGGAGAATGGATGCAGCAGGCCTTGAACAGCTCGCCCATCTGGTCGGCGGCCACCAGGCGGTTGAGCTGGCGGCCGATCATCGGCGCCTTGTCGGGCCGGGCGCGGACCAGGGCCTCGGCGCGCAGGCCGATGCCGAGGCGGGCCAGGAACTCGGCCTGGGTGAGGATGGCGGTCTCGGCGCCCTGCTGGCGGGCGGCTGCGACGACCGCCGGGAAGTCGGCGTGGACGGTGAGGTCGGCGGCGCCCGGATCCTCCAGGGGGTCGACGCGGCGATGGCGGCGGATCGCCTGCAGGGTGTCGCCGAATTCGGGCCGGTCGCGGCCGTAGTCGATCAAGAGGGCCGCGCCGCCGTCGCGCGCCACGCGCGAGCCGAGCTTGGCGCCCAGGGTCTCCTGGGCCAGCGACTGCTCATAGACCGCGCCCTCGGGCGCGTCGGGCAGCAGGCCCGCGGCCGGCGTGGCGTTGAGCGTGAAGCAGAGACCGCCCGCGCGGTCGAGGCCGACGAGCTGCTCGGCCCAGCCGGTGGCGGTGCGCACGAACTGGCGGACGGGCAGGCAGTCGAGGAGCTCGTTGGCGACGACGATCACCGGCGAGCCGCGCGGCACGTCGTCGAGCGAGGCGGCCCAGCGGGCCTGGTCGCCGAGGCGCTTCTCCTGCAGGGCGCGGAGCGGGGCGGAGGTCTCGACGAGCCAGACGTCGGCGGCCTCCAGAAAGCCCGGGGCCATGCGCGCGGCGCGCAGGATGTCGCTCATCAGGGTCCCGTCGCCGGGGCCCATCTCCACCAGGCGGACCTCTGCCGGTTCGCCCATCAGCACCCAGGCCGAGGCCGCCCAGACGCCGACCAGCTCGCCGAACATCTGGCTGATCAGGGGCGCGGTGATGAAGTCGCCGTCTTCGCCGAGCGCCGGGCGGGTCGCGTAATAGCCGTCCTGGGGATCGTGCAGGGCGGCGGTCATGAACTGGGCGACGGTGATCGGTCCGGTGTGGGCGATCTGGGCCGCCAGCCGGTCACGCAGGCTCATCGGCCGTCTTGGTGTCCTGGGCGTCCTGGGCCAGATGGGCTTCCTCGTCGGCCAGCGCCGGCGGCAGGGGCTCCTTGAGGCCGCGCCAGATCAGCCAGGCGCCGACCAGCACCATGGGCGCGGACAGCATCATCCCCATGGTCAGGCCGAACGGGAAGTTGGGCATGTAGCTGTCCGGCTCGCGGACGTTCTCGAGGCTGATGCGGATGAGGCCGTAGCCCATGGCGAACATGCCGAGCACCACGCCGCGGCGGTTCAGCAGCTTCCTGCCGTGGGTGCCCCACCGCAGGATGAGGAAGAGGGCCAGGCCCTCGAGCGCGGCCTCGTAGAGCTGGCTCGGATGGCGCGGCTCCGGGCCGGCGCCCGGGAAGACGATGCCCCAGGGCAGGTGCGTCGGGCGGCCCCAGAGCTCGCCGTTGATGAAGTTGGCGATGCGCACGAAGAAGCCGCCGATCGGCTCCACCGCGACCACGAGGTCGCCGAGCCGCAGCGGGTCGATCCTGTTGACCCGGCAGAAGATCAGGCCGGAGATCAGCACGCCGAGCGCGCCGCCGTGGAAGCTCATGCCGCCGTGCCAGGTCTTCAGGATCTCGACCGGATCGGTCCAGATCAGCTCGGGCGTATAGAAGAAGACGTGCCCGAGGCGGCCGCCGACGATCACGCCGAGCGTCGCCCAGAGGATGAAATCGTCCATCTTCTCGGCGGTCAGGGGCGGCGGGCGGTTCAGCCACAGCCGGCGATTGCGGATCATCGAGACGGCGTAGCGCCAGCCCAGGAGGATCGCCGCCACATAGCCCAGGGCGTACCAGCGGATGGCGATCGGTCCGATGTGAACCAGCACCGGATCGAAATTCGGGAATGGCACGGGTTGGCGGCTCCGGCGTTCAGCAACGAGGCTAACGAGGCTTTAGACGAGAACCCCGACGCTTTCACCCCCTCGCTTTCACGGCCCTCGGGGCCATATAAGGGAGCAAAGGCAGGCAGAAGCCCGCCGCAGAGCTTAGAGATGCAGACCCAGAATCCCTTCCTCGACGAAATGGCCAAGCTGACCACCGCCGCCATGGGCCTCGCCCAGGCGGCCGGCGACGAGGCGAAGGCCGCCTTCCGTTCCCAGGCCGATCGGATCGCCGCCGAACTCGACCTGGTGCGACGCGAGGACTTCGAGGCCCTGAAAGCCGAGCTGGCCGCGCTTCGCGCCGAAGTGGCCGCGCTTCGTGGCGGCGGTGACGCCGCACAAGCGTCCACAGCCGCGCCGAAAGACGTCCCCTGATCATCCACCGAAAACACGCGAATGTGGGCCAAGCCTGGGAAGAACCGGGTGACGGCCAAGCCGCGAAACAGCTTACTTTCAATATCGCAGGCGATTCGGGGGCGACGCCCGCTCCCTTCGCCACCTGCGAAAGGACCTCGGGTCTATGGACATTCAGTCTGACGACAACGTCCTGATCGGCAACGATCCCCTCGATGTGGTGGAACACGTCCTCACCGCCGAGAACCTGCCTTTCGATCGCACCGAAGACGGCGATCTCGCCTTCTCCCTGGCCGGCGACTGGAAGGACTACGAGCTGTGGTTCGCCTGGCGGCCGGAAGGCGAGTGCCTCCAGCTGTGCCTGTCCATCGACCTGACCGTGCCGAAGGAGCAGCGGGTCGCGGCCTACGAGCTGCTGGCCGCCGTCAATCCGCGCGTCTGGCTCGGCCACTTCGAGGTCTGGGAAGACGGCGAGATCATCTTCCGCCACGGCATGCCGCTGATGGCCGGCGAACAGCCGAGCCTGGCCCAGGCCGCGGCGATGATCGACGTCGCCGTCGAGTGCGCCGACCGCTTCTACCCGGCCTTCGACTTCCTGGTGCGCGGCGCCAAGTCGCCCAAGGAAGCCATCGCCGCCTGCATGTTCGAGACCGTCGGCGAAGCCTGACCTGAGCTGTCATCCCGGAAGGCCGCGCCAGCGGCTTGTCCGGGATCCATGAACACCTGATGGCGCGGGTCGGCTCTCGGGACGGCCCCGCCAGATCCTGAGCCTCGACGCTTATGGGGCCCGGTCTTCTCCCTTCGGTCGAAACCGGGATGACACTGGGATTTGGCCCGCTAGTTTGGCCTCGATGATCACTCCCATTCTGATGCTGGGCGCCGGGCGCATGGGCGGCGCGATCCTGGAGGGCTGGCGGCGCGCCGGCGCCTTCACCGCCGCCGACGTCATGATCTGCGACCCGCAGCCTAGCGAGGCGGCCCTCGCCCTGGCGCTCGACGGCGCCCAGCTCAATCCGCCCGAGGCCGAGCTGGCCCGGGCGAAGACGGTGATCCTGGCGGTGAAGCCGCAGGTCTGGGCCGACACCGCCGCGCAATACGTCCCCTGGCTGGCGGCCGACGCCGTGATCGTCTCGATCGCCGCCGGCGTGCGCGCCAGGGACATCGCCAAGGAGTTCGGCGGGCGCTGCGTGGCGCGGGTGATGCCGACCACGGCGGCGGCGATCAACCAGGGCACCGCCAGCCTCTACTCCGACGATCCGGCCGCGCTCGCCCGGGCGCACGCCCTGTTCGAGCCGCTCGGCGCGGTCGTCGACCTGACCGACGAGCGCCAGATGCACGCGGCCACGGCGGTCTCCGGCTCGGGGCCGGCCTATCTCTACGCCTTCGCCGAGGCCCTGGAGGCGGCCGCCGTGGCCGCGGGCCTGCCGGCCAGGGACGCCGCGCGCCTGGCGCGCTCGACCCTCACCGGCGCCGCCGCCCTGCTGGCCGAGGGCCAGGCCGAGCCGGCCGAGCTGCGCCGCCAGGTGACCTCGCCCGGCGGCACCACCGAGGCGGCGCTGAAGGTGCTGATGGCCGAGACCGGGCTGGAGCCCCTGCTGCGCGAGGCCGTGGCCGCCGCCGTGCGCCGGTCGACCGAACTCGGCGGCTAGCGGCGGGTCAGTTGGCCCGCGTCCAGGTCTCGCTGTCGCAGACCATCAGCACGCACCCCTCGACCTGCAGCCGATTGCGGCTCAGGGCCTTGAGCTTGCCCGCATAGGTCTTGCCGGACTCCGCGTCGTAGATCTTGCCGCCGGTCCAGCGGCCGGGGCCGGCGCTCTGCATGTCGCGCACCACGAGGAGGCCGACCAGCGGCCGTCCGCGCAGGGCCTTGTCGGGATTCATGACGTCGCGGGTCGGCTTGTGCACCGGGTCCTGCAGCCAGGTGACCGCGCCGCACATCCTCGCCGGGGCGTAGCTGCAGGGCGCGATGGCGACCTTGGCCGCGCCGTCCTCGGTCAGCCATTCGCCGGTGGCGGGATCGGCGCCCGTCATGGCGGCGGGCGCGAGGAGGGCGAGGGCGCTGGCGAGAGCGGGAAGGATCATGGCCGGTCCATCTTGCAGCGGAATGCGGCGCGGCGGGGGCGGCGTTAGCCGGGCAGCCGAAGCACCGCCCGCAGGCCGCCCAGCGGAGAGCGGTCGAGGGTGATGTCGCCGCCGTGGCCGCGCGCCACGTCGCGGGCGATGGCGAGGCCGAGGCCTACGCCCTTGGTGTTCTGGTTGCGCGCCTCGTCGAGGCGGCCGAACGCCTTGAAGGCCTCCTCGTAGCGGCCTTCGGGAATGCCGGGCCCGTCGTCGTCCACCAGGATCTCAACCCCGCCCTGCGGCCGCGGCCGGGCCGCGACCGCGACCTGCTCCCCGTGCACCGCGGCGTTCATGACGAGGTTGGAGAGGGCGCGCTTCAGGGCGTTGGGGCGCACCTCGCCCATCAGGTTCGGATCGGCCTCGACACTGACCTTGGCGCCGGCGCGCACGGCGCCCTCGCAGACCTCCTCGATCAGGTCGCGCAGGCGCACGGCTTCGACCGCCTCGCCGCCCTCGCCGCGGGCGAAGGCCAGGTACTCGTCGATCATGTGCTCCATCTCGGAGACGTCACGCTTCATGTCGGCGGTGCGCTTGGTCGGCTCGATGAGGGCGAGCGAGAGCTTCAGCCGGGTGAGGGGGGTGCGCAGGTCGTGGCTCACCGAGGCCAGGAGATTGGTGCGCTGCTCGATGTGGCGCTGGATGCGCGAGCGCATGGCCAGGAAGGCGGTGGCCGCGCGGCGCACCTCCTTGGCCCCGTGTGGCTTGAAGGCGACCATCTCGCCGCCCCGGCCGAAGGCCTCGGCGGCGTCAGCCAGGCGCTCGATGGCCCGGACCTGGTTGCGGATGAACAGGATGGCGATGGCGGTGAGGAGCACCGTGGCCACGGTCATCCAGAGGACGAAGATGTGGCCCTGGGTGGCGAAGGCGCGGTCGCGCGGGGCGAGCACCCGCAGCACCCCGCCGGGCACCGCCACGCGGATGTCGACGTAGGCCGGGTAGCGGGTGGTGTCGAACCAGAACGGATCGTCCAGCCGCTCCTGCAGCGCTCGCTCGAGGCTGCGGTCGATGGGGGCGAAGAAGGGCTCGAACAGCACCGGCGGGTCGCGGCGCGTGGCCGGCAGCTTGCGGCCCTTCTGGAAGGCGATGGAGAGGCTCATGGAGTCCTCGGCCCGCTGCGACAGCTTGGCGAAGGATTCCGGGCTCGGGTCGTCCTTGTAGCTCTCGACGGCCCAGGCGATGTCGCCGGCCAGGCCCTCGGACAGGCGGCTGGTGACGGTCTTCCAGTGGGCGTCGAAGAAGACGTAGGTGACCGCCACCTGCATCAGCGCGATCGGCAGGACGATGATCAGCAGCGAGCGGCCGAAGAGGGTGGTCGGCATCCGCCGCTTGATCCAGCGGCCCAGCATGCGGGAACGCAGGCGCATCAGTCCGGGGCCAGCATGTAGCCGACGCCGCGCACGGTCTGCAGGTAGCGGGGCGCCTTGTGGTCGCGCTCGATCTTGCGGCGCAGGCGGGTGACCTGGACGTCCACCGCCCGGCCCGACGGGTCCACGGAGCCGCGGGCGAGTTCGAGGCGGTCCACCGGCTCGTGCGGCGTGCGGGCGAGCTGGCGGAGCAGCGCCACCTCGGCCTCGGTCAGGCGCACCAGCTCGCCGTCGCAGGTCAGCTCCCCGCGCTCCGGATCGAACTGGCAGCGGCCCAGCGACAGCGGCTCGCCCACATGGTTCGGCCGGTCCTGGGCGCGGCGCAGGATGGCCTCGATGCGCAGCAGCAGCTCCTCTGGCTCGAAGGGCTTGGCCAGGTAGTCGTCGGCGCCGAGCCTGAGGCCCTCGATGCGGTCGCCGGGTTCGCCGCGGGCGGTCAGCATGAGCACCGGCGTCTTGCCGGCCGGCGCGCGCTGGTCGCGCAGCCATCGGGTCAGGGAGAAGCCGTCCTCGCCGGGCATCATCACGTCGAGCACGGCGAGGTCGAAGGACAGGCTCTCGATCAGCCGGCGGGCCGGCGCGCCGCCGGACGCCGCCGTCACCCGGAAGCCGGCGCGGGTCAGGTACTCCTTGAGGAGCTCGCGGATGCGGTCGTCGTCGTCGACGACCAGCAGGTGGCGGCCGCGGGATTCGCTCATCGCGCGCCTCCTGCTGAGGGCGCGCCGGCCGTCGGGTTGCGGGCGCGGCCGCCGGCCAGTGCGGCGAGGATGCGCCGCGAGCCGGCGACGCCCTCGAGCCCGGCCGCGCGGTAGGCGTGGATCAGCTCGTCGCGCAGGCTGGCGGTGACCGCGGCCTCGAAGGCCTCGCCGCGGGCGGTCAGGCGGGCCGAGCGGCGGCGGCCGTCGAGATCGCCGGCGCTCTTCTCGATCAGGCCCTTGGCGGCGAGGTCGACGAGGATGCGGCTGGCGGCCTGCTTGGAGAGGCTGGTGAGGTGGGCGAGGTCCTGCACCCCGACGCCCGGCCGGCGGCGCAGCAGGAAGGCGGCGCGCCAGTGCGAGCGGCCGAGCCCCAGCCCCTGGGCCTCGAGGCTGCGGTCGACGGCGCTCCACACGGCGGCCTCGGCCAGGAGCAGCAGCTCGAGGCCGGCGTCCAGCTCGTCCTCGCGCAGGATGAGCCGCGGATCGGCGGGCGCGTTCACGGCTTGAGCCCCAAGGAATTCACCCCATTTCGTTTGACGCGGCCCCCTTCGCGGAGTTGAAGGGGGGCCGTACGAAAGGAGGTCTTTCCCTCATGTCTATAGTTCCCTTCGACGATCGCGACGGTTGGATCTGGCTGGACGGCCAGTTCGTGCCCTGGCGCGAGGCGAAGGTGCACGTACTCACGCACGGCCTGCATTATGCGTCGGCCGTGTTCGAGGGCGAGCGGATGTACGGGGGCGAGATCTTCGAGCTGACGGCGCATACCGAGCGACTGTTCAAGTCCGCCGAGATCCTCGACATGGAAATTCCGTTCACCGTGGCCGAGATCGATCAGGCGTGCAAGGACACCTGCGCCAAGAACGGGCTGGAGGACGCCTACCTGCGCCCGATCGCCTGGCGCGGCTCCGAGATGATCGGCGTTTCGGCCCAGAACACCAAGACCCACGTCGCCATCGCGGTGTGGGACTGGCCGAGCTACTTCTCGCCTGAAGCGCGGGCCAAGGGCATCCGCCTGACCTGGGCCAAGTACAAGCGTCCGAGCCCCGAGACCGAGCCCGTCCACGCCAAGGCGGCCGGCCTCTACATGATCTGCACCCTCTCGAAGCACGCCGCGGAGAAGGAGGGCTACACCGACGCGATGATGCTCGACTACCGCGGCTACATCGCCGAGAGCACCGGCTCGAACGTGTTCTTCATCCAGGACGGGGTGATCCACACCCCGCTCGCCGACTGCTTCCTCAACGGGATCACCCGGCAGTCGGTGATCAAGCTGGCCCGCGAGAAGGGCTTCGAGGTGGTCGAGCGGCACATCAAGCCGGAGGAGCTCGCGGGCTTCACCGAATGCTTCGTGACCGGCACGGCGGCCGAGATCACCCCGGTGGCCGAGATCGGCGAGTACACTTTCAAGCCGGGCAACATCTCGCTCAGCCTGATGGACGACTATTCCAAGATGGTCCGTCGCCAGCTGGTGATGGCCTAGAGACAAGGCCTCCCCCATCTCGCGATGGGGGAGGTTGCTCACGCCACGATGGCGTAGGGGCGGGGATATTCCTCGTCGCGGGCGAGGTAGATGACGCCCAGGATCAGCCGCACCACCATGTAGACCCAGGCCAGGCCGACGATCAGGCCGCCGGCCATCACCATCGGCACGCCCACCAGGATCAGGCTGAGCGGCACGCCGACCAGCAGCAGGGCGCCGCCGACGGCGAAGCCCGCGAGGCTGATCCAGAAGGTGCGGATCAGGTAGGTGTAGTGGCTGTACATCTTGGGCCCGGCCTGGTCGCGGCTGGCGTAGGCGATGATCAGGCCGATGATCGTCGTCAGGCCGTGGGTCAGGCCGATGAAGTAGAGCGCGTAGCAGACGCCCGGCAGGGTGCGGTCCTCGACGGGCGTGGCGGTGGTGTTGACGTTGTCGGTCATGGGGCATGGCCCTCCCACGCCCGATCATGCCGCAACGCCCCTGTTACGCCAGTTACAGTTTCCTCACCTGACGTCGCGGGCGTGCGTACTCAGCGCGCGAGGGTGATCTCGACGCCGGCGCCGACCGCGTGCGGCGCGAGCGCCAGGGGCTTTTCCACACGCACCCGGGCGCGGGTGACGCGCCCGTCGGCCAGGCAGGCGCGGGCCAGCCGCTCGGCGAAGGTCTCGACCAGGGCGATGTGGCCCTCGCCGGCCACCCGCTGGGCGGCCTCCAGGATGGTCTCGTAGTTCAGGGTGTCGGCCAGCTTCTCGGCGCCGGCGGTGGGCACCTCCAGCTCGACGTCCACGACGAGCGGCTGCACCTTGCCGATCTCGTGCTTGTAGATGCCGATTTCGGCCTGGACGTTGAGGCCGGTCACGAAGACCTTGCTCATGACGACGGTGGGTTCGCTCACGCCGCTCAGCTCCACGACAGGTGCTGGCCGGAATCGACGGCGATCATCTGGCCGGTCACCGCGCGGGCGTCGACCAGGTACCTGAGCGCGGCGGCGATCTCGGCCGGATCGGACGGGCGCTGCAGGAGGGTGGAGCGGACCTCGGCGGCGAAGTCCTCCTCGGTCTGGTGGATCGAGGCCAGCGTCGGGCCGGGCCCGATGCCGTTGACGCGGATCCGCGGCGCCAGGTCCTGGGCCAGCATGCGGGTGGCCTCCCACAGGGCCGCCTTGGACAGCGAGTAGGAGAAGAACTCCGGCGTCGGCTTCCAGACCCGCTGGTCGAGGATGTTGACGATCAGGCCCTCGCGGTCGGCGGGCAGCCGGCGGGCGAAGGCCTGGGCCAGCACCAGGGGCGCGCGGAGGTTGGTCTCGATGTGCGCGTCCCAGGAGGCGCGGTTCATGTCGGAGAAGGCGTCACGCTCGAAGACGCTGGCGCAGTTGACCAGCAGGGTGACGGGGCCGAGCTCGGCCTCCACCTCGCCGACCAGGGCGACGGTGGTCGATTCCTTGCGCAGGTCGCAGGCCACGATCTGCGCCTTGCGTCCGCGGGCGCGCACCTCGGAGGCGGCGGCCTCGGCGTCGTCGTCGACGCTGCGGACATGGATGGCGACGTCGAATCCCAGGTCGGCGGCGGCCGCCACCAGCGCCCGGCCGATGCGCCGCGCGCCGCCCGTCACCAGCGCCGCGCCGCGCGCAGCCATGGCGGACGTCACCCTCTCAGGCCCGTCTCAGGCTCAGTCGAAGCGGCCGAACTCGTACTTGTTGAGGGCGGCGATCACGACGAGGAAGATGATGATGGCGGCGATGCCGAGCATGGTGGGGCTCCGAAGCTTTCACCCGCGGCTTTAGCGAGGCGCCCGCGCCGCCGCAAGCGGCCTTATGGAACGCGCCAAATTGACGAAGCGGGGCGCGCCTGATCCAACTCCGCCGCGCCGCCAGGCGGCCTTCGGATCGGGGGACGACTTCTCATGACGAGCAACCGGCGCATCGTCCTCACCAGCGACCACACCGCGATCGGCCTCCGGCAGACGATCGCGGTCCACATCGCCGCCCAGGGCTGGGAGGCCGTCGACATCGGCCCGACGACGCCGGAGAGCACGCCCTATCCCGAACACGGCGCGGCGGCGGCGCGGATGGTGGCCTCCGGCGACTGCCGGTTCGGCGTCATCCTGTGCGGCACGGGCCAGGGCATCATGATGGCGGCCAACAAGGTGAAGGGCGTCCGCTGCGGGGTCTGCGGCGACACCTTCTCGGCGCGGATGATCCGCCAGCATAACGACGCCAACATGATCGCGATCGGCGCCCGCGTGGTCGGCGAGGGCCTCGCGCTCGACATCGTCGACGCCTTCCTGGCCGCCGCCTTCGAGGGCGGTCGGCACGCGCCGCGGGTGGAGATGATCAAGGCCCTGGAGGCCTAGGCCGCCCTCGGCGGCGGCCCCTTGGCTCTGGCCCGCAGAATGTGGCTTGCTGCCTCCGCCAGACAAGAACGATGGGGAGGAGTTCAGGGACGATGCCGCTTTCAGCCATTCCGACCGAGGCGTTCGTCAAGATCGCCGAGGGGATCGACCGGCCCGAGGACGTCGTGGTCGGCAAGGACGGGCGCGTCTTCGCCTCCGACCACCAGTGCGCCGTCGCCGAGATCTTCGCGGACGGCAGCTTCAAGCGCCTGGGCCCGAAGGGCGGCGCGCCCAACGGCATCAACATGGACGCCCAGGGCCGGATCGTGATCGCCAACTTCGGCATCTACGACCGCGAGGAAGGTCCGCTGCAGCGGTTCGATCCGGCCAGCGGCGAGCACGAGACCCTGCTGGCCGGGGTCGGCGGCAGGCGGCTGACCTCGTCCAACTATCCGGTGATCGACCGGGCCGGGAACATCTGGTGCGCCAACTCCACCCATGCGGAGACCTGGCCCCAGGCGCTGGACGGGCGGCCGGACGGCTTCATCTTCGTGCTGCGGCCGGACGGCTCGTCCGACGTGGTCGCCGAAGGACTGAAGTTCCCGAACGGCATGGCGCTCTCGGCAGACGAGCGCTGGCTCTATTGCGCCCAGACGAGCGGCGCGGACGTCGTCCGTTTCGCCGTCCTGCCGGTCGGACGGCTGGGGCCCGGCGAGCGCTATGGCCCCGTGCTCGGCAAGCTGCAGGGGGCCGGCGAGGCGATCGACCACAACGAGCTCGGCTACACCGACGGCGTCGGGCTGGATGCGGAAGGCAATCTCTGGGTCTGCCTGCCGGCGGCCAACAAGGTGGTGGCGATCCGGCCCGACGGAAGGGTGGTCACCGTCTTCCATGACCCTACGGGAGCCGTGATCAATCATCCGACCAACGTCACCTGGGGCGGGCCCGACCTGAGGGACCTCTACGTCGGCTCGATCCGGGCGGATTATGTGCTCAAGGGGAGGTCCCCGGTTGCGGGCCAGCCCCTGGTGCATCAACTGTAGCGACGGCGGGGCTTCCCAGGTTACCGCCGATCACTAAAATGAGCGTTTGAAAGCCGGGGCCGATGGCTCCCAGCCAGCCAGACAGACGATCAACGAACGAACGGTCCAGGAGGACGTCCATGCGCGAGTACCTCAAGTTTTATATCGATGGCCAATGGGTCGAGCCTTCCGAGAAGAAGACGCTCGACGTCATCAACCCGGCCAACGAGGAAGTCTGCGGCAAGATCGCGCTCGGTAACGCGGCCGACGTCGACAAGGCCGTGAAGGCCGCCAAGAAGGCCTTCGCGTCCTGGTCGCAGACCAGCCGCGAGGAGCGGATCGAGGTCCTGGGCCGGATCCTGGCCGAGTACCAGAAGCGCTTCGGCGACCTGGCCACCGCCGTCACCGAGGAAATGGGCGCCCCGGCCTCGCTGGCCCAGCGCGCGCAGGTGCCGATCGGCATGGCGCACCTGGCCACCGCCGTCGAGGTCCTCAAGACCTTCAAGTTCGAGGAAGACCGCGGCCCGACCATGCTCGTGAAGGAGCCGATCGGCGTCTGCGGTTTCATCACGCCCTGGAACTGGCCGCTCAACCAGATCGTCTGCAAGGTGGCGCCGGCCATCGCGACGGGCTGCACCATGGTGCTGAAGCCGTCGGAAGTGGCGCCGTTCTCGGGCCACATCTTCGCTGAGATCATGCATGCGGCGGGCGTGCCGGCCGGCGTGTTCAACCTGGTGCACGGCGACGGCATCGGCGTCGGCGTGCCGCTCTCCAGCCACCCGGACGTGGACATGGTGTCCTTCACCGGCTCGACCCGCGCCGGCATCGAGGTGGCCAAGAACGCCGCCCCGACCGTCAAGCGCGTGGCCCAGGAGCTGGGCGGCAAGAGCCCGAACATCGTCCTCGACGACGACGCGTTCGCCAAGGGCGTGAGCCGCGGCGTGGTCACCATGATGACCAACTCCGGCCAGTCCTGTAACGCCCCCTCGCGGATGTTCGTGCCGAAGAAGCGCATGGACGAGGCGATCGCGGTGGCCCGCGAGACGGCCGCCCAGGTCACTGTAGGCGACCCGAACGGCAACGCCCAGCTCGGCCCGGTGGTCTCCGAGGTCCAGTTCAAGAAGATCCAGGGCCTGATCCAGAAGGGCATCGACGAGGGCGCGACCCTGGTCATTGGCGGCACGGGCCGTCCGGAAGGCCTCGACAAGGGCTACTATGTGAAGCCCACCGTCTTCGCCAACGTGACCAACGACATGACCATCGCCCGCGAGGAGATCTTCGGGCCGGTGCTGTCGATCCTGGGCTACGACACCCTCGACCAGGCGATCGCTGAGGGCAACGACACCGAATACGGCTTGGCCGGCTACGTGCAGGCGGCGGACCTCAACAAGGCCCGCGAGGTCGCCCGCAAGATCCGCGCGGGCCAGGTGTCGATCAACGGCGGCGGCGGCGACATGATGGCGCCGTTCGGCGGCTACAAGATGAGCGGCAACGGGCGCGAGTGGGGCGACTTCGCCTTCCACGAGTTCCTCGAGACCAAGGCCATCCTCGGCTACGCGCCGAAGGAAGCCGCCGAGTAACACCGCCAAGACGACTGCAGGGGGCCGCCGGAAGAGCGGCCCCCTCTTTCATTAGGGAAGGTCAATCCGATGGGCGCCATCGATCCGCATTTCCAGGCCATGCTCGAGGCCCAGGCCAAGGCGATGGAGGGCCAGACCCTGCCGCCGCTGGACCAGACCCCGCCGGACATGGTCCGCGCCGGCTATGTGATGCAGCGCCAGGCCCAGGACCAGAACGCGCCCAAGGACCTCGACGTCCGCGACTTCTCCATCCCCGGCCCGCATGGCGACATCCCGGTGCGCCTCTATGAGCCGCAGGGCCTGGGCAAGCCGTCCGGCCTGCTGGTCTATTATCATGGCGGCGGCTGGGTGATCGGCGACCTCGACACCCACGACGGCCACTGCCGCCGCATGGCGCGCTGGGGCAATTGCCGGGTGATGGCGGTGCACTATCGCCTGGCCCCCGAGCATCCGTTTCCCAAGGGACACGACGACGCCCTGGCGGCCGCCAAGTACGCCTTCGACCACTGCGTCGACCTCGGCGTCGATCCCAAGCGCATCGCGGTCGGCGGCGACTCCGCCGGCGGCAACCTGGCCGCCTCGGTGGCCCTCGACCTGAAGGACGACCAGAGCCGCCAGCTGGCCTTCCAGCTCCTGCTCTATCCGGCCCTGACCGACGAGTGGGAGACCCCGTCGCGCAAGACCCTCGACGGCCCGCTGCTGACCTTCGAGGCCATGCGCTGGTTCGAGAAGCTGCTGGCCGCGGCCGGCCATCCGGAGGCGCACCGCCTGTCGCCGATGAAGGCCGCCGAGCTGCGGGGCGTGGCCCCGGCCCTGGTGGTCACCGCCGGCCACGACTGCCTGAAGGACGAGGGCTTCGCCTACGCCGAGCGGCTGAAGGACGCCGGGGTCGAGGTGCGCCACGTGGAGTACCCCGCGCTGGTGCACGACTTCTACATCATGGCCGACGTCTCGCCGGCGGTGATCGAGGCGGCCAAGGAGACGGCCGCGGCGCTCAAGGCCAAGATCGGCTAGGTCGGTTCGAGTTCGGTGTGCGCGCGGACGGTCTCCGCCCGCCGCCCGGCCGACAGCGCCAGCCAGATGGCCGGCGCGCACATCAGGGCGCCCTGGATGTAGGGCCCGTCGATCGTCAGTCCCGAGAACGACAGCCCGGCGCAGAACGGGCCGATGACGCGCGCCGCCGCGCCCATGGCGTTGTTCAGGCCCAGGATCTGGCCCTGCCGCTGCGGGTCGGCGGTCTGGGAGATCAGGGCCGAGACGTTGGGCCAGGCGACCGAGGTGCCGATCGCCGACAGGCTCATCAGGGCGATGGTCATCGGCCCGCCGACCGAGAACGGCTGCAGCGCCATGCAGAGCATGACGATGGCCATGCCGACGGCCAGCATCACGCCCTGGCCGAAGCGCTCGGAGAGCGGCGCGGTGACGGTCATCTGGGTCAAGGCCGAGGCGACGCCGACGAAGGCGAAGGCGACGCCCACGTCGCGCGGGCCCCAGCCGAACTTGGCCTGGGTCCACAGGCCGAAGACGCTCTCGACGCCGGTGAAGGCGAAGCCGGCCATGAAGGTGACCAGGAACAACCGGCCGATCACCGGATGCCGATAGGCCTCGCCGAAGGCCGCCCAGCGGTTGGGCCGGAAGGTGTTGGTCAGGTCGCGCGCGCGGCTCTCCTTGATGAACAGCGCGATGCAGATCGCCGAGGTGGCGAACAGGCCCGAGGCGATGAACAGCGGCAGCTGGAAGCCGATCGGCCCGAGGCTCGGCTTGGCGAAGAAGCCGCCGAGCGAGGGACCGACGATCAGGCCGACGTTCCACGAGGCGCTCATCCAGCTCATCACCCGCGTGCGCTTCTCCGGCGCCGTGACGTCGGCCAGATAGCCCTGGACCACCGAGCCGTTGCCGCTGGAGAGCCCGCCGAGCAGGCGGATGAGAAAGGCGATGCCCGCGTTGGGCGCGAAGGCGAGGGCGAAATAGCAGAGGGCGTTGCCGCAGATGGTCGAGATCAGGAGCGGCTTGCGGCCGTACTTGTCCGACAGCCGGCCCCAGAACGGCTCGCCGAAGAAGGTGCCCACCGAGAAGGCCGAGAAGATCAGGGCGATCATCCAGGCCGGCGCGTTGAACGACTTGGCGTAGAAGGGCAGCAGCGGGACGATGATCCCGAAGCCGAGCTGGTTCAAGAAGATCAGGGCGATCAGCGACGGCGCCGCCCAACGAGGCGGCGACGCCTCTCGCGGCGCAGAGTCTGACATGAGTTAACGCTGGTAAGCTGCCCCGCGCGAGGGGGCAAGCCGGCGCACGCGGGTCTAGGGCGCCTTGGCGGCCGCCTGTTGCCGCCGAAGCTCAGCGTCGAAGGCCGCCTCGCCCTTTTCGAAGTAGGCCTTGCAGCCGGCGGGGTCGACGAAGGCGTCGGCCTGGCCGGCCTCCAGCGCCGCGCGCTTGGCCTTCAGGTTGAAGAACATGCCGTGGCTGGCCAGGAAGACGTCGCACGGCAGGCTGCGCCAGGTGGCGTAGCTGCGCCGATAGTCGGCCGCGATGCCGGGATAGGATTCCTTGCCGGCCAGCCGGTACATCGGCAGCACCGAATTCGAGCAGAGCACCATCGCCTGGCGCGTCTGGCCGGCGACGGTCACGGGGAAGGTCCAGGTCGTGCAGCCGCGGGTGTGGCCGGGGGTGATGTGGGCGGTCAGGGTCCAGCCGCCGAGGCTGACCTTCTGGCCGTCGGCGAGGGTGCGGTCCGGCGTCACCGGCGGATAGGCGGCGGCGTCGCCGAGGCCGAAGTCGCCTTTGCCGCCGCGGGCCATCAGGGCGCCGTCGAGCTTGCTGGCGTAGAGGACGGCGCCGGTCTCGCGCTTCAGCTGGGCGAGGCCGCCGGCATGGTCGATGTGGGCGTGGGTGGAGAGCAGGACCTTCACCTGCCGGGGGCCGAAACCCAGGGTGCGGATGTTGGCGAGGATCTGCGGCGCGGTGCTGGGGTAGCCGCCGTCGATCAGGACGAGCCCGTCCCGGGTCTTCAGGAGGAAGGCGGTGATGTCCGAGGCGCCGACGTAATAGAGCCCCTCGCCGATCTTGAACGGCGCGACGGGATCGTTGTCGTGCGGCAGGGCGAGCGCCTGGGTGGCCGCAAGCGCCGACATGGCGGCGAGCGCAATTCCGAATGTCCGCATAGTCCCCCCTTACCGATCTGCCGGCGAGTATGGACGGCGGGGCGAGCAAAAGAAAATGGCCGGGGAGATCCCCGGCCATCTGCGAACTCTGTCCAGTGATCCGACGCCTAGCGCGGGGCCAGGATCATGATCATCTGGCGGCCTTCCATGCGCGGCTCGTACTCCACCTTGGCCACCGGCTCGAAGTCCGCCTTCACCTTCTGAAGCAGCTTCATGCCAAGTTCCGGGTGAGCGAGCTCGCGACCGCGGAAGCGCAGGGTGACCTTCACCTTGTCGCCTTCCTCGAAGAAGCGGTGCATCGAGCGCGACTTCACTTCGTAGTCGTGGATGTCGATGTTGGGGCGGAGCTTGATCTCCTTGATCTCCACCACCTTCTGCCGCTTGCGCGCCTCGTTCTTCTTCTTCTGCTCCTGGAACTTGAACTTGCCGTAGTCCAGGATCTTGCAAACGGGCGGATCCGCGTTGGGGACGATCTCCACGAGATCGAGGCCCGCCTCTTCGGCCGCTTCGATGGCGGCGGAGGTGGGCATCACGCCCTGCTTCTCACCGTTCTGGTCGATGAGGAGGACGCGGGGAACGCGGATGTCTTCGTTCATGCGCGGGCCGTCTTTGACGGGTGGCGCTTGCATGGGGCGGCGAATAGGCGGTGCTCCGTATGTTGTTTCGACGGTCGTAATTCGGGTCGTAGTTCAACGCGAAATGCCGGCCGTCGAAGACGGGCCGGTCGCTCGTCGCCAGTATATGGCGGACGGTTACTACTCTATCAAGCTGCGCCGGTGGTCTCGGACAGCAGGGAGGAGGCCGCCTGCGCCACCTTTGCAACAGGCAGCTCCGAGAGCCGGTCCGACCGCAGGATGGTGACGCGGCCGCGCGGGGCGGCCAGGGCGGGGTCGGAGGCGCTGGAGAACAGCACCACGGTGGGCGCGCCGGCGGCGGCGGCCAGGTGCAGCGGGCCGGTGTCGTTGCCGATGGCCAGCGCCGCCCTGGCGCCCAGCATGGCGATGCGCCCGAAGTCGGTGCGGCCGGTCAGGTCGCGGGCCCGCGGCGCCACGCGCTGGATGGCGTGGGCCAGCGGCGTCTCCTGCACCCCGCCGATGATCACGATGTCGTAGCCGCGGGCGTAGAGGATGCGCGCCAGCTCCGCGTAGTTCTCCACCGGCCAGCGCTTCTCGGGCCGGTGGGCCGAGCCGCCGGGCACGAACATCACATAGGGCCTGGGCTTGACCGCCCCCGGCACGGGCCGTTCGGCCGGCTCGTTCTTCCAGATCCAGGAGAGGTCCGGGCCGGGCGCCGTGCCCGGCTCGGTGGGCGCATCCGGCCAGATGCCGGCGTACATCAGCTGGTCGGCCTGGCGCTCCAGGGTGTGCATGGAATCGCGCAGCGGGTTCTTGTGCGGCAGGGAGCAGCCGAGCGCGATGCCCGACCAGTCCGGCGGGCCGGGGCGCATCAGGTGGAACAGCCGCCCCGAATGGGCCGAGGTCTGCAGGTCGTAGACCCGGTCGAAGCCGGCGGCGCGCAGCTTCTTCCGCAGGGCGGTCCACTGGCCGAAGGTCTCGGGGCGCCCGTCCGTCCAGATCGCGTTGAAGTAGGGCGAGGTCTTGGCCAGGGCCTCGAAGGGCGGCGTGGTCAGAAGGGTGATGTGGGCCTTCTTGTGCGCCTCGCGGATCTTCTTCATCGCCGCCAGCGCCAGGACGAAGTCGCCGAGCGCGGAGAGCTTAATGACCAGGATCTTCTCGACGCCGCGATGGGCCATCAGCGGTGCGCCTCCAGCACGCGTTCGTAGACGGCCAGGGTGTCGGCGCACATGCCGGCGTTCGTGTAGAGCTGGCGCGCGCGGTTCATGCCGGTCTGGCCCATCTCGGCGCGCTTGCCGGGACCGAGGTCGGCCGCCCGCGCCATGGCCTTGGCCCAGGCCTCGGCGTCGCCGGGCTCCACCAGCCAGCCCGTGACCCCGTCGACCACCGTCTCGACCGTGCCCCCGTGGTTGGAGGCGATCACCGGCCGGCCCATCGCCTGCGGCTCGACCGCCGCGCGGCCGAAGCTTTCGGGCACGTTGGTCGGCAGGATCGCCACGTCGGAAACAAGGTAGGCCGCCGGCATGTCGTCGCAATGCCCGACGATCCTCACCTGCGCGTTAAGGCCAGCCGCGTCGATCGCGCGGACGAGCTCTTCGCGGTAGTCGGTGCGGCCCTGGTCGTCGCCCGCGAACAGCACCTCGAAGTCCGTGCGGCCGGCCGCCTTCAGGCGGGCGGCGGCCTCGATGATGGTCAGGTGGCCCTTGATGCGCGTCAGGCGCCCGGCCAGCAGGAAGCGCGTCAGCCGCGGGTCCTCCGGGGCGCTCCAGGCCTGGCGCAGGGCCGCGATGCGGTCCGCGGTGACCCAGGCCGGGTTGAAGCGCTCGAGATCGACGCCGCGCGGGATGGTCACCACCTTGGCCGGGTCGACCTCGTGCTCGGCGAGGATGTGGGCGCGGGTGTACTCGGAGTTGGCGATCACCACGTCGCCGCGGGTCATGACCGCGTTGTACCAGCGCTTGAGGCCGGACCTTGCCTTGTAGATCCCGTGGTAGGTGGTCACGAGCGGGGTGTCGGTGGTCTTGGCGGCCCACAGGGCGGCGAAGGCCGGGGCGCGCGAGCGGACGTGGACCACGCTCACCCTCTCCCGGCGGATCAGGTCCACCAGGCGCGCGGCGTTGCCCAGCATGGTCAGCGGGTTCTTGCTGTTCACCGGCATCTGCGCCAGGCGGCCGCCATCGGAGATCAGGCGCGCGGCCATGCGCCCGCCGCGGGTGGCCACCAGGGCCTTGCCGCCGGCCTCGATCACCGCGCGCGCGACGTCGATGGTCGTCTGTTCCGCCCCGCCGGTTTCCAGCTCGGGCACGACCTGCAGGAGGGTGAAGTTCGGGGGCAGGGCCACGCCCTTTGCATACCCCGAAACGGCCGGGCGTACAGCGGCCGCTGACGGCCGCGTCGCCGCAGGCTAAGAGCGGGTCATGAGCGAGACCTCAGGCTTCCTCGAACGGCCGGGCGGCGAGCGCCTCGCCTGGCGCCGCGTGGCCGGAAACGGCCCGGCCGTGGTGTGGCTCGGCGGCTTCCGGTCGGACATGGCCGGAACCAAGGCTCAGGCCCTGGCGGAGTGGGCGCTCGCCACAGGCCACGCCTACGTCCGCTTCGACTATTTCGCCCACGGCGAGAGCAGCGGCGACTTCGCCCAGGGGACCATCACCCGCTGGCGCGAGGACGCCCTGGCGGTGCTGGACGAGCTCGTGGACGGGCCGGCGGTGCTGATCGGCTCGTCGATGGGCGGCTGGATCTCGTGCCTGACGGCGCTGGCCGCGCCGGAGCGGGTGAAGGCCCTGGTGCTGGTCGCGCCGGCCCCGGACTTCACCGCCAAGCTGATGACGCCGGAGATCCCGGCCGAGGGCTGGGCCGACCTCGAGGCCAACGGGGTCTGGTATCGGCCTTCGCTCTACGGCGATCCCTATCCGATCACCCGCAACCTGCTGGAGGACGGCGCCCGCTGGTCGATCCTCGATTCCGAGATCCCGATCGCCGCGCCGGTGCGCATCCTTCAGGGCGGCGAGGATCCCGACGTGCCCTGGCGCCACGCCCTGGAGCTGGCCCAGGCGATCAAGAGCCAGGACCTCGTCTTCACCCTCATCAAGGACGGCGACCACCGCCTCTCGCGGCCCCAGGACATCGCCCGCCTGATCGCGGCGGTCGAGGAAGTGGCCTAGCCGCCAGCCGCCAGGATCGAAGTCAGCCCCTCGCGGTAGCTGGGATAGGCCGGGCGCCAGCCGAGCTCGGCCTTGGCGCGGGCGTTCGAGACGCGCTTGCTCTCGGCGTAGAAGCGCATGGCCTGCTGTGAAAGTCCGGCCTCCGCCAACGGGATCTCCGGCGGCGGCTCCATGCCCAGCAGTCGGGCCGCGTAGGCGATCACGTCGGGATTGGGGGCCGGCTCGTCGTCGCAGAGATTGTAGATCCCGCCGGCCCGGGGCCGCGCGATCGAGGCGGCGAGCCCGGCCGCCAGGTCGTCCACGTGGATGCGCGAGAACACCTGGCCCGGCGCGACGATGCGGCGGGCCTGGCCGGCGCGCAGCCGGTCCAGCGCCGAGCGGCCGGGGCCGTAGATGCCGGGCAGGCGGAAGACGCCGACCGTCAGGCCCATGCCGCGGCCGACCTCCAGCCAGTCGCGCTCGGCCGCCACCCGGCGCGCGCCCTCCGGCGACTGGGCGGCGAGGCGGCTCGTCTCGAACACCCAGCGCCCCCGCCGGTCGCCATAGACCCCGGTCGTGGAGAGATAGCCCGTCCAGTCGGGGAAGGCGCGGGCGCGGGCCAGGGCCGGGACAAGGCGGGAGAGGCCGGGACAGCCGTCGGGACCGGGCGGCGCGGTGATCAGCAGCGCCTGGGTCTCGGCCAGGGCGCCGGCCAAGGCCTCGGCGTCGGCGATCACCACCGGCCGCACGCCGGCGGCGACCAGGCGGGCGGCGTCGTCGGCGCGCCGCGCGCTGGCCATCACCTCCCAGCCCTCGGCCTTGAGGCGTCGTCCCAGCGCCTGGCCCGAAAAGCCGTATCCGAAAACGAAGAGCTTCAAGGCCGGATCGCGCTACTCCGCCGCCACAGCGGCGCCGGGGCCGGCGCCGGAGGTCGCCGCCGCCCGCTCGGCGTTCCAGGCCGAGACGCAGGGGATCTTGGCGTGGTCGGCGCGGTGGGCGTAGGCGCGGGCGATCTCGGCCACCTCCATCAGGAGACCCTCCTCGAGGGTGATCGGATCGAGGCCGTAGGACAAAAGACGGCGGTTCTCCACCATCAGCTCGTTCTCGTCGGCCTCGGCGCGCGGGTTGGGCAGGTGGGCGACCTTGGCCCCGGTCAGCCGTGCGACCATCTCGGCGAGCTCGCGGACGCGCCAGCACTCGGTCATCTGGTTCATCACCTTCACCCGCTCGCCGCGGGCCGGCGGGTGGGCCAGCGCCAGCTCCACGCAGCGCACCGTGTCCTGGATGTTGATGAAGGCCCGGGTCTGGCCGCCCGGCCCGTGCACCGTCAGCGGATAGCCCACCGCCGCCTGCATGAGGAACCGGTTCAGCACCGTGCCGTAGTCGCCGTCGTAGTCGAAGCGGTTGACCAGTCGCGGGTCGAGGCGGGTCTCGATGGTCTGGGTGCCCCAGACGATGCCCTGGTGCAGGTCGGTGATCCGCACCCCGTCGTTCTTGGCGTAGAACTGGAAGAGCAGGGCGTCCTGGGTCTTGGTCAGGTGGTAGATCGAGCCGGGATTGGCCGGATAGAGGATCTCCCGCTCGGCCCAGCCCTCGGTGGTCTGAACCTTCACCGTCAGATAGCCCTCGGGAATGGCCATGCCGCTGGTGCCGTAGCCATAGACGCCCATGGTGCCGAGATGGGCGAGGTGGACGTCGAGGCCGGAGTCGACGATGGCGGCCAGGATGTCGTTGGTGGCGTTGAGGTTGTTGTCGACGGTGTAGCGCTTGTGGGCCGCCGACTTCATCGAATAGGGCGCGGCCCGCTGCTCGGCGAAATGGACCACCGCCTCGGGGCGGAAGGCGTTGAGCACCGCCAGGAGGCCCTCGTAGTCCTTGCCGACGGTCAGGTCGTGGGCGCGGATGGTGCGGCCGGAGACCTCTTCCCAGGCGGCGATCCGCTCGGCCAGGGGAACGATCGGCGTCAGCGATCCGGCGCCCAGCTCCTCGTCGATCCGCCGACGGGACTGGTTGTCGATGATCTCGACCTCATGGCCGCGCGCCGACAGGTGTAGCGCCGTGGGCCAACCGCAGAAGCCGTCGCCGCCGAGGATGAGTACGCGCATCGCTGCTCCGTGACGTGTCGCCCCCGACCTACAAAGGGCTAACGCACGAAGGCCCCGCTCGCCAAGCAGAACCTGCGACAGGCTGACGCAGGCTTAGAGCAGCTCCTCGATCGCCTTGCGGGCCGCGTCGGCGAGATCGGGGCGGCGCAGGGCGAAGGCGACGTTGGCGCGCAGCAGGCCGATCTTGTCGCCGCAGTCGTAGGTGGTCCCCTCGTATTCCAGGGCGTGGAAGGCCTGGCTCTGCATCAGCTTGGCCATGCCGTCGGTGAGCTGGATCTCCCCGCCCGCCCCACGCTCCTGGGTCTCCAGGATGTGGAAGATGTCGGGCTGCAGGATGTAGCGGCCGGAAATGAAGAGGTTGGAGGGCTCCGTGCCCGGGGCCGGCTTCTCGACCATGCCGGTCATGCGGTTCAACCGCCCGTCCTGCCCCTCCAGGGCGACGATGCCATACTTGTGGGCCTCGCCTTCCGGCGCCGGCTCGACCACGACGATGTTGCCGCCGACCTGCTCGTAGGCGGCGACCGCCTGGGCCAGGGCGCCCGGCTCGGCGGCCATCAGCATGTCGGGCAGCATGACGGCGAAGGGCTCGTCGCCGATCACGTCGCGGGCGCACCAGACGGCGTGGCCGAGGCCCAGCGGCGCCATCTGGCGGATGAAGCTCATCTCGCCGGCGTGCTTGGGCAGGTCGCGGCGCACGTCGGCCAGGATCTCGACCTTGCCCTTGGCCTCCAGGGCGTTCTCGATCTCGGGAATGGAGTCGAAATAGTCCTCGATGGCGCCCTGGCCGCGGCCGACGATGAACACGAAGTGCTCGATGCCGGCGGCCCGCGCCTCCTCGACGATGTAGGACAGGATCGGCCGGTCGACGACGTTCAGCAGGTTCTTGGGCGTGGTCTTCGCGCCCGGCAGCACACGGGTGCCCAGCCCCGCCACCGGCAGGACCGCCTTACGCACACGCTTGGTCATACTTCCCCTCCGACCCGAACTTCAAAACGCCGTAGCTTCAGCGTTCGGCGGCACACAAACGCCGTCACCGCCCCATCGATCCCGGCCCAGCGAAATCTCGCGCGCCGGACCGGCCGTGAGGCGGCCCTAACGGACGGCCGGCGGGAAATCCACAGCTCGTCTCACAAAAAATCGCTTCCGAACGACGATCACGATTTCGAGAACTCACAAAGCCGTGTATGACTCGCGCGTCGGGGGATAGTCCTCCAGGGGAGCAATTCCATGAAACTGCGTATCGCCACTTCCGTCGCCGTCGCCGCCGCCCTGGCTCTGGGCGTCGCCGCCTGCCAAAAGAAGGCCGAGACCAACACCGCGGACACCAACGCGACCGCGACTGACACCAACACCACCACCACGACCGCTCCGGCCGACACCAACGCGATGGCTTCGAACACCGCGTCGAACACGACCGAGACGACCACCAACACCACCACGACCAACACCACGAAGTAAGATCTCACGATCTTTCTTTTGCGAGCGGCCGCTCCGGATGGAGCGGCCGTTTTGCATTCTGGGGTCCTGTTCCGAGCCGTTGCCCGGATCTACCGAACGTCGGATCTACTGACGCCGGATCTAGTGAACCGGCGGCTTGGCCGCGGGGGCGCCCCCCGAAGCGCCCTCGGGATCGCGCTCGGGCGCGGCGCTCCGCTCAGCCGGCTGGCGCACCAGCTCCGCCTCCAGCGCAATGGCGCTGCAGACCTCTTCCGCCACCTGACTGAACGCCTCGGCGAGCCGGATCTTCTCGGCGGTCGTCCGGCACTTCGCCGCGTCGTCGGCGAGCGCCTCGGCCACGCGCCGGCCGCTGTCGATCACGGTATCGAGGGCGCGCATGCGGCGAAGACGGGGCGGGCGGACTCGGGTCATGAACAAAAAGAGAACACGACCCGCCGCGGCCGTCAAGGACAAGCGTGGGCTATTCGACGGTCACCGACTTGGCGAGGTTGCGCGGCTGATCGACGTCGGCGCCCTTCTGGACGGCGACGTAATAGGCCATCAGCTGGATCGGCGGGGCGTAGACCAGCGGCGCCAGGATCGGGTCGCAGCTTGGCCCGACGATCACCTTGGCGTCCTTCGGCGCGTTGCGCGCGCCCTCCGCGTCGGTGATCAGGATCACCTTGCCGCCGCGCGCCGCCACCTCGCTCATGTTGGAGATGGTCTTCTCGAACAGGCTGTCCGACGGGGCGATGACGATCACCGGCGTGGATTCGTCGATCAGCGCGATCGGTCCGTGCTTCAGCTCGCCGGCGGCGTAGCCCTCGGCGTGGATGTAGCTGATTTCCTTGAGCTTCAGAGCCCCCTCGAGCGCGAGCGGGAACATCGCCCCGCGACCGAGGTAGAGCACGTCGCGGGCTCGGGCGAGCTCGGGCGCCAGGGCGCGGATCTCGTCCTCCATCTGGGTCGCCTCGGCGATCAGGCGCGGCGCCTCGAGCAGCAGGCGCGTGTAGTGGGCCTCCTCGGCCTTGTCGATGCGCATGCGGGCGGCCGCGGCCGCGACGGCGAGGGCCGTGAGGGCGGCCACCTGGCTGGTGAAGGCCTTGGTCGAGGCGACGCCGATCTCCGGCCCGGCGTGGGTCGGCAGGACGACGTCGGCCTCGCGGGCCATGGTGCTCTCGTGGACGTTGACCACCGCGGCGGTGGTCAGGCCCTGGCTCTTGCACCAGCGCAGGGCGGCCAGGGTGTCGGCGGTCTCGCCCGACTGGGAGACGGCCACGGCCAGGGTGTTCGGCGTCACCGCCGGCTGGCGGTAGCGGAATTCGGAGGCGACCTCGACGTCGCAGGGCAGGCCGGCCAGCCGTTCGAAGAAGTAGCGGGCGATGGCGCCGGCGTAGGAGGCGGTGCCGCAGGCGACGATCTGCACCCGGTCGAACTTGGTGAAGTCGAGGCCGTTCGGCGCGTGCACATGGCCGGTGGTCGGGTCGATGTAGGCGGAGAGCGTGTGCTGGCAGGCGTCCGGCTGGTCATGGATCTCCTTCTCCATGAAGTGCCGATAGTTGCCCTTCTCCACCAGGGCGGCGGAGGCGGCGACGGTGCGGACCGGACGGTTCACCGCCTGGCCCGTCTCGTCGAAGATGCGCGCGGTGTTGTGGTCGATGGCCACGTAATCGCCTTCGTCGAGATAGGCGATGCGATTGGTGAAGGGGCCGACGGCGAGGGCGTCGCTGCCGAGGAACATCTCGCCGTCGCCGAAGCCGACCACCAGGGGCGAGCCGCGGCGCGCGCCCATGATCAGCTGCTCCTCGCCGTCGATCAGCACGGCCAGGGCGTAGGCGCCGGTGAGCTGGTCGAGCGTCGCCTTCAGCGCCTCGATGGGCGGCTTCGTCTTCAGCTCCTCGTCGAGCAGCTGGGCGATGACCTCGGTGTCGGTGTCGCTCTCGAAGACGCGGCCCTTGGCCTTCAGCGCCTCCTTCAGCTCGGCGTAGTTCTCGATGATGCCGTTGTGGACCAGGGTCACGCGGCCCGCGTGCTGCGGGTGGGCGTTCCTGACCGACGGGGCGCCGTGGGTGGCCCAGCGGGTGTGGCCGATGCCGACGCTGGCGTTCAGCGGCTCGCCGGCCAGCACCTCCTCCAGCGCCCTGATCTTGCCCTGGGCGCGGCGGCGCTCCACTTGGCCGTCGACGACCCCCGCGACGCCCGCCGAATCATAGCCGCGATATTCCAGGCGCTTGAGGCTGTCGATGAGCCGGTCCTGGACAGGCTTCGTACCGACGATGCCGATGATGCCGCACATAGGTTTTGGCGTCCTTTATGATAAACGCGGGGCGTCGAACCCGTGAGCAGCGGGCTTTACCATTCAACCAAATCCCGTCGACTAAATCGTGGTTTCCGATCGTTTCGTGAGCTGCCCATGACCAAGCGCGCCTATTTCGGAACAGATGGCATCCGTGGCCAGGCCAACCGCTATCCGATGACGGCGGAGGTGGCTTTGCGCGTCGGCATGGCCGCGGGCAAGCTCTTCATGTCGAAGGACGACCGCCGCCACCTGGTGGTGATCGGCAAGGACACCCGGCTGTCGGGCTACATGATCGAGCCGGCGCTCGTGGCCGGCTTCACCAGCGTGGGCATGGACGTGCGCCTGTTCGGCCCGCTGCCGACCCCGGGCGTGGCGATGATGACCCGCTCCCTGCGCGCCGACCTCGGGGTGATGATCTCGGCCTCGCACAACCACTTCGCCGACAACGGCATCAAGCTGTTCGGGCCTGACGGCTACAAGCTCTCCGACGAGCGCGAGCTGGAGATCGAATCCCTGATGGACCAGGGGCTCGAGGAGGGCCTGGCCTCGCCCGACAACCTCGGCCGGGTGCAGCGCATCGACGATTCCCAGGCCCGCTACGTGGAGATCGCCAAGGCGAGTTTCCCGCGCCGGCTGAACCTGAGCGGCCTTCGCATCGTCATCGATTGCGCCAACGGGGCGGCCTACAAGGTGGCGCCAGAGGCGCTCTACGAGCTCGGCGCCGAGGTGATCCGCATCGGCGTCTCGCCCAACGGCTTCAACATCAACGAGGAGTGCGGTTCGACCGCCCCGGCCGCCATGCAGAAGGCGGTGAAGGAATACCGCGCCGACATCGGCATCGCCCTCGACGGCGACGCCGACCGGCTGGTGATCTGCGACGAGAAGGGCCAGGTCGTCGACGGCGACCAGATCATGGCCCTGATCGCCGACAACTGGGCCAAGCGCGACCGCCTGACCGGCGGCGGTGTGGTGGCAACGGTGATGTCCAACCTCGGCCTCGAGCGCTTCCTGAAGGCCCGCAACCTCAAGCTCGAGCGCACCCAGGTCGGCGACCGCTACGTGATGGCGCAGATGCGCGCGGGCGGTTTCAACCTCGGCGGCGAGCAGTCCGGCCACATCATCCTGCGCGACTTCGCCACCACCGGCGACGGCCTGCTGGCGGCGCTGCAGGTGCTGGCGGTGCTCAAGGAGACGGGCAAGCCGATGAGCGCCCTGGCCCGCCAGTTCGAGCCGGTGCCGCAGAAACTCGAGAACGTCCGCTTCGCCGGCGGCAAGCCGCTCGACACCGATCAGGTGAAGTCGGTCATCGCCGGCGCCGAGCAGAAGCTGAACGGCACGGGCCGCGTGGTGGTCCGCGCCTCGGGCACCGAACCGCTGATCCGCATCATGGCCGAGGGCGACGACGAGAAGCTCGTCAACCAGGTCGTCAAGGAGATCGTCGGGGCGGTGAAGAAGGCCGCGGCCTGACCGCCGGGCAGGGGCCTCTGCAAATCCGCAGACCGGTGTTGCGATACCGCTGATTGGCGAAGCCTGAGGCTCGCTCTATTTCCCCGCGCTCTCCGCAGCGGGACGCGCTCCCGTTGCACCGAAGCAGCGGGAGTTTCTCATGCGCCGCGTTCTGCGCTGGATCGGCCTGGGCCTGGCGGGCCTCGCCGTCGTCGTCGTCTTTGCCGCGCTCGGGGCCTTCGCCGCCAGCGAGGCGATGATCCGTTGGCCCGCGGCCAAGGCGCCTGTCCGCCTCGCCGCCGCCCGCGACGTCGACGCCATCGCCCGCGGCAAGCGCGTGGCGACGCTCTACGGCTGCCACGACTGCCACGGCGCGGACCTCGGCGGCCGCACCTTCTTCGACGAGATGCCGGTGGCGCGAATCGCCGCGCCGAACCTGTCGCTGGCCATGGCCCACCAGTCGGACGAGGACCTGGCGCGCGCGATCCGCACCGGCGTGGCGGCCGACGGCCGGCCCCTGTGGATCATGCCCTCAGACGCCTTCTCGCGCCTGACCGATGGCGAGACCGCCGACCTGATCGCCTATCTGCGCACCTTCCCGGCCAAGGGCGGCCTGCAGCCGGTCAAGCAGATCGGCCCCGTCGGCCGCCTCGGCGTGCTGCTCGGCAAGTTCCGCTCCGCGCCCGCGGTCCTCGCCGCCGAAGGCCACGCGGCGCCGGTCGACCTCGGACCCCAGTACGAGCAGGGCCGCACCCTCGCCCGCGCCTGCATGGAGTGCCATGGGCTCGACCTGAAGGGCAGCGCCACCACCCACGCACCGGACCTCGCCATCGCCGGCGCCTACGATCCGGCGGATTTCGAGCGGCTGCTGCGCACCGGCGTCGCCGCCGGCAACCGCCGCCTCGGCCTGATGAGCGAGGCCGCGCCCGGCCGCTTCAACGCCCTCAGCCACGAGGAGATCTCGGCCCTGCACGCCTACCTCAAGGCGCGGGCGGAAAAGTCTTCGTGACCTCACGTCACGTCATGTGTGAGCAACCCTACCCAAAGCTAAATGATTATGTCAGTCTCGACACAAGCTGTGGCGCTCGACCGTCACGGAGCTAAGAACTGGGGAGGAGATATGCGGCCCAACCTCGCTTTCGGGGGAGTCGCGCGGCAGGAATTGAATCGGGGCGTCAGCTCCGTGGCCTGCCTCGCCTTCGTCGCCCTGCTCGGCCTGGCCTTCTGGGCCGGCGCTCTGTGGATCGGCCAGGTCCTGCTGCGGATCAGCCAGACCGGCTTCTAGCCCTACCGCCAGCTGACGTTACGGCCGTTCAGGCAGAGCGCATCCGCCGGCTTGGTCGGACACCGTGCGCTCAGCGCTTCTTGCCGAGCTCCGCTGCGATATCCTTCGTCAGCCGGCCGACCTTGCGGTGCGCCGTCGTGATCTGATCGCGCGTCACGCCCCACCGCTTCATCCAATATTCGACGGCCTTGCGCTCGGAGAGATCGAGCCGCTCCTTGTCGATGAAACCGCGCTTGTCCTTCAGACCTGCCATGAGGGTTCCCCGCTTCCGGCGGGCAGCCTAGCTCCTTTTCGGCCGGCGCGCGCGCGCGCAGGTCGGGCCGTTCGCCCCTTCAGACGCCCGGCCGGCCGACGCTGGTGTAGGCGAAGCCGCGGGCCTTCATGTCGTCGGGCTTGTAGATGTTGCGCAGGTCGACCATCACCGGCCGCTTCATCAGCAGCTTGATGCGGTCGAGGTCGAGGGCCCGGAACTGGTCCCACTCGGTGATGATGACCAGGGCGTCGGCGCCCTCGGCGACATCGTAGGGGCTGTCCTTGAAATCCACGTCGGCCAGCATCTGGCGCGCCTCGTGGCCCTCGGGGTCGAAGGCCTGGACCTTTGCGCCCGCGGCCTGCAGGGCCGGCACGATGTCCAGCGAGGGGGCGTCGCGCATGTCGTCGGTGTTCGGCTTGAAGGTCAGGCCCAGGACCCCGATCGTGCGGCCCGACAGGTCCTGGCCGTCGACGGCGCGGATGACCTTCTGGGCCATGGCCTTCTTGCGCTCGTCGTTGACCTTGACCGTGGTCTCCACGAGATCGATCGGCGCGCCGTACTGGCGGGCGGTCTGGACGAGGGCCAGGGTGTCCTTCGGGAAGCACGAGCCGCCGTATCCGGGGCCCGCGTGCAGGAACTTGCCGCCGATGCGGTTGTCGAGGCCGATGCCGCGGGCCACCTGCTGGACGTCCGCGCCCACCGCCTCGCAGAGGTCGGCGACCTCGTTGATGAAGGTGATCTTCATCGCCAGGAAGGCGTTGGCCGCATACTTGATAAGCTCGGAGGTGCGCCGGCCGGTGAACAGGATCGGCGTCTCGTTGAGATAAAGCGGCCGGTAGAGCTCGCGCATCACCTCGCGGGCGCGATCGTCGTCGGTGCCGACCACCACGCGGTCGGGGCGCTTGAAGTCCTCGATCGCCGCGCCCTCGCGCAGGAACTCCGGGTTCGACACCACGGCGACGTCGGCCTCGGGGCGCACGCGCTTGACGATGGCCTCGATCTCATCGCCCGTGCCGACCGGCACGGTGGACTTGGTGACCAGCACGGTGAAGCCGTCGACCAGCTTGGCCACCTCCTCGGCGGCGGCGTGGACGTAGGACAGGTCCGCATGGCCGTCGCCGCGCCGCGAGGGCGTGCCCACGGCGATGAACACCGCGTCGGCCTTCTTCACGGCCTCGGCGGCGTCGGTGTCGAAGAACAGCCGGCCGGCCTGGACGTTCTGGGCGACCAGCTTGTCGAGCCCCGGCTCGTAGATCGGGATGCCGCCCGACTTCAGCCGCTCGATCTTGCCGGCGTCCTTGTCGATGCAGGTGACGATGTGGCCGAAGTCGGCGAAGCAGGCGCCGCTCACCAGACCCACATAGCCGGTGCCGATCATCGCTACATGCATGCGAAGCTGTTCCCTCTGGAGTGGTCGCGCTTTGACACAGGGCGCGCCGCGCCGCTAGCGGCCGCGCGCCACGACTGCAGGTTTCGTGCCTAGATTTCCTGGTTGTAGGCGCCGACTTGCGGACGCTTGGCCAGGCGCGGCTTCACCTCCTCGCGGAAGAGGGCGCGCATGTCTTCCTCCGAGCGCGTGCTCTCGACCACCACCACCAGCTCCGGCTTGTTGGACGAGGCGCGGACCAGCACCCAGGAGCCGTCCTCCAGCGCCACGCGGACGCCGTTGACGGTGATCAGGTCGACGATCTTGCGGCCGAGGATCGTGCCGCCGGCGGCGCGGAACTGCTCGTACTCGCGCACGATGTCCTCGACCACGCCGTACTTCTCCTCGTCGGCGCAGTGCGGGCTCATGGTCAGCGAGGTCCAGGCGACCGGCAGGGCCTTCTTCAGGTCCGACAGCTTCTTGCCCGGGTTGCGGTCGAGCATGGAGAGGATGGCGGCGGCGGCCACCAGGCCGTCGTCGTAGCCGCGCCCGATCGGCGGGTTGAAGAAGAAGTGGCCGCTCTTCTCGAAGCCGGCCAGGGCCCCGACCTCGGCGGTCTTGCGTTTGATGTAGGAGTGGCCGGTCTTCCAGTAGAGGGTCTTGGCCCCATTGGCCTTGAGCACCTCGTCGGTGGCGAACAGGCCGGTGGACTTCACGTCCACGACGAAGGTCGCGTCCTTGTGCAGGGCCGACAGGTCGCGGGCCAGCATCAGGCCGATCTTGTCGGCGAAGATCTCCTCGCCCTCGTCGTCGACCACGCCGCAGCGGTCGCCGTCGCCGTCGAAGCCCAGGGCGACGTCCGCGCCGTGCTCGCGCACGGCGTCGGCCATGGCGTGCAGCATGACCTGATCTTCCGGGTTCGGATTGTACTTCGGGAAGGTCCAGTCGAGCTTGGTGTCCATCTCGATGACCTCGGCCACGCCCATCCGGCGCAGGCCCTCGGGCGCGAAGGCGCCGGCGGTGCCGTTGCCGCAGGCGGCGATCACCTTCAGCGGCCGGCTCAGCTTGGCGCGGGCGGCGGCGTCGGCGATGTAGCGCTCCGCCACGCCGTCGACGCGGGTCAGCTTGCCGCCCTCCCGCTCCTTCCACTGCGCATTGAGCGTCAGCTCCTTCAGCCGGCCCATCTCGTCGGGGCCGAAGGTCAGGGGGCGCTGGGCGCCCATCTTCACCCCGGTCCAGCCGTTCTCGTTGTGGCTGGCGGTGACCATGGCGACGCAGGGCGCGTCGAGGTCGAACTGGGCGAAATAGGCCATCGGCGTCACCGCCATGCCGATGTCCAGCACCTCGCAGCCGGCGCCGATCAGGCCGATGGTCAGGGCCTGCTTGATGGACAGCGAATAGGAGCGGAAGTCGTGACCGACGACGATCTTCCGGTGGCCGAGCTCGTGGATGTAGGTGCCGAGCGCCAGGCCGAGCGCCTGGATGCCCAGGAGGTTGATGTCCGGCCCGAACAGCCAGCGCGCGTCGTACTCCCGGAAGCCCGTGGCCTTGACCAGCGGCTCGGTCTCGTAGGCGAGGGTGTTGGCGAGCAGGTCGGCGCGGGGTTTGGGCAGCATCGGGGCTCCGGACTCAAGCGGACGAGAGGCGCTTCTTACTGGGTGGAGAGCGACAAGACCATTGCAACGCCGGATGGCCGAGCTTGGTTCGCTGCGAATCGTCCGCGTCGGACGGAGAGAATCACATCACCCCGGCGCGCAGGATGTCGTGCACGTGCAGGATGCCGACCGGCTTGCCGTCGTCGACCACGAACAGCACGGTCACCGAGGGCGGCGGGTCGCTCATCAGGGCCAGGGCCTCGGAGGCCAGCATGTCCGGCGGCACCGCCTTCTTGGGCCCGGCGGTCATCACCTGGCCGGCGGTGTGATCCAGCAGGCCCTCGGAGTGGCGGCGCAGGTCGCCGTCGGTGATGACGCCCACCAGCCGGCCGTCGGCGCCGGTGACGCCGACCACGCCGAACCGCTTGCCGGTCATCTCCAGCAGCGCCTCGCGCATCGGTGTGTCGGGACTGACAAGCGGCAGCTCCTCGCCCGCATGCATCAGGTCGCCGACGACCCGCAGCATGGCCCCGAGCTTCCCGCCCGGATGGAAGACGTGGAAGTCCTGCGGCTTGAATCCGCGCCGCTCGAGCAGGGCCACGGCCAGGGCGTCGCCGAGCGCGATCTGGAGGGTGGTGGAGGTGGTCGGCGCGTTGACCTCGCTGGTCGCCTCGGCCGCGTCGGCCAGCAGCAGCACCACGTCGGCGGCGCGGCCGAGCGCGCTGTCGGCCTTGGCGGTGATGGCGATCAGCGGGATGCGGAAGCGGGTGGCGTAGGCCAGCACGTCGGCCAGTTCGCGCACCTCGCCGGACTTGGAGAGGCCGAGGATCACGTCGCTCTCGCCGATCATGCCCAGGTCGCCGTGGCTGGCCTCCGCCGGATGGACGAAGAAGGCCGACGAGCCGGTCGAGGCGAAGGTGGCGGCGATCTTGCGCGCCACGTGGCCCGACTTGCCCATGCCGGTGCAGATGATCCGGCCGCCCTTCGCCTTCTCCTGGGCGGCGAACAGGATGTCGACGGCGCGGGCGAAGTCCGGCCCGAGGGCGTCGGCCTGGGCCTTAAGGGCGTCGGCCTCGGCGGCCAGGACCCGGCGGCCGACGGCGATGGCGTCCGACGTGCTCATTGGTTCGGCGAGAGCGCCTGGGCCTGCAGGTCGCGGACCGCGTCGCGCGCTTGGCGGATGCGCTTCTCGGAGGCCTCGGTCTCGCGGTCCATGGCCGCCTTCATGGCCGGCGTCTGCTGCACCGGCGTGTGGCCGAACGGGGCGGGCGAGCGGTCGCCGAGGCCCTGGGGCCAGACCATGGAGAAGCCGACGGCGGCCAGGGCCGCGAGGGCCAGGAGCGGCAGGTAGAGGCGATCGAGCATCTTGCCGCCTCCTATAGCGGTCCCAGCGACTCGGGCCAACGCGCCTCTGGGCGCTGCGCGCTTGACGGCGGCCCCTCCCAGGCCCTAGCGCGTCGCCCACACCATCTCGGAGACCCGCCTTGCCCACCCTCATCCTGCTGCGCCATGGCCAGAGCGAATGGAACCTGGCGGACCGTTTCACCGGCTGGGTGGACGTCGACCTGACGCCGCAGGGCGAGGCCGAGGCGAAGAAGGGCGGCCAGCTGATCAAGGCCGCGGGGCTGTCCATCGACCGCTGCTTCACCTCGGTGCTGACGCGGGCGATCCGCACCTCGTGGCTGGCGCTGTGGGCGGCCGGCCAGACCTTCGTGCCCGAGACCAAGGACTGGCGGCTCAACGAGCGCCACTACGGCGGCCTGACCGGCCTCAACAAGACCCAGACCGCCGAGAAGCACGGCGCCGACCAGGTGAAGATCTGGCGCCGCTCCTACGACGTGCCGCCGCCACCGCTCGCGCCCGGCGGCGAGTTCGACTTCTCCAAGGACCGCCGCTACGCCGGCGCGGACCTGCCCGAAACCGAGAGCCTGAAGACCACCCTCGACCGGGTGCAGCCATACTGGGAGGGCGAGATCGCCCCGCACCTGAAGGCCGGCGAGACCCTGCTGGTGGCCGCCCACGGCAACTCGCTGCGCGCCATCGTGAAGCTGATCTTCAACGTGGCGGACGATGCGATCGTCGGCGTCGAGATCCCCACCGGCAACCCGCTGGTGGTGGAGCTGGACGCCAACCTCAAGCCCACCGCCGCCCGCTACCTCGACGCCGACCGGGCGCAGCCGCTGCCGGCGATCTGAACCTTCTCCCGCGAGGGCAGAAGGGGCATGTAGAGGGCTGATGAGCAACTCAGCCGACGACGAAACCCACATGCGCCGGGCCATCGCCCTGGCGGCGACCCGCGTCGGCAAGACGGCCGAGAATCCGGCCGTCGGCTGCATCATCGTCAAGGACGGCGAGGTGGTCGGCGAGGGCGTCACGGGCGAGGGTGGCCGGCCGCACGCGGAGGAGCTGGCGCTCGACCAGGCCGGCGAACGCGCCGGCGGGGCCACCGCCTACGTCACCCTGGAGCCCTGCGGCGAGCGCTCCTCCGGCGCGCCGTCATGTAGTCAGCGGCTGGTGATGGCGGGGGTCGATCGCGTGGTGGTTGCGGCGAGCGACGCCTCGCCCTACGCCGCCGGCGTCGGCGTCGCCAGGTTGCGTGCATCCGGGGTAGAGACCGACCTGGGGTTGATGTCCCGAGAGGCGGCCGCCCTGTACGAGGGCTACTTCCCCGGGAAAATCGTCCGGCCCGAAGGCTAAATATTGGAAATCCATCCTTAATCCGCTCGGCATAGCCTTGTTCGGAGAAAGGAGACTCCGACCGTCGTGGCCATGCCCAGCGCACCCGCCGCCAGCCTCGTCGTCCGCCGCCTGAACCAGGCGGAGGTCGAGGCCATCTGCGCCAAGCACGACCGTCTGTGGAGCTCCAAGCCCGGCGGCGCCCGCGCCGTGTTCGCCTGGTGCGACCTGTCGGGGCTCGACCTCTCGGGCAAGAACCTGTGCGACGCCGACTTCACCGGCGCGATCCTGGCTTCCTGCCGGATGGTCCACGCCCGGCTCGACCACGCCAACCTGTTCGGCGCCGATATGCAGGACGCCAACCTTTCCGAGGCCTCGCTGCGCCGGGCCGACCTGCGCGGCGCCTGCCTGCGCAACGCCAACCTGACCGGCGCCGACCTCTTCGAATGCGACCTGCGCGAGGGCGCGCTCGCCGCCGCCGACCGCAAGTACGGCTTCCGGCGCCTGGAGACCAACCCCGCCGCCGTGGGCGAGGTGCAGGGCGCCAACCTGTCCGGCGCCAACCTCGAGCGCTCGCGCCTCTCGGGGGTCATGGCCGTGCGGGCCGACTTCACCGACGCGGTGCTCAAGGACGCCAAGCTGGTGCGGGCCAACCTCAAGCACGCCTCGCTCTCCGGCGCGAACCTCTCCGGCGCGGATCTCTCCGGCGCGGACCTGAAGGGCGCCGACCTGCGCGACGCGATCCTGGTGGGCGCCAAGACGATGGCCTGGAACGTCATGGACGCCAACATGGCCGGCGTGCTCACCGACGAGCCCACCGTGCCGGCCAGCGAGCGGATCAACTACGGCCACCTCATCAAGGAACACGCCCGCTGGTGCGAGACCGACGGCGCCGAGGGCAGCCCCTCGTCGTTCGACAAGGCCGACCTGCGCACCCTGGAGAGCATCAAGGGCTACAACCTCACAGCGCTCTCGGCGAAGGGGGCGATCTTCTACGGCCTCGACATGGAGGGCGTGCAGCTCCAGGGCGCCCATCTGGAAGGGGCCGACCTGCGCGGCTGCAACCTGCGCCGGGCCGACCTGCGCGGCGCGCGCCTCGTCAACGCCAAGCTCAACAGCGCCGACCTGCGCGAGGCCCAGATGGGCCCGCTGCTGCTGGGCGCCGACCGGCTGCTGCCGTGCAACCTCGCCGGCGCCTCGCTCAAGTTCGCCGAACTGGCCGGCGCGGACCTGCGCCAGGCCAATTTCACCGACGCCGACGTCAGCCGCGCCAACTTCCGCGGGGCGATGTTGCGCCAGGCCAACTTCACGGGCGTGCGCCGGCACGGCGCGCGCGGCCTGGAGGAAGTGATCTAGGTGGCCAGACCCGCCCTCTCGGGTCGCCGCAAGCTCACTCCCGGCGAACTCGACATCATCCTTGCGGCGCACGCGCGCTTCGTCGCCGGCCAGCCCGGCGGCAAGCGCCTGTCCCTACCGTTCGTCGACTTCACCGGCTTCGACCTCTCGGGCCGCGAGATGTCCGGCGCCGAGCTCTCCGGCTCGGTGTTCGACGCCGCCCGCCTCACCGGCGCGCGGCTGAACGGCGCCAACCTGTCGGGCTGCGACCTGCGCGGGGCGGACCTGCGCGGCGCGTTCCTGGCCAGGGCGGACCTGCGCGGCGCGTGCTTGCAGAGCGCCAATCTCGCCCACGCCGACCTCACCGGGGTCGACCTGCGCCCCGGCAAGGTGGCGCGCCCGCACCCCAGCAAGGGCTTCCCCGCCGTCGTCGAGGAGCCGCGCTCGGGCGAGGCGGACAATGCGGTGCTGACCGGCGCCACCCTCGACGACTCGCGCCTCGACGGCCTGCACGCCCCCGGCACGGACTTCTCCGACTGCTCGCTGCGCGGCGCCATGCTCACCGACGCCAACCTCAAGGACGCCGTGTTCTCCAGCGCCCTGATGGAAGGCGCGAAGGTCGAGGGGGCCAACCTCGAGGGCGCCAACCTCAAGCGCGCCGTGCTGACCGGCGTCGGCCTCGCCACGGCGCGCACGCGCGGCGCCCGGCTGGAAGGCGCGCTCACCGATGCGCCGCGGGTCAGCGCCCTGCGCACCGACAAGATCGCCGGCCTGCTCAAGGGGCACGACGCCTGGGTCCGCTCCGGCGGCAAGGAAGGCCAGCGGGCCGTGATCGACGGCGAGGACATGCGGCCCCACGCCGAGGCGCTGAAGGGCCTGCGGCTCACCGCCATCAGCGCCAAGCGCACCTGCCTGGTGGGCCTCGATCTCACCGGCGCCCAGCTCCAGGGCGCGGACCTCGAAGAGGCCGACCTGCGCGGCGCCGTGCTTAAGGACGCCGACCTGCGCGGCGCGCGCCTGCCCCGCGCCGATCTCACCAAGGCGAAGCTCGACGCGGCGCTGCTGTCGCCGCTGCCGCTGGGCGGCGGCCGCTCGACGCCTACCAACCTGAGCGGCGCGCGCCTGCGCGGCGCCTTCGCCCGCGGCGCGGATCTTTCGGGCGCGGCGCTCGCCGACGCCGACCTCAAGGGCTGCGATCTCGCCGGCGCCACCCTCGCGGCGGTCGAACTCTCGCCCCAGCAGAAGCGCGCCGCGCGCGGCCTCGCCCTCGGCGACGAGGACTGAGGCGACGGGCAAAAGAAAAGCGGCGCGGGGACCGCCCCGCGCCGCTTGCCTGGAATAGCTTTCCTCGCCGCGTGGCGGGGCGGGAGATCAGGCCGCCTTGTCGGCGGCCTCGCCCTCGATCAGCGGCTGGGAGGCCGTGCCGATCTCGATGCGGCGCGGCTTGAGCGCCTCGGGAAGCTCGCGCTTCAGGGCGATCTGCAGCACGCCGTCTTGCAGGTTCGCGTCGGTCACGACCACGTAGTCGGCCAGCTGGAACCGGCGCTCGAAATTGCGCTCGGCCAGGCCGCGATGCAGGAAGTGGCGGGTCTCGTCGTTGGCCGCCTTGCGGCCCTGGACGGTCAGGAGGTTTTCCTTGACCTCGACGTTGAGCTCATCGGGCCGGAAGCCGGCGACCGCGATCTCGATGCGGTACTCGTTCTCGGCGGTGCGCTCGATGTTGTACGGGGGATAGCCGGCCGGCGCAGTCTCGGTGGCGGCGGCTTCCAGGAGGTTGGCGAGGCGATCGAAGCCCACGACCGAACGATAGAGGGGAGCGAAGTCAAACGTACGCATAGGGGTCACATCCTTCTCTTCAAGCAAGGTTGCGATGTTCATGTGGAGCGCTTTGCACGAGCCGATCAGGCCTCGCACGCGCGCCCGGAAAGCCCGGAAATCCAGCGCCTTCCGCCAATCTAGATGGGTGACCGAAAACCGCGTTCAAGAGGTCGTCTAAGGCGTGCGCCGCAGGGGCGGCGAGCCGCTCCGCCAGGGCGCGCGAAGGCGGTCTGAAACCGTAACAGCGCTACCGGGGCGGTTTACTTCACTCGCGCCTAAAGCGAAGCTCTCTTGTGATTCGGGGAGCATTTGGGGGCATGGCGACGCTGGAGGAGCTGACGGAGCGAATCCGCCGGGCTGCTGCGTCGGACGCCGACCTCGGCCAAGGCCCGCTTTCCACGACGATCAAGCTCGACCTGAAGGGCGAGGGCTTCATCCACATCGACGGGGCGGCGGTCAGCAACGAGGACCGCCCGGCGGACCTGACGGTCACGGTGGCCCGCCGCGACCTCGAGGCGCTCGGCAAGGGCGAACTCGACCCGGTGCGCGCCATGATGACCGGCCGGCTGAAGCTCTCCGACATGGGGCTGGCGATGAAGCTGCAGCCCCGCATCCAGGCGATATTCTCCAAGGCCCGCGACTGATGTTCGACCCCGCGCCCCTGATCGCGACGTCCGACGCGCCGATCCCGGACGGCGCGGAGCCGGCCTGGATCTCCGGCGCCGGCGGGGCGCGCCTGCGCGCGGCCCTGTTCTCTCCCAAGGGGCGGGCGCGCGGCTCCATCGTGCTTTCCGGCGGCCGCACCGAGCCGATCGAGAAGTATTTCGAGGTGATCCAGGATTTCCTCGACCGCGGCTTCGTGGTGCTGGCCCACGACTGGCGCGGCCAGGGGCTGTCGCATCGCATGCTCGGCGACCCGCTGAAGGGCCACGCCGACGGCGCCAAGACCTTCCTCGACGACTTCAGGATCCTGCTCGACGCCTACGCCGAGCGGCTGCCGAAGCCCTGGGTGGCGGTGGCGCATTCGATGGGCGGGTGCCTCACCCTCCTGGCCATGGCCCACGGCGAGACGCGGTTCGCCGGCGCGATCTTCTCGGCCCCCATGCTGGGCGTGCAGACCGGCGGCCGCTCGCTGGCGACGGCCAAGATGATGACCCGCATCTCCAAGATGATGGGCCGGGCCCGGCGCTATGTGATGAACGATCCGGGCAAGCCGTTCGACGAGGACTTCGAAGCCAACGCCCTGACCCACGACCGCCAGCGCTTCGAGCGCACGCTCGGCCAGCTGAAGGCCGAGCCGCAGCTGGCCCTGGGTGCGCCCACCTGGGGCTGGCTCGACTTCGCGCTGCGGGCGACGGCCGAACTCGCCCGTCCCGAGCGTCTGTCGCACATAACCGTTCCGGTAATCATTCTTTCGGCAGAAGAAGACAAGCTGGTCGACAACGCGGCCCAACGAGCGGCCGCCCGCCACCTGCCGCAGGGCAAATTGATCAACGTCCCCGGCGCCTTCCACGAAATCCTGATGGAGACCGACGAGATGCGTAACATCTTCATGAGGGCCTTCGACGCCCTCACCGGGCGCGTTGCGCCCAAGCCGGCCGAGCCGCCGAAGGCCGCGCCGCCCACTCCGCCCAAGCCCGCCGAGGCGGCGCCCGCCGCCGCGGCTCCGACGCCCAGGCCCGCGGCCGCGCCGGCGCCCGCCGCCGCTGCCGCCGCCTCTCCGGCCCCCGCCGCGAAGAAGCCGGCCGCCGCTAAGAAGCCCGCCGCCAAGAAGCCGGCTGCGGCCAAGAAACCGGCCGCCGCCAAGAAGGCCGCCCCAGCCAAGACCGCTCAGGCTAAGGCCGCCAAGCCCGCCGCCGCGAAGAAGCCGTCGACGGCCAAGACAGCGGCTGCGAAGCCGGCGGCCAAGCCGGCCGCCGCCAAGAAGGCTCCGGCCAAGGCTCCGGCCAAGGCTGCGGCCAAGCCCGCTGCGGCGAAGAAGGCCCCCGCCGCCAAGAAGCCCGCGGCCAAGCCGGCCGCCGCCAAGAAGCCGGCTGCGGCGAAGAAGCCCGCCGCGGCGAAGAAGGCGCCGGCCAAGGCTCCGGCCAAGGCTGCAGCCAAGCCCGCTGCGAAGCCGGCCGCCGCCGCCAAGGCCCCTACGGCCAAGAAGCCGGCCGCCAATAAGCCCGCCGCCAAGAAGGCGGCTCCGGCCAAGAAGTAAGCTTCAGCTCGTACGCGTAAGGCGCCGCGGCCTCGTCAGGCCGCGGACCGCCGCAGGGCGACCAGCGCCTCGTCCAGGCAGGCGCGGTCGCCGGCGATGGCGATCTGCCCGCCCTGCTGGCCGACCGGCTGTCCGCGCCAGTCGGTGACCAGGCCCCCGGCGCCCTCGATCAGGGGGATGGCGGCCTCGATGTCCCAGGCCTGGAGGCCCGCCTCGATCACCATGTCCATCGTGCCGGCCGCCACCATGGCGTAGGCGTAGGCGTCGCAGCCGAGCCTCGCCAGCCGCGCGGCGGCGCGCACCTGTGTCCAGGCGCCGAGCTCGGCGCCGGTGAAGCACATCTCCGGATCGGTGGTGGCGATGATGGCGTCGGTGAGCTTGAGGCAGGGACGCACCTTCAAGGGCGTCGTCTCGCCGCCGCGGATCAGGCGCGAGCCGCCCGCATGGCCGATGTAGATCTCGTCCAGATAGGACTGACCGATCGAGCCCAGCACGGGCCGGCCCTCGAACCGCAGGCCGATCAGCGTGGTCCACAGCGGCAGGCCGGCGATGAAGGCCCGCGTGCCGTCCACCGGATCGAGCACCCAGACGAAGTCGGCGTCCGGCCGGTCCTCGCCATATTCCTCGCCGATGAAGCCGTGGTGCGGATAGCGTTCGGAGACCAGCTTGCGGATCGCCCGCTCGGCGCCCTTGTCGGCCTCGGTGACCGGATCGAAGCTCCAGCGGCCTTCCTTGTGGACCATGCCGTGGTCGCCGCGGAATCTCGGCAGGATCTCGCCCGCGGCGGCGTGGTTGAGCTCGATCAGGAAGGCGTCGAGCTCGTCGATCAGGTCTTGGGACAGCGCCGGCATGACGCCGGTTTAGAGGTTGGCGGCGGCTTTAGGAACAGCTCTCGCCCTCGATGTCGCCGTTCAGCGACTTGGCGAGGTCGAGCAGGCGGCGACGCGGGCGCTCGCCAAGCTGGTAGTAGGCGCGCACCAGGTCGCGCGTCTCCTTGCGCGAGAAGATCTCGCCGCTCTCTTCCATGCCCTGGGCCTGGGCCTCGGCGAAGCCTTCGAAGAAGTAGCTGACCGGCACCTCGAGCACCTCGGCCAGCTGCCAGACGCGGGCGGCCGACATGCGGTTGGCGGCGCATTCGTACTTCTGGATCTGCTGGAAGCGGACGCCGCAGGCGTGCGCGAGCTCCTGCTGGGTCAGGCCCAGCAACCGCCGCCGACGCCGAAGCCGCCGTCCCAGATGCACATCGATATCGTCCGCCATCACCCGGTATTCTCGTGTTCGCGCCGTCCGCGCTGGTTCATGTCCCCTTTCGGGACCCCACGCTTCGCCTCCCGCAAGACGGGCGCCAAAAGAGGCCTCGCGCGCTGCGCCGCGTTGCGCTGGGGCGGCGACGCCAACTAGTAGGAGGACGATGGCCAAGGCTTCCTTCGGACAGCATCTCCTCTGGCGGCTCGAGGCGTTCGCCTACGATGTCGTGGAGGCGCTCGCCCGCGCCTTCCCCATCGATGCGGTGTCCGATTTCGGATCAGCCCTGTTCCGCAGGCTCGGCCCGCTGACCTCCTCGCACCGGGTGGCCGAGACCAACCTGCGGATCGCCTTTCCGGCGGCCTCGGACGCCGAGATCGCGCGCCTCCTGGACGAACAGTGGGGCCAGCTCGGCCGCTGGGCGGCGGAGTTCCCGATCCTCGACCGCATCGTCGCCGATCCCGCCCGGGTCGAGGTGGTCGGCGCCGAGCGGCTGAAGGCCATCGCCGAGGGCGGCGGGCCGGTGGTGTTCATCTCCGGCCACTTCTCGTCCTTCGAGCTGATGCCGGCCGTCATCCTGCACGCCGGCATCACCTGCCAGATCACCTACCGCGCCACCAACAACCCCTATGTGGACGCCCGCATCCACCGGGCCCGCACGCGCTACGGCGTCGAGCTCTTCGCGCCCAAGGGCCTGGAAGGCGCCCGCGAGCTGATCCGCGCCCTCTCGCGCGGGGAGTCGGTGGCGCTGATGAACGACCAGAAGTTCAACGGCGGCATCGCCGCGCCGCTGTTCGGGGTCATGGCCCATACCGCGCCCGGCCCTTCGACCTTCGCCCTGCGCTTCAAGATCCCGCTGCAGCCGATGAGCGTCGAGCGGATCGGCAAGACCCACTTCCGCGTCACCGCCCACGAGCCGATCTGGCTCGACGACACCGGCGACCGGGACGCCGACCTCGAGGCCGGCGTGCGCAAGGTCAACGCCTTCATGGAAGAGCGCATCCTCGCCCAGCCGACCCAGTGGTTCTGGGTCCACAAGCGCTGGCCGAACGAGATCTACAAGAAATCGTCCTCCCACGCGTAGCGGGGGAGGGGCGGGAACTAGGCCGGGTTGCTGGTTTCCTGCCAGCGCTTCAGCGCCTCCGCCGGGCCGGCGTAGGCCTCCTGCAGCGGCGCGCTCCAGTAGCGCAGGGCTTCCAGCGGGATCTTCTGGCCGGTGACGGCGCAGAGCACGAAGCGGCCGGGCTTGAGGACGGCGAACTCGCCGTCGCCATAGTGCAGCACGGCGAGGTCCTGGCTGGCGAAATCGCGATCGTGGGCGTTCATGGGGCCTATTTAAGCCCTCGATGACGATCAGAACAGATCGCCCTGCACCGAGGTTGCGGCCGGGCCTGGCCTGGCCTTCGGCTTGGCGGGCTTCGGAGCCGGCTTGGCGACGGGATCGCCGCCGCCGGCGGGCCCCTGACCGTCCACCACGGCGCTGCGGGTCACCTTGTCGCCGAAAGTCATGGCGACCGTCTCGCCGCTCACCAGCTCGGCGCCCGAGCGCACCAGGCTGCCGTCGGCCCGCGCTACCCGCGCGAAGCCGCGCTGCAGGGGCCGGTCGGGATCGACGCTGACCAGCAGCTTGCCCAGCGCCTCCAGCCGCTCGCCGGCCCGGGCGAGGCGCCGCTCGGCGGCGGGCTGCAGCCGCTGGGCCACGGCATCAAGCCGCTGGCGCTGCACCGCCTGGGGCCGCTGGAGAAGGAGCGGCGAGAGGCGCGAGGCCACCCGCACGAGGTCGCGTTCGTGGGCGGCGGCGTTCTTGGCCAGGGCCGCGCCGAGCCGGCCGGAGACGATGTCGAACCGCTGCTCGGCAAGCCGCACCAGATCGGGGACCCGCTGCAGCGCCCGCTCGGCGTGGATCACCCGCGCGCGGCGGTCCTCCACCACGCGCCCGCCGCAGCGGTGCATCCGGCTGCCCAGGTCGCCCACCAGCGCCTTCAGCTCGGCCAGCACCGGCGTCGCCATTTCGGCCGCCGCCGTGGGGGTCGGGGCGCGCCGGTCGGACACGAAGTCGATGAGGGTGGTGTCGGTCTCGTGGCCCACGGCGCTGATCAGCGGGATCGGGCAGTCGGCGACGGTGCGCGCCAGGCCCTCGTCGTTGAACGGCCACAGGTCCTCCACCGAGCCGCCGCCGCGCGCCACGATCAGGACGTCGGGCCGCGGGACGCCGGCCGCCGGTCCCAGGGCGCAGAAGCCGCGGATCGCCGCCGACACCTGGGCCGCGGCCGCATCGCCCTGCACCACCACCGGCCAGACCACCACCCGGCACGGCCAGCGGTCGCGGATGCGGTGCAGGATGTCGCGGATCACCGCGCCCGTCGGGCTGGTCACCACCCCGACCACGGCGGGCATCGAGGGCAGGGGCTTCTTGCGCTCCGGTGCGAACAGGCCCTCGGCCGCGAGCCGGGCCTTCAGCCGCTCGAGCTGGGCGAGCAGGGCGCCCATGCCCGCCGCTTCCATGGTCTCGATGACGATCTGGTAGCGAGAGCCGGCGGGATAGGCGGTGATCTTGCCGGTGACGATCACTTCCAGCCCCTGCTCGGGCCGGATCGACAGCCCGCGCACCTGGCCCTTCCAGACCACCCCGTCGATCGCCGCCCGCTCGTCCTTGAGGGTCAGGTAGACGTGGCCGTTGGAGTGATGAGTGACCTTGGACAGCTCGCCCCGCAGGCGGACGAACCCGTAGGCGTCCTCCAGCGTCCGCTTCAGCGCGAACGCCAGCTCCGACACCGAATAGGGCCGGGCGTTGCCATCCTGGGCGACGGTGTCGGGAGAGGCCTCGGGCGCGACGTCGGTCATCGGGGAGAAGGTAGTCCCGCAGCCCGCGATTCCCAATGTGCGCTTTGCGCTTCGGGGCGGTGGGCGTTTGCGCCTATGAAGCCCGGACGCATCATCACTTCACAGGCGGCGCCGTGATCAAGAGAGCACTCGACCTGGGCTGCGGTTCGGCGCCCCAGAACCCGTTCTCCGCCGAGGAGGTCTATGGCGTCGACATCCGCGAGGACGCCGCCGCGCGGGTAGTGCAGGCGGACCTGGCGATCGAGCCGATCCCCTTCGAGGACGACTTCTTCGACGTGGTCACCGCCTTCGACTTCATCGAGCACGTGCCGCGCATCCTCTACGCGCCGGGGCGGCGGTTCCCGTTCGTCGAGCTGATGAACGAGATCTGGCGGGTGCTGAAGCCGGGCGGGGCGTTCCTGTCCTACACCCCGGCCTTCCCCGCCGGGCCGGCGTGGCGCGACCCGACGCACGTCAACATCATCACCGAGGAGACCTTCCCCCTCTACTTCGACGACCAGCGCCGGATGGCCGCGATGTACGGGTTCAAGGGCTATTTCCGGATCCAGAGCCAGAAGCGCCACGACAACGGCGTCCACCTAGTGACGGTGATGAACAAGGTCGTGCCCGCGGCCGCCACGCCCGCGGTCGAGGCGCCGGACTTCACGGCCGTCGCGCCGCCGGAAGGCTAGGCCCCAAACGGAAAGGGCGCGCCCGCCGCCGAAGCTTGCGGACGCGCCCCCATCCCCAACGGATCCAGGGAGCCCGAAGGCCGGTCGGTCAGATGTACCGACGCAGCGAGCGGGCCAATTCGGCGGCGGAGCTCTTCTTCTTCGCCTGGGCGGGCTGATAGGCCACCTGGGCGTGCTCGTGGCAGTAGGGGCCGGTCTCGTCCGTGCGGCGGCCGCAGAAGGTGAAGTTGTCCAGGGCCGGATCGCCGATCGGCCACTTGCACATGTGGGCGCCGAGGGTCAGCACGGTGGCCGTGCCCGGCTCCTCGTCCACGTAGCGAACCGGCGAGGGCGCCGGCGCCAGGGTCGCGGGCTCGGCCAGCCGGCGCGGGGCCGAGGGAGCCGCCGCCGGACGGGCCGGGCGCGGCGCCTTGAACACCGTGCGGGCGGGCTTGGACGGCGCCGCGCGGCCGGAGAGGCCCAGGCGGTGCACCTTGCCGATCACAGCGTTGCGGGTGACTCCCCCCAGCTGCTTGGCGATCTGACTGGCGGAGAGACCCTCCTGCCAGAGCTTCTTCAGGAGCTCGACCCGTTCGTCAGTCCAACCCATGCTCGCCTCCCAGCCTGCGGTCCGGACCTCCCCCACGGCGGCCCTCGGACTCAACATCTTGTGGCGCCCGACAGTCTCAGCGCTCACCAACCACTATCAGTGGTAAACAAGTCCTTAAGGGACACAATAGGCGCCCTTCGCTTCATCCACAGGAACTAGATGTTGGGTTAACCCGTCGCAGGCTTGCGGCTGGGCCGCGGGCGGCGCACATGAGGGGTCATGAAGGACATGGCCACCCAAGACGAAGTCGTTCTGCCGCCCCAGCCCCGGGTCTATCAGGGGATCAACTGGGAGGGCCTGAAGACCCTCTATCTGCGGGAGGTGCGGCGCTTCTGGAAGGTGGGCATGCAGACGCTCGCCGCCCCGGTGGTGACGGCCCTGCTGTACATGCTGGTGTTCGTGGTGGCGGTCGGCGGCGGCCGGCCGGTGGAGGGCATCGCCTACGGCGCCTTCGTGGCGCCGGGCCTGATCATGATGCAGGTCCTCTCCAACGCCTTCGCCAACTCCTCGTCCTCGCTGCTACAGGCCAAGTTCAACGGCCTGATGGGCGACTTCATGACCCCGCCGCTCACCCCGTTGGAGCATCTGATCGGCTTCGGCGGCGGCGCGGCCACGCGGGGCATCCTGGTGGGCGCGGTCGCCGGCCTGGCGGTCCTGCCCTTCGCTCACATCACCCTCGCCCACCCCTGGGCGGCCCTGTTCTTCGGCCTCGGCGCGGCGCTGATCATGGGCTTCGTCGGGATCATGGCCGGGCTCTGGTCGGAGAAGTTCGACCACATCGCGGCGGTGACCAACTTCGTCATCATGCCGATGACGTTCCTCTCGGGGACCTTCTACCTGATCGAGCGCCTGCCCGAGCCGTTCCGCACGATCAGCCAGTACAATCCGATCTTCTATCTGATCGACGGCTTCCGGTACGGCTTCATCGGCCACGCCGAAGGCTCGCTCACGGTCGGCGTCTCGCTGACCCTGGCCCTGACCCTCGTCACCGGCTTCGTCTGCTACCGGATGTTCGCCACGGGCTACAAGATCAAGACCTGAGCGCCACCTGGCCGGGCATCGGAATGTGCTCGCAACCCGGCGGCTTTTAAGGTCAAGCTCCCGCGGGGTTCGCCGGGAGAAACGCCATGGCCGCCGTTCACGCCTCCGAGGCTTCGCCTGCGGGTCAGGGCTCGATCCGCGCTGTGGTGCTGGCCGGATTGGCCGGCGGCGCGGTGGATTTCGTCTACGCCTGCGGCGTCGCGCTGGTTCACGGCCGCTCGCTCCTGCGGCCTTGGCAGGGCGTGGCGAGCGGCTGGATCGGCAAGGCGGCGGGGGAGGGCGGCCTCGCCACGGCGGCGCTGGGCGTCGTCACCCACTTCGCCATCGCCACCTGCATGGCCGCCGCCTTCGCCCTTGTCGCAAGCCGCCTGCGCCAGCTCTACGCCCGGCCGCTCGCCGCCGGGGCCGTCTACGGCCTGGTGCTCTACGGGGTGATGTACGGCCTCGTCCTGCCGCTGCGGTTCCCGGCGAGGTTCCCGCGCTGGGACGGCGTCCAGTCCCTGACCGACATCGCCGCCCATGTGGGCGTCGGGCTCGCCATCGCCGCGGTTCTGTCGCGCAGCGCCCGGGCGCCCCTAAATCGTTGACATCCCGCCGTTACGAGCGGAAAAGGCCAGGCCTTCCAGTCCCCGTGCGCGCACGCCGGGGACGTTTGCCTTTTGGAGGGCTCCTTCGGTGACCGAGAAGACCGCGCCGCAAGCCGCCGCGACCGTTCCCAGCGACCACATCATGGGCGTCTATCAGCGCGCCCCGCTGGCGTTCGAGCGAGGCGAAGGCGCGCGCCTCTACACCGCCGAGGGCGAGGCCTACCTCGACTGCATGGCCGGCATCGCGGTGAACGCGCTCGGCCACGCCCACCCCAAGCTCGTCCAGGCCCTGAAGGACCAGGCCGAGAAGCTGTGGCACGTCTCCAACATCTTCACGATCCCGGGCCAGCAGACGCTCGCCGGCATGCTGACCGACGCGACCTTCGCCGACGTGGTGTTCTTCACCAACTCGGGGACCGAGGCGATCGAGTGCGCCATCAAGACCGCGCGTAAGCACCACTGGGCCAACGGCCAGCCCGAGCGCATCGATATCATCGGCTTCGAGGGCTCGTTCCACGGCCGCACCATCGCGGCGGTGAACGCCTCGGGCAACGCCGGCTACCTCGAGGGCTTCGGCCCGCGCCTGCCGGGCTTCGTCCAGCTGCCGTTCGGCGACCTCGACGCGATCCGGGAAGCGGTCGGCCCGACCACCGCGGCGATCATCCTCGAGCCCGTGCAGGGCGAGGGCGGCGCGCGGGCGTGGTCGGAGGCGACCTTGCGCGCCATCCGCCAGCTCTGCGACGAGACCGGGACGCTGCTGATCTACGACGAGATCCAGTGCGGCCTCGGCCGCACCGGCCGCCTCTTCGCCTACGAGTGGCTCGACGGGGCCGCCGACCCGGACATCATGGCCGTGGCCAAGGCGCTCGGCGGCGGCTTCCCTGTCGGCGCCTGCCTCGCCACGGTCGATGCGGCCAAGGGCATGACCCCCGGCTCGCACGGCTCGACCTACGGCGGCAACCCGCTGGCTATGGCCGTCGGCATCGCCGCGGTCGAGGAGCTGACCAAGCCCGAGCTGCTCGCCCATGTGCGCGAGGTGGCCGGCTACTTCACCCAGCAGCTTTCGGGCCTGAAGGACCGCTACCCGGACGTGGTCGCCGACATCCGCGGCAAGGGCCTGCTGATCGGCGTCAAGCTGGTGACGCCGAACCGCGAGTTCATGCAGCACGCCCGCGACCAGCACCTGCTGATCGCCGGCGGCGGCGAGAACTGCGTGCGCCTCCTGCCGCCGCTCACCCTCACTCTCGACGAGGCCCGCGAGGCCATCGAGAAGTTCGAGCGCGCCTGCGAGGCCGCCCAGGCCAAGGCCAAGGCCGCCGCCTGATCCCGCCATCCATCCCGGCGCCCGCCGGATTTCCGATCACAGCCACCCGCTCCTCGCGTCAGCGCCGGGAGCGGGCCTTGGGGGGTTCACGATGACCCAGCCCGTCAGACACTTCATCGATCTCTGGAAGCTAGAGAACGCGGACGTCCGCGCGATCCTCGACGACGCGCGCACCCGCAAGGCCGCGCGCCTCGGGTGGCCGAAGGGTCAGCCGGACGCGGACAAGCCGGCCGAGCACCGGACCCTCGCCATGATCTTCGAGAAGCACTCCACGCGGACCCGCTTCTCGTTCGACGCGGCCATGCGCCAGCTCGGCGGCCACGTGATCATCTCCAACGCCGCCGACATGCAGCTCGGCCGCGGCGAGCCGATCGAGGACACCGCCAAGGTGCTGTCGCGCATGGTCGACGCCATCATGGTCCGCGCCAACGTCCACGAGGACCTGGAGCGGCTGGCGCTGAACGCCTCGGTGCCGGTGATCAACGGCCTGTCGGACAAGGGCCACCCCTGCCAGATCATCGCCGACCTGCTGACCATCGAGGAGCGGCTGGGGCCGGTGTCGGGCAAGACCCTGGCCTGGGTGGGCGACGGCAACAACGTCTGCGCCAGCTTCATCCACGCCGCGCCCAAGCTCGGCTACCGGCTGCGCATCGCCAGCCCGGCGGTCTATCACCCGGACCTGGTCGACCTCGCCCGCGCCGCCGAGCAGCAGGGCCTGATCGAGACCACCGAGGATCCGCGCGAAGCGGTGAAAGGCGCGCACGCCGTCATCACCGACACCTGGGTCTCCATGGGCGACACCGACCATGACGAGCGGATGGACGCGCTCGAGCCCTATCAGGTGGACGAGGAGCTGATGAGCCTCGCCGACTCCAAGGCCCTGTTCCTCCACTGCCTGCCCGCCCACCGGGGCGAGGAAGTGGTCGACGAGGTCATCGACGGGCCGCAGAGCGTCGTCATCGACGAGGCCGAGAACCGCATCCACGCCCAGAAGTCGATCCTGGCGTGGTGCTTCGGGAAGATCTGAAGGGATCATCCCTCCCCTAAAGAGGAGGGAAAAGGACTAGGCCGCCAGGGCGGCGGTCCTGGCTTCGCGGGTCTTCAGGCCTTCCAGCATCAGCATGCCGGCGCCGGCGAACAGCCAGTCGCCGAACAGGGTGCCGCGGAAGAAGGGCAGGGCGGCGGTGTAGCATTCCGCCAGGCCCGCCGGGGTGTGGGCGTACATGCCGCCCGCCAGCCAGACGCCGAAGTTGGAGACCAGGAAGAAGGCGACCGGCGCGCCGACGACGACGCCGATCCGGGCCGCGGCCGGACGCTTGGCCGCCCAGCGGGCGCCGAGCGCGATGAGGGCGAAGGCCAGGTAGTCGAACGCCCGGTCCGGGTGCACGGCGCGGCCGTCGAAGGCCAGGTTCAGCACGGTGTCGGAGATCAGCAGCCCGATGAACGGCGCGGCCATCCACATCAACCCGCCGCCGAGATAGAGCCCGCCGAGCACGAACATCGCGCCGACCGGCGTCAGGTTCGGCAGGTGCGGGACGATCCGGTAGAGGCACACCGCGGCGATCGCGGCGAGGGCGCCGGCGCGGGTCAGACCGAGAGCGGAAAGCTTTTGGGCGATCTTCGACATGACCCCTCCTATAGCGCGCGTCGTCTTGTCGCGACAGATGCCGCAAGGTAGCCCGCGCCTTCCGGAAGGCTGCGACGCAGCGCAGGCTCGCGAAATCGTCCCAGCATCCTATATGGGGCCGCATGACGACAGTTTCCGATGACCTGGTCGGCGCCTTCCAGATCGAAGGCGAGCCCGTCCGCGGCCGCCTCGCCCGGCTGGGTCCCGCCATCCACGAGATCCTGACCGGCCACTCCTATCCGGAGCCGGTGGCCAACCTGCTGGGCGAAGCCTGCGCGCTCGCCGCCCTGGTGGGCTCCAACATGAAGTTCGAGGGTCGGCTGATCGTCCAGGCCCAGGGCTCGGGCCCGGTCCGCTACGTGGTCGCCGACTACGACACCTCCGGCGGGCTGCGCGGCTATTGCCGCTACTCCGAGGAGGAGGTCGCCAAGGCCTGCGAGGGCTTCCAGCGGCCCGGCGCGCGCTCGCTGCTCGGCGACGGCGTGTTCATCATGACCATCGACCAGGGCGAGGACATGGACCGCTACCAGGGCGTCACCGCCATCGAGGGCGAGACCCTGGCGCTTTGCGCCGAGCAGTACTTCGCCCAGTCCGAGCAGACGCCCACCCGCATCCTGCTGGCCGTCGGCCAGGCCGACGACGGCCAGGGCCCCAAGTGGCGCGCGGGCGGCGTGCTCATCCAGCACATCGCCGGCGACGACGCCCGCGGCTCGACCCAGGAGGCGTGGGACCGCACCCAGGCCCTCTTCGAGACCATCGGCGAGGACGAGCTGATCGACCCGGAGCTCGCCTCCAACACCCTGCTGTGGCGGCTCTTCCACGAGGACGGGGTGCGGGTGTTCGGCTCGAAGATGCTGCGCGCCTTCTGCCGCTGCTCGCAGCACCGCATCGAGACGGTGCTCAAGTCCTTCCCGGCCGCCGACCGCGCCGAGATGGTCGAGGACGACGGCAAGATCCGCGTCACCTGCGAGTACTGCAGCCGCGTCTATGCGGTCGAGCCCGACAGCCTCGACGAAGCGGCGGCCTGACCGGGGTCAGGCCGCGTCCAGCGCCCGGCAGACGTCGCGGGTCAGGTCGCCGACGCCTTCGAGGCCGACGCTCATCCGCACCCAGCCTTCGGTGAGGCCGATCTCGGCCCGCTCGGCGTCCGACATCGAGCGGTGCGTGGTCGTGCACGGGTGCGTGGCCATCGACTTGGCGTCGCCGAGGTTGTTGGAGATGTCGACGATCTGCAGCGCGTTCAGGAACCGCCAGGCGGCCTCGCGGCTGCCGAGGTCGAAGGCCACGACGTTGCCGCCGCCGGTCATCTGGTTGGCGATGACCGCCGCCTGCGGATGGTCGGGCCGCGTCGGATAGAGCACCGACCTCGCCTTGGACGAGGCGGCGATCGCCTCAGCCAGCTTGGCCGCGCCCTCGGCCTGGCGCACGACGCGAAGCTCCAGCGTCTCCAGTCCCTTCATCAGCACCCAGGCGTTGAACGGCGACAGCGCCGGGCCGGTGTGGCGCAGCATGTCCTTGTAGGCTTCGTCCATCACCGCCTGGGAGCCGAGGATCGCCCCGCCGAGCACCCGGCCCTGGCCGTCGATGTGCTTAGTGGCCGAATAGACGACCACGTCGGCGCCGAGCGCCAGCGGCTTCTGGAAGACGGGCGTGGCGAAGACGTTGTCCACCACCAGCTTGGCGCCGGCCGCATGGGCGATCTCGGCCACCGCCCCGATGGCGGTGACTTCCAGCAGCGGATTGGCCGGGCTTTCCACCAGGAAGGCCTTGGTGTTGGGCCGAACGGCGTTCTTCCAGGCGTCGAGGTCGGTGGCGTCCACATAGGTGGTCTCCACCCCGAAGCGCGGCATCCAGTTCGACAGGATCCAGCGGCACGAGCCGAACAGGGCGCGGCCGGCCACGATGTGGTCGCCGGCCCGCACCAGGCCCATCAGCGCCATCTGCACCGCGGCCATGCCAGAGGCGGTGGCGCGGCACTGCTCGGCGCCCTCGATCAGCGCCAGGCGGTCCTCGAAGATCGACGTCGTGGGGTTGCCGAAGCGCTGGTAGATGAAGCCGGGATCCTCGCCGCTGAACCGCCGGTCGGCGGCCTCGGCGCTGGGGTAGGCGAAGCTCTGGGTCAGGAACAGGGCCTCGGAGATCTCTCCGTACGGCGAGCGGGCCATGCCGCCGCGGACGGACCTGGTCTCGATCTCCCAGTTCTTGGGATCCTCGGCGCGCGGATCTTCGGCCATGGCGGGCCCCTTTCGTCGCAAAGCCAGAACGGTGGGGGCAGGAACCGCACGCGGGCGCCGAGGTCAAGGCAGGGATTCTGCCCAAGGTGGCAGCCAGTCTCGTCGCGCGGAGAAGGAAAGCTGAGCCGAACCTTGCCAGACTCGCCGTCTGCGTTAAGTCTTCGCCGCCCATGAGCGATACCACCGCCCCGGGCATCCTGCCCTCGCAGTCCATCGACGAGCTGATCGCCAAGGGCGCGATCCTCTCCGACAAGCCGTTCGACAAGGATCAGGTCCAGCCGGCCAGCCTCGACCTGCGGCTCGGCGCCCGCGCCTGGCGGGTGCGCGCCTCCTTCCTGCCCGGCCGCGGCCGCAAGGTGACCGAGCGCATCGCCGACGTGGCCATGCACGAGCTCGACCTGACCAAGGGCGCGGTGCTGGAGCGCGGCTGCGTCTACATCGCGGAGCTGCAGGAGCATCTGAAGCTGCCGCCGGGCGTCTCGGCCCGGGCCAATCCGAAGAGCTCCACGGGCCGGGTCGACGTCTTCGTGCGCCTGCTGTCCGACGCCGGTCCCGCCTTCGACGACGTGGCCGAGGGCTACCATGGCCCGATCTACATCGAGATCGCGCCCCAGACCTTCTCGGTCCTGGTGCGCCAGGGCACGCGCCTCAACCAGCTGCGGCTCAAGCGCGGCCAACCCTCGCGGCTGCGCATCGAGAGCGTCGGGGTCGACCTCACCGACGGCATCGCCGGTTTCCGCGCCCGCCGCCACGCGCCGGTCGTCGACCTCGACCGCGAGGACGGCCACGACCCGAGCGACTACTGGGAGCCCCTGATCCCGCGCGACGGCCAGCTGCTGCTCGATCCCGGCGAATTCTACATCCTGGCCTCGAAGGAGGCGGTGGAGATCCCGGTCATGGAAGCGGCCGAGATGACGCCCATCGACCCTTCGGTCGGCGAGTTCCGCGTCCACTACGCCGGCTTCTTCGATCCCGGCTTCGGCACCGACGAGGCGCACGGCAAGGGCAGCCGCGGCGTGCTCGAGGTGCGCAGCCACGAGACCCCCTTCATCCTGGAGGACGGCCAGACGGTCGCCCGGCTGGTCTACGAGCCGCTGACCGCCCGGCCCGCGCGGCTCTACGGCGACCTCGGGTCGCATTACCAGCGCCAGGGCCTCAAGCTATCCAAGCACTTCAGGGCCTGGGGGAACTGATCCGCCGCGCCCCGGGAGACAAGGGGCGGGAGCGACGGCGTGAAGCGTTGGTTTTGCAGGATGGCGGCTGCGGCCGCGGTCCTGATCGGGGGGCTCGGAGCGGCTGGCGCGGCGGATGCTGCGCCGGCCCTCTGGCTCGTCAAATCCGACCACGCCAAGATCTATCTGTTCGGCACGCTCCACGCCCTGTCGCCGGCCGCCGCCAAGGCCTGGCGCACGCCGCTCTACGATCAGGTGTTCGGCCAGGCCCAGACCCTGTGGTTCGAGACCGACGTCGAAGGCGCCGACCCGAAGGCCGTGGCCGACCTCGTCGCCCACTACGGCGTCGATCCGCTGCACCCGCTCAGCCAGAAGCTCGCTCCCTCCCAGGTCGAGGTCCTGCGCCGCCAGGCCGACCTCGCGCGCATCGACCACCTGCGGCCCTGGGCGGCGGCCCTGATGCTCTCCATGCAGCCCGTCCTCTCCGGCGGCGCCCAGGTGCAGGCCGGGGCCGACATCGCCATGACGCGGACCGCCCGCGCCGGCGCCAAGCCGGTGAAGTTCTTCGAGACCCTTGAGGATCAGGCCCGCCTCTTCGCCGACCTGCCCGAACCGGCCGAGGTGAAGTACCTCGCCGACGTGCTGAAGGAGCGCAGCCGGCCGTCGGGCCATGGCCCCGCCAGGCAGGAGCCGATGGAGCAGGCCTGGCTCGACGGCGATCTCGCCCGCCTGGGGCCGGCCCTGGTCGGTCAGATGAAGACCAACAACCCAGCGCTCTACAACGCCCTCCTGAAGCGACGCAACGAGGCCTGGGCCGCCCGGCTGGAGCGCGAGCTCGCCACCGGCGCCCCCGTCGAGCTGGTCAACGTAGGCGCCCTGCACATGATGGGCGACGACGGCCTGCCGGCCCTGCTCAGGGCCCGCGGCTACGACGTCGAGCGCATCCAGTAGCTATTCGGCTGGCCGCATGTAGATCGAGCGCTTGGGCCGATCCATCACCCGCCGCATCATCGGCACGAAGGCCTCCAGCGGCATGGACTCGTAGGTCGGGTCGAACGAGTTCTGGTCGTAGAGGTGGCAGAACTGGGCGCAGTACTCGAAGTGCGGATGCCCGCGGTACTCCTCGCGCATGTCGCGGTCGAGGCCCAGGTGATGGAAGAAGTAGTAGCCCTGGAAGACGCCGTGCTTCTCCAGCATCCAGTGGTTGGCGTCGGAGATGTAGGGCCTGAGGATCGCCGCGCCCATCTCGGCGTGTGAGGCCGGCAGCAGGATGTCGCCGATGTCGTGCAGCAGGGCGCAGACCACGTACTCCTCGTCGCGGCCGTCCTTGTGGGCGCGGGTCGCGGTCTGCAGCGAGTGCTCCAGCCGGTCCACGGCGTAGCCGCCGTAGTCCTCGTCCAACAGCTTCAGGTGCGCCAGGATGGCGTCGACGTGCTGGCCGCGATGCTGGGCGTTGGCGCGCATGATCGTCTGCCAGTCCTCGAGGGTGCCCTCGGTCATGGCGTGGAACTTGGCGCGGTCTTGAACCTGGATGCTGGCGTCGTCGGCCATCGCGGCCTCCCTGTGATCTTGTTCTTCTGGCGGTGATCGTGCGGCCGGCCTGGCCGCACGTCAACGCGGCGAGGCCTACTCCGCCGGCTCCACGGCCGGGGCCGTGACGAAGCCCGGCCAGTTGCGCATGTACTGCACGAAGGTGGGGCTGAGCCCTTCCGACGCCAGGTATTCCGGGCTCACCGGCCGCGCCACCGGCTCGAAGTCCGGATCGGCGGCGTACTGCTTCGGATAGTCGTGGTGCAGGATCGCCGCCCGGCCGAGGAAGACGAAGTCCATCCCCTGATCCAGGCAGGCGCGCACATCGTCGCCGCTCATGATCTTGCCGGCGCAGCCCAGCCGGGTCTCGCCGCGCGGCAGGTCGGTGAAGAAGCTCATCAGGCTCCTGCCCTTGTGCTCCTCCTCCACCGGCTCCTTGGCGTAGTCCCAAAGGCTCATGTCGAGGTAGTCGAGCTGGCCGTCGCGCAGCACCTCGGCGGCGACCTCACGGATCTCCAGCAGCTTCAGGCCGAACCGCTCCGGCGACAGGCGCAGGCCGAGGTTGAAGTCCTTGCCCGTGCGGGCGCGGATGCCGGCGATGATCTCCTTGATGATCCGCATGCGGTTCTCGAGGCTGCCGCCCCACTTGTCCGTGCGCTTGTTGATCTCCGGGGAGAGGAACTGGGCGAGGATGTAGCCGTGGGCGCCGTGGATCTCGACGCCGTGGAAGCCGGCCTTCTCGCAGCGCACGGCCGCGGCCACGAAGTCCTCGATCAACTGCTCGACCTCGGCGGCGCTCAGCGCCCGGGCGCCCGTCTCCGGATCGTCGGAGGGGCAGACCGGCTGGCCGACGAGCTCCTTGGGCGAGCGGTTGCCGGCGTGGTGCAGCTGGACGACGCTCAACGAGCCTTCCTGGTTGATGGCCTTGGCCAGCCGGGTCAGCCCCGCCAGGTGCTGGTCGCCGAACACGCCGAGCTGGCCGGGGAAGCCCTGGCCGACGGCCTGGACGTGGGCCGCGCAGGTCATGGTCAGGCCGAAGCCCCCCTTGGCCCGCAGGGTCAGCCAGTGGAACTCCTCGTCCGACAGCACGCCGTCGGCGTGGCTCTGGGAGTTGGTGAGCGGGGCGAGCGCGAACCTGTTCTTCATCTCAGGTCCGCGGGCGAAGGACATCGGCGACAGCACGTCGGTCAAGGCAGCATCCTCAAACGCTTGTTCGGGCTGAACCCTAGCGAAGCTGCCGCAAGGGCGCCAATGCAGGGATTCTGCGGCGCCTGTGAGACAGGGTCGCGGGCGGCAGGGGTCTGCGGGGAGGCTTGGAGCGGGTGAGGGGAATCGAACCCCTGACATTCAGCTTGGGAAGCTGACGTTCTACCTCTGAACTACACCCGCGCAGCCTTCCCCTTAGCGGGTCTTCCAGAGGGTCTCAAGCCGGGGCGCGGGCTTGATCGCGATCAAGGCCCTGGGCGGGCGCGGGTCTAGCGCTGGGGCATGAGGCGTCTCGTCCTGCTCGCCGTCTGCGTCCTGGCCCTGGCGGGTTGCGCCGGGCCGAAGAAGAGCGCCTGCGCGGGCCTGACCTACACCGACGCCGGGGTCAGCCGCGCCCAGTACGGCCCCTGCGCACGGGCCATGGTCGCCGAGCTCGACCGGATGCACGCGGCCCTGGCGATCCTCGGCGACGCGGCGCGCCCCAAGGCCGAGCGGCTCAAGGCCAAGACCGCCTGCTTCAACGCCAACACCGCGCTCACCCGGCTGATCGACGAGGCCGGCGGGACCGACAAGCTGGTCCATGTGCGCTGGGCGGACGAGCGGCTGGTGCGCCTCAACTACGACCTGGTCTCCGCGCGCGAGGCCTACATCATGTACTGCTACTACGGCCTGCCCGGCGCCGAGGCGATGGCCGAGGACCGCTCGCACACAGCCGCCCGCGAGGCCGTCCGTGCGCTGCCCTGAACTCCCGGTGCTGACCGCGCTCCCGGTCCTGGCCGCCGTACTGGCCCTCGCATGCTGCGCCCCGCAGCCGACGCCCGCGGTCATGGGCGAGGACATGGCCATGGGCCCGTTCACCCTGCGCGCCGTCTCGGCCGCATCCTATTCCCGCGCCCACCAGGGCGTGCCGTGGGAGGTGGAGGTGCGCTTCACCGTCGCCGGCGGCAACCGGTTCGAGCGCGACGACTTCGCCAACGCCGTCAACCGCAAGGGCCTGCGGGTGCACGACGCCGCCGGCTGGTCCGAGCGCGGCTGGCTGCTCTGGCGCAACGACGAGCGCACCCTCTTCGCGGTCCAGGTCAACCCGCCCGCCGAAGGCCACGGCTATGTGGCCGAGATCCACAATCCCTACGGCAAGCCGGCCGTCTACCGCGTGGACCTCGGCCGCTAGCGGCCTCACCAGATCTTCACGCGCTCCTCGGGCGGCACATAGAGCTTGTCGCCCGGCTTGACGCCGAACGCCTCGTACCAGCCGGCGATGTTCCGGATCGTGCCGTCGACGCGGTAGTAGGCCGGCGAGTGCGGGTCGGTGACCACCTGCTGGCGCAGGGCCTCGTCGCGGGTCTTCTCGCGCCACACCTGGGCCCAGCCGAGGAACACCCGCTGGTCGCCGGTGAAACCGTCCACCACCGGCGCCGGCTGGCCCTTCAGCGAGGCGTGGTAGGCGTCGAGCGCGAGGCTCAGCCCACCCATGTCGCCGATGTTCTCGCCCATGGTCAGGCCGCCCTGGACGTGCGCGCCGGGCAGGGGCTCGAAGGCCGAGTACTGGGCGCCCAGCCGCTCGGCCTGGACCTTGAACTTGCCGGCGTCCTCGGCCGTCCACCAGTCGCGCAGCACCCCGTCGCCGTCGGACTTGCGCCCCTGGTCGTCGAAGCCGTGGCTGATCTCGTGGCCGATCACCCCGCCGATGCCGCCGTAGTTGATCGCCGGGTCCGCGTCGGGATCGAAGAACGGCGCCTGCAGGATCGCCGCCGGGAAGACGATCTCGTTGTTGGCGAAGTTGTAGTAGGCGTTGACCGTCTGCGGGGTCATGCCCCACTCGGACTTGTCCACCGGCTGGTTGAGCCGCGCCACGTCGCGGTTCCACTCGAAGGCGCCGGCCCGCGTGACGTTGCCGTAGAGGTCGTTCGCCTTCAGCTCCAGCTTGGCGTAGTCGCGCCAGTGGGTGGGATAGCCGATCTTGACGGTGAACTTGGAGAGCTTCTCCAGCGCCCTGGCGCGGGTCTGCGGCCCCATCCAGTCGAGCTTCTCGATGCGGGCGGCCAGGGCCGTGCGGATGTCGCCCACCAGGGCGTCCATCTTGGCCTTGCTCTCCGGCGGGAAGTAGCGCGCCACATAGACGCGGCCGACGGATTCACCGATCGCCCCGTCCATGAAGGCCGCCGCCCGCTTCCAGCGCGCCTGCTGCTCGGGCTGGCCGGCCAGCTCGTGCTGGCGGAAGCTCCAGTTGGCGTCGACGAAGCGCTTGGAGAGGTAGGGCGCGGCGTTGTCCGCCACGTGGAAGGCCTGCCAGGCCTTCAGGGTCTCCAGAGGCGTCTCGTCATAGACCTTGGCCACCTTGGGGAAGGCGGTGTTGGTGGTCACCACCACGCGCTCCACCTTGGGCAGGCCGGCGCCGGCCAGGTAGCGGTTCCAGTCGAGGCCGGGGGTGTAGGCGGAGAGCTCGGCCGGGCTCATCGGATTGTAGGTCTTGTCGCGGTCGCGGCGCTCGATCCGGCTCCAGCTCGCCTCGGCCAGGCGGGTCTCGAAGTCGACGATGGCCTTGGCGTTCTCGGCCGGCTTGTCCCAGCCGATCATGCCCAGCATCTGGGCCACATAGGCCTGGTACTTGGCCTTCTTCTCCGCGAAGCCGGGCTGCAGATAGTAATCGCGGTCGGGCAGGCCGAGCCCGCCGGTGGCGGCCGAGACCGCGTAGCGGGTGGGGGCCTTGGCGTCGATGGTGATGAACACCGGCAGGACGGTGGTGAAGGCGGTGGTGTTGGCCTTGGCCATCAGGCCGGTGAAGCCGTCCCTGGTCTTCACCGCCCGGATCTGCGCCAGCTCCGGCGCGATCGGCCTGGCGTCCAGCTTCTCGGCCAAGGCTTCGTCCATGAACGAGCGGTAGCCGGCGGCGATCTTGGCCGCGTCGGGGTCGGCGAGCTTGCCGGCCGCGGCGTCCTCGAGGATCGCGTGCATGCGGTTCTCGGAGAGCTCGCGCAGTTTGTTGAAGTTGCCGTAGCGCACGCGGTCGGCGGGGATCTCGGTGCGCTGGTCCCAGGTCCCGTTGGCGTATTTGAAGAAGTCGTCGCCCGGCTTCACGCTGCGGTCCATGCCCGACAGGTCGAAGCCCCAGGTCCCGTACTTCGGCGCCGCCAGCGACGAGGCCGCTTCCTGTGAGGCCTTGTGGGCGAGGTCCGGCTTGGCCGTCTGGTCCATCTGAGCCGTCTGGGCCGCGGCGGGCGCGGCGCACAGGGCGAGGGCGGCGACGGCCGCGGCGGACAGCAAGTGGCTTCTAAAGAACGGCGTCATTTCGCCCCCGATACAGCGTTGAAGGGCCGGTTCTTGGATCGTCCGACCGCGGAGCGGCATCAAGAGAGGAAGAATGCTGCGCGCGCAAGTAGCGCCGCGTCGCACTCTCGCGCGCCGGGCGCTGGACCGCTTCGCGCCCGCGTGGCGTCTTCACCGTACCGGATCTTCGGGGAGCGGGGGTGCTGCCATGACGGCGCATGCGGGCGCGCGGACCGCCGTCGCGGCCATGACCTTTGTGGTGACTCTTTTCGCCGCCGCTCATCCGGCGAGGCCCGAGACGCGGTCCGCGGCCATCGCCCGCGGCCAGGAGCTCGCGGCGACCTATTGCGCCGGCTGCCACAGCATCAATCCGGTGGGCGCCAGCGTCTATCGCGCCGCGCCGCCGTTCCGCGACCTGCCGCCGATCCCGCCGCATGCCCTGCAGGCGCGGCTCAAGCTGCTGCTCGGCAATCCGCACTACGGCATGCCGCAGCGCTTCCTCACCCTGTCGGAGTCCGAGGACCTGGCGGCGTTCATGCAGAGCCTGAAGGCGCCGGCCGCCAAGGACCGGCGCCTGCGGGCGCGGCCCTGCATCGCCACCGCCTGCTAGCCGACGGCGCTCGCCTTCTGGCTCTCGGGCAGCAGGCGCTCGTAGGTGCGGCGGATGACGCCGTAGCACTCGCAGGTCATGGCCTCGAGGGCGGCCCGGTCGATGATGTCCACCACGCCCCGGCGATAGCGGATCGCGCCCTTCTCCTGCAGGGCGCGGGCGACGGCGGTGACCGTCGTGCGCTGCACCCCCAGCATGTCGGCCAGGAACTCCTGGGTCAGGGCGATGGTGTCGGTTGAGATCCGGTCGTGGCAGGTGAGCAGCCAGCGGCAGAACCGCGCCTCCACCGAATGCAGGGCGTTGCAGGCCACCGACTGGATGGCGTGACCGAACAGGGCCTCGCCATGCCGGTCGACCAGCTCGCGGATCTTGGCGCTCTTCTCCCAGGCCTCGTGCATCTGGGTGGCGCTGATCCGCACCCCGCGCGTCGGCGTCTGGACGATGGCCCGCACCAGCGAGGCGCGAGGCGCCACCGCGGCGGCCAGGCCCAGGGCGCCCTCGCGGCCGATGGTGGCGCTCTCGATGGCCGCGCCGCTGTCCATCAGCGTCATCAGCGAGATGACGCCGTCGTGGGGGAAATAGATGTAGTCGATCCGGTCGCCCGGATCGTAGAGCAACCGCCCCCGCTCCAGCTCCACATGGGCGAAGTGGGGCGCCAGCAGCCCGTAGTCGTCCGGCGGAAGAGCGGCGAGCAGCAGGTTTGGCAACGCGGAATAAGGCCTCTGCATCGGGGGTACGAAACGTCGCCGTCCGGCTTAGGTTTCAAGTTATCGATGCGATGAGGCAAAGACTGTCGAGAACTCGACATTCCGCCGCGTTTATCCCCGGAAGTGCAGAAAAGATTGCGTCGAAAGTATCGAAGGAAGGACTTTTGCGGGAGTTCGAGAATGTCGGGCAGGCGACGTAACTATATCTGACCGCCATTCCGGCGCGAGAATCGGGACATCTCGCGCGCTGAAAGAAATGATTCGGGAGCGCCTAACTATTGCGCTCCCGAAATCTGCTTCGGGCAGGAGGCCGCGGGGCTTTCAGTGAAGATCCAGCCGCGTCTGGCCGCCCAGGTCGGGCCGCTCGTGGCGGGCGTTGGCCTTGGCGACCTCCCAGGCGAACCGCACGGGGCCAGCCTTGGTGATCCACACCTGGGCATCGTCGCAGTCGAGCCGAAGCAGGGTCAGCCGCGGGTCGTCCTTGCCCTCCGGATACCAGGCCGCGACCATCGGGCTCCAGTAGCGATCCATCCGGGAGCGGTCGGCGTCGGGGCTCAGCCGTCCCTCGATGCAGGCATAGAGGTCGTCGTCGTCCTGGAAGACGAACATCGCCGGGGCGCCGGCGCCGATCAGGGCGGCGAGGTCGCTGTCGGCATAGGCGAAGAAATAGATCTGGCCGGTGTCGCGCTCGACGAAGGCGGTCATCGGCTGGAAGTGCTGGCCGCCCTCGGCGGGCCCGAGCATGCCGATGCGGCGCTTCTCCATGGCGTCCCAGAGCCGCGTCTCGGCCTCGCCCTGGTCCAGCTTGCGGTCGGCGTCGTGGTCGTTCTGGGAGTCGGTGGTCATGGCGGTCTCCGGGTCGAGGGTCCGCCCCTCAACCCGGTCGCCAAACACCGGTTCCTACGGTTCCGCTCGGCCTCAGCGCGGGCTGATGGTGGTCGAGGTGACCCAGCCGCGGTTGCCGTTCTCGTCGTCCACTTCCCACCAGATGCCGTTCTTCTGGCCGGTGGGGAACAGGAGGTCGCCGACGGCCACGGTGCGCACGGCCTTGGCCTTGGGCGAGGGGGTGACCCGCACGGTGGTGGCCTGGGTCACGTGATAGCCCTGGGTCCCCGCCGCCTGGCTGGCCTGCTCGCCGGTCGGCGCCGAGCCGCTCTGCATGTAGTGCACGAGGTCGATGAAGGCGTTGAAATAGGCGGCCGAGATCACCTTGCCGATCTCGGTGTTCGAATAGCCGCCGCCGGCCGCCGCCGCGAAGCCGCCCCAGCCGCCGCCGCCGCCGCCGACCTCGAAGCCGACGTCGGTCTTCTTGGCGACGCCCTCCGCCACATAGAGCTGCTCGGTGGTGCGCGCATCCACCAGGGTGATCAGCGCCTGGGCCTCGGAGCTCTTGGTGCGCAGGCCGCCGACCAGCCCGCCGACGCGGCCGCCGATCAGGCCGCCGGCGATGGCGCCGAGGTTGGAGCCGCCGGAGTTGGAGTTCGAGTTGGCGATGTCCGGCACGATGAAGAAGTCGGCGCCGGCCACCTGGCCCTTGCCGATGTTGGAGCCGCGGCGCAGGTCGCCCGAGGCGCCCAGGGCGGCCTCCTGGTTGCGCATGGCCAGGCCGGCGTTGCGGTCGACGATGCGCAGGCAGTTGGAGCGCGCCGCGAACAGCTTCAGCAGGGCCTCGGGGTTGGACAGGCCCAGCGGCGTCCACCAGTCGCGCTCCGGCTCGCGGACCGCGGCGCGGCCGAGCGGGGTGGCGCAACGGGGCAGCTCGGGCGTCGCGGCGTTCTTCGGCGGCTTCTTGTCCATGCCGTATTGCGCGGCGGCGGGAGACACGGCGGCCAGGGAAGCGGCGAGGCCGAGCGCGACGGCGGTCGCGGAGAACTTGCGCATGAAGGCGCCCCCTTCTGAGTTGAGGTCCTGGGGCCGAGCTTAGCCCGAAGCCCCGAGCGCCCTCAATCAGGGGAACTCCTTAAGCCAAGGTTGCAGCCCCGGGGCGGTCTTCAGGGCGAGACCGCAATCACGCCGGTCATTCCCGGATGGAAGCGGCAGTAGAAGGCGAGCTGGCCGGCCCGGCTCAGCACCGCCTCGCCGCTCGCCTTGGGCGCGAGGTCGAGGTCGAAGGCGCCGTCCCGCGCCGTCGCGGTGTGCTCGAACATGTCGGCGTTGACGAAGCGGATGTGGTCACCGACCCGGGCGTCGGCGGGGGCCGGCCCGAACGCCATGTCGGCGATGGTCACCGTGAAGGTGCGCGGCTGCGGTTTCCCGCAGCCGGCGACCGTCAGCAGCGCGCCCAGGACGAGGATCTGGAGCGGCGCGGCGCGCATCACTTCATCCCGTGCGCCAGCATCTCGGCGTGGTGCTGGTGCTCCTCGAACAGCTTCAGCCCGCTCTGCAGCAGGCTCTTGAGTTCGCCGTTCTGGGCGTCGGGGATCAGGGTCGACTGCAGGGCCCCGTTGACGGTCTTGTGGAAGGCGACCTCGTTGGCGACGTAGGCCTTGTCGAAGGCCGGGCCGGAGAGCTGGGCGAGGGACTTCAGCTTGGCCGAGGCCCCGGTCTGCAGCGAGGCGCTGGTCGGATTGTCCTGCGGGGTGACGCCGAGCTTCTTCACCAGGGCCAGGGCCTTGTCGTTCACCGCGGTGTGGTCGCGCACCATCTCGGCGGCGAAGGCGCGCACCTGCTTGTCCTTGGACTTGGCCAGCGCCTGCTTGCCCGCGGCGACGTCGATGGCGCCGGCGGTGTAGGCGATGTGGGCGATCTGGGCGTCGTTCGGCTTGGCCGCCTGCGCATGCGCCGCGGCCGGCAGGATCAGGCTGACCGCAGCCGAGGCGACGAGGGTCTTGAGGTTCATCTGGATCTCCTTCGGGCGGATCGCCGCCCCGGAGCCTTGGATGGCGCCTGGCCCGGGAGGTTCCCGTCAGGTTCCGGCCGGCCGCACGGGAACCTTGCGCCGCGCGGCTCATCCAACCAGCATGACGAGCGGGAGATGCGCATGGCCGTGACCCTCAAGACGGTGGACTACGCCGCCCTGCCCGAGGGCGAGCTGGTCGCCCAGGCGCGCGCCGGCGTGCGCGAGGCCTTCGCCGCCCTCATGCAGCGCGGCAACCAGCGCCTGTTCCGCATCGCCCGCTCGGTGGTCCGCGACGAGGGCGAGGCCGAGGACGTCCTGCAGGAGGCCTATCTGCGCGCCTTCGCCGCCCTGCCGTCGTTCCGCGGCGAGTCCTCGGTGTTCACCTGGCTGACGCGCATCGTGCTCAACGAGGCCCACGACCGGCTGCGCAAGCGCCGCCCGACCGTCGAGCTCGACGCCCTCGAGCAGGCCCAGTCCGATCCCGGCCGCATCCTCCTCTTCCCCGGCGCGTCCGACGACCCGGAGCGCGACGCGGCCCTGGCGCAGACGCGGCGCCTGCTGGAGCGGGCGGTGGACGCCCTGCCGGAGGCGTTCCGCCTGGTGTTCGTCATGCGCGAGGTCGAGGGGCTGACGATCGAGGAGACCGCCCAGGCCCTGTCGGTGAAGCCGGAGACGGTGAAGACCCGCCTGTTCCGCGCCCGTCGCCAGTTGCGCGAGGCCCTCGACGAGCAGCTCGCCTCGGCGCTCACCGGCGCCTTCCCGTTCCTCGGCGCCCGCTGCGAGCGGATCACCAGCGCGGTGCTGGCGCGCCTGCCCCGGGCCTAGGCGCCGCCGGTCAGGGCTGCGGCTTGGCGCGCCCGCGGCCCGCCAGCCACAGCGCCAGCGCCAGGCCGCAGCCGGCGATGATGCCGGTGGTCAGGTCCCGGACGACGGTCAGGCCGAAGGTGGCCAGCAGCACCACCGCGGTGCGCCAGTCGCGCAGCAGGTGGGCGAACTCGGCCTTCTCGGCCATGTTCCAGGAGACCAGCATCAGCACCCCCGCCAGGGCGGAGACCGGGATGTAGCTGGCCAGCGGCGCGGCGACGATCATGAAGGCCAGCAGGAAGGCCGAGTGCAGCATGCCGGCCACCGGGCTGCGCGCCCCGGCCCGCACGTTCGTGGCCGTTCGCGCGATGGTGCCGGTGACGCTGATGCCGCCGAACAGGGCCGAGGCCATGTTGCCGGCGCCCTGGGCGATCAGCTCCATGTTGGAGCGGTGCCGCCGTCCGGTCATGCCGTCCGCGACCACGGCCGAGAGCAGGCTCTCGATGCCGCCGAGCAGCGTGAAGGACAGGGCCGCCGGCAGCACCTGCAGGATCTTCTGGGCGTCGATGTGCGGCAGGCTGGGGGCCGGCAGGCCGTGCGGGATGCCGCCGAAGCGGGTGCCGATGGTCTCCACCGGCAGGTGCAGGGCCAGGGCCGCCAGCGAGGCGGCGGCCACCGCGATCAGCATCGAGGGCCACATCGGCCGCCAGCGGCGGATGGCGGTGGTGATGGCGATGACGCTGACCGCCAGGATGAAGGCCGACAGGCTCGCGGTCGGCGCGGCCTTGGCGAGGGCGGCGATCTTGGGGATGAACTCGCCCGGCTCCTTGCCCGCAAGGCGCAGGCCGAACAGGTCCTTCATCTGGCTGGCGGCGATGGTCACGGCGATGCCGGCGGTGAAGCCGACCGTGACCGTATGCGGGATGTGGCGGATCAGGTTGCCGAGGCGGAACAGCCCCATCAGCGTCAGCAGGGCGCCGGAGATCAGCACCGTGAGGGCCAGGCCCTCGACGCCGAACCTGGCCACCGTCGCGGCGACCAAGACGATGAAGGCCCCGGCCGGGCCGCCGATCTGGAAGCGGCTGCCGCCGAGCGCGGAGACCAGGAAGCCGCCGATGATGGCGGTGTAGAGCCCGCGGTCCGGCGACACGCCCGAGGCGATGGCGATGGCCATGGAGAGGGGCAGGGCGACGATCGCCACGGTCAGGCCGGCGATGGCGTCCTTGCGCAGGTCGCCGAGCCCATAGCCCTCGGCGAAGGTCGTCGCGAGCTTGGGGCGATAGAGATTGGCGGCGGCGCGGGCCGCTTCGGTCATGGGGTCGAGATCCGGTTTGGGGGGCGCCGGGCCGGAAGGCGGGGCTTCGGATGGGGCTAATGTAAGTGGCGCTGGCGCCAAACTAAGGAATTCTACGGAGGCTGCGGCGAGCGGCCACGCTAGAAGGCGCTGAACACCACCACAGTTTGAGCGCCCATGTTCTCTCGCCTTTTCCTGGCCCTCGGCCTTTCCCTCGCCCTGGCGGGCGCCGCCGACGCGGCCGCCGCGCCGAAGGTCGGCATCTCCTCCTTCGCCGAGCTGAAGACGCCGCTGCCCTATCCCTACGACGAAGCCGCCGAGGCCAAGGCGGTCGATGCGGCGGTCGCCAAGGCGCGGGCCCGCGCGGCCAAGGCGCACAAGCTCCTGATCGTCGATCTCGGCGGCAACTGGTGCGGCGACTGCCGGATCCTCGCCGCCACCATGGAGCTGCCGGAGCTGAAGGCCTTCGTCGACCGCCACTACGAGGTGGTGCTGGTGGACGTCGGCCGCTTCAACAAGAACCTGCAGGTGCCCGCCCGCTACGGGATCACCGAGCGGCTGGAGGGCGTGCCCGCCCTGCTGGTGGTCGACCCGAGGACCAACCGGCTGCTCGACAAGGGCCACGTGGCCGCGCTCGCCGACGCCCGCTCGATGACGCCCCAGGCTCTGGCCGACTGGCTGGCGCAATGGACGCCGCCCTCGCGCTGAAGCGCTTGACGGGCGCGCTTGACGGGGGCGGACGGCAGGGTCTCGACTGGCCGCTCCGCAGAGGAGGTTGGCCATGGCCCCGCGCAAGCCCACCGACGAGGAACTCGACGAGGAGCTGGACGGCACCTTCCCGGCCAGCGATCCGCCCAGCCTGACCGAACCGGCCGGCGACGCCCGCCGCCGCGAACGCGAGGATGAGCGCCGCGAGGAGGACTAAGGGCCTTCGACCAGCGCCCTGAAGGTGCGCTCGCCCATGGCCGCGAAGTCGGGATCGTCGGGCGGGGCGTGGTCGATCAGGGTCGCGGCCATGGCGATGGCCCAGCCGCGCGCCCGCGCCCGCGTCGCCGACGAGACGCTGCCGTAGGCCGCCAGCGCCGCCTCGCGGCTCGCCCGGTCGGGCAGCAGGATCCACACGCTGTAGAGATCCATGGCCGGGTCGCCGCTCGCCATGTCGCCCCAGTCGATGACCCCGGTCAGCCGCCCGTCCTGCGCCAGCACGTTGCGCCCGTGCAGGTCGCCGTGGATCCAGCCCGCCGGCCGGTCGACCTCGGCGACGAGCGCCGCCCGCCATTCGGTCAGGATCGCCGGGGTGACGAGGTCCGGCCGCGCCGCCGCCACCCGCGCGAGCTGCGGTCCCGAGATTTCGGCCCGCTTGGCGAGCGGTACGCTGCGATAGGGGTTGAATGGCGCCTCGGTTGGCGCCGGCCGGTGCAGCGCCTTGAGGAACGCGCCCCAGCGCGCGCCCTCGCTCGCCGCCAGCGGCGTACGGTCGGCGGTCGCGCCCGGGATCCAGCGCACGATGCTCCAGCGCCAGGGATATCCGCGGCCGGGCTGGCCGGTGCGCACCGGGGCGGGCGTCGCCAGCGGCAGCGCAGGGGCGATCAGCGGCAGCCAGCGCTGCTCGATCCCGATCAGCTCGGCGCCCAGGGCGCGGCGGGGCAGGCGCACGGCCAGGTCCTCGCCCAGCCGGTACATGGCGTTGTCCCAGCCTTCCGCCGCCGGCCTCAGCGGCAGGTGCGCGAGGTCCGGATGCTGGTCGGCGATCAGCTGCGCGGCCAGGCGCGCGTCGATCGGGTGCTCACGCTTGGGCGGGGCCATGCGGCCGAGCTAGCGCGCGGCGGCCCGGATAGGAAGAGGCCCTCCCCCCTAATGGCAAGAGGGAGGGCCTCTGTTGAAGACCTCGGCGCTGAGGGACGGGGGGTTCGCGCCAGGGTCTCCAAAGCCCCTCGGGGACGGCCGAGGGGACGTTCTTGAACGGTCGGCCGATCAGCCGGCCGCGCCGACCGTGGTGGTCGTCGTGGTCACCACGCCGCCGGAGACCGACAGCGAGCCCGGCGCCAGGTGCAGCACCCGGTGGACGCCGTTGGTCGTGGTCACCTGCACGCTGCGCACCGCGCCGTCGGCCGAGCGCTCGACGCGGCTCACCGTGCCGAGGGTCGCGCCGCTGGCGTTCTGCACCGTCATGCCGGTCTTCAGGTCGGCGAGCGCGCTCACCGTCCCCGAGGTCGACCCGGAGGCGGCGCGAAGCCCGGCGTTGGCGTTGGAATGCGCCACGCCCGTGGCCGAGGCCCGGCTGGTGGCCATCCGGCCGGCGCGGGCGGTGTCGCGGCGGAGGGTGTCGCTGGCCGTCGTCGTCGCCGCGCCGGCGGTGTCGGCCGCCTGGTTCGCCGTGGAGGTCGCCGTCGTGGTCGCCGTCCGCAGCCCGGCCTTCAGGTTCGAGTGGGCGACGCCGCTGGCCGAGGCGCGCGCCGGGCCCATGCGGTGGGCGCGGCGGTTGTTCGTGCCGTCGGTGTCGTCGTCGGTGGTCTCGTCGTCGTCGCGGCTGGCCGAGACGCTGGCGCTGGTCGAGGTGTCGCCGGAGCCGGAGCCCAGCACCGAGTGGCTATTGGCGTGGCTCTGGCCGGTGGTCGAGGCGTGGACCGAGCCCTGGCTCACCGAGCCGGCGATGCCGCCGCCGACGCGGCTGGAGCCGCCGAGGGCCGGACCGACCGCGCCCGACATGGAGCCGCCGCCGACCGCCGAACCACCGAGGCCGGGCGCGCCGCCGCCGATCCGGGTCGCAGAGCCCATCGTCGGCCCGATCGAGCCGCCGAAGCCCGCGCCGCCGCCACCGCCGCCGCCCGCATGGCCGCCGAGGCCGCCGGCCCCGCCGCCGATGCCGCCGCCCAGACCACCGCCCAGACCACCGCCGACGCCTAAACCGCCCCCAAGGCCCCCGCCGTGTCCGAGTGGGCCCGCCGCCGCCGCCGAGGCGAGGGTCAGGCCGCTGACCGCACTCACGAGCGCAAGGGTAGAAAATCGCATACCGTCGTCTCCTCAGGATTCCCCCCCGAAAGGGCGTCCCTTGAGGCGTCCAACGAACCGCCAAGCTGGATTCATCCCGCCGGCGGCGACATTCCGTGCGGGAAGCTAGTTTTTCCCGCGGAACACGATCTGGCCGTCGACCACGGTCAGGACGGCGTGGCCCTTGGGGATCTCCGCCTCCGGCGCCTTCATGAGGTCGACGGAGAAGGCCGAGAGGTCGGCGCGCTTGCCGACCGCGATCGTGCCCAGGTCCTTCTCTGCAAAGCGCGCATAGGCCGCCGACGAGGTGAAGAGCTTCAGCGCCTGCATCCGGCTCAGCCGCTCCTGCGGGCGCCAGTCAGGCGCGGAGAACCCCTTCAGGTCCTTTCGCGCCACCGCGGCGTAGAATTCGATGAACGGCGAGCCGCGCTCCACCGGCGCATCCGAGCCGCCGACCACCACTGCCCCGCTCCTCAGCAGGCTCTTCCAGGCATAGGCGCCGTCCAGCCGCGCCTCGCCCAGCCGCGCCGGGGCGAAGTGCAGGTCGCCGATCGCATGGCTCGGCTGCATCGAGGCGATGACCCCGTCGCGGGCGAAGCGCGGGATGTCGGCTGGCCGCAGGATCTGGGCGTGCTCGATGCGCCAACGGGCCTTTCTGCCCTTCGCCGGATCCGCCTTGAACGCCTCCTCGTAGAGATCCAGGGCCTGCGCGTTCCCGCGGTCGCCGATCGCATGGGTGGAGATCTGCAGTCCCCTGGCGAAGGCCTTGGCGAGATAGGGCCGCATGACCTCGGGCGGGGTGACGAAGGTCCCTTTGAGGCCGGGCTTGTCCGCGTAGTCCTCGAAGAGCGCCGCGCCGCGGCTGCCGAGCGCCCCGTCCATGTAGAGCTTGATGTCGCGGGTCGTGATCCGCCCGTCCGCGGCGCTGCGCGGTCCGCCGTCCAGCAGCGGACCGGACTGGATCGCATCGACCGCATTGTAGACCCGCAGGGGCGCCTCGCCCTTCGTCGCCAGGTCTTCGAGCAGGCCCACGTCGGCCCAGTCGACGCTCATGTTGTGGACGCCGGTCCAGCCGTAGGCGGTCTCCACCCGGAAGGCCGCGCGATAGGCCTCCAGCTTCTCCTCCGGCGTCGGCGGATGGCGCAGCTTGGCGACCAGGCCCATGGCGTTGTCCACCAGCATGCCGGTGGGCTGGCCGTCGGGTCCTTTCAGGATCTGGCCGCCGGGCGGCGCCACCGTGGCGGCGTCGATGCCCGCCGCCTTCAGGGCCGCGGAGTTGGCGGTCAGGGCGTGGCCGTCGGCGCGCACCATCAGCACGGGGATGTCGGGGGCGACGGCGTCCAGGTCGCCCTTCTCCAGGAAGCGGTGCTCGGGCCAACCGGTCTCGATCCAGCCGCGGCCGATCACCGTTCCCGTCGGCTTGCGCTCGGCCAGGTGCCGCGCCAGTCGCTCCGAGGCCTCCTTGGCCGAGGCCGCGCCCTCGAGGTTCAGCGTCAGCTCCCGCTCGCCGATCCCGCGCAGGTGGGCATGGCTGTCGGTGAAGCCGGGGAACAGGGCCGCGCCTTTCAGGTCGACGACCTGGGTCTTCGGCCCGACCCGCGCCGCCGCCCCGGCTCTTGCGCCCAGATAGGCGATCCGGCCCTTCACGACGGCCACCGCCTGGGCCGTCGGATGGGCGTCGTCGGCGGTGTAGATCGGCCCGCCCCAGATCACCAGATCGGCCGCCGGCGGCGCCTTCGGGGCGGCGCTCGCGGCAGAGGCGAGAGCGGGGGCGATCAGAGCGGGGCCGAGAAGGGCGAGGGCGGCGGCGGTGGCGAAAATCGGACGCATGATCCGAAGCTAGACCGACTTGGCCGCGGCGTCAGGCCTTGGCTGCGCGCCGGGCCTGGCGCCGGCCGGGCGCCTGTCCTTTGGGCGGCGCGGCGGCGCCTTTCGCCTGCGCCGCCGGCGCCGCGTTGGCCGCGCCCAGGCCGGCCAGGGCCATCACCCCGCCGGGATCCAGGCTGTCGACCATGGCGCTCGGCAGCAGGATGGTCGCGCCGCGCTCCTTGGTCGTCTCGTAGATGATGTTCATCGCCCGCAGCTGCAGGGCCGCCGGCGACTGCGCATAGATCTCGGCCGCCGCCACGAACTTCTGCGCCACCTCCTGCTCGGCCTGGCCCAGGTGCACCCGGGCGGCGGCCTCGCGCTGGGCCTGGGCCTCGCGGCTCATGGCGTCCTGCAGGGCGGCCGGCACGCTGATGTCGCGGATCTCGACGCTGATCGCGGTGACGCCCCACTCGGCGGTCTTGCGGCCGATCTCGTCCTTCAGCAGCTCGTCGCCATGCTTGCGGTCGGAGAGCAGGGTCGAGAGCAGCGAGGATCCGACCATCTCGCGCAGGCTGGTCTGGGCCACCCGCTCGATCGCCGAGCGGTAGTCGGTGATCTCCAGCGCCGCCCGCTCGGGGTCGTGGATCTGCCAGAACACCACCGCGTCGACGTCCACCGGCACCGTGTCCTTGGAGAGCGCCTGTTCGGCGTTGAACTCGGTGGTCTGGATGCGCTGGTCCACCCAGCTCGACACCTGGTCGATCACCGGCACGATGACGAACAGGCCAGGGCCCGCCACCTTGTGCAGCTTGCCGAGCCTGAGCACGATCGCCCGCTCCCACTGGTTGGCCATCTTCAGCGACGCCAGGGTGAGCACGCCGGTGAGGATCAGCACCGCCCCGACGCCGATCCAGGCGTAGGAGTCCTCGCTGCCGCCCGCGGCCATCGCCAGGGCGCCCAGCACGAAGGCCACCAGGGCCAGCAGGGCGGCCGGCGCGTTGACGCCTCTCGGCCGGAAGTCCGATCCGTAGAAGCCGTTCATCTCGAACTCTCCTTCTGTGCGGCCAGGGCCGCGATGCGTTCCAGCAAGAGGTCGGGCGCGACGCCCGCCGCCTTGGCCTTGGCGAGCGTCAGGCGGGCCAGCCGTTCGGCCGCCTCGTGCTGGACGGTGTGATGGGCCGGCGCCGGCGGCTCGGCGACGAAGCTGCCGCGCCCCCGCTCGAGCCGCAGGGCGCCGAGCTTCTCGAGCTCGTCGTACGCGTGGCGCACGGTGTTCAGGTCGATGCGCAGGGCCACCGCCACCTGGCGCATGGTGGGCATCTGGTCGCCCGGCTTCAGCACGCCCGCGCCCATGGCCGCCAGCACCTGCTCACGCAGCTGCACATAGATCGGGACTCCGGTGGCCTCGATGTGCAGGGTGGCGAGGAGTTGCTGCGATGTATGCATACATTCATACAATCGTCGCGCACTCGCCCGTTGTCAAGCTCGCGGCCCCGCCGCTCCGGCGCGCCGCCTCATGGCCAAGCTCCGTGCGCCTTCCTATCTCGAGGTGCGAAGGGGCCCCCTCATGCACGGACTGCGGCCGGTCGGCGCCGCCGACCTCGACCTCATCTGCCGCCACCGGCGCGAGATGTTTATGGCCTCGGGGCGCGCCGAGGAGGTGGTGGCCCCGATGGACGCGCCGTTCCGCGCCTGGCTCCACCCGCGGCTCGCCTCCGGCGCCTATTTCGGCTGGATCGCGGAGGCCGATGGCGCGCCGATCGGCGGGCTCGGCATGATGGAGATCGACTGGCCGCCGCATCCCTCCCATCCCACGCAGGACCGCCGCGGCTACATCCTCAACGTCTATGTGGAGCCCGCGCACCGCGGCCAGGGCGTCGCCCAGGCCCTGATGGCCCGCGCGACCGAGGAGGGTCGTCGCCGCGGTCTCGACCTGATGGTTCTGCACGCCACCGCCATGGGGCGGCCGCTCTATGAACGCCTGGGCTGGGCCCAGACCTCGGAGATGTCGCTCCGTCCCCGCTGATCCCCGTCAGGTTGTTGTCCTGGTCCACGCCACCGGGGATGGAGATTTATCCTCATTTTGAGCAGTAACCTATGCGCGTGGTTCGTATAGCTGCGCGATGGAGATGTAGTTGAGTCGGAATGCTGACGAACGAATCCCCAAAGTGAGTGATAAACATCCGATCAACACTCAATTAACCGTCGTTTTGTCTCTCCCGGCCGTTGAGTAAGGCTGCGGCAGCCAATAGTTGAGCGGGTATCGAAAGCAACCACGGCCGGGGGGTCTGTGATCGGCGCTGCGGGCTTCCACCCGCACGACGGCTCCGTTCGCCCTCGGCGCCACGGAGCCGCCCATGTCCGACACGCCTCCCGCCGCCCAGCTCGTCAACGGCGTCTATTTTCTGCCCTCGAGCGTGGTCTCCGGAACCGGGATCTACACGCCCGTGCTCGCCGTCGGCTCCAACACCGGCACGGAGAGCGGCTACAACGGCTCGACCAACACGGGGCTCGACACCAGCGACCCGAAGACCAATGGGCTGCAGATCGGCCAGCTGCAGCTCGTCCACGTGGGCGCCGGTCAGCTCACCGCCGGCGGGCTCACCGTGGCGGCGGGCGACTATTACGTCTTCCGCCTCGACCTCAACGAGCCGACCCCCGAGGCGGGCATCACGCTCAACGCCTTCCGCCTGTTCTCCGGCCCCGACGCCGGCGCCGGCCTCGACTTCGCGACCGGCACGCCCACCGGCTTCACCCTCGACTTCGCGCTCGGCCAGAGCGTCAACCTGACCGCCTGGGCCAACGGCTCGGGGGGCGACGACTACGCCATCTACGTGCCCGTCGCCGACGTGTCGGGCGCGGGCAACCTCACGGTCTACATGTCCTTCACCAACGCCCAGGGCGGGTTCGAGGAGCTGAAGGCGATCAGCACGACGGCCCCGGTGTCGCCGCCGCCGCCGCCGCCCCCGCCGCCGGTCCCGCCGGTCCATCCGGCCCTCGCCCTCGACCACATCGAGGTCTCCTATGACGGCGGGACGCACTTCCAAGCCTACGATCCGGCCACGACGCCCAGCGACCTCGCCGATCACGGCGCGCCGGTCTTCGCCTACTATGTGAAGAACACCGGCGACGTGGCCCTGACCGGCGTGACGGTCACCGACAGCTTCGGCGCGGACACCGCCTCCTTCGACATCGGCGTCGGCGCGACCCAGGTCATCAAGACGACCGAGTCCTGGGCCGCCGGCCTCAACACCGACGCCTTCGACGCCCACTGGACCTATGGCGGCGACAGCGGCGACGTGACCGCCGCTGCGGCCTACTTCGGCGCCCAGCCGCACCTGGTGCTCGACAAGGTGGAGGTCTCCTACGACGGCGGAACGACCTTCCAGGCCTATGACCCCTCGACCACGCCCTCGGACCTCGCCGCGCATGGCGCGCCGGTCTTCGCCTACACGGTGAAGAATGACGGCAACGTCGACCTGACCCACGTCACCGTGACCGACAGCTTCGGCGCAGACACCGGCGCCTTCGACATCGCCGCCGGCGCCTCGCAGGTGGTGAAGACCACAGAAACCTGGGCTTCGGGCCTGCACACCGACAGCTTCGACGCCCACTTCAGCTACACCGACACCGGCGGCGACACGGCTGCGGGCGACGTGCTCTCCGGCGCCGCCTACACCGGCATCGCGCCGGGCCTCACCGCCGACCTGCAGGTCTCCACCGACGGCGGCGCGAATTGGGCGGATGTCGGCGCCGGCAATCTCTCCGACAACACCTTCCTGAACACCGGCTCGCCCGTGCAATTCCGCATCCTGCTCACCAATACCGGCAATGCGGAGGAGAGCGTCTCGGCGGATGGCGCCCTGGACGGCGGCGCGGCGACCGGCTTCACCTTCGGCGGCGCGGCCTCCACGACCCTCGCCGCCGGCGCCTCGGTGACCTCCGACGTGATCACCGTCACCGCCCTGCACGGCGTCCATACCGAGGTCGCCACGGCCACGGCGACCATGACCGACGGCCACGACACCCAGACCGCGGGCGCCGGCGACAGCGCCAACTACGACGGCTTCAGCGAAGGCCGCGCAGGCCTGTCCATCGGCTACTGGTCCAACCACACCTCCGCGGCGGTCTGGAACAAGGTCGGCGGCCAGGACGGCGTGCTGCTGAACGCCGGCGGTACGGCGACGCTCTTCATCCCCAAGGCGGCGGCCATCCTGCTGCTGAGCTCGTCCACCGCGGCCAACGACGCCCGCCAGCTCCTGCTCGGCCAGGCGATCGGCGCCCAGCTCAACATCAACGCCGGCGAGACCGCGCCGGCGGGCCTGATGGAGACGGCGGTGAAGTGGCTGACGGCCGGCGGCGGCAACGTCGACGGGGTGACGGCCAACGGCGTCCTCGACTCCAGCGAGTACGCCATCAGCACCGTGAAGGGCTCGCAGATGATCACCCTCCTGGGGACCAAGCTCGCCTCGAGCGGCGCGGCCTGGAGCAGCGCCTACGTGCCGGTGACCACGGTCGACCACGGCGTCATCACCGTGGACGGCGAAGGGATCAAGAACGCCCTCATGGCCTTCGACCAGAACCAGCTGGTCACCGACCCGCTGGGCGGCGTCGCCTACAACGCCTCCGGCGCGGTGGGCGGAACGACCTCGCTGTGGAGCGTCAACGGCTCCAACGACTACCTGTGGGTGCTCAAGCAGTCCCACCTGTTCGACGGCCACGGCATCATCTGACGCGCGCCATCATCCAAAGCAAAAAGGGGCGGCTCTGCTGAGCCGCCCCTCTTCATGTCCTCTCGCCGGAAGGGACGCGAGGCGGCCGTTAGTAGCCGTTGATGATCACGTCGGCGATCAGGCCGGTGGCCAGGGCCATCAGCACGAAATTGCCGTCCGCATAGACCCAACGGTAGCCGGGGGGCGGCGCCCGCAGGCCGTAGTAGCCCCAGTCCTGAACGTAGAGATGGCGGTAGGGCGGCGGCACATAGGCCCCGCGGCGCCAGTAGTTGCCGCGATGCCAGCCGGGGTTCACCCGGTAGTAGCCGTAGCCCGGGGCGTACCAGTAGCCCTGCCGGGCGCCGCGGTAGGTGCGCCACTCGGGACGATGCTCCCAGGTGTCGCGGTGGGCGCGGTCATAGCGGAGCTCGCGGCGATCCTCGCGCATCTCGCGCCGGTCGTGGCGCAGCTCGCGGCGATCCTGGCGAAGCTCGCGCCGATCGTCGCGGCGGTCGTGGTCGCCGTAGGGCTGGGCCGACGCCGCCATGGGCGCGGCCGCCGTGGTGACCGCCAACGCCGCGTACAACAGGTGTTTCATAGGCTTCCTTCCTCTTGAACCACCCCCGATGGATCCGACCCTAACGCGTGGGCCTGAACCTCGGTTGAACGGCTCAGTCAGAGAGGGAACAGCCTAGCTCGCGTCCGGCGCGTGGCTGCCGATCGGCGCGTTGGGATCGCTCGGCGGCGGCTTGGCGGGCGTCGGCGGCGGGCCGGCCGGGACGGCGGCGGCCGGAGCCGGGGTTGGGGCTGGCGGCGGCACGGCGAGCATCGGCGCCGGCTCGGGGGCGGCAGGCTGGACCGCGGCGGTCGCAGGCGCACGCTTCGGCGTCACGGCCGCACGGCGCACCGGCGCGGCGGGACGCGCCGCCGGGGCGGGCGCCGAGGCGGCGGCTTGCGACGGCGCGAGTGTCGGCTCCGTCACGGTCGGCGCGGGAGCCGGCGCCTGGGCCTGCGGGGCCGGGGGCGCGGTCAGGGCCGGAGCGGCGGGCGGCAGGCTCGGCCGCTGCGCCGGGCGCGTCACATAGAGCAGCACGCCCAGACCGGCGACGGCGACCACGATCGCCGCGGCCGCGGGCAGCCAGCTCTTCCGACCGCCGGAGGCGCTGGTGCGCGCCAGCACACCCTGAGAGCCGAGTTGGGCCCCGAGCGGGGCGTGGATCTCGAGCGGAGCCACCGTGTGGGGCGTGGGCTCGGCCGGCTGCGGCGGCGGTGTCGGCGCAGGCTCGACCGCCTCGGCGGGGGGCCCGCTCGGCCGGCCGATCGGCAGGGCGGAGCCGGACAGGATGGAGGCCGCCGGGCTGGGGCCCGGCTGGGTGAGGGCGGCGGGCCGGGGCGCGCCCGCCTCGCTCTGCGCGCGCGACGGATAGCGCCCGCCGGCCAGCATCATCCGCGCGCCCTGCATCGGCGGATAGGCCGAGGGCCGCGCATAGGGGTTGGCCGAAGGGGGGTTCTGAGGCGCGGCGGCGCGGTCCTCGGGCTTGGATTCGTCGGGCTCGGTCACGGGCGCTGAGGTCCGGGGCTTGCGGGTGGGGACGTCACGGGTTCGGGGAAGCTACAGCCTCGGGGCGGAGTGAGACCATACTGTGACGTTCCGGTGGCGGCGCGAGGCCCAGCGGACGGTCGCAGTTTGACTCCGCGGTTATTTGAGCCCGTCATGGACTCCGAACGAACGGTACGAACGGCCGGGCCCGCGGGCCCGGACCGCACGACAGTAGCCCGAGGAAACGCCGTATGGACGCCAAGGCCCCGCAAGCCCACGCCCAACACGCCAGCCCACCCGATCGCCTCACCTTCCGCACCAAGTTCCTCTACGGCTTCGGCTCCATCTCCTTCGGGGTCCACGTCTCGGTCCTGTCGCTGCTGCTGTTCTTCTACAACCAGGTGGTCGGGCTGTCGGCGAACCTCGTCAGCCTGGCGCTCGCCGCCACCCTGGTGATCGACGCCGCCTGGGACCCCATCGTCGGCCAGATCTCGGACCGGCTGCGCACGCCCTGGGGCCGGCGCCATCCGCTCATGTACCTGTCGGCCCTGCCGGTCGCCCTCACCATGATCGGCCTCTGGCGACCGCCCGCCGGCCTCGACGAGATCGGCCAGACCGCCTGGCTGTTCGTCTTCTGCCTCGCCGCCCGCCTGGTCATCAGCCTTTACGAGGTGCCGAGCCAGGCGCTCGCCCCCGAGCTCTCGCCCGATTATCACGAGCGCACCGGCCTCCTCGGCTACCGCTGGGTCTTCTTCACCCTCGGCGGGGCGGCGGCGACGATGATGGGCTACTTCATCTTCTTCCGTCCGACCGCGCAGTACCCGCAGGGCCAGCTCAACCCCGCCGCCTGGGGGCCGATGACGCTCACCGCCACGGCGATGATGTTCGTTTCGATCCTGGTCTCGGCGGCCGGCACCCACGACCGGATCCCGAGCCTGCACCGCCCGCCCGAGCGCAAGCAGCCGTTCGGCGAGATGATGCGCGACGTCCTGGCGACGCTGAAGAACTGGAACCTCGGCGTCGCCCTCACCGCCTCCCTGCTCGGCGGCATCGGCTACGGCATGTACCTGGGCCTGGCGCTCTATATCGACACCTTCTTCTGGGGCCTGAACGCCAGCGGGGTCGGCCTCCTCCAGCTCGCCAACCTGCTCGCCGTCTTCCCGGGCGCCTTCGTGGCCACGGCCCTCTCGCGGCGGTTCGGCAAGAAGGCCACCTGCATCGGCATCTTCATGACCAGCATGGTCCTGCTGCAGGGCCCGATCCTGGCGCGCCTCCTCGGCGCCTTCCCCGACAATGGGACGGCCGCCTTCCTGCCGACCCTGATCGGCATCCGGTTCGTGTGGGCGATCCTCAACAACGCCGCCTACATCGTCGTCACCTCGATGGTCGCCGACATCACCGAGGACGCCCAGGCCAAGACCGGCCTGCGCGCCGAGGGCCTCCTCATGGCTTCCAACGCCTTCATCCTGAAGGTGACGAGCGGCTTCTCGGCCCTGCTGCCCGGGGTGATGCTGTCGTTCGTCCACTTCCCGGCCAAGGCGACCGCCGTGCCGCCGGAGGTGGTCCGCCACCTGGCCTGGGTCTATCTGCCCGCCACCACCTCGGTCTCGGTGCTGTCGATCTGCACCTGGCTGCTCTACCGGATCGACGAGAAGACCCACCAGGCCAACCTCGCCAGCGTGCGCGAGGCCCAGCAGGCGGTCGCAGTCGCTCAGGCCGAGTCCCGGGCCGAGGCCGAAGGGGAGGCCGCGCCGATCCAGGCGTTGGGCTGAGGGCTCACGAAACTGTGGCCAGGCTCGCCGGGACTCCGCCCGGGCCGGCGGCGTAACATCGGTCCCGGACGTGGAGGCCGATGACATGCGGCACTACCAGCTATTCCCCTTCAGCTCGGAAGGCCGGCTGCTCGACGCCGTCGAGGTGGACGTCGACAACGACGTGCGCGCCATCCATCGGGCGATCGACGGGGAGTTTCCCAACGGCTGCGAGCTCTGGGAGGGCTTCCGCTTCCTCGGCCGCTTCCACGGTCCGGCGGCGAGCGTCGTGGCGGCCGAGGCGCCGAGCGGCCCCGCGCGCGAACTCGTCCACTAGCGCAAGCTCAGGATCAGCAGCAGCAGCGCCCCGCCCGTGAAGGCGCAGGAGGCGAGAAAGCCCGCGACCGCCCAGGGCGAGGGGCGGCCCTTGCCGATCACGGTCTCGGTCAGGATGTCGTCCTCGGCCATGGTCGTCTAACGGCCAAGGCGCGGGTTTCGTTCATTTATTCGCGGGCTGCGGCGTCACCGGCCGGTGGCGGCGAACAGGCAGACGGCGACCATCAGGGAGAGGAGGAAGGCGCCCGTGACGGAGGCCGCGCCGGTGGGGAAGAAGATTCGGCGGGGCTGGATCGGGGTCACGGACGCCTCCCAGATGGCCCGGCGGGGGATGAGGGGAGGGGACCGCCGGGCTGCTCGACGCTGTGAACCTAGGTCCCGCGCGGCGCGCCCGCCTTGACCGGGATCAAACGGGTCTTGGAACTCTGTTCGGCGACAGGGGTTGGCCGGCTCGACCATGCTCGCGCGCCTCGAACAGCTGGCCGGCCTCGCCCTGATCGTCACGGTCCTGGCCGACGTCTTCCTCAACGTGCTCTACGCGCGGGCCGGCATCGCCATCATCTCGCGGCCCCTGGCGCACGGCGTCCGCGCCGTCTTCGTCGGCGTCGGCCGGCTCTTCCCGACCCACCGGCCGCGGATCCTCAGCTTCTGCGGCCCGGCCATCGTCGTCGCCTTGCTGTTCACGTGGGTGGCGGGCCTGACCATCGGGTCGGCCATGGTGCTGCAGCCGGCGCTGGGGACCGCGCTGCGGACGTTCGGCGAGCCCATCGGCCACGGCTTCGCCACCGCGCTCTATGTGGCCGCCGGCCTGATCTCCTCGGCCGGCGCCGGCGGGCTCAGCCCGCACACCACCGCCTACAACCTGTTCTTCGCCTTCGACAGCTTCCTCGGCATCTCGGTGATGACCCTCGCCATCACCTATCTGATGCAGCTCTACGCCGCCCTCCAGGCGCGGGACGAGCTGGCGCTCAAGGTCGAGCTGATGACCGGCCAGACCGGCGACGCCGCGCGCCTCGTCGCCGGGCTCGGCCCCGACGGCCGCTTCGAGACCGGCTACGCCATCCTCGCCGAGATCGCCGCCGAGCTCAGCCGCGTGAAGGAGGCCCACCACCTCTATCCGGTGCTGTTCTATTTCCGCTTTCCCCAGGCGCTCTACGAGCTGTCGCGCTTCACCCTGGTGCTGCTCGACGCGGTGGCCCTGATCCGCGCCGGGCTGGAGCCGCGCGCCGCCGGCTGGCTGCAGCGCTCGGCGGGCCTCGAGCACCTGGAGCGCGGCGGCCTCGTCCTCATCGAGACCCTGCACCGGGTCTATCTGCGCGACGAAGGCGAGGGGCCCGAGGAGCCTGCCCCGGAGGAGGTCGCCGCCTGGCGCCGCCGCTTCGGCCGCGGCCTGGCCGTGCTGCGCGAGGCCGGCTGCCCGGTCCGCCGCGACCTCGCCCGGGCCGGCGACGCCTATGTGCGCCTGCGCAACCAGTGGAACGATCCGCTGCTTCGGCTCGGCGGCGCCATCGGCCACGAGCCGGCCGAGATCGACGCCGCCCTGCACGACCCGCAGCCGCTGCGCGACAAGCCCGAGCCCACGGCGCCGCTGATCCACTAGGCGAAACCGCACGCCCGGCCTATCGTTGGGTCAACGAAGCTGAGTTGTCCCCATTCAACGATGTTCTGGGAGGAACACGATGGCGACTGGCAGTGCGTTCGACCCCAATTCCAACGATCCCGAGCTCGTCAGCCACGAGCGCACCTACAAGGCGTTCAACATCCTGTTGCGCTGGTGCATGACGCTCCTGGCGGCGTCGCTCTCGTTCCTGACCCTGTGGTTCGCCACCGGCGCCGGCTTCCTCGGCGGCCTCGTGGTCGGGGCCATCGTCTTCGCCGGCGGCTGGGCGCTCCTCGTCCGCCACGAAGCGCACCAGCCGCTCGACGTCTGGCAGGAAGGTCGCTGACGCCCTAGGCCGGCTGCGGCTGGAACAGCGGGCTCGACTGGGCGATCGCCAGCTCCTCCTCGGTCATGTCGGCCGGCACGTCGGCGAACAGCGGGGTGGAGAGGTAGCGCTCGCCGGTGTCGGGCAGCATGGCCAGGATGGTGGAGCCGGGGCCGGCCTTCTCGGCCACCTTCAGCGCGCCGGCGAAGGTCGCGCCGGCGGTGATGCCGACGAAGATGCCCTCCTCCTTGGCCAGGCGCTGGCTCATGGTGATCGCCTCCGGCCCCGGGATCGCCAGCAGCTCGTCGTAGAGCTTCTCGCTCTGCGCCGCGCCGGTGATCTTCGGGATGAAGTCCGGCGTCCAGCCCTGCATGGGGTGCGGCTTCCAGGCCGGGTGGCCGACGGCCGGGGTGCCGTCGTCGTTGCGCGCCTGCTCCTGGCCGGAGGCCAGCAGCGCCGCGTCCGAGGGCTCGCAGACCACGATCCTGGTCTGCGGCCGCTCCTTCCTCAGCACCCGGCCGACGCCGGTCAGGGTGCCGCCGGTGCCGTAGCCGGTCACCCAGTAGTCCAGCGCCTCGCCCTCGAAGTCGGCGAGGATCTCCCGCGCGGTGGTGCGCGAGTGCATGTCCGGGTTGGCCTCGTTCTCGAACTGGCGGGCCCAGAACCAGCCGTTCCGCTTGGCGAGGTCCTCGGCCATCTTGACCATGCCCACCGCGCGCATCGCGGCGGGGGTCAGGATCACCTTGGCGCCCAGGAAGCGCATCAGCCGCCGGCGCTCCACCGAGAAGCTCTCGGCCATGGTGATGACCAGCGGATAGCCCTTGGCCGCGCAGACCATGGCGAGCCCGATGCCGGTGTTGCCGCTCGTCGCCTCGATCACCGTCTGGCCGGGCTTCAGGGCGCCCGACTTCTCCGCCGCCTCGATGACGCCCAGCGCCAGGCGGTCCTTCACCGAGCCCAGCGGGTTGAACGCCTCCACCTTGACGTAGAGGTTCACGCCCTTGGGCGCGAGCCGGTTGATCTTCACCACCGGGGTGTGGCCGACGGTCTCGAGGATGTTGGCGAACTTCGCCATGGCGGCGTCTCCGTCTGCAGAATGGGGCGGGCCGCACTGCGCGCCGCAGACCGGCGCTCTGTCAACTCCACGAAATCTGTCAGCTCCCGGAGACGCCGGACGGGGCGGCTCAGGCGGTGACGGTGAACAGGTGGGCGCCGAAGTGGCGGACCTCCACCGCGTTCGCGCCGCGGTCGGCCATCAGCCGCTCCACGGCCGCCATCAGCTCCTCGTGGCTGCGGCAGGTGACCGGCTCGAAGCCGCGGTCCTCGCCTTCCGGATAGAGCTCGTAGGTCTTGTACATGACCCTCGAGATGGCCCGGCCCGCCGCGCCGCGCATCTCGTGAAACTACTTAGGACGACCCCCTAAGGAGAGCCCCCTAGCCGGGATCGGGGAGGCCTACGTAGAGATCCTAACTTGTGCTAAGCTGTGGAACCTATTCATAGTTGTAGCGTCGGCTCGTCGACACTCCTGTCGCTCGAACTGGGAACGGCCCGTGACGAGTTCGCCCCCGCCGTCGGCGCCTGGCCCGACGCCGCCCCCCGCGCCCCTGGCCCTGCTCAGGGAGAGATACCCGGCCCACGCCAGCGGTTTCCTGCGCCCCCTGCTCGAACTCCTCAGCCTCAGCCGCGAGGCCTGCGGCGGCGATCTCGACAAGCTCCTGATCCTGCTGGTCATCGGCCTGCGCTCCACCCAGCACCGCGACTTCGCCCGCTACACCCAGGACCAGCTGCTCTCCGGCGAGGTGCCGATCTTCCCGACGCTCGGGGTCAACATCCAGTCGGTGGCCGACTCCCTCCATGCGCCCAAGGAGACCATGCGCCGCAAGGTGACCGAGCTGGTCGAAGCCGGCTGGATCCACCGCGAGGCCAACAACCTCAGCTTCACCGCCCGCGGCTACCAGGACCTCGCCCCGGTGCGCGAACGCATCGAGCTGATGGCCCTCGAGAACTACGAGCTGGTCGAGGCGATCCTGCGCGAGGGCCACAACGGGACCTGACGCCGCCGTTCCCGCCGCTTCTTCCCGCCGCCTTCCGCGCTCAGGGCGCGGCCTTCGCCACGCTGACCAGCTCCACGTCGAACACCAGGGTCGCCTCCGGCGGCACGTCGCGCTTCAGCAGCGGCTCGCCCGGCGCCCATTTGCGCCCCAGCCGGCCATAGGCGAGGTAGGCCGGCATGGTGATCCGCCATTTGTCGCCCGGCCGCATGAGCTGCAGCGCCGCGCTCATCCCCGGGATCACCTCGCGCACCTTGAAGGCGTAGGGCTCGGCGCCGCCGCCGGGCGAGGTGGAGAACACCGCCCCGTCGGTCAGCCGGCCCACATAGCGCATGGTCACCGCGTCGGCCCGCGTCGGCTGGACCCCGCCCGCCGGGCCCGAGGCCAGCACCTCGTAGCGGATGCCGGGCAGCACGACGGGCGCGGCCGGGCTCGCCGCGGGGGTCGCCTCCGCCGCCGTCGCCTCCGCCGCCGTCGTCTCCGCCGCCGTCGCGCCGAACGCCAGGAGAAGGGCGGCCGCCGCCGCCCCTCCAACCCGCCTCATCAAGCGAGGCGTCATTGGCCCAGGGCGGCCTCCGTGGCCTCCAGCTCGTCCTTGATCCAGTCGTGGCCGCGGGCGACCAGCACGCCCTCGATGGCCGACACATGGCCGCGCAGCCGCTCGCGGATCTGCGGGTCCACGTCGTCCCGCCCGGCCATCCACTTGGTCACCAAGAGCAGCCCGAACGCGCTGTGCATCGCCAGCCGCTCCAGGTCGTCGTCGGAAAGCTTCGTCATCGGCGCGCCTCCTTCCAGTCCATCCACCAAACCATCAACGCGCGGCGGCGGCAAAGGCGTTCACCCGCGCCGCGCGCTCACAGCCCGGTCGCGTACTTGCGCGGCGCGATCCGCCCGCGGCGGCCGTTCATCGCCTCGGCGACGGGCCGCGCCGCCATCCCGAAGCGGTTGCAGAGGTCGTGGATCTGGTCGGCGATCACGTCGTCGCGCAGCCAGCAGGCCTTGGCGTAGGCCGCCCGGAACGCCGGCTCGTTCCTCAGCCAGCGATAGACCGCCTTGGCCGAGGGCATGCCCGGCGTCTTCACCGCCTCGCTGAGGCTCGCGCCGAACATCACCGCCTCGCACAGCGCCTCGGCGATCTGCGGCGTGTAGGTGCTCCTGCGCCCGCTCTTCCAGTCGCGCGGCGGCTTGCCGTCGAGCCTGCGCCGGTGCGCCCGCATCCAGGCGCGCGCCTTGGCCTTCTCGGCGTCCACCCACACCGCGTCGGCCGCCATCTGGGCCCTGAGCTCGCGCCAGGCCTCGCCGAACTCCGGGATCACCTCGCGCCAGCGATAGACCGTGGCGTAGCAGGGCATCCGCGGATCGGCGGTGATCGCCTTCACCGTCTCCCCGGCCGCGATCCGCTCCAGGATCAGCCGCCCCATCTCCTCAGTGAAGGCGCTCTCCTTCCACCCCGGCTCATGATCCATCGCCGGCGGCTCCCGCTCCCGCGGCGGGACCCAGGGGTTCTCGGGGCTGTAGCGCTGGCTCATGACCGCAAGCGTCTCACGGCCCTCCGCGATCCCGCAAGCAAAAGTTCACGTTATGTTCTTCCAATCCTCCGGCGATTATATACTTTGCAAACCCGATGAAGCTGTGGGGGACCTATATACATCTGTGACCCATCGGGTTTGCGTCAGGCCGGGTTAGGCGCCAAGCTCTCAACCGGGGAATGAACCGGGGGGCTTATGACTACTGCACCGATTAGTCTGTATTTCGATCTAGAGCCGGGCCAGGTCGCTGACTTGGAGGTCGTCTCCAGGGCGTCACTTGCCTTCGCCGCCGCCGTAAAGGACCTGGCGTTTTTCATGGCGTTATTATACTTGACGTACCCAAACCGACTGATAAGGTAATTCCCATAAGGAGTTACCGCCGTGTCGATACTCTCAGCGCCCCACTTCCACAACGAGAAAGCCGCCTACGCCTACATTGAGGCGCGGGTCTGGCCGGAAGGGCCGGTTTGCCCGCACTGCGGTTGCTTCGGACGCATCTACGAGCTGAAGGGCAAGAGCACCCGGATCGGCGTCCGCAAGTGCGGCGACTGCCGCAAGCCCTTCACCGTGAAGGTCGGGACCATCTTCGAGTCCAGCCACGTCCCGCTGCGCTACTGGCTGCAAGCGATGTTCCTCATGGCTTCGAGCAAGAAGGGCATCAGCGCCAACCAGCTTCACCGCACCCTCGGCGTGACCCTCAAGACCGCCTGGTTCATGGCGCACCGTATCCGCGAGGCCATGCGTGACGGCGATCTGGCGCCCTTCGGCCACGAAGGCTCGCCCGTCGAGGTTGATGAGACCTACATCGGCCGTGAGCCGGGCGAGCCCGTCACCAAGGGCGGCAATCACAAGATGAAGGTTCTCAGCCTCGTGGATCGCGCCTCGGGCCGCGCCCGTTCTCACGTGCTGGACTACGTGACCGCTAAGACCGTGGGCGAGATCGTCGCCACCAACCTGAGCCGCGAAGCGATCCTGATGACCGACGAGGCCCGCCACTACGTGAAGATCGGCGAGAACTACGCGGGCCACGGCCACACCAACCACGCGGCCGGGGAGTACGTCTCCCGCTTCAATCCGCTGGTCCACACCAACACCGTCGAAGGGTACTTCTCGATCTTCAAGCGCGGCATGCGCGGCGTGTACCAGCACTGCGCCAAGCGCCATCTGCACCGCTACCTCGCCGAGTTCGACTTCCGGTACTCCAACCGCGTCGCGCTCGGGATCGGCGATGCCGCTCGCGCCGACATTGCCCTTCGGGGTATCGTGGGCAAGCGCCTCACCTATCAAACAGCTCGTGGGCAAGCCTGATGGCAAAAGCACCGAAGAAGCCCCCGCCGAAGGACGAGGACGAGGCGGAAAGCCAAAGGTTCATCGACCTCGCAAGAGAGTTAGAAGCCGCTGGCGACCTAAGCCCCACCGACGCCGCGAGCGCGTTCGACCAACTACTGTCTAAGGCGGCTCCGACGAAGCGGCGCACGCCCTAGGGCGCGTACCGACGTAGGAAGTCGAGCACGCGGCGCCCCGCTTCCGTGGCTATGGCGCCGCGACCCTCGCAGACCTCACAGTCAAGGGGGCGTCCGGCAACGCGCACGAAGCCGTGGCCGCTACATGCCTCACATCGCCGCTCCAGATCCATCAAGGCCAAGGTCGGCTTGCGACCCGCTTCCGCCAGCTTTTCCATCGAGCCAATCGTCCGCAAAATGAATTAGGTTCATTGCGGATCGTATCACTATGTCCATGTAGTCGCGAACGTTATCTCCGGCGATCACGTAATCTTGGCCGACTTCAAGGGGATGGATAAAGTCCACTCCCTGCATTCGCCGGATAAAAGTCTCATCCACGCGACCTCCCCTGTGGGCGTGCAGATTACGGATTGCTTCCAGCCTATTCAGGTGCGTGGTATCTATAATCGTGGGGTCGAAGTCCGACTTGAAGGCTACTTTATATGCGTCAGTAATTCCCCGCAGGGAATCCAAGTTTACACGACGTGCACGCGAGAGAACGTCGCCCATCGAGTGCGACAAGTCGAAATGATATTGGTCCAGAACAGAGAGCGGGATGGTCTTCTGATCTTGCCGCGGGATGTCCTGTCCCAGTGGGGGCTGGCCGCTGAGAACATTCCGTGCGAGAGGCGATGGGTGTATATTAACGAGCGTTTTCCATAGATCTACGGCCAGAGACTCAAAGCACATCCAGCCCTGAATACACATCAGTGCGAGCAATGCTATTGATCCCTCTGGGCCGAAGATATTTGTTTGCAGATATTGCTCTATTACACCAGCGCCGGCTGCCCAATGGTCGTCCCAATGGTGGGGATTGTTCGCCCTGTCATCCATTAATCCCTGAAGTCGCGCGTCTAACGCTGACGCGTACTCCGGGTGTGATCCTATATCGGCATCCAAACCTATGCCGTGCGCGAACCTTATTTCTCTGTCCGCGCGCGTGAACCAAATGGAATACACAACCAAATTTACATGCGTCGCCATCAACTCGAAGGCACGGTCGCAGTTGCTGATGAACGCCCAAGCTACGGACGCCAGTTCGGGGCGCTTTAGCGTCGACCGAAGGTCACGATAGCTCTTATCGAAGAGGCCCGCCTGAGCGACGTTGTAATTGATACCCAGTTCCGACACGCGCGCCCCCCGTGGCCTGCTGCGCGCCAGAGCCTACCCTCGTGGGTACGCGAAGTACAATATCGCCAATCCTCCCCCTGAGGGGGAGGTGGCCCAGAGGGCCGGAGGGGGTTGAAGTCCACTGACCGTCACGCGAAGGCCGGCCCGCTTTCCACTTGCGGTAAGCCCATGATCCTGCAAGCTTAACCTGGGTTAAGGGGCGCTAGTGCGCGCTCACTTGGGGGGAAGGCATATGAACAAGCTGTTGTGCGCCGCGTCTGCGGCGCTCGTCCTGTCGGGCTGCGCGACCACGTACTCGGTCCAGCCTGTCGCCGCGGCAAATCAACAAGTCACCTATGACCACGGCACAGCGCTGTTGATGTCCAAGAAGGACAAGGGCGCCGTTCGCGTCGCGCCGAGCTCGACGGAATTCCAGGATCGCATGGGACTGGCCGTTGTCGCATTCAACGACAGCCAGATGCCGGCGAATCTCGGTCCGGAGAATGTGCACGTCTATACGGCCGCTGGCCTGACGGTCCCGGTTTTCACCTACGAGCAGCTTGCGCGGGAAGCGAAGAAGAAGGCGGCGTGGGCGGCCTTCGCCGTTGCGCTTTCCGGTGCCGCGAATGCCTACGCGGCCTCGCAGCCAACGACGGTGAACACCTATGGCTCTGCCTATGGCAATCGCGGCTACGCCACCTACGCGGCCCAGACGACCGTCTACAACCCGGCGAATGCCGCACTCGCCAATTCGATCAATCAGGCGAACACCAATCGCGAGATGTCGCAGATCAGTGCCTCGCTCGAGGCGACCCTCTCGAGCTTGGGCAACTCGATCCTTCGAACCACCACGGTCGAGCCCGGCGGCGCGTTCGGCGGCACCGTCGTGGTCGGCAAGCCCCACTTTGGCAAGGGCGAAGCGCAAACGCTCCGCGTCGTTGTGAGCTTCAACGGCGAAGATCACGAGTTCAGCTTTAACGTTGGGGCGAGCTGAGGCGACCTATGATGAGCCGCGGCAACCTAGGCCCCTATAAAAACCGGCAGGCGGCAGGTGCCGGTGCGGTTCCAGGCGGTCCCGCGCGGCAGGGCCGCGTCAGCAAGCGTTGGCGGCCTGGGCAACCGCGACCGTGACAAATCGTAGAAATCGAATGATAGGAGATGGACCAGTTTTGCAGGCCATCCATATGCCGACTCTCAACATCTCCGAGTTCTCGTGCCTCGACGAAGCCACCTTCCAACTCGCACCTGTGAACGTCATCATCGGTCCACAGGGGAGCGGAAAGAGCGTAACGACCAAATTATTCTACTTTCTTACGGATATACAGACTTCGTATTTTCAATATGCGGAGCGTGGGGATACAATCGAGGATTATAAGAAGCAAGTTGCCCGCCTATTTAAAATCTGGTTTCCCCCGTCTGCTTGGGGGCAGGGGCGGTTCAATATCGGATACACTGCAGGTGATTTTTCCGTTCGCCTGCTTAGACGAAAGTCTCAAGGAAAACTATCCGAGGACCTATCGGTCACCTTTTCGGAATGGTTTTCCGATATATACAATGAGACGCGGCATCAGTTCGAGCGACAAAAAGATTTCGAAGACATCGAGTCTACCTCGAATCTCTCGATAAGCGAACTAGATAGGGGGTGGCGCGTCAGAGAGGTCATGCAGAGGCGCGCGCTGAGAGATCTAGAGCGTCAGTATATTGGACAGCAAACGTTTATTCCTGCCGGTCGAGCTTTTTTTACAAGCATTGGAAGGCTCGTGGCGGGCCTCGAGCAAGCTGGAAGCCTCGATCCAGTTACCTTAAAATTTGCGCGGCTCTTCGCAAATCTGCGCGATCGGAACGCCTCAAGGCGCCCTGGGTACGCCTCGCGACTCGGTCATGAGTTCCTCACCCGGAGGAAGCACATCATGAATCAGTTGTTCGGAGGGGAGATCCGTTTCGAAAATGAAACTGAATTTGTCCAGGCCGAAGATGGCCGACGGATTCCGTTCACTTCGCTTTCTAGTGGGCAGCAAGAACTCCTGCCGATGTGGTCGCTCATGGATTATTTTAGCGAGATAGACGCGCTGACATATCGAGGGCCGGGTCGTCCTGTTAGGCGCGCTAGTGAGCTTGTGTACATCGAGGAGCCTGAGGCTCACCTATTTCCATCGGCGCAGAGCTTATTGATGGAATTTCTCATTGGTTCGCTTGTCTCTGAGCGGAGTCAGAGAAGTTTGGTGATTACGACCCACAGTCCTTACATCATGGGCAAGCTGAATGTTTTCTTGAAGGCTGGTCAACTATCTCGCAGAAAAAAGAGAAATCAAGATATAAATAATGTAGTACCTAGGGATTGTTGGTTGGACGAAAACCGACTTTCCGCCCTTGCTATTGAGAACGGGACTATGCGTGATCTCACGGATAGTGATGGGTTGATCGACGGTACATATCTTGATCAGGTCTCGGAAGACATATCTCGACAGTTTTCTACGCTCCTAAAGATCGAGTCGGAGATTTAATCATGACCGCGGAGTGCTCGGAAGCGGTGAGTCATTCCAAGATTAAAGTGGAAGAGAACGGGCGGAAGGCGATTTTCAAAAATCCGGAGAAGGAACCTTACGTCCGTACACTGGTCGACGGTTGCATTGTCACCGAGGGGCCTAGGACGGACTACCTGGTAAGCAAAGCCGGGAAAGCTTCCGTCTTGGTCGAGCTAAAGGGATCCGATGTCGCGAAGGCATGTGAGCAGCTACTCGCGTCTGCAAAGCATCCCAATGTGAAGCCACTGCTGGAGGGAAGACTCGGGTTCTTGGTGATATGCAGTAAATATCCCCGGTTCGATACGTTTGTGGCCAAGGCTAAGCAGCAGTGCGCTAAACAACACAAGGCTGGATTTCACGTTGTTTGCGATCAGGGCGAGTTCGACATCGAGCGTGTCGTTGAGATAGACGGTCCCTACTAATCCATAGAAAAACCCCTCCGGATGGTGCTCCCACCCGGAGGGGCTTTCCCCCACACACCCCGAACCCCGCCGCCTGATGTCAGGCGGGCGGGGCCCAGTTGTCTCAGTAGCCCTGGATCCGCGCGTAGCGGTCGCGATGGAAGGCCTGGTTGCCGAAGGCGGCTTCGCAGGCGCGGGCGCGCTTGAGGTAGAAGCCGGCGTCGTGGGCGTCGGTCATGCCGATGCCGCCATGCATCTGGACCATCTCGTTCGACACCAGGTGGAAGGTGTCGCCCATCTTGGCCTTGGCCAGGCTGACGAGCTCGGCGGTGTCCGGCGCGTCGTTGTCGATCGCCGTCAGGGCCGCCTCGACCGCCGAGCGCGAGAGCTCGAGGTCGGTGAACATCTTGGCCGCGCGGTGCTGCAGGGCCTGGAAGGAGCCGATGACCTGGCCGAACTGGACGCGGGTCTTCAGGTACTCGAGGGTGGTCTCGAAGGCCTGGACGGCGGCGCCCAGCATCTCGGCGCAGACACCGGCGCGGGCGCGGTCGAGGACCTTCTCCACCAGCTCCGCGCCGCCGTTCAGCGGCTCGGCGGCGGCGCCGGCGAACTCGACGTTGGCCGCGCCGCGGCTGTCGGCGAGGTGCAGGCGGGTGCGCTTCACGCCCGCGTCGTCACCCTTCACCAGGTAGAGGCCGACGCCGTTCGCACCCTTGGCCGAGACGACGAACAGGTTGGCCGCCATGCCTTCCAGCACGAAGGTCTTCTTGCCGGTGATCTTGCCGCCGTCGAACTTGGTCTCGACCTTCTCCGGGTTGTGGTGCGGGCCCTCGTCCACGGCGAGGGTGGCGACCGCGGTGCCGTCGGCGATCTTCGGCAGCCACTCCGACTTCTGGGCGTCCGAGCCGCCGAGGATCAGGGCCGAGGCGCCGGCCAGGCCCGAGGCCAGCAGCGGCGAGGCGGTCAGGGTGCGGCCGAGCTCTTCGAGGATCAGGCCCAGCGACAGGTAGCCGAAGTTCGAGCCACCGAATTCTTCCGGGATGATGACCCCGGCCCAGCCCATCTCCGCCATCTCGTTCCAGGCGGCGGCGTCATAGCCCAGCTCCACGCCGCTATCGCGCACCTTGCGGAAGGCGGTGACGGGGCTCTTCTCCTGGACCCAGCTCTTCGCCGCGTCCTTCAGCATGCTCTGTTCTTCGGTCAGAACGGCCATTTCTCTATCCTCGACAAATCTCTTTGGGTTCAATTCACGCCCCCTGACGCCACGGCGATCAAGGGGTTTTTGGAACCACGAAAGTCACGAAGAGCACGAAAGCTCGGAGCGGGCGGCGCCGAAGGCGCGATCGATCCAGGCGGTGCTGCGGACGGTCTCGCTCGCTGACGCTCGCGAAGGTCCTTTCGTGTCTTTCGTGCCTTTCGTGCCTTTCGTGGTTCAGGTCCTCACTTGCTCTGCGTCAGGTCCGGCAGGCCCAGGATGCGCTTGGAGATGATGTTGGACTGCACCTCCTGGCTGCCGCCGTAGATCGTCGTCGCCTTGCCGCCTAGCCAGCCGCGCACGGCGGCGAGCTCGTCGGGCTTGAAGCCCTCGCCCTCCCAGCCGAGGCCCTGGTGGCCCATGATCTCGAGCACCAGCTCGGCCCGCTCCTGCATGGCGCGGGTGCCGGCGTTCTTCATGATCGAGGTGGCGGCCGAGGGGTTCTGGTTGCCCTTGGACTCGGCCATGGCGCGCATCGCGGTCTGCTGGAAGGCGCGGATCTCGATGTTGTTCATGATCACGCGGGTGCGCAGGTCCGGGTCGGCGATGCGGCCCTTCTCGTCGACGCCCACATAGTCCTTGGCGATCTGGTCCAGGGTCTTCTGCGGACCGAAGCCGCCGCCGGCGCCGGCCAGGCCCGAGCGCTCGTGCTGGAGCAGGCGCTTGGCGATGGTCCAGCCGCCGTTCAGCGGGCCCACGAGCTGGTCCTTCGGCACCTTCACGTCGGTGATGAAGGTCTCGCAGAACGGGCTGTTGCCGCTGATCAGCTTGATCGGGCGGACTTCGACGCCCGGCTGGTGCATCGGGAACAGGACGAAGCTGATGCCCTCGTGCTTCTTGGTGGTGTCGGTGCGCACCAGGCAGAAGCACCAGTCGGCGTATTGAGCGCCGCTCGTCCAGATCTTTTGGCCGTTAACGAGGAAATGGTCGCCCTTGTCCTCGGCTCTGGTCTGAAGAGAGGCAAGATCCGAGCCGGCGCCCGGCTCACTGAAACCTTGGCACCACTGAAGATCACCTTTGACGATCGGCGGAATGTGCTGCTGCTTCTGGGCCTCGTTACCGTACTCGAGCAGGGTCGGGCCGAACATCATCACGCCCATGCCGCCGATCGGGTTGTAGGCGCCGGCGCGCGCCAGCTCCTGCTGGATGATCCGCGCATGCGCCGAGGTCAGCCCCGCCGCGCCGTATTCCTTCGGCCAGGTGGGGACGCCCCAGCCCTTCTCGCCCATGGCCTTGCGCCACTTCTCCATGTCCTCGCTGGGCTTGGTGCGCTCCTCCCGCATCATCGGGTTGGGCTTGCCCTTCAGCGAGGCCGGGAAGTTCGCCTCGATCCATTCACGCGCCTCGGCGCGGAAGGCGTCGAGATCGCTGCCTCCAAAATCCGCCATTCAAATCGCTCCTGAAAAATCCGGTCCGTCTAAATCGGGGTCTAAGTAATCAGCCTTTACCTTGGTCGCGCCGGGTGTGGGAGTCCCCCGGCGCCTCACCCGTTCTGGGTCGTGTCGGGCAGGCCAAGGATGCGCTTGGAGACGATGTTCGACTGGATCTCCTGGCTGCCGCCGAAGATCGTCGTCGCCTTGCCCGAGAGCCAGGAGCGCACCGCGTCGCGCTCTTCCTTGGTGTATTCGTCGCCCTCCCAGCCGAGGCCCTGGCTCCCCATGATCTCGAGCAGCAGCTCGGCCTTCTCCTGGCCGATCCAGGTGCCCGAGTTCTTCATTACCGAGGTGGTGGCCGAGGGGTTCTGGTTGCCCTTGGCCTCGTCGGCGGCGCGCTTGAGCGTCAGGGTATGGGCCTTGGCGTCGATCTGGTGCTTGGCGATGCGGGTGCGCAGGTCCTGGTCGGCGAGGCGGCCGCTGGCGTCGAGGCCGACGTAGCGCTTGGCGAGGTCGACCACGTTCGGGCCCATCATCATCCGCGCGCCGCCCTGGCCGGACCGCTCGTGCTGCAGCAGGCGCTTGCCGATGGTCCAGCCGCCGTTCAGCGGGCCGACCATGTCGTTCTTCTCGACGCGGGCGTCGGTGAAGAAGGTCTCGCAGAACGGGCTGTTGCCGGCGATCAGCTTGATCGGCCGGGTTTCGACGCCGGGCTGGCGCATGTTGATCAGCACGAAGCTGATGCCCTCGTGCTTCTTGGTGGTGTCCGTGCGCACCAGGCAGAAGCACCAGTCCGCCCACTGCGCGCCGCTCGTCCAAATTTTTTGACCGTTGACCACCCAGTGGTCGCCGCGATCTTCCAGCTTGGTCTGCAGGCTGGCGAGGTCGGAGCCGGCGCCCGGCTCGGAGTAGCCCTGGCACCAGCGCAGCTCGCCCTTCACGATCGGCGGGATGTGGCGGGCCTTCTGGTCCTCGGTGCCGTATTCCAGCAGGGTCGGGCCGAACATCGAGATGCCCATGCCGGCCATCGGATTGTAGGCGCCGAGGCGCTCCATCTCCTGCTGGACGATGCGGCCCTGCGGGCCCGAGAGGCCGCCGCCGCCGTACTCGGTCGGCCAGGTCGGCGTGCCCCAGCCCTTCTCGGCCATCCGCTGCTTCCACAGCAGGGCGTCGCCGGTGGGCTTCTCACCGCCGGGGATCAGCGCCGCCTCGGAGAAGGCGAGCGACTTGGGGAAATTCGCCTCGAGCCACTGGCGGGCTTCAGCCCGGAAGGCGTCCAGATCGGAGCCGCCGAAATCGGCCATCGGAATTCTCCCTAATCTTTCAAATGTTCTTGTCCCCGCCGGCGCGGGCGGAGGGCTTCAATCCCCCTAGTCCCGCGCCATCCCGCTCTGGAGTCAACACTGACTTCAGATCGGGGCCCGCATCATTTCGGGTCGGGCAGGCCGAGGACGCGCTTGGAGACGATGTTGAGGTTGATCTCCGAGGTGCCGCCTTCGATCGAGTTGGCCTTCGAGCGCAGCATGGTGCGCACCGCGGCCAGCTCCTGCTCGGTGAAGCCCTCGCCCTCCCAGCCGAGGCCCTGATTGCCCATGGCCTCGAGCATCAGCTCGTTGCGCTCCTGGGCGACCTTGGCGCCGGCGTACTTCATGATCGCCGCGGCGTTCGAGGGGCCGCCCGAGCCCTTCGCCTCGTCCGCCGCCCGCCTCATGGTCAGCTGGAAGGCGCGGTTGTCCATCAGGTGCTCGGTGATCCGCCGGCGCAGGTCCGCATCGGCGATGCGGCCGGTCTCGTCGACGCCGACGTAGGCCTTGGCCGCTTCGGGGATGGTCGGCATGGCCACGGTCTGGCCGATGTTGCCGCCGCCGAGGCTGCCGGCGATCGAGTCCCGCTCGAACTGCATCAGCCGCTTGGCCACCGTCCAGCCGCCGTTCAGCGGGCCGAACAGCTGATCCTTCGGCACCTTCACATTGGTGAAGAAGGTCTCGCAGAAGGGCGAGGTGCCGTTGATCAGCTTGATCGGCCGCACCTCGACGCCCTGCGCCTTCATGTCGATCAGCAGGAAGCTGATCCCCTCGTGCTTCTTCGCCTTGTCGGTCCGCACCAGGCAGTAGCACCGGTCGGCGTGCTGGGCGCCGCTCGTCCACACCTTCGACCCGTTAACGAGGAAGTGGTCGCCCTTGTCCTCGGCGAAGGTCTGCAGGGAGGCGAGGTCCGAGCCGGAGCCGGGCTCGGAATAGCCCTGGCACCACCACACCTCGCCCATGATGATGCCCGGCAGGTGCTCACGTTTCAGCTCTTCCGAGCCGTATTCGAGCAGGGTCGGGCCGAAGAAGGCCACGCCCATGCCGCCGATCGGGCTGCGGGCGCCGACGGCGGCCATCTCCTCGGCGAGCACCTTGGCCTCGGCGCGGGACAGTCCGCCGCCGCCGTACTCTTTCGGCCAGGTGGGCGTGCCCCAGCCCTTCTTGCCGAGCGCCTCGCGCCAGGCCTTGGCCTCGGGCGTTTCGGGGCGCGCCTGCAGCTTGGCGAGCTGGGTGTCGTAGTCGTGGGCCAGGGCCTTGGGAAAGTTGGCCTTCAGCCACTCCCGCGCCTCCGACCGGAAGGTCTCCAGATCCGCGCCGCCGAAATCCGCCATGGGAAATTCTCTCGTCGAAATCGTTCGTGAAAAAGGCGTCGCCCGAGCAATGAGGGCGACGCCTTGGTGAGTGGTCCTACTTCGGGTCGGGAAGCCCCAGCACCCGCTTGGAGATCACGTTCAGATTGATCTCCGAGGTGCCGCCCTCGATGGAGTTGGCCTTGGTCCGCAGCCAGCCGCGCACCGCGGTGAGCTCCAGCGGGGCGAAGCCTTCGCCCTCCCAGCCGAGGCCCTGGTTGCCCAGCGCCTCGACCATCAGCTCGGAGCGCTCCTTGGCGAACTCGGCGGCCGCGTACTTGATGATCGAGGTGGTCGCCGAGGGACCGTTGCCGGCCTTCGATTCCGCCGCCGAGCGGGCGATGGTCTGCCGCAGGGCCTGGAAGTTCATCTTGTTCTCGGTGATCCGCCGGCGCAGGTCGATGTCGGCCAGCCGCCCGCCCTCGAGGCCGAGGTAGGTCTTGGCGATCTGCGCCAGGTCGCCCGAGGCGCCGCCCGCCGAGCCGCCCTCGCCGAAGCCGGCGGAGATGTTCTGGCGCTCGTACTGAAGGAGGCGCTTGGCGATCTCCCAGCCGCCGTTCAGCCGGCCCACGAGGTTGCCCTTCGGCACCTTCACGTCGGTGAAGAAGGTCTCGCAGAACGGGCTCTCGCCGCTGATCAGCCGGATCGGCCGCGTCTCGACGCCCGGCGTCTTCATGTCGATCAGCACGAAGGAGATGCCCTCGTGCTTCTTGCTCGGGTCCGTCCGCACCAGACAGAAGCACCAGTCGGCCTTGTCGGCATAGCTGGTCCAGATCTTCGAGCCGTTGATCAGCCAGTGGTCGCCCTTGTCCTCGCACTTGGTCTGCAGGCCGGCGAGGTCGGAGCCGGCGCCCGGCTCGGAGTAGCCCTGGCACCAGCGGATTTTGCCCTGGATGATCCTGGGCAGGTGCTCCTTCTTCTGCTCCTCGTTGGCGTACTCGAGCAGCACCGGACCCAGCATCCACAGGCCGAACGAGAGCAGGGCCGGGCGATAGCGGCCGGCGGCCAGCTCCTGGTCGAGCACCCGGGCCTGGGCCGGGCTCAGGCCACCGCCGCCGTACTCCTTGGGCCAGGTCGGGGCGGTCCAGCCTTTCTCGGCCATCCGCTGCATCCAGGTGACCTGCGGGTCCGACGCGCCGTCGAAGGCGCGGCCGCCCCAGACGGCTTCGGGGTCCGTCTTGGCGTTGGGGTCCTTGAGTTCGGCCGGATAGTTGGCCGCCAGCCAGTCACGCACCTCCGTGCGGAAAGCCTCAAGATCGGCGCCGCCGAAATCGGCCATGGCGTCCTCCACGCAATCGACAATGGGAAATCCGCGCCACCTTAGCGCCGCCGTCTGCGCCAGAAAAGCGGAACGAAACAGTTGTTTGGATTTACCCAACGTCGCAGGCGCGCCGTCGCAAATCAGGGCTATATGGGGTCGCCCTCGACCGGGCGTTCCAGGGGGATCGATGGACCTCTTTCGCAATCTGAAGGATCTGCGTCCCGCCGCCCTGGCCGCCGCGCCCTGGAGCGCAGCCTTGCTGACCCTTGCCGCCGGGGTCATGCTGCTGGCGTCCGGCGCGACGCCGTCGGAGCCGGTGCGCTTCATGCGCCTGCTGGAAGTCGCCCCGGTCTATCTCATCGAGGCCAGCCACTTCCTCTCCAGCCTGTTTGGCCTGTGGCTGGTGCTGCTGGCTTTCGGGCTGCGGGCCCGGCTGGACGCCGCCTGGGCGGCGACCATGGTGGTGCTGCTGGTCGCCGCGCCGCTCTCGCTTCTGAAGGGACTCAACTGGGAGGAAACGGCGGCGCTCGCCACGCTGGCGGTCCTGCTGTTCCCGTTCCGCGCCGCCTTTCCCCGGCGCGCGCGCCTGACGCGGATGGAGATCACCCCGGGCTGGCTGGTTTCGGCGGCCTGCGCTGTCGCCGGCGCGGGCCTCCTTGGCCTCTGGTCGTTCCAGCACGCCGACTACGCGGACATGCCCTGGTGGCGTGTGATGGCCGACGCCGACGCCGAGCGAGCCGTTCGCGCCTGGGCTGGGGCCGCGGTGGCCCTGTTCGCCTTCGGCCTGTGGCGCCTCTTCGCCTCGGCCGCGACGCCGAGGATCACGGGCGCCCGCGATCCGGGCTACGAGAAGGTCCGCGACATCCTCTCCCGCGCCGAGGCGGCCGAGCCGTCGTCCAACCTGGCGCTGCTGGGCGATAAGCGCTTCCTGTTCTCCGCCTCGGGCGACAGCTTCCTGATGTTCGGGGTGCGGGGCCGCAGCTGGATCGCGCTGGGCTCGACGGTCGGCAGGCGCGAGGAGCGGCTCGAACTCTTCTGGTCGTTCCGCGAGCTGGCCGACAGCCATGCCGCCCGGCCGGGCTTCTACGGCCTCGCGGCCGACGACCTGCCCGACGTGGTCGAGCTCGGCTTCTCGCTTCAGAAGGTGGGGGAGAGCGCCACCGTGCCGCTCGAGACCTTCTCGATCGAGGGTCGGAAGCGCGGCAACCTGCGGCGCGCCTGGCGCAAGGCGGCGGAAGAGGGCGCCTCGTTCGAGGTGGTCTCCGGCGAGGCCCTGCAGGCGCTGATGCCCGAGCTGCAGCGCATCTCGGACGAATGGCTGGGGCACCACGCCGGCGGGGAGAAGGGCTTCTCCATGGGCGGCTTCTTCGCAGAGTACATCGCCGAGTTCCCGGTGGCGGTGGTGCGCGACCACGGACGGCTGGTGGCGTTCGCCAACATCTGGATCACGGCGGCGCGGTCGGCCTTCTCCATGGACCTGATGCGCTACGGCGACGACGCGCCAAAGAACATCATGGACTACCTCTTCGTCGAGCTGATCGCCTGGGGCCGGGAGCAGGGCTACGCGGCTTTCGAGTTCGGCATGGCGCCGCTGGCGGGCCTTGAGGACCGGCCGCTCGCCCCCATCATGTCGCGGGTCGGCAACCTGCTCTTCGAGCGCGGCGAGGAGATCTACAACTTCCAGGGCGTGCGCCGGTACAAGGACAAGTACGACCCGGTCTGGCAGCCGCGCTATATCGCCGCGGCGCACAAGTGGGCCATCCCCCTCTTGATGGCCGACGTGGGCCTGCTTTCGTCCGGCGGCGTCGCCGGGCTGTCGAAACGGCCGAAGAAGGCGGAGGAGACGCCCTCAGCGCCCGGTGATCACGCCGAACAGATTGAGCACGTGGGCGGTAAGGTAGAGCCCGACGGCGCCAAATAGGGCCATCAGGAAGCGATAGGGGATCAGCCTGGGTCCCTTGTGCGGATTGGGCGGCGCGGCGCCCCGCCAGCCGCAGAACGCGCCCAGGACCACGCAGCCGGCCAGGAGGGCGAGGGTGAGAGAAAGGCTCATGGCGCAGCCCTAGCCCACCGCGCCACTGGCCGCAAAACACGACCGCCGATTGCAGGCATCGTCCACAGAAAAGCCGCTCCGACCCAACATCTAGCGTGTCGGTTGCGTTTACACCCCAAGAATCGGTGGTTAGCGTCCTAGCTGACCTGGAGAACGATTCGATGACGGCGGGGGCGCCCTGGAGCGTCAAAGGGATCGACCCGAAGGCCCGTGAGGTCGCGAAGGACCTTGCCCGCCGTTCCGGAATGACGTTAGGCGAGTGGCTTAACCGTATCATTCTCGAGGACGACGTGCCCGAGGAGGTCGCCTCCCAAGCCGAGATCCAGGACCAGCCGCGCCGTCCTTACGAAGCCCCGCGAGTGGAGGCGCCCCGCGTGCGCTTCGCGAGCGTGGCGCTCGGCGGCCAGCTGGGCGATCTCTCGGGGCCGATTTCCTCCGGCCCGGATCTCACCCGCGTCGCCACCGCGCTCGACCGGCTCACCGACCGTATCGAAGCCTCGGAGACGCGCACGGGCTTGGCGATCGCCGGGATCGAGCATTCCGTCCGCCAAGCCGTCGCCCGCATCGAGGCCGCCGAGCGGGAGAGCCTGGCGGTCTCCAGCCGTCTCGACGGCATGGCCGAGCGCATCGACCAGCAAGGTCTGCGCGAAGTCGCCGGCCCGCGTTCGGCCGAAGCCATCCTCGGTGTCTATGGCGAGGCGCCGGGGCAGTCTTATCCGTCCCAAGCGGGCCTCGCCGAAGAGGTCGTCGCGCGGCTGTCGGACCGTCTCGCCGAGGCCGAGGGCCGCACCACCGAAGCCCTGGAGGGCCTGCGCGGCGCCCTTGCCGCCCTCGACCATCGGCTTCGCTCGGTTGAAGGCGGCGCCAGTCTCGACGTCGAGCGCCGGCTCGACGCCCTGGCCGCGGAGCTTGGCCAGCGGGTGGAGGACGCCCGCGCCGAAGCGGTGGCGCGTCTGCAGGCGACGTCCGCGGGCGGCGTCGAACTCCGCCTCGCCGACATGGCCGAGCATGTGCGCGCCGCCGAGCAGCGCTCCGCCCAGGCCATCGAGCGCATGGGCAAAGAGGTCCTGTCGCTGGCCGAGGCGCTCAACCGCCGCCTCAACGCCGCCGAGCAGAACAGCGCCGCAGCCGTCGAACAGGTGGGCGGCGAGATCGCTCGCATCGGGGCGGTGGTCGAGAACCGCCTTTCGCGCACCGAGCAGGCGCAGGCCGACGCTCTGGAGAAGCTCGGCGCCGAGATCGGCCGTGTCACCGAGCGGCTCACCGATCGCATCGTGCAGTCGGAGCGCCGCACCGCCCAGGCGATCGACGACGTCGGCGAGCAGGTGGCGCGCGTCACCGAGCGCATGGAGAACCGCCACGAGCGGCTGGCCAATGACCTGGCCGAGCGCCTGCGCGAGAGCGAGAGACGCGCCAGCGAGCGGCTGGAGGACGCAAGGTCGGATCTGGAGACCTCGCTCGCCGGCGCCCGGGAGCGGCTGGCCGAGGTCGCCGACGAGGACGCGCCGCCGGTGCATCCCTTCGGGCCGGAGCTCTTCGCCCGCGCCGAAGCCGCCACGCCCGACATGGCCGAGGACACGGCGCCCTTCGCCGGCGACGCCCTGGCCAGCGTCGGGACCGACGATTTCGCACCGCTCGCCGAGCTTCCCGAGGATCTCGACGCCGACCTCGACGAGGACTTCGAGGACCGGGCGGCGGCCGGTGAGGAGCGGCGTCCGCTTTCGACCCGCGAGGTGATCGAGCAAGCGCGCATCGCCGCGCGGGCGGAAGCGGCGGCGCCTAAGGCGGCCCAGATCATCAGCGACCGCCGCGCGTCCGGCCGGCCCGGCGCGCGCCGCGTGTTCCGCGGACTCGGTTTCCGCACCAGCGCGCGGCCCCCTTCCACGTGGCAGACCGCCCTGATGCTGGCTGGCGGCGCGGCCTTCCTGAGCGTCGGCGCGGCCGGTGTCGTGCTGATGGAAGGCCCCGGCGCGGGCGCCCTGCCGCAGGTCGCTTCGATCCCGCTGCCGGGCTCGGCCCCCCGGGCCGCCGTGGCTTTGGCGCCCCAGCCGCTGGGGCCGACGGCGCCGGCCACCGGCGACGAGGTCGCTCCCGAACTCACGCCCGCCCGGCCGCAGCCGGCGCAGGACTATGCCGCCGCCGTGCGAGACATCGAGAGCGGCCAGGCCGGCGGCCTCGCCCGGCTGAAGACGGTGGCCGAGGACGGCTACGCCCCGGCCCAGTTCTATCTGGCCAAGCTCTACGAGACCGGCGTCTCCGGGGTGGTGAAGAACCCCGCTGAGGCGCGGCGCTGGACCGAGCGGGCCGCCGAAGGCGGTGACCGGTCGGCCATGCACAACCTGGCGCTCTACTATTTCCGGGGGGAGGGCGGATCGCAGGACCTGGCGGCCGCCGCCCGCTGGTTCCGCAAGGCCGCCGAGGCGGGCGTGGTCGACAGCCAGTACAACCTCGGCCTGCTCTACCAGTCCGGCTCCGGCGTCGAGCGCGACCTGGCGGAAGCCTACAAGTGGTTCGCCATCGCCGCCGATGGCGGCGACGCCGAGGCCCGGGCCAACGCGGTGGATTTGGAGGCCAAGCTCCCGGCGAGCCAACTCGCCGCCGCGGAGCGCGCGGCCGACGCCTACAAGCCCGTCGCCCGTAGGCCGGAGATCGCGCCCCAGGCCAAGGCTTCGCACGGCGCGACCCTGACCATGGCCCAGCGCATCCTCGGCAAACTCGGCTACTACCATGGCGCGGCCACCGGGGCGCCGTCGCGCGAGTTCAAGGTCGCGGTCGAGAACTTCCAGCGCGACCACGACCTGCCGGCCACTGGCGCGCTCGACCCGAGCACGGTCTCGCAGCTCTCGGTCTTCACCCGCTGATTTTGCGGCCTCTTTACCTCCACGGCCTTCGCGGCCATGGTCCATGCGTTGGGCAGCGACACGCATCGCGCTGACGGCCGGTTGGGCGGCCCAGGGGGACGGAATGCTGATGGACGAGGCACGCATCGTCTCGCGCGACGAGGCGCCGCCGTTTGCGCTCTGGGCCATCGCGGTCCTGGCGCTGTCGCCTTTCCCAGCATCCGCCATCGCCTATGGCTACGGCCCGCCAGACATCGCCCGGCCGGCGCTTACCCTGATCATGACGTGGACGGCGGTCGTCCTGTCGTTCCTGGGCGGGGTGCGCTGGGGCATGGAGACCCTGCTGCCGCAGCCGCGCTGGTATCGCCAGGTGATCTCGGTCCTATCGGCGCTCGCCGCCTGGCTGCTGCTGCTGGCGCGTCACCGGTTCCCGGACACCTGGATCCTCACCGGCGCCATCGCCGCCTTCCTGCTCCAGTGGCTGTTCGACCATCAGGGGCCCGACGTGCCGGCGCGCTATCCCAAGCTCTCCACCGCGATCACCGCCGCGGCCTGCGTCTCCCTGGCGGTCTGCCTCGACCAGGCGCTCCGCGCCTAGCGCCCGGCGAGGGCCTTCTTCGTCGCCGTCACCGCCTGGGCGACGGGCGAAGGCAGGTCGTCGAGGGCGAACCAGCCGAACTCGGCGTGCTTCTCCGGCTCCAGGATCTTCGGCTCGCCGTCGAAGTCCTCAGCCAGGAAGGTGGGGGCGACCCAGTGCTGGTCGTCGGCCATGTGGTCCACCACGCAAAGAAGACTGAGCGCCTTCAGCTCGATGCCCAGTTCCTCGGCGATCTCGCGCCGCGCCGTGGCCTCCACCGTCTCGAAGGGATCGACCTTGCCCCCGGGCAGGCTCCAGAAGCCGGCCTCCGGCGGCTTGAGCCGGCGGATCAGCAGCAGCTTGCCGTCGCGCAGGATGGCCGCGCCGACACCGACCTTGGGCCACATCGTCCGTTCCTCCTCCGGCGAATCCACAGCCGATCATAGGGCCGGAGACGAAAGGCCGCGCCTCGGTGGTTGGCCTTGGCCGGGACTCGGCCTTAGCCTCCGGCTGCGCTGGGGCGCCACGGAGGAACATGAAGATGTCGCTCGCCAAGAGCCTTCAGAAGGGGCTGCTCGTCGCGGCCGCCGCGATGCTGGTCGCAACGCCCGTTCTCGCTCAGGAGCCTGCGCCGGCCTCCCAACCTGCCGCGGCGCCCGTCGCAGCCGCAGCCCCGGCCGCGCCCACGCCGGCCTACGGCGAGGCGCAGATGCGATCCTTCGCCCGCGCCACCGTCGATCTTCAGCTCGTCGATCCGCGCGACGTCTCCGGCCAGGCCCGCGCCATCGAGGCCGCGGGCATGAGCGTCGAACAGTACAACCAGATGGGCGACGCCATGCGCGGGGACCCGCAGCTCGCCGCCCGCCTCAACCCCTATCTCGCCAACGCCCGCGCCGAGCGGCCGGCGATCCCGGGCTATACGCCCAACGCGTATGCGCGCTCCTATTCCTCGAGCTACCGCCCGGCGGTCCATCACACCTCGAGCCGGGCCTCGAAGAGCCATGCACGCAAGGGCAAGGCGAGCCGCGCCTCGCGCCGCGGCCACAAGGCCGCGTCCAGCCGCCATGCCAGGTCGACGAGCCACAAGAAGACCACGGCGCATCACTCCACGACGCACCGCAAGCGCCATCGATGACGGGCGCTAGAAGCCCCGGGCGTCGAGCCAGTCGCCGACCGCGGTCGTCGCCTTGGGCAGCAGGTCCGGCCGGTCTGCGTAATAGTGGTCGGCGCCCTCGATCTGGACGATCGACTTGTCCTTGGAGCCCACGGCGTCGAACAGGCGCTGGGCGTGGCTCGGCGTGCAGGCGAGGTCTGCGGTGTTGTTGATCACCAGCACCGGGCAGGAGATGCGGGCGGCGTTCTTCTCGCCGTTCGCCCGGCTTTCGTCGTAGCTCCACTGCGAGAGCCATGAGCGCAGGGTGGTGAAGCGGCCCAGGCCCACCGGCCCGTCGTTCACGATCTTCGGATCGCCCAGGTAGCAGGTGTAGGGCTTGCGGTCGGACGGATCCTGGCTGGGATCGGTCCAGCGGACGTCGGCCATGGTGCCCTGGACCACGAAGCAGCGCTCCGCGTCGGGCTCTCCCTGGGCCTTGAGCTGCGCCAGCTGATCCTTCGCCCACGCGGTGATCCGGCGGTTGCGGGCGATCTGGCCGGCGCGGAAGCGGGCGACGAACTCGGCCGAATAGGGCGGTTTGTCGGGGCAGGCGGGGTCGTAGATGTTGAGCGAGGGGTCGCGCTCGAAGGGCCGGCTCTCGTCGAGGATCGAGGGGTCCATCCATTCGGTCATGGTCACCGAGCGGCTGATATGGGCCGCCAGCAGCAGGACGCCGTCGGCCGGCTGCAGGCCCGCGCCGACCAGGTCGACCTCATCTCCCGCCGGGGTGTGGGTGATGGTCGGGCGCTCCGCCTGGTCCTGGTAGAACATCGACAGCGAGCCGCCGCCGGACCAGCCGCCGAGCACCACCTTCTCGTAGCCGAAGCGCTGCTTCAGGTCGGCGATGCAGGCGCCCAGGTCGAGGACGCACTTCTCCATGATCAGGGCGGTGTCGTTCCCGCGGTAGCGGGGGTTGCAGTAGATGACGTGGCGCCCGGCGCGTGCGAGGGCGGTGACCAGCGGCAGGAACGCGCCACCTCCCACCGGATGGCTGAACAGGATCACGGTCTTCGATTCGCCCGTGTCCGGGCGCACGCGCATGCACTCGACGAACACCTGACCGGTCGGGCCGCCATAGACCTCCTTCAGCTTGCTGGTGTCCTTGTGGACGAAGCCGTAGGCCTCCCGAACCACCGCCATCCCGATCTCCCTTGGATTTTCCGCGTGTGCCGCCGGCGGCTTGTCGCGCCCCCGATTTCTGACTATGAAATCAGGAAATCTGATCGGAGAGTCAATCTCGATGACGATCCATGCCATTCCGGCCGCGACCGCCAAGGGTGGCGCCACAGCCGCGCGGATCCGTCAGGTGGCGCTGGACCAGTTTTCCCGGCTCGGCTTCGAGCGGGTCACGATGGGCGGCATCGCTCAGGCGGCGAAGGTCTCCCAGCCCACGCTGCACTACCACTTTCAGGATAAGTCGTCGCTCTGGCGCAGCGCCATGCTCGAGCTCGGCGCAGTGATCGCCGAGGAAGAGCGGGCCATGTCGGCCGCGCGCGATGCGCCGGCCATCGTCCAGCTGCGCATGGCCATGCGCATGTTCCTGCAGATCAGCTGGAAGCACCCCGCGCTGGGGCGGATCGTGATGCTCGAAGGCATGGCCGGCGGCGAGCGGCTGGAGTGGCTTGATCAGCACCTGATCGGCCCGCGCAACCGCCGCCTCGTCGCCGTCGCCCGGGAGGCGATCGCCGCCGGCGACCTCAAAGCCCATCCCCCCGAACAGCTCGTCATCACCCTGCACACAGGGGCCGTGGGTGTGATCAACCTCGCCCCGCTGATGCGCACCAGCTTCGGGCTCGATCCCGAGACCGCCGCGGCCCGCGCCGCTCACGACGAAATGGTTCTGGACGCCCTCTTCGGAGGCTTCCTCACCGAGAAGGGCAGAGCCGCCCTGGAGACCCAGTCATGACCCAGCAACAGCCGAACGGCATCCACCACCTTGCCATCATGGCGGCCGACATCAAGAAGCACATCGAGTTCTTCTCGCAGGTCATGGGCTGCCCGCTCGTGGCGCTCTTCGACATGCATGGGGTGCCCGGCGGCCTGCACGCCTTTCTCAAGCTGAACGACCACTCCTATTTCTCGATCGTCCAGCTGCCGGACGTCGACAAGATCCCGATCGAGATCGGCAAGACCCACTCCGGCTCCGGCGCCCTGCCCAGCGCCGCCGGCACGCTGCAGCACCTGGCGTTCGGCGTGGAGAGCGAAGCGGCGCTGCTCGCCATGCGCGACCGGATCCGCAGCCACGGCGTCAACGTGATCGGGCCGCTCGACCACGGCATGTGCAAGTCGATCTACTTCGCCGGCCCGGACCAGATGACGCTGGAGGTCGCCACCTCGCAGGAGGCGGTGGACCCGAAGATGTGGATCGACCCGACGACCCTGGCCAAGGCGGGCATCTCGGCCGATGAGGCCGCCCGCTACAAGGCGCCGGCCGCCTACGCCGGTCCCTCGCCCGTGCCGCAGCCGGCGTACGATCCCGCCAAGCCGCACATGGTCTACCCGAAGGAGGTCTATGAGCGGATCCTCCAGACCCCCGACGAAGTCATCACCCAGACCGGCTCCTACAGCGCCCCGCCGGTCGGCGAGCCCGCCTGACACGGCGTGCCTGCGACGGGCGGGGTTCTGGTCTAGTCGGGACTTAGGGACTTCCAGCCGATGGCGTGCACGCGCCCGCGGCCCAGGGCGCCGGCGATCGGCGGCCGTGCGAAGAGGCCGGCGAAAGCCGCGTCGCGCACGTTCAGCCCCCCGGCATAGGCGCCGAAGGCGGGCAGGACGACCCGTTGACCGTCAGTGACGAAGCAGCGCCGCCGCACGGAGCCGCGCGCACCGCGCACTTTGGCGGCTGGATGCAGGTGGCCGGCCGCCTCGGCCCGTTGCGGTCCTTCTCCCGGCTCGTGGCGAAGGGTGAGGCCGGCGACGACGATCTCGTCCACGATCTGGCCGGGAAGCGCCTGAGGTCCGTCGGCGTCGTGGTTACCGACCACCCAGATCAGCTCTCGTCCCTTGGCAAGGCCTGTCAGACTCGCGGCGTCTCTGGCCGCAAGCCGGTCCTCCGAGCGCCGGTCGTGGAAGGTGTCGCCCAGGAGGATCACCCGGGCCGGCGCCAGCTCCGCCACCTCGGCCCCGAGCCGCGCCAAGGTCTCGGCGGTGTCGTAGGGCGGCAGCATCTGGCCGCGGGCGGCGTAGGACGACCCCTTCTCCAGGTGCAGATCAGCGACCACCAGCGTCTGCTCGACCGCGAGCCACATGGCCCCCGAAGCGCGCAGCGTCGCTTCCGCCCCGCCGACCGCCACCTTCAGCGAGCCGCAGGGCGCGACGGCGAAATCGTAGACGAAGGCGGCTTCGCTCACTGGATGGCCTCGGCGATCAAGTCGGCTTCCGCCTCGGCCAGCATGATCTCGCCGGCGTGCCCCGGCGACCGCTCCTTGCCGATCTCCAGCAGGATCGGCACCGAGAACGGCGACAGGTGATCGAGGCGAGCGTGCCGGATCCGGCCGCGGATGCGCGCCAGCATCTGCGCCAGCCGCGCCACGTCGATGAGGCCGGTCGCCGCATCCGCCCGTGCGCAGCGCAGCAGCAGGTGGTCCGGCTGATGGCGGCGCAGCACGTCGTAGATCAGGTCGGTGGAGAAGGTGATCTGGCGGCCCGTCTTCTGCTTGTCCCCCGGGAAGCGGCGCTCGATGAGGCCGGCGATGATCGCGCAGCCCTTGAAGGCCCGCTTCATCATAAAGCTCTCGGCGAGCCAGTCCTCGAGGTCGTCGCCCAGCATGTCCTCGGCGAACAGCTCGCCGAAATCGAGCCCGTCCAGCGGATTGAGCGCCCAGACCGCCAGGGCGTAGTCGTTGCACACGAAGCCGAGCGGCGCCGCGCCCACCCGCTCGAGCCTTCGGGTCAGCAGCATGGCGAGGGTGGTGTGCGCCAGCCGGCCCTCGAAGGGGTAGCAGACCATGAAGTGACGCTTCCCGCGCGGGAAGGTCTCAAGCAGCATCTCGTCCTCCCCCGGGATCACCGAGCGGTCGCGCTGGACCTCCAGCCACTCGCGCACGTCGGCGGGCAGCACCTTCCAGTGCTCCTGGTCGGTCATCAGCTGACGCACCCGCTTGGCCAGGAAGGTGGAGAGCGCGAACTTCGAACCGCCCCAGGAGGGCATCTTGGCGTCGGCGTCGACCGCCGGCTGCACGAGGACGTCGAGATTGGTGATCCCGGCGAGCCGCCAGACCTGGCCGGCGAAAACGAAGGTGTCGCCGGGCTCCAGCATCTCCACCATGCCTTCTTCGATCTCGCCGACCTTGCGGCCGGGCTGTCCGCGACGGCTGGCGATCCGCACGGCGAGCATGGCCGGCGAGACGATGGCTCCGACGTTGAGCCTGTGGCGCTGGGCGGTCTCGGGATTGCGCACCTTCCAGAGCCCCTCGGGCGTCTTCACGATCCGGCGGAAGCGGTCGTAGGTCTTGAGCGCGTAGCCGCCCGTGGAGACGAAATCGACCACCTGCTCGAAGTCTTCCCAGGCGAGGTCGCGATAGGGGCCGGCGGTCGTCACCTCGTCATAGAGCTGCAGCATGTCGAAGGGCTCGGAACAGGCGCAGCCCATGACGTGCTGGGCCAGCACGTCCAGCGCCCCCTCGCGGGGCGGATCGCCGTCGAGCACGTTCTGGGCGATCGCCTCGCGCGCGGCCTGGCACTCCAGCATCTCGAAGCGGTTCGCCGGCACGAACAGGGCGCGGGAGGGCTCGTCCAGCCGATGGTTCGCCCGGCCGATCCGCTGCACCATGCGCGCTGCGCCCTTGGGCGAAGCCAGCTGGATCACGAGGTCCACGTCGCCCCAGTCGATGCCGAGGTCGAGGGTCGAGGTGCAGACCACGGCGCGCAGCTCGCCCCTGGCCATCGCCGCCTCGACTTTGCGCCGCTGCTCGGCCGCCAGGCTGCCGTGGTGTAGGGCGATCGGCAGGGCGTCCTCGTTCAGCCGCCACAGCTCCTGGAACGCGAACTCCGCCTGGAAGCGGGTGTTGACGAACACCAGCGCCGTCTTCGAGCGCTTGATCGCCTCATAGACCTCTTCCATGGCGTGCTGGGCGGTGTGACCGGCCCAGGGCACCCGCCCCTCCGACAGCAGCATGTCGACGATCGGCGGCGCCCCCGCGGGGCCGACGACGAGATCGATGGCCTCGGGTCCCTTCGGCCCCGCCATCCAGCGCTTGATGACCTCGGGATCGTCCACGGTCGCCGAGAGGCCGACCCGACGCATGTTCGGCGCGAGCTGCGACAGCCGCGCCAGGTCGAGCGCCAGCAGGTCGCCGCGCTTGGACGCATGCAGGGTGTGGATCTCGTCGAGGATCACGCAGCGCAGGCTCTCGAACAGCCCGCGCGAGCCCTCCCACGCGCACAGCAGGGCCAGCTGCTCGGGCGTGGTCAGCAGGATCTCCGGCGGCTTGATCCGTTGGCGCTGGCGGCGGGAAACGCCAGTGTCGCCGGTGCGGCTCTCGGCGGTGACGGGCAGGCACATCTGGAGGATCGGCGCCATCAGGTTGCGCTCCACGTCCACCGCCAGCGCCTTCAGCGGCGAGATGTAGATGGTGTGAAGGCCGCCCGCGGTGTTGGCCGGCGCACGTTCGGAGAGCTCGATCAGCGAGGGCAGGAAGCCGGCCAGGGTCTTGCCCCCGCCGGTGGGGGCGATCAGCAGAGCATCCTTCCCCTCGCGCCCCTTTTCGATCATCGCCAGCTGGTGACTGCGCGGGCTCCAGCCACGCGCCTCGAACCAGGCCTGGAACCTGGGCGGCAACAGATCGGGAAGGTTGGCGCCCGCGTCAGCCATCATCCGCCTATAGCATGTTCCCGTTCCGTTTCGTCGATTGCAAGTTTGCTTACTCCGTAAATTGATGCAGGGTGCGCCGCTTCGAAATCAGGAACAGGCGGCCATGAACCCCAACGCGGAATTCGACGTCATCGTCTATGGCGCCAGCGGCTACACCGGCCGCCTCGTCGCCGAGCACCTGGCCAAGCGCTACGGCGTCGGCGGGGCGGTGAAGTGGGCGATGGCCGGCCGCAGCGCGGCCAAGCTCGCCGAAGTCCGCGACGCGATCGGCGCGCCCAAGGACACCCCGCTCGTGGTGGCAGACGCCGACGACACCGCCTCGCTGGAGGCGATGGTCCGCCGCGCCAAGGCGGTGATCACCACGGTCGGGCCCTATCAGCTCTATGGCGACGCCCTGGTCGCCGCCTGCGCCGCGGCCGGGACCGACTACCTCGACCTCTGCGGCGAGGTGAACTGGATGGCCAAGGTCATCGCCGCCCACGACGCCACGGCGAAGAAGAGCGGGGCGCGCATCTGCCTGTCCTGCGGCTTCGACTCCATCCCCTTCGAGATCGGCGTCTACTTCTGCGAGGAGACCGCCAAGGCCAAGCTCGGCGCGCCGGTCGCGCGCGTGAAGGGCCGGGTGCGTGCGATCAAGGGCGGCCTTTCCGGCGGTACGGCCGCCTCCGGCGCGGCGACCATGGCGGCCGTCCAGAAGGACCCCTCGGTCCTACCGATCCTGATGAACCCGTTCTCGCTGACCCCGGGTTTCCAGGGGCCGGAGCAACCGGCCGGCAACCAGGTCCAGCATGACGAGGACGTCGGAGCCGATGTGGGGCCGTTCATGATGGCGGCCATCAACACCAAGAACGTCCACCGCTCGAACTTCCTGATGGGCCATCCCTATGGCGAGGACTTCGTCTACGACGAGATGACGATCGTTGTGCCCGGTCAGCCGACCGAGTTCACGGCGCTCGGCCAGGGCGGGCCGAAGCCCGGCGAAGGACCGACCAAGGAGGAGCGGGAGACCGGCTTCTTCGACGTGGTCTTCATCGGCCTCGGCGCCGATGGCCGCCAGGTGAAGGTCTCGGTCAAGGGCGACAAGGACCCGGGCTACGGCTCGACCTCGAAGATGATCGCCGAGAGCGCCCTCTGCCTGATCGAGGACTGCCCTACGACGCCGGGCGGCGTCTGGACGCCCGGTGCGGCCATGCAGGACAAGCTGGTCAAGCGCCTGGAGCAGAACGCCGGCTTCACCTTCACCGTCGAAAGCTAGCCCAGGGCTAGAGGGTCACCAACTCGGTGTGGCCGAAACCCTTGCGGTAATCGAGGACCGAGACGACCTCGGGCGTGATGCAGAACAGCGCCATCACGTTCGGGTCGCTCGGCAGGGCGTCCCCGATCTGGGGAAACTTGGCGACGAACAGCGCGCCGACCCGCGCGAGCTCGTCGACGTCGGTGATGCGCCGCGCCCGTCCGAACAGGGAGACGCCGCGGATCTGGCCCCAGTCTTCGTAGGGCAGGTTCACAGTCAGCGACACGCGGGGGTCACGCGCCAGGTTCTGGGCCTTCGGTGAGTCCGCCGCGCAGCCGAAGAAGATGTCGAGCCCGTCGCTCACGTAGCTCACGGTCGTCGCCTGCGGCGCGCCGTCGGCGCGAAGGGTGGCGATGGTCAGATCGTTTCCTGCCCGCAGGATTTCCGCGATCTCGCCTTTCATACTTTCGGACATGGGCGACCTCCGTTTCGACGAGGCAGGTTAGGCGGAGATCGAACGGGCGCCTTGCGCTGGCTCAACGCGGCCGGGCGCTCATGCGCGTGTTGGGCGTTTCAGCCGCCATGAAGATCGCCACCTACAATGTGAACGGGGTCAATGGGCGCCTGCCTGTCCTGCTGCGCTGGCTGAAGGAGGCCGCTCCCGACGTGGCCTGCCTGCAGGAGTTGAAGGCTCCGGACGAGAAGTTCCCGCAGGCCGCCATCGAACGGGCCGGCTACGGCGCCATCTGGCACGGCCAGAAGAGCTGGAACGGCGTCGCCATCCTGGCCCGCGGCGCCCAGCCGGTGGAGACCCGCCGCGGGCTGCCGGGCGAAGCCGACGACAGCCACAGCCGCTACATCGAGGCGGCGGTCGGCGGGCTGGTGGTGGGCTGCCTCTATCTGCCCAACGGCAATCCCGCGCCTGGGCCCAAGTTGGACTACAAGCTGCGCTGGTTCGAGCGGCTGTCCAGACACGCGCGGAGCCTTCTCGACCACGGCGCGCCGGTCGTCCTCGCAGGGGACTACAACGTCATGCCCACCGACCTCGACGTCTATAAGCCGGAGCGCTGGCTGGACGACGCCTTGTTCCGCCCGGAGGTGCGCAACGCCTATGCCGACCTGGTGGCGCAGGGCTGGACCGACGCCCTGCGCGCCCTCCATCCGGGGGAGCGGATCTACACCTTCTGGGATTACTTCCGGAACGCATTCGGCCGCGATGCCGGGCTGCGCATCGATCACCTGTTGCTCAGCCCAGGACTGGCTCCGCGGCTACGCGCCGCCGGCGTCGACCGGCAGGTGCGCAGCTGGGAGAAGACCAGCGACCACGCCCCGACGTGGATCGAGCTCGCGCCCGACTAGGAGCTCGGCCTTCTCAGGCTCAGCACTCGTAATGGCTAGTCACCATCACCCGGCGGCCGATGTAAGGGTCCCACACCCACCGGCGGCTCTCGCAGACCCGCGGGTAATAGCCGTAGTCGTAGTAGCCCCGGTCGTAGTAGCCCGACGAATAGCTGCGGGAATGGTTGTCGGACAGGGCGGCGCCGATGGCGAGGCCGGCGATGCCGGCGACCAGGGCGGCCGCCGCCGCGTCGTTGCCGCGGTTGTGGTGACGATCCCAGTCGCGGTTCCAGTCGCGGCCGCGATTCCAGCCGCCGTCATAGCCGTAGCCGCCACGCCATTCTCGCGCGCTGGCGGTGGTGGGCAGGGCGGCCGCGGCCACCGCGCCGCCGAAGGTGAGCGCCGCCATCCCGGCGGCCAGAGCTTTGCGCATCGATCTCGACTCCACTCGTTCCGGCGCCTGCGCCGGATCGTGCGGCCATGGGAACACCGCCGGGCTGAACCCTCGCTGAACGGCCCCGTCAGCTTCGCCCCTCGGATTGTCGCATAGCGTTGGTCTGAGCATGGCCGTTGCGCCGGCGTCAGGGGTCGGGTTCTATCGCGCCTTCGCGGCGTCCGGGCTGGCGGCGCCTTCACTGGGGGGATGATCGCATGAGCCGTTCGCGTATCGCTGTTCTGACGGGAATTTCTTTTCTTGCGCTCGCCGGCATCGCCGCCGCCCAGAGCACGGCGGATCGGCCGATGACGCAGGAGCGCCCCGCGAGCGCCGCCGTCAGCCGCCGCGACCAGCCGGACGAGCCGCTGCAGCAGTCCGGCCCGGTGGTGGAGCGTCGCTCCAGCCGCGGCGCCGAGGCGTCCGAGCGCCGCATCGCCGACACGGACGTCGCCACCGCGCCGGTCGCCGAAGTCGCCCGCGTCACGCGCCATTCGGTGAGCGTCGGCGGCAAGTCCGTCGCCTACACCGCCACCGCCGGCACGCTCACCATCCGTGACGACGACGGCAAGCCGATCGCCTCGATGTTCTACGTCGCCTACACCGCCGATGGGATGAAGGGCGCGGCCCCGCGGCCGGTGACCTTCTTCTACAACGGCGGTCCTGGATCGGCGTCCATGTGGCTGCACATGGGCTCCTTCGCGCCGGTGCGGGTGAAGACGCCCAACGCCCAGTACGTGGGCCCGGCGCCGTTCCCGCTCGGCCCCAATCCCGATAGCCTAATCGACAAGACCGACATGGTCTTCCTCGACGCCATCGGCGCCGGCTACTCGCGCCCGCTTGGCGACACCAAGGGCGAGAAGTTCTGGGGCGTGGACGAGGACATCGACGCCTTCGCCCGCGGCATCACGCGCTACGTCACCGTCAACCACCGCTGGAACAGCCCCAAGTTCCTGTTCGGCGAGAGCTACGGCACGACCCGCTCGGCGGGCCTGGTCTATGCGCTGCAGCAGCAGGGGATGCAGTTCAACGGCGTCTTCCTGCTGTCCTCGATCCTAAACTACGGGATCCGCGACGCCGGCTTCGACCAGATCTACGTCACCTACCTGCCGAGCTACGCGGCGACGGCGGCCTACCACCACAAGATCCCGCAGCCGGCCAACCTCGACGGCTTCCTGCAGGAGGTCCGCGCCTGGGCGCGAGGGCCCTATCAGGCGGCGCTCGCCAAGGGCCATGACATCTCCGACGCTGAGCTCGACGCCACGGCGCGGCAGATGAGCGCCTACACCGGCATCTCCGTCGACTACCTGAAGCGGGTGAACCTGCGCCTGGATCTGTCGCGGTTCAGAAAGGAGCTGCTGCGCGACCAGCGGCGGACGCTGGGGCGCTATGATAGCCGCTACACCGGCTTCGACGCCGACGCGGCCGGTGAGGGGCCCGAGTACGATCCGTCCGACGTGGCGGTCTCCGGCGCCTTCATCGGCGCGGTCCACGACTATTTGGAGCGTGACCTGGGCTACCAGACCAACATGACCTATCGCCCGTCGGGGCAGGGCATCAACATGGGCTGGAACTGGAAGCACAAGGCGCCCGGCGCCCGCTTCGCCTCCAGCGTCGCCGACACCGCCCAGGACCTTGGCGCGGCGATCCGCCAGAACCCGCACCTGCACGTCTATTCGCTGAACGGGGTCTACGACATGGCGACGCCGTTCTTCGGGACGGAATACGACCTTTCCCACATGTGGCTGGAGCCGTCGCTGCGCGGCAACGTGCGGTTCGCCTACTATCCGTCGGGACACATGGTCTATCTGAACCCGGACGCCTTCCGCGCCATGCGCGCGGACGTCGCGCGGATGATCGACGAGGCGACGCGATGAGGTGGATCTCAGCCCTGGCGGCGGCTCTCGTTGTCACGCTCGCCGGCGCGGCCGAGGCTGCGCCGGAATTCCAGCCGCACGAGTTCCTGATCAAGGATTTCCACTTCCGCTCGGGCGAGAACCTGGCGGAGCTGAAGATCCACTACTGGACGGTGGGGACCCCGCATCGCGATGCGCACGGCCAGATCGACAACGCCGTGCTCATCCTGCACGGCACTGGGGGTACGGGCCGCCAGTTCACCGCCCCGCAGTTCGCTGACGTGCTGATGGTCCCGGGCGGCGTGCTGGACCCGGCGAAGTACTTCCTGATCATGCCCGACGACATCGGCCATGGCGGCTCGTCCAAGCCGTCCGACGGCCTGCGCATGAGGTTCCCCAAGTACGACTACGGCGACATGGTCGAAGCCGAGCATGCGCTCGTCACGGAGGGCCTCGGCGTGAACCGCCTGCGGCTGGTGATGGGCACCTCGATGGGTTGCATGCACAGCTTCATGTGGGGGGAGGCCTGGCCCGAGGCGGCGAGGGCGCTGATGCCGCTCGCCTGCCTGCCCATCGAGATCGCCGGCCGCAATCGGCTCTGGCGGCAGATGGCTATGGACTCGATCACCGCCGATCCGGCCTGGGCGGGCGGCGACTACAGCCAAGAGCCGGCGCAGGGCCTGCGCGGCGCGGAGAATCTGCTGATCATCGCCGGGGCGACGCCGCTGCCCCTGCAGCTCGAGCTGCCCACCGGCGAGAAGGTGAAGGCCTGGTACGAGGCCCAGCTGCCGGCGCGCCTGAATGGCCTGGACGCCAATGACCTTCTCTACGCCATCGCCGCCTCGCGGACCTACGATCCCTCCAAGGACCTCGAGAAGATCACTGCGCCGATCACCTGGGTGAACTCGGCCGACGACTTCATCAACCCGCCGGAGCTCGGCGTCGCGGAGAAGATGGCGCCCCGCCTCACGAATGGCCGCTTCGTCCTCATCCCCACGAGTCCCAAGACCCATGGCCACGGGACCCACACCTGGGCCGCGCTGTGGCAGGACGAACTGGCCGCCCTGCTCAAGCGCTCGGAATAGGGCCTCAGCCCTCCGTCACCATCCGTCGCTGGGCCGCGGAATCCCGCGCGCCCCAGCGGCGCGCGATCAGACCGTCCTCGAACTCGAACCATTCCATGGCGACGAGCTCGTAACTCTTGCCGGTGGGCTCGAGACCGGCCAGCCCGCGGAACGGCCCGACGAAGGCGCCGGTCTCGGTGAAGCGGGCGGCCACCGCCTCGCCGTCGGCCACGAGCCCGTCGATGGCGAGCTTCATCTGCAGCCCGTCGTGAAGCTCCTTCCAGACCGGCATGGCGACCTCGTCGATGTTCCCCCAGCCCAGCACCCCGCGGATCGTCGCGTTGGACGCGAACAGACGCCGCAGCGTAGGCCAATCGCCGGCGTTGAACGCCTCCACATAGCTGGCCACCACGGCCTTCCGGGCCTCCGCACTCATCGCGCCGCTCCTTGCTGATGTCGCCGATGAGCTAGGCGCGCCCGCGCAGGCGCGCTATGCACATGTGTGCAGGACTATCCTGCAAGATTGCAGGTCAAGATGCTCGACTGGAACGACCTCCGCGTCGCCCTCGCCGTGGGGCGCACCGGCTCCGCGGCCGCCGCCGCGCGCGAGCTCGGCGTCGACGCGACCACCGTCTCGCGCCGCATCACGGCTCTCGAGGGGGCGCTCGGGCAGCCGCTCTTCGAGCGTCGGCCGGACGGATTCCACCTGGTGGAGGGGCGCGAGGACCTCATGGCCCGTGCTGAGCGGGTGGAGGCGGAGATGGACGCCTTCCAGGCCTTCGCCGTCGGTCGTCGGCGCCGGCTCGAGGGTCGCGTCCGCGTCACCGCCACCGAGACCATGGTGGCCCATCTTCTCGGTCCCGTTGTCTTCCGCCTGCGCCGCGACCACCCGGGTCTGAAGGTGGAGATCGTCGTCGACGACCGGCGGCTCGACCTCGTCCATGCCGAGGCGGACGTGGCGCTGAGGGTCGGCTCCACGCCGACGGAGCCCTCGCTCATTGGCCAGCGGCTGCCCGACAGCTGCTGGAGCCTCTATTGCAGCCGCGCCTACGCCGCCGCCTATGGCCGCCCCGGCACGCCGGAAAGCCTCGCGGATCACCTGTTGGTCGCCGGTGAGGGGCCGCTCGCGGCGATCGCGCCTTTGACCTGGCTGGAGGCCCAGGCGTCGGCCGCTGAGGTGGTCTGCCGGTGCAACACCATCCCGAACCTTGCGGCGCTCGTGGCGGCCGGCGTCGGCGTCTCGGTCCTGCCCTGCGTGATCGGCGAGACGTCCGAGGAGCTCCTGCGCTGCCTTCCTCCGCCGCCGGAGCTGCGGTCCGAACTCTGGCTGCTGTACCACGAGAGCCAGCGCCGCTCCGACCTCGTGCGCCCGTTCGTCGAGGCCTTGGCCCGCGAAGTCCGCGCGCAGCGCCGCCTGCTCGACCCACAAGCCTGAGCCCCAAAAAGACGGCGGCCGCACCCCGGCTGGGATGCGGCCGCCTCGTTCAAAGGGCCTCGTGTGTGTGTCGGGACGCGGCCCTAAGTCTGATTAGTAGGGGTACGAGTAGCCGTTGTAGTACCCGTTGTAATAGCCGTTGTTGTAGGTGTTGTAGCTCGGCTGACGGTAATAGCCGTAGCGATCGTAGTAGCCGCGGTTGGCGTAGCTGTTGTCGTAGTAGCTGCTGCCGTAATAGCCATTATTGTAATAGCCGTTATTGTAGTAGCGGCCGTTGTAGCCGTAGTCGCACCGCGTCTTGGCGGACGAGCGGCCGATGGCGTTGCCAACCAGGGCGCCGGCGAGGCCGCCGACGATGGAACCTTCGGTGCGGCGGCCGTGGGCCGCCACGTTCGAGCCGATGGCCGCGCCGGCCAGGCCGCCGATCACGGCGCCGGTCGTGCCGCTCGAGCTACGGTGACAGGGATCCTGCGCGAACGAAGGGGTGGCGATGGCGCCGGCCGCCAGAGCGGCGATCACGGCGCCGGTAACAGCGGCGGTTCTCATGGATCGCTCCAATCCTCAGTTGCTGGCCGACAACACACTCGCTGCGGCCCATGGAGCGCATTAAACACCCGGCGCCTTGAATGGCTCCGTGAACGCCTCGTTATGTTCTGTTCATCTTCGAGAGCCGATGCGCTCTACTCTCCGAAACCTGAGCTGCGTCCAGCTGGACTGTCAGCGCACGAAGCTCGCGCCGTTGATGTCGATCACCGCGCCGGTCATCGATGCGGGCGCCTCCAACGCCAGATAGGCGACCGTGCTGGCCACCTCCTGCGGCTCGGCCACCCGGCCCAACGGGATGTCGGCCAGCAGCTTGTCGCCGCCGCGGCTCGCCAGATAGTCCTCGGCCATGCCAGTCATCACGAACCCGGGGCAGACGGCGAAGGCCAGGACGCCTTCGGCGGCATAGCCGCGGGCGATCGACTTGGTCATGCCCACCATGCCCGCCTTGGAGGCCGCGTAGTGCCAGTGGCTGGGGCTGTCGCCGCGATAGGCGGCCCGGCTCGCCACGTTGACGATCCGTCCGCCGCCGCCCCGCTCGCGGAAATGCCGGATCGCCGCGCGGCAGAGGTCGGCGGAGGCCTGCAGGTTGATCTGCATCGTCCGGGCCCAGCCGGCCTGCCATTCGTCCAGCGAAGCGTCGAGGCTCACCGGCTCGAACACCCCGGCGTTGTTGACCAGCACGTCGATGCGGCCGTCGAGCCGGGCCAGCGCCTCGCTCCACAGGCGGTCGGCGGCGGCAGGATCGGAGAGATCGGCGGCGATGACGCCGTCCGAGGCGGTGCGGCCGTGACCGACCACGCGGGCGTCCTTGCGGGTCAGCCGTTCGGCCACTGCGGCCCCGATGCCGCGCGTGGAGCCGGTGACGAGCACATGAGTCTGGGTCATGACCCGGTCCTAACCTGCATGTCGGGATGGCGCACCCCCGGTCGTCCTTGGCTCAGACAGCCACGTGAGGACCCCCATGCGTTTCCTGACCATCTACCACCCGACCTCCAGCGAAGAGGGCGGCTCCCCCACCCCCGAGCACATGGCCGCCATGGGCGCTCTGATCGAGGAGTGGACCGCCAAGGGGATTCTGATCTCCACCGAGCCGCTCACGCCGCGCGAGGCGTGCGCGCGCCTCACCCTCGTCGGCGGCGAGTTCACGGTCGAGCCGGAGATCGTCCGGGCCGGCGGCTTCGCCTTCCTTGAGGCGCCGTCCAAGGCCGCGGTGGTCGAGGCCTGCAAGGCCTTCCTGAAGGTCGCCGGCGACGGCACGGTGGAGATTCGCCAGATCCTGGAGTTCGCGCCCGAGCCGCAGCCGGCCTGACGCTTCCCTAGCGCCTGACGAGGGCGCCGGCGAAATCGATGACGCACATGGCGCCATAGGCGCGGTGCGGCGCGCAGGAGACGCCGGCCGACTGGTAGTGAGCGCCGAAGATGTTCTGGCGGTGGCCGCGGCCCGGCACGCCGGAATCGATGATCAGCTGTCGCACCACCTCGCGCGGGTCCTCGTAGCCGTAGGAGATGTTCTCGGCTGCGAGGCCCGCCCAGACGCCGTGGGCGTGGAGCCGCTCGGAGAGGGTGGCGCCCGTCGGACTGACGTGGCCGACCTGGCCGGCGCGGCCCTGGGCCGAGGCGTGGGCCTGGGCGGCCGCCGCCAGCGCCTCGCTGGCCGACAGCGGCGGCAGCGGCGACTGGCGCATCAGGAACTCGATCGCTTCGGAGAGCGCATCCACGTCCTCATTGCCGATCTCGGAGTAGCCGACGACGCCGCCCACATAGGCGTCCTTGCGGAGCTGGCGGGCGTATTCGGCTGGGTGAGTGCGGGCGAAGTTCACCTCCGCCAGCACCGCGGATTCGACGCCGCCCGCGCTGGCCGGCGCGGCGGCGGACACGATGGAAAGCGCGGCGAGGGCGGCGGAAGCGGCGCACAGCCTGCGCATGGATGACCCCCAACTTCGTCACCCGTCCCGAGCGCTGGCTAGCATGCGCCGGTTAAGCCCGCGCTGCGGCGCTTTGACTTCCGCGTGGTCAGCCGCAGTGTCGTCCGGGCAAAGACATAGGGAGGAAGGCCATGAAGGAGTTCACCGGCAGGTTCGCGGTGGTGACCGGCGGCGGCACGGGGATGGGGCGCGAGCTCGCGCGCCAGCTCGCGGCAGAGGGCTGCAACGTGGCCATGTGCGACGTCAGCCAGAAGAACATGGCCGAGACGGTGGCCCTGATCGAGGAAGACCGGCCGCCGCAGGGCACGCGCGTCACCACCCACATCGCCGACGTCTCGGACGAGAGCCAGCTGCAGCGGTTCCGCAAGGAGTTCGAGGAGCAGCAGCAGACGGACAAGCTGCACCTGCTGTTCAACAACGCCGGGATCGGCGGCGGCGGCAGCTTCGTCAACGATCCGCGGGAGGAGTGGGAGCGGACGTTCAACGTCTGCTGGGGCGGCGTCTACCTCGGTTGCCGCACCTTCCTGCCGCTGATGCTGAACGCGGACGAGGGGCACATCGTGAATACGTCGTCGGTGAACGGCTTCTGGGCCTCCCTCGGGCCGCAGGTCAGCCACACCGCCTACGCGGCGGCGAAGTTCGCGGTGAAGGGGTTCACCGAGGCTCTGGTCACCGACCTGCGGCTGACCGCGCCGCACATCAAGGCGAGCGTCGTCATGCCCGGCCACATCGGCACCTCGATCGTCGCCAACTCGCGCAAGGTGATGACCGGCACGGACGCCGACGAGCTGTCCGGCGAGGACATCGAGCGCGCCCGCGCCCGCATCGGGCGGATGGGCCTCGACACCGCCCAGCTCACCGACGACGCCATCCGCGCCCTCGCCGCCGAGCAGCATCGCCGGTTCCTGGAAGAAGCCCCGACGACGGCGGCCGAGGCGGCCAAGATCATCCTCGACGGGGTCAAGGCCGAGCGCTGGCGGATCCTCGTCGGCGCCGACGCCCACCGCATGGACGAGCTGGTCCGCGCCGACCCGGAGAACGCCTACGAGCCGGCCTTCTTCGAGCGGCTGATCCAGGAAGTGGGCTGGAAGCTCGGCGGCTGAGCCTAGCGGGCCGCCACCTCGAGCCGCTCGAGGCCGCGGAAGAACGGCAGGCGTCGCCACTCCGGCGCCGCGGCAGGGTCGGCGAGCCGCAGGTCCGGGAAGCGCTGGAACAGCTTGACCAGCGCCACCTGGGCCTCGAGCCGGGCGAGCGGCGCGCCGATGCAGATGTGGGCCCCGCCGCCGAAGGCCACGTGCGGCCTGTGCTTGCGGGAGACGTCGAAGCGGTCGGGATCCTCGAACACCTCGGGGTCGCGGTTGGCTGCGCGCAGGTGCGGGTTCAGCGCCTGGCCCTGCGCCACCGGGCAGCCGCCCACCTCCATCTCGGCCGAGGCGATGCGGCCGGTCATGTCCACCGGCGGCTCATAGCGCAGCACCTCCTCGACCACGGCGCTGACGATGCCGAAGTCGGCCTTGAGCTTGGCGAGCTCGGCTGGGTGGAGCAGCAGCAGGCGCACGCCGTTGCCGATCAGGTCGGTGGTGGTCAGGTTGCCGCCCACCAGCAGGGCCTGGAGGTTGATGCGCAGCTCGTCGTCGGAGAGCTGGGCGCCCGCCGCCTGGAGCTGGACCATGTCGGACAGCAGGTCGTCGCGCGGGTTCTTGCGGCGGTCGGCGAGCTGCTCGGTGAAGTAGGCGTTGAGCGAGGCGCCGGCGGCCTCCATCTGGGCCGTCTGCTCGGCCGTGCGGAAGGGGTTCAGCCCCTGGATCACGCCCTCGGACCATTCCCGGAACTCAGCGAGGCGCGCATGGTCGACGCCGAGGATGGAGGCGATGACGTCGATCGGGATCGGCACGCAGTAGCCGGCCATCAGGTCGAAGGTCGTTCCGTCGGCGGGCAGGCGATCGAGGGTCTCCTCGACGATGCGCTCCACCTGCGGCTTGAACCTGGCCACCCTGGCGTAGAGCGCCTGGGACAGCGGCTGGCGCACGCGGGCGTGGTCGGGATCGTCGAGCTGCAGGATCGAGGTGGTCGAGCTGCGCGGCAGGGAGAGGTCGACCTCGCCGCCGAACCGGCGGCGCATGAGGCTGTCGTTGCCCCGCAGCGGGTCGCGCCACAGGTCGCGGTCGTTCACCACCCCGCGCACGTCGGCATAGCGCGAGAGGATCACCGCGCCGGACATCTCGTCCTTGTGGGCGGGACAGCGGCGCCGGAGGTCGGCGAGCAGGGAATAGGGATCGGCGCGGTAGGCTTCGTTGAGCGGCGTCAGCTCGAGGATCGAGGGAAGGGGCTTGTCCGACGTCTGGTCCATGGCGGGCCTCCCTGGGCCCGCCAAACTTAACGCCGTTCAGTCCGGCCTCAAGTGTGACCCGAGGGAAAGCGGGGCGTCAGTGAAGCGCGACGGGGGCCCGTTCGAGGATCGCCAGGAGCTGGGCGCCGAGCAGCACCTCGATCCGGTCGCCTTCGGGAACCTCGCGCAACAGGTTTCTCACGCCCTCGATGAGCCCGGCGGGATCGCCGGAGAAGAACAGCACAATCGGGGCGGCGAGGGCCGCGCCGAGGACGCGGATCTCCACTTGGGGCCAGGCGATCGACTTGGGCCAATTCAGCTCGCGCATGAGGTGTACAACTGAAACCGGAGTCTGACCCAGCGCCACCAAGCCTAGGTTGTGTGAACGATATTCACTGTCATTCTCAACTGCTGGCTGCTCATTTCGAGTAGGGCGCGGATTCGCGGCGACACCTCCACGTCCGGATTTCGACAATCGAGAGGAACGGGAGGGCGCCGGCTGGAAAACGGCGCGCCGTCGCCGTCTGTCGGCAACTCGACTTAGGCGAGAACGACTTGCGGAGATCTCGCTGTGCGGTGCTAGACCTTCACATAGGTAAAGCTTGCGGAGGGCCGCCATGCCCACTCTGATCACCGGCCCGGCGGGCGTCGACATGAACGGCCTGGACGTGAGCGTCCTGCTCGACGGCACGGTGACGCTGGAGACCCCGACCCAGTACGTCGAGGACTACTACGGCCAGACGATCAGCTTCGCCGGCACGGGCTTCACCTACGACAGCTTCGGCTATCCCACCGGCGGCCTGGTGACCGGCCTTCAGGTGAGCCAGGCGGGGCAGCTGATCTATCAGGTCACCGGCATGTCGATCCCGGTGACGACCTGGGAGTATTGGGCCAACACCGGCGACACCGTCGGCGCCATGAAGGGTGTGCTGGGCGGGGCGGACACCTTCACCGGCTCGATCGGCGCCGACACCATCGGCGGCTTCGCCGGCGACGACGTGATGTCCGGCGGCGGCGGCAACGACGTCATGGACGGAGGCGCCGATGGCGTGGCGAGCTCCGGTTCGGGCGCCGACACCATGACCGGCGACGCCGGCAACGACACGCTCACCGACGAGGACGGCCAGAACTTCCTGCAGGGCGGCGACGGCAACGATTCCATCAACGGCGGCGCCGACTTCGACCGCACCAACGGCAACGTCGGCAACGACACCGTGCACGGCAACGCCGGCGACGACTGGGTGACCGGCGGCAAGGACAGCGACGTGCTCTACGGCGACGCCGGCAAGGACATCGTCAACGGCAATGTCGGCAACGACACCGGCTATGGCGGGGCGGGGGACGACGTGGTCCGCGGCGGCCAGAACGACGACGTGCTCTATGGCGACGACGGCAACGACTGGATCACCGGCGACCTCGGCAACGACACCCTGACCGGCGGGCCCGGGGCCGACACCTTCCGCGCCTTCTCCGGCGGCGGCCTCGACCGGATCACCGACTTCCACGCCGCCGAAGGCGACCGCATCCAGCTCGATCCGGGGACCGCCTACACGACGGCCCAGGTCGGCGCCGACGTGGTGATCACCCTGGGCGGCGGCGCGACGACGACGCTGGTCGGCGTGAACCTCGCCGACCTGCCGCAGGGCTGGATCTTCGGGGCTTGATGGGGGCGACCGGCGAGGGGGGCTCTGAAGCGCAAGCTCAGGGCTCCCCTTCCTCCGCCCGGGCGTATTCCTCGGGCGTGATCTCCGAGTAGCGCTTGACGATGACCGTGAGGCCCTGAGCGGTCTCGGGCGGCCTCAGGGTCTCTGCGACGACGACCCGCTCGGCGTACTTCTTGGGCGCGAGGTTGGCGGCGCGCCAGCGGATGAAGGCGAAGCGCAGCCGATCGGACCAGACGGTGGCGTGGGTCGAGGCCATGACGATCTCGTGCGCCTCGTCGGCCAGGTGGTCCGCCTGCAGGCGGCGGGCCTCGGTGTAGGCGTCGGCGAACTCCGGCTTGTCCCGCGCCCACTTCAGGACGGTGCGATAGCACGGCATGTCGGGGTCGCGGGTGATCGCGATCAGGCTCTCGCCCTCGGACAGGCGCATGCAGATCTCCTCCACGAGGGCCGGCCCGTACATCGGAGGCCGACCCCGTCGCCAGGGCTCGCGCCGCGCGGCGCGGGAGAGCTGCCGGTCCCGGTCGGCCAGGCGCGCGCCGATGCGGGCCGCCCGCTGAGCGGCGGAGAGCGCCTCGCCGAATTCTGGATGGGCGACGGCCCACTTCCAGGCGGTCTGGGGCGAAGGCCAGCCCGCCTCGGCGCCGATCCGGCGCAGGCTCTCGCCGGCCGCCACGCGGGCGCAGAGCGCGCGGCCCTGCTCGGGGGTGTAGCGCGACAGGCCGGCAGACTCCGGCGTCACCTCGAAGGACATGCCTCGGTGTTCCCTGGGGCGGTTGATTGGCAGGGCGCGGGCGCCGGCCAGCCGCGCCGCCTGGGGCGGTCGCGGGTCCTGGCGCAGATGCGCGAGCCAGCAGGGTGTCACGGGCGAGGGGGAGTGGGCAGTTATATACATGACAAAGCAGCCCGTCGGAGACTATGATTCGCCTGCGTTCCAGGCGTGTGAGGGCGTCAGTGTGACCGCTGAGATGCGTCGCGCTGGCGCTGTCGCTTTGGAGCTTGCGGCTGGCGCGCAGTCTTCGGAGGCTGTTGCTGAGGCGATTTATAATGCCATGCGCCAGCTTGAACTTCCGCGAAGACCCTCTGCGCGATCCGACTCTTGAGGAGTTCCTCCTCGGTGAACTCCTCCCTCGCGAGCAGGAGGCCGATCCGGTGCAGGTCTACGATCATGGCCTGCAGATCTATCGGAGTGACCCGATATTCCCTCAGCCGGTCAGCAGAGGCGGCCCAGTACGCGTTGGAGACGATGAACTCGCCGGAGTTGGAGTCGCGGCTGGCGCCCCAGTGAAGGATATTGTTCCGCACATTGTTGATCACGCCGAGTTGGTCGAGCGCAGGTTTCAGGCGCGCTTTCAGCTCATCCTGCCCGGTCGCGTCGCAGATACGGTTGATAATGCTGGAGGCGGCATCAACCTTCACGCCGCTGAACACGGCTGCTCCGATTGGATCGGAGACCCCCGCAAGTCGGCGAAGGATGGACTGCATGGATCGCTCGATCGACGCGAAACGGTCAACGAACTTGCCGAGCTGGTGCCAGTAGTCGTGGTAGGGTTCCTCTAGCGCCTGAGCGAAAATGTTCTCCGTCATGACCGACAAGCCCCCCGAACTTGAAGACGATAAGGAAGCGGAGCGCCGCTTCAACGAGGCGGTCAGCAACCTGCTGAGCACGCCCCACAAGCCGCACAATGAGCCCAAGGCGACGCCGAAGCGTAAGCCTAAGGTTTGAGGGCTGACACGATGATCGCAACAATCGCCGCCACGAGCGCCGCCATAGCGATCTTGTTGGCGGTCCTTGCTTGGGCGTTTGCGCTGCGGGCTGCGCTCGCCGCGTCCTCTGCCGCCTTGGCAGCGCGGCGGCTCAAGTCCATTTGCTCGGAGTGGGAAGCCTCGCTGTTTTCGGTGTCCCGCTGAGCTAGCCACTGACGAGCGAAGGTTTCTTCCAGTCCGCGCATGTGGCCTAGGTTGAAGCGCTTTCGCACCTCTGCCTCGCCCTGTTCGTCGAACTCCCTGAACCAGTCTTCTTTGTGCTTAGGCACCGTTCGCCCCCCGACGACGTTTGGCGAGTAGCTTACGCGCTTTCTGCTTACGCGTGCGCGGCTTCGTCAGACCGCCGATAGGTGAGGCGCTTACCTTCGATGTTCTGGAGGATCAGCTCGGCGCGCTGGCCATCGTTCACACCGAGGCCGGAGCGGTGCGAGTAGCGGAAATCGAACTCGGCAAGGTAGCGCGCGAGGTGCGCTTCCGAGACGTGATGGAAGGTCCCGGTGATCCCGCGCTTGAGGATCGAGAAGTAGTTCTCGACCGTGTTCGAGTGGTGGAAGCCCATGCGGACGTACTCACCGGCCGCGTGGTCAACGGACGAGTGCCAGGCGAACTCCTTGCCGGTCTTTTTGTAGAACTGAGCCCCGTCCGTCATGAGGTGAGACGCGCGATGCGCGGTCTTCACAATGATGGGGCGCAGGGTCTTCGCCGTGACGTTGGGGACGTGGAACGAGCGCACCGCGCCGCCACGCTCGACCAGCGACAGGACGGCCTCCTTGCGGCCGAACACGTCCATCTTCGCCGCGCGCTTGTTGCGGTGCTTGTTGGCCTCCTTGCCACCCACGTAGGTCTCGTCGGCTTCAACAACCTTGCCATGACCGCCGAGAGGACCCGGTGAGGTGGGGTTCATGGCCTCGCGGATGCGATGCGCCATGAACCACGCCGTTTTGTAGGTGACGCCGAGCGTGCGGTGCAGCTGGTGGGCGGAGACGCCCTTCTTGCTGGCCGACATGAGGTAGGTGGCGAGCAGCCACTTGTTCAGCGGCACCTTGGACGACTCGAACACGGTCCCGACCGTCACCGAGAACTGACCACGGCAGGCGTTGCACTGGTAGCAGCCCGCGCGAGCGGCCTTGCCGCCAACCAGCGTCGCCTCATTGAGCACGCCGCAGTGCGGGCAGATCGGACCCTGAGGCCAGCGCGTCTTTTCGAGGTGCTCGCGGGCCTTCTCGGCGTCTTGGAAGATGGGGTTCGTGAGGTTCATGGCGGCGGGTCCGTTCTGACTCCGCTGTTATGCCAAATCCGCCCTGCTTTGTAAAGTATATAACTGCCGGGGAGTGTCAAGAACAAATAGGGAACAAACATCCTCTCCCGAGCGGCAGCTTGGGAGAGGGTAGGGTGAGGGCCGGCTGGGCCGGCTCCGGATGTCGGGTCGAGGGCCCTTGGCATGTCATCCGGCGCAGAACCTTCTGCACGAGCCGGCCCTCACCCTATCCTCTCCCGCTGGCGCGGGAGAGGCGAGTTTGGGCGGTCGCCGCCGCAGGCGTGGAGGATCGTGAGGCAGACGGCGTTTCGGTCGGCCAGGACCTGGACGTTCCAGAAGCGGAGGACCTTGAGGCCCTGTCGCTCGAGAAAGGCCGTTCGGCGCTGGTCGTAGGCGACCTGTTCGGCGTGCTGGCCGCCGTCGAGTTCGACCGCCAGCCGCGCCTCGACGCAGAGGAAGTCGACGACGTAGGGGCCGACGGGAACCTGGCGTCGCCACTTCCAGCCGCCGAGCTTGCGGTCGCGGAGCGAGGTCCAGAGGCGGGCTTCGGCGTCGGTGTCGGCCCGGCGCAGGGCTTGCGCGCGGCGCTGGCGGCGACGGGCCTCGCGGTCTCGGATCACGCCCATGAAGGGAACAATACGGGAACATGAAGTCGATGCAAGCGCCGCCTCTCCCGAGCGGCAGCTTGGGAGAGGGGAGGGTGAGGGCCGGCTGGGCCGGCTCCGGATGTCGGGTCGAGGGCCCTTGGCATGTCATCCGGCGCAGAACCTTCTGCACGAGCCGGCCCTCACCCTACCCTCTCCCGCTGGCGCGGGAGAGGCGAGTTGTCACGTTGTGCGGTTCCTCTTTCGTTCGGGGGGCTCTGCGCCTAGTCTGAACGGGTGACTCTCTCCCCTGCCGTGACCGATTTCGCGCCTGCGCTCGTGGTGCTGCCTGGACCGCGGGCGGCCGTGGCGGATGCGGCCGGCGCGCAGGCGCTGCGCGCGCCCGATGCGCGGGATCTATTCGAGACGCAGCCGGTGCTGCTGGCCCACGCGGCGATGACGGCGCGGCGGCTCGGGCTGCATGCGCCGCCGCGCTCGCCGCGGATCTTCGACGCCCTGGAGCTGTTCGCCTTCGTGCGGCCGGCGCGGTTCGCCGCGCCCTCGGCGGCGGGGCTCGCGCTGGCCATGGGCATGGCCGAGCCGAAGGGCGCGGAGGCGCAGGCGGCGGCCCTGAGAACGGTGTGCGTCGCCCTGCTGGCGGAGCTGGCGGCGACGCCGGAGCCGTCGCGCGAAGAGGCGCTGGCGGTGGCCGAGACCCTGCAGCGCGGCGGCTGGGCCTGGGGCTCGGCGGTGGTCGGGGCGCTGCGCTCCGCCCCGGTCGGCAACGCGTTCCGCTCGTCGGGCCTGGATGTGTGGACGCGCATCTCCGAGTGGGAGGCCGAGGCGCCACCCGGCGAGGCGGGGTCGAAGCCGCTGGAGCCGGCCAAGGCGGCCGAGCGGCTGGCCGAGCTCTTGGCGCGCTCGGGGCTCGTGGAGCCGCGGCCCAGTCAGGCGGAATACGCCGCCGAGGCGGCCTGGTCGTTCCAGCCCCGCGAGCGGGAGGGCGAGCCGCGGTTCACCCTGGCCGAGGCGGGGACGGGGGTCGGCAAGACCCTGGCGTACCTGGCGCCGGCCTCGCTGTGGGCGGAGGCCAATGCCGGGGCGGTGTGGGTCTCGACCTACACCCGCGCGCTGCAGCGGCAGATCGAGCGGGAGAGCCGCTCGCTGTTCCCGGACGAGAAGACGCGGGCCAAGAAGGCGGTCGTCCGCAAGGGGCGCGAGAACTACCTGTGCCTGCTGAATTTCCAGGAGCAGGTGAACGCCGCCCAGCTCGGGGCCGGGGACTTGGTGGGCATGGGCCTGACGGCCCGCTGGGCGCGGGCGAGCCGCGACGGGGACATGACCGGCGGCGACTTCCCGGCCTGGCTGCCGACGCTGTTCGCGGTGTCGCCGGCGGCGGCCGCCTCGGCGGCCAACCTCGTGGACCGGCGGGGCGAGTGCATCCACGCCGGCTGCGCCCACTACCGGGCCTGTTTCGTGGAAAAGGCGATCCGCGGCTCGCGCCGGGCCGACATCGTCATCGCCAACCATGCGCTGGTCATGACCCAGGCGGCGTTCGACGGGGCGCGGGCGGCGCGCGGATCCAAGGCGGACACCGAGACGAGCCTGCTGAAGCGGATCGTCTTCGACGAGGGCCACCACCTGTTCGACGCGGCGGACAGCGCCTTCTCGGCGGCGCTGTCGGGGGCCGAGGCGGCGGAGATGCGGCGCTGGATTCGCGGGCCGGAAGGGCGCGGCCGGCGCGGCCGCGGGCTCGAGGCGCGGCTGATGGACGTGCTCGGCGGTTCGGAGGAGGCCAAGGGGGCGCTGATGGACGCCAGCCGCGCCGCCGCGGCCCTGCCGGGCGAAGGCTGGAGCGGGCGGATCGCCCCGCCCAACGGCGAGGTGAACCCGATCGGACCGATCGAGCACTTCCTGGTGGCGGTGCTGGAGCAGCTTCGCGCGCGCTCGGCGCCGAGCGAGGTGGGGATGGAGTGCGCCGCCCGCCCGGCCCTCGACCTCGTCCGCCAGACCGCGCGGGAGGCATCCGCCGCCCTGGCCGGCGTCGAGGCGCCCTTGCTGGCCCTGGCGCGGCGCCTGGAGGACCTGCTGGACGCCGAGGCCGCGACCCTGGGGCCCTCGGAGAAGGCGCGGATCGAGGGGGCGCTGCGCGGCCTCGACAAGCGGGCGCGCATGACCCTGCCGGCCTGGCGATCGATGCTGCGGGCCATCGACGAGGACGCCGAGGACGACCCGGACTTCGTGGACTGGTTCGACGCCACCTTCCTCTACGGGCGGGTGGTGGACGCCGCCTGCCGCCGCCACTGGGTGGACCCGACCGAGCCCCTGACCAACGCGGTCATCGCCCCGGCCCACGGGGTCCTGGTGACCAGCGCGACCCTGACCGACCCGACGCTGGACGACCCGTTCGCGCTGGCCGAGATGCGCACCGGGGCGGCGCGGCTGCCGGAGCGGCCGAAGACGATGAAGCTCGCCTCCCCCTTCGACTACGCGGCCAACGCCCGGGCGCTGGTGGTGACGGACGTCGGCCGCGACGACCCGCGCCAGGTGGCGGCGGCGATGCGCGAGCTGTTCCTGGCGGCGGGCGGCGGCGGGCTTGGCCTGTTCACCGCGATCCGGCGGCTGAAGGCCGTGCACGAGCGGATCGCCGCCCCGCTCGCCGACAAGGGGCTGGCGCTCTACGCCCAGCACGTGGACCCGCTGGAGGTGGGGGCGCTGGTCGACATCTTCCGGGCCGAGGAAGACGCCTGCCTGCTGGGCACCGATGCGGTGCGCGACGGCGTCGACGTGCCCGGCCGCTCGCTGCGCCTGCTGGTGTTCGACCGGGTGCCGTGGCCGAGGCCCGACCTGTTGCACAAGGCCCGGCGGGCGCGGTTCGGCAACAAGAGCTACGACGACGCGGTAGCGCGGGCGCGGATCGCCCAGGCCTTCGGGCGGCTGATCCGGCGGGCGGACGACAAGGGCGTGTTCGTGATGCTGGACGCGAGCTCGCCGAGCCGCCTGTTCTCGAGCTTGCCCGAGGGCGTGGAGCTGAAGCGCGTCAGCCTCGTGGAGGCGATCGAGGAAGTGGCGGGGTTCCTGCCGTGAACCTTCTCCCCTTGCGGGAGAAGGTGGCCTCCGAAGGAGGTCGGATGAGGGGTCCCGCGAGCCCCCCAGTTGCATTTCGGGGTTGATCTGGTCTTCAACCCCTCATCCGTCAGCCTCCGGCTGACACCTTCTCCCGCAAGGGGAGAAGGGGGCTAAATCCACCCGGCGGCCTGCTTGCCGTCGAGGGCGGGTTCGAGGCTGGCGAGGATCTTCGTCCAGCCGTCCCTGGTCCCTTCGGCCCAGTCGTCGCCTACGTCGGTGTGGGTGAGGGTGAGGACGCAGCCTTCGCCGCCGGCGATGGTCTCCGGGACGATGTCGATGGCGACGCGGGTGGCGGTGGGGTCGAACTGCGGGACCGCGAAGGTGAAGACGAGCCGGCGCGGGCGGTCGACCTCGAGGTATTCGCCGACGTGCTTCACCTCGCCCATGTCGGGGCGGCGCTCGGTGAGGTCGAAGCGGCCGCCGACCCGGGCGTCGATCTCGCAGACCACCATCTCGCCGGCCGGGGTGGCGAACAGGAAGCGGCGGGCGATCCGAGGATCCAGCCAGGCGTCGAAGACGCGCTCAGGAGTTTGGGCGTAGCGGTGGCTGACGGAGATCTGGGCCATGGGGCCAGTGCGTCACGAGATCGGCGGGTTGTCGAGAGCGGCGAGGCGGCGCGGTTGCTTGCGCCGCCCGCGCGGGCGGGCTAGCGAGCGCGGATGAAACGCCTGGGGCTCGTGGGGCTGGGGCAGTTCGGGCAGCTCGCCGCCCGCACCCTGAAGGACCATTTCGACGTGGTGGCCACCGACGCCGCGCCCGACGCGCCGGCGCGGGCGAGCGCGGCGGGCGTGGCCTATGCCAGCCTGGAAGAGGTGGCGGGCTGCGAGATCGTGGTGGTCGCCGTGCCGGTGGCCGTCATGCGCGAGGTGTTCGGCCAGATCGCGCCCCTGGTGAAGCCAGGCGCGCTGGTGATCGACGTCGGCTCGGTGAAGGTGCTGCCGGTGACCTGGATGCAAGAGCTGCTGCCGGCGCACGTGGAGATCGTCGCCACCCACCCGCTGTTCGGGCCGCAGAGCGTGGCGCGCGACGGGCTGCCGGGGCTGCGGTTCGTGGTCTGCCCGGTGAGGGGCGAGCGGTTCGAGAAGGTGGCGGCGTTCGGCCGTTCGCTCGGGCTGGCGGTGACGGTGACCACGGCCGAGGAGCACGACCGCGAGATGGCCTACGTCCAGGCGCTGACGCACCTGATCGGGCGCAGCCTCGTCAACCTCGGGATCCCGGACGAGGAACTGGCGACGCCGTCCTACCAGCACCTGCTGGAGCTGTGCGGCCTGATCCGCAACGACACCTTCGAGCTGTTCGCCGCCATCCAGACCCAGAACCCCTATGCGCCCGAGGTGGCCAAGGCGTTCGTCGCCCAGGCCCAGTCGCTGCTGGAGCAGGTGGCGTCGGGGAAGACGGCCTAAGGAGCTCCCTAGGCTTCCATGAACAGGCCGAGGAGCTCGACCACGGCGCGGGTGTGCTCGGGCAGGCCGATGGTGATGCGCAGGTGGTCCGGCAGGCCGTAGTTGGCGACGCCGCGGACGATGTAGCCGTTCTTCGCGAGATAGGCCTCGGCCTCGGCGGCGGTCTTGCCGGCCGTGCTGGGGAAGCCGACGAGGACGAAGTTGGCCTGTGACGGCACGACCTCCAGACCCTTCTGGCGCAGGCTGTCGGCGAGCAGCTTGCGGCCCTCCTGGACGAGACGGGCCGAGCGCTCCTGGAAGCCGGTGTCGGCGAGCGCGGCGATGGCCGCCTCCTGGCCGCAGATCGAGGTGTTGAACGGCGCGCGGATGCGGTCGAGGGCGTCGGCGATGTGCTCGGGGCAGTAGGCCCAGCCGACGCGCAGCGAGGCGAGGCCGTGGATCTTCGAGAAGGTGCGGGTGACGACGACGTTCTGGGAGGCGCGCGCCAGCTCGAGGCCGGAGGCGAAGTCCTCGGCGTCGGCGAACTCGGCGTAGGCCTCGTCGAGCACCAGCACCACCTCGGGCGGCAGGGCGGCGTGCAGTGCGGCGAGGTCGCCCTTGGAGAGGTAGGTGCCGGTCGGGTTGCCCGGCTGGGTGGCGAAGACGATGCGCGTGCGATCGTCGACCAGCTTCATCACCTCGCCGACCTCGAGGCGGTAGTTGGGCTCGGCGGCGTGGCGCACCTGGCCCTGGCAGGCGCGGGCGCCGATCGAATAGGCCGAGAAGCCGTACTGGCCCATGACGATGTTGTCGCCGGGCTCGAGGAACACCTGGTTGAGGAGGTGCAGCACCTCGTCGGTGCCGTCGCCGAAGGCCAGCCGCTCGGGCTCCAGGCCGAAGTGGGCGGCGACCGCGGCGCGCAGGGCGTTGGCGCGGCCATCGGGGTAGACGGCGAGCCGGTCGCCGGCGGCGACGAAGGCCTCGCGGGCCTTGGGGCTGGCGCCGAGGATGTTCTCGTTGGAGGAGAGCTTCACCGGATGGGCGACGCCCTCGACGCTCGACTTGCCCGGCTTGTAGGGCGTGATGTCGAGGATACCGGCCTTCGGCTCGGGGCGGCCGGTGGCGGGACGGGCGGTGCGGGCGGGGAGGGTGGCGCTGTCTTGAGTCACGCGCCGCTGTTTACACGTCCAGCGGCGCCGGCGCAGCCCCGATGACGCCCGAAAGCTTGCCCGGCGCCCGGGCGAGGCGCGCGTCGTGGGCCTGGTAGAAGCCGGACAGCATGAACAGCTTCAGCCCGCCGGCCGCGACCAGCAGGGTGGCGGCGACGCCATCGCGGGAGAGGGCCTCCTCGATGGCCGGCCCGCTCTGCGGGGCGTCGGTGACCCAGTAGGTGCGGTCGTCGCCCGTCGGCTCGACCTCGACGTCGCCGACCGCCAGGGCGGTGAGCGGCCCCCAGGCGGCCAGGCAGGGCAGGGCGGCGAACACCCGAAGCTTCGGCTCGGCCAGCAGGCGGGCCCACCAGGCGCTGTCGGCGGTGAGCGGCAGGACGGCGACGCCGCCCTGGGTCTTGGCGGCGGCGAGGGCTTCCTCGGGCCTGGCCAGCATGCGCAGGGGCGGCGAGGCGCCGAAGCGGGCGCGGGCCAGCTCGACGGTGCGGGCCGGATCCTTGCCGCCCCAGACCTCGATGTGGAACGGGCCCTGGGCCGCCAGGCTGGCGCCGATCAGCTCGCGCCAGATGCGCACCACGAGGGTCGGTGAGGCCGAGCCGCGCGGCCGGGCGAGGAGCTTCTTCAGGAGATGGGTCTCGCGGCCGGGGCGCAGGCCGAACTTGTCGCCGTCGCCGGCCGCCTTCTTGGCCGCGGCCACCGCGCTCGCCAGCCCGGCCCGCTCGTCGACGAGCTTGAGCAGCTCGGCGTCGATCTGGTCGATCCGCGCGCGCACCTCGTCCAGCGAGGGCAGCGGTGCGGCGGCGGGGGTGGGCTTGGCCTCGGCCATAATCTCCCTCGAAAGGCAGGCCCGGGTGCTAGGTCATTGCGACGAGCGGCGCAATAGGCCCGATGGCCGCAAGATTGTTGCGGCTGCAACGAGGGGCGCGCCAGGGCGGCCGAGGGTCTCGGCGCGGCGGCGCTCAGCGTCTACATAGGGGCCATGCTGCGGATTTCCGAACTCAAGCTGCCGCTCGACCACGCGCCGCAGGCGCTGCCGGACGCGATCGCCGAGCGCCTCGGCGTCGGCGCGGGCGACATCCTTCGCTGGTCGGTGTGGAAGCGGGCGCACGACGCGCGCCGCAAGTCGGCGATCCTCAAGGTCTACATCGTCGACGTGGAGGTGACGGACGAGGCCGCCGTGCTGGCCCGGCTGGCAAAGGATCCGCACGTGCGGCCGACGCCGGACACCCGCTACCGGCCGGTGGCCAGCGCGCCGCCGGCGGCGGGGCTGCGGCCGGTGGTGATCGGGACCGGGCCCTGCGGCCTGTTCGCCGGACTGATCCTGGCGGAGATGGGCTTTCGCCCGATCATCCTCGACCGCGGCAAGGTGGTGCGCGAGCGGACCAAGGACACCTGGGGCCTCTGGCGGCGAAGCGAGCTGAACCCGGAGTCCAACGTCCAGTTCGGCGAGGGCGGGGCCGGCACCTTCTCGGACGGCAAGCTCTACAGCCAGATCAAGGATCCGCGGTTCCTCGGCCGCAAGGTGCTGACCGAGTTCGTGGCCGCCGGGGCGCCCGAGGAGATCCTCACCGAGGCGCACCCGCACATCGGCACCTTCCGCCTGGTGAGCATGGTCGAGCGGCTGCGCGCCAAGATCGAGGCGCTGGGCGGCGAGTACCGCTTCCAGCAGCGGGTGGTCGATCTCGAGCTCGAGCGCGGGGCCGACGGCGGCCGGCGGCTGAGAGGCGTTCACCTGCACACCGGCGAGTTCGTCGAGGCCGACCAGGTGGTGATGGCGGTCGGCCATTCCTCGCGCGACACCTTCGAGATGCTGCACGACCGCGGCGTCCACATCGAGGCCAAGCCGTTCTCCATCGGCTTCCGGATCGAGCACCCGCAGTCGTGGATCGACCGGGCGCTGTTCGGGCCGTGCGCCGGCCACCCCGACCTCGGCGCGGCCGCCTATTCCCTGTCGCACCACTGCGCCAACGGCCGGACGGTCTACAGCTTCTGCATGTGCCCGGGCGGCACGGTGGTGGCGGCGACCTCCGAGCCCGGCCGGGTGGTGACCAACGGCATGAGCCAGTATTCGCGCAACGAGCGGAACGCCAACTCCGGCTTCGTGGTCGGGATCACGCCCGCCGACTATCCGAGCGACCATCCGCTGGCCGGGATCGCCCTGCAACGGGAGCTGGAGAGCCGCGCCTTCGCGGCGGGCGGCGGCGACTATTTCGCGCCGGCGCAGCGGGTCGGCGACTTCCTGGCGGGCCGCGCCTCGACGGCCCTGGGCGAGGTGGTCCCGAGCTACCGGCCGGGCGTGCGGCCCACCGACCTGGCCGCCATCATGCCGGCCTATGTGACCGAGGCGATGCGCGAGGCCCTGCCGGTGTTCGGCCGCAAGATCCCGCGCTACGACGATCCCGACGCGCTGCTCACCGGCGTCGAGACGCGCACCTCCTCGCCGATCCGGATCACCCGCGGCGCCGACTTCCAGAGCCTGAACGTGCGTGGCCTGTTTCCGGCTGGCGAGGGCGCGGGCTATGCCGGCGGCATCCTGTCGGCGGCGGTGGACGGCATCAAGGTCGCCGAAGCGGTGGCCCGGGCGAGCCTCGGAATCGCCGCGGCCGCCTAGCGCGCGCTGGGCTGGGCGGGCTGGGCGCACGGTCGCCAGACCTCGAGGCTGCGCGCCTCGCCCCAGAAGGTCATCGGCGGCAGCAGGGCGCGGCAGTAGGCGGCGCGATGGGCCTCGAACCACCGGGCCGGCTGGGAGGCCGCGAAGGCGGGCCAGACCGGGCCGACGAACACGGCGGCCTCCCGCGCCTGCGGCGTCAGCCGCGACCAGACCACGTCCGGCCAGGTGGGCGTCGCCGGGTTCAGCCAGGGGAGCACCGGGGCGCGGCCGCCCATCAGCACGGCGACGCCGGGCCCCGTTCCGGAAAGGTCGATGACGAGCCTGCCGGAGGCCAGGCCGTCGGCCGCGCGGGCGAAGGCGGCGGTCTGCGGGTCCACCAGGACGGGGCCGCGGGCGAGGGGCGTGGTGATCGGGACCTGCTGGTCGAAGATCGAGGCCGGCAGGCTGTAGGGATGGCAGGCCGCGAGCAGCATGGCCGCGGCCGGTCCGGCGAGCGCCAGCGCCTGGGCGGCCGCGCGGCGCCAGGGAAGGGCGTCGGCCGCGGCCAGGGCGAACAGCGCCAGGAAGCCGAAAGCCATGCTGAAATTGAGCTGGAACCACTGGTTGTTGAAGGTGCCGAGCGCCACCGCCGCCGGCGTGGCCAGGAGGACGAGGACGGCGAGGCGGCTGGGCCAGGGCCGCGGCCGAACGATCGCCGCGTAGCCCGCCGCCAGCAGCACGAGGGCGAGGCCCAGGAAGTCGGGGATCTCACCGTCGATGGCGTCGGGGACGATGGTGGCGACATAGGCGAGGCTGAAGGTGACGGCCGCGGCGCCCAGCCACGTCGCCGGGCGATGTCGGCGGAACGCCAGGCCGAAGGCCGCGGCGAGGGCGGCGGCGGTGAGGAGCGGCGGCACGGCCAGCCAGTCGCGGACGATCTTGGCGGGCAGGGCGAGCGGGGTGTTGGGCATGCCCAGCACGTGCTGGCTGAGGCTCATGCGCGCGACGAGGACGGCGATCTGGCCCGGCGGCAGGACGAGGCAGATCAGCGCCGCGCCGATCACGAGCCCGCCGACCAGGGCCGTCCGGCCGCGGGGCGCGGCCAGGGCGACGAGCGCGACGGCCAGGGCCGCGATGGCGAACAGCGGCGGCTTGCCGAAGGCGGCGAGGCAAAGACCGGCCGCGATCTGCAGGGAGGACGACAGGGCGGACGGCAGGGAGGACGGCAGGGCGGCGGCGAGCGGCGCGCCGGGCGATGCCCGCAGCGCGCTGAAGACGCCGGCGAGGACCAGGAGGGCGCCGATGTTGGCCGCCGAGTTGTAGCTGGGGGTGACGATCCACGGGAAGAAGATGGTCAGGGATGCGAGCGCGCCATAGAGGCCGAACAGCCGCCGCGGTCTCCCTGAGGGCAGGGCCGCGCCGAGGAGGGCGCCCGCGCAGGCCGCGATCGCGAAGCCCAGGGCGCGGAAGCTCTGCAGGTTTTCGGCCGCCAGGCTGAAGAGGGGGTGTAGCAGATAGCCGAACGGCTGATAGCTGAGCGCGTAGCCGTCGGGCTCGCGGGTGCGGATCAGGTAGAAGGCCTCGTCGGTGAGATCGAAGCCGCGTCCGGAGCCGTAGACGAGCAGGCCCCCGCACACCAGCAACGAGGCGAACAGGCCGGCGATCAGCCACGGCTGCGCGCCGTCGCCGACCGGCCTGATGTCTCGCGCCCCCTTCACGAGCTCGCGGCTAGGGGTGTTCGAACCAGCGCCTGACCGTCGCGCTGATCTCGGCTGCCTGCTCGCGGATCGCCGCGCCGGTCTCCGCCGGGCTCGAGACCCCGACGATGGCGCCCTGGCCGCCGGCCACGTCGCCCACCGGCACGTCGAGGACGAAGGCGACGACGGGGTCGCCGCTGCGACGCCGCAACAGGATCTCGCCTTCCCAGGTCTCACCCGCCTGCAGCGCCTGCATGATCTCGGCCGACTGCTCGCGCGTGTACTTGGCCGGCGTCAGCTCGAGGATGTCGCGCCCCAGGGCCTCGGCTTCCGACCAACCATAAAGGCGCTCGGCTGCCCGGTTCCAGACGGCGACCTGTCCCTGGAGGGTTGTGGCGATGACGGCGGTGTCCTCCGCCAGCGGCAGGGGACGGGCGAGCCGTTCGCGGATCCAGGCGAGCTCACGCGAGCTCTCGACGGTGTTCATGACGTCTCCTGGGGCGGGTGGCCCGGTACGAGGCCTATCATGGATCAATGCCGGATGCGCGGGGGACTGAGCGGCCTGATTGGTTTTCGGCGCCCGGAGGGCCTTTGCCCCTGGCGGGGCAGGGTCTATCCTCTCCGAGCGCAGTGGGTGAAAGCTATGAGCGACGCTGTCGGCCCTGGCGATCTGGTTCTATGCGTCAACGCCGCCCCGAACCATGTGACGGGCAGGCCGGTGCCCCTCAGGGCGGGCGAGACCTACCGGGTGCTTGGCGTGATGGAATTCGCCTGCCCCTGCGGCCGCTCAGACGCCCTGCTCGACGTCGGCGTCGATTTCGCCTGGTGCCAGACGCGTTTCCGGCTTCTCCCGAAGCCCAAGGCGCAGGCGAAGACGCGACGCGTTTCGGCGCCCAAGCAGAAAGAAACGGTCCGCTAGACGCGAACCTTCCCACGCGTGGGGCCATGGCCTCGCGCGCGACCCTTCGATCCAGAACTACCGTCGCGTGCGCGGCTCCAGGGCCGAACATTTCGCGGCAACCCCCGATTACGGGCTCGGTACTGGTCAAAATCGAGGGGGCATCCCATGCCAACCATTCTTGGCACGAACGGCGCTGACACCCTGAACGGGCTGTCCGGCGACAACCTGATCCAGGGCGGCGACGGCGCCGACAAGCTCAACGGGGGCGCCGGCAGGGACACCCTCGACGGCGGCCTCGGGGCCGACACCCTGAGCGGCAATTCCGGCGATGACGTCATGGTCTACGACGCCAGCGCTTCGGGCCTGAGCACCATCGCGCCGGGCGCCGGCGCGGGGGCGGACGTCGTCGACGGCGGCTCGGGCATCGACAGCCTGAAGCTCGTCCTGACCTACAACCAGTGGATCAGCGGCTCGGTGCAGGCGGACCTCTCGGCCTTCCTCGCCTTCCTGAACGCGAACACCAACGTCCACACCCAGGAAGCGACCAACGCGATCTTCACCTTCAGCCAGTCGGGCTGGAACCTGCAGGCCTCGAAGATCGAGACCCTGCAGGTGTTCGTCGGCAACGTGCAGGTGGCGGCCCTCGACCAGGCGCCGGTGATCACCTCGAACGGCGGCCAGGACACCGGGACCGCCAGCGTCTTCGAGAACAGCACGGCGGTGGGGACCGTCCAGGCGAGCGATCCGGACGCGGTCAGCGTGCTGAGCTACTCGATCGTCGGCGGCGCCGACGCGGCCAAGTTCAGCATCAACGCGACGACGGGCGCGCTGGCGTTCGTCTCCGCCCCGGACTTCGAACATCCGACGGCGAGCGGCGGCGGCAACGCCTATTCGGTGTGGGTGCAGGCCTCGGACGGATTGCTCACCGATGTCCAGAAGCTGACCGTCAATGTGCAGAACGTGAACGAGGCCCCGGCCGGGACCAATGGCTCCGGCACGGTGCTGGAGGACGGGACCTACACCTTCGCGGCGAGCGACTTCGGCTTCACCGATCCGAACGACTCCCCTGCCAACAGCCTGATGGCGGTGAAGATCACCACCCTGCCGGGCGCGGGCTCGCTGCAGCTCAACGGCGTCGCCGTGACCGCGGGCCAGACGATCCAGGCGGCTGACATCGGCAACCTGACGTTCACGCCGGCGGCCAACGCCAACGGGACCGGCTATGCGAACCTGACCTTCCAAGTGCAGGACGACGGCGGCACGGCCAACGGCGGCGTCGACCTCGATCCCACGGCGAACACCTTCACCTTCAACGTCACACCGGTGAACGACGCCCCGGCCGGGACCAACGGCTCGGGCACGGTGCTGGAGGACGGGACCTACACCTTCGCCGCGTCAGACTTCGGCTTCACCGATCCGAACGATTCCCCGGCCAACAGCCTGATGGCGGTGAAGATCACCACCCTGCCGGGCGCGGGCTCGCTGCAGCTCAACGGCGTCGCGGTGACCGCCGGCCAGACGATCCAGGCGGCCGACATTAGCCATCTCACCTTCACGCCCGCGGCCAATGCCAACGGGACCGGCTATGCGAGCCTGACCTTCCAGGTGCAGGACGACGGCGGCACGGCCAACGGCGGCGTCGACCTCGACCCCACGGCGAACACCTTCACCTTCAACGTGACACCGGTGAACGACGCCCCGGCGGGGACCAACGGCTCGGGCACGGTGCTGGAGGACGGGACCTACACCTTCGCGGCGAGCGACTTCGGCTTCACCGATCCGAACGACTCCCCGGCCAACAGCCTGATGGCGGTGAAGATCACCACCCTGCCGGGCGCGGGCTCGCTGCAGCTCAACGGCGTCGCCGTGACCGCGGGCCAGACGATCCAGGCGGCTGACATCGGCAACCTGACGTTCACGCCGGCGGCCAACGCCAACGGGACCGGCTATGCGAACCTGACCTTCCAAGTGCAGGACGACGGCGGCACGGCCAACGGCGGCGTCGACCTCGATCCCACGGCGAACACCTTCACCTTCAACGTGACACCGGTGAACGACGCCCCGGTGAACACCGTGCCCTCGGCCCAGACGGTCACCGCCGGCTCGGCCGCCGCTATCTCGGGACTGTCGGTCGCCGACGTCGACGACGCGGACAACGCGATCGCCGGCGACGAGACGGTGCAGGTCAGCCTGGCGGTTGGCCACGGCGCGCTGAACCTGTCCACGACCACCGGCCTGACCGGCGACACGGACGGCTCGGACGGGCAGCTGGCGATCACCGGCACGCTCGCCCAGGTGAACGCCGCCCTGGCGAGCCTGAGCTACACGGCGAACAGCGCTTATGCCGGCGCCGACACCCTGTCCGTGACGACCAGCGACCTCGGCCATTTCGGGACCGGCGGCGCCCAGAGCGACAGCGACACCGTCGCCCTGACGGTGCTGAGCGGCAACCACGCGCCGGTGGCGAACAACGACGCCATCATCGTCTCGACCAACACCGGCTTCACCATGCCGGTCGGCTGGCTGCTGGCCAACGACACGGACGCCGACGCCGACACGCTGGCAGTCACCGCGGCCAACGTCACCGCCGCCAACGGCTGGACCATCAGCCCGGTCACCTCGGGCGGAGTGGTCACCGGCTTCACCGTGAATTCGCCCGGCACGAACAGCACGACGGCGACCCTCGATTACACCCTGAGCGACGGGCACACGACGACCACCGGCCACGTCACCCTGACCACCACCGACACCAAGATCACCGGCGGCGCGGATACGGTCGACCTGCACGCCCAGACCTACGACTTCTCCTACATCGACGCGAACCAGGGGAACGACGCCGAAACCGGCAGCACGGTGGTTCCGGCGGGCGACGTCCTGCTCGGCAACTCGGGCGACGACAATCTGGCGGGCAACTCCGGAAGCGACACCCTGAACGGCGGGACAGGCGCCGACACCCTCAACGGCGGCAGCGGCGCGGACCTCTTCGTCTATGGCGCGACCGGGGAGAGCCAGGTCCCTGGGCGCAACACCAGCACGGACGTGATCAGCGACTTCACGCACGGGGTGGACCGCATCGACCTGTCGGCCATCGACGCCGACACGGGCCTTGCCGGCAATCAGGCCTTCGCCTTCGCCGGCGCGACGCCCACCGCGCATGCGATCTGGTGGACCGAGACCGGCGGCAACACCCTGGTCCTCGCTGACGTCAACGGCGATACGACCGCGGACATGGAGATCATCCTGACGGGTGTCGGCAAGGGCCTGACCGCGGCCGACTTCGTGCTCTAGCTTCGGCGGGCGCCAAAGCCGCGCCTCCGCGTTTGGCGGGGATGGGCTTGCCTTTCCCCAACCTTCCGGGCGCGCCGGCTCCGGCGCACGCGGCGCCGGCGTCCCCGACCGTGCCGCTCGGCGATCAGATCGAGCGGCTGGTCAACGGCGGGCCCCAGGCCTGGGCCCCGCTGCTGGCCGGGCTGCTCCACGCGCTGATCAACCTGGCGATCGGCGCAGGCATCCTGGTCGTCACGCTGTGGGTGGCGCGATGGGCCTCGCGGCTGGCGCGGGAGGCCCTGGCGCGGCTGCACGGGCGCTCGGCGCCGGACGCGGTGCTGGCCGGCTTCCTCGCCTCGCTGGTGCGCTACACGGTGGTGGTGATCGGCGGCATTGCAGTGCTGCAGCAGATCGGGGTGCAGACGACCTCGGTCCTGGCGGTGCTGGGCGCCGCCTCCCTCGCCATCGGCCTGGCGCTGCAGGGCGGGCTGTCGAACGTGGCGGCGGGGGTGATGATCCTGCTCCTGCGGCCCTATCGGATCGGCGACCGGGTGAAGATCGCCGACGTGGTCGGGCGGGTGCACGGGCTCGACCTCTTCGTCACGCGCCTCCACGACCTGCAGAACTCGGTGGTGTTCATCCCCAACTCCAAGGCGCTGGGCGAGGTGGTGGTGAACTATTCGATGCTCGAGGTGCGGCGCATCGACATGGACTTCGGCATCGACTACGACGACGACGAGGACCTGGCGCTGGCCCTACTGATCGAGATCGCCAAGGCCGATCCGCGCATCGTCGCCGACCCGCCGCCCTGGGCCAAGGTGACGGCCCTGAAGGACTCCTCGGTGACCGTGACCTTGCGGGCCTGGACTTCGCCGGCCGGCTACCGAGACACCCAGTTCGACCTCATCAAGGCGGTGAAGCAGCGTTTCCAGGCGGCCGGCCTCAGCTTCCCCTATCCGCACCAGGTGGCGGTGACGCAGCGCGAGTTCACCCCGCCGGACCAGGCGCGGCAGGAGGCCGAGCTGAGCAGCCTCAGCGCTGCGGCGAAGGCCGAGGCCGGGGTGGTGAAGGGGCGCTCGCGCGGGGCGCGGAGCACCGGCTCGACCTCAGAGGCCAAGGGGCCGACCGGCTAGGCCTTGGCGCGGTTGAGCGCGATGGCGGCGCGGATCAGATCCTGCAGAGCCTTGCCGTCGATGGTCTCGCCTTCCCGGATGTCGATGGCGCGCCGGGTGGCGCCCTCGAGGCTGGAGTTGAAGAGGCCCTTCGGATCGGGGAGCGAGGCGCCCTTGGCGAAGGTCAGCTTGACGGCGGCCTTGTAGGCCTCGCCGGTGCAGAGGATGCCCGAGGAGGACCAGACCGGCACGTTCCACTTCCACTCCTCGACCACGCCGGGATCGGCGGCGCGGATCAGGTCGCGGACGCGGGCCAGGGTCTCGCCGCGCCAGCCGGCGAGCTCGGCGATGCGGCCGTCGATCATCTGGGACGGCGTGACGCCGGGCGGGGGCGGGTTTCGCTTCATGCGCGGGCGGGGCCTTTGGCGAGATAGGGCAGGGCGAAGAGATAGAGCCCCGTCGCCAGCAGGGGAATGAGCGGGACGAGGGCGAGGAAGCCCAGCCACGGCGCCTGAACCTGGGCGGCCAGGGCGACGATGTTGGCGACGGCAAGGATCGTGAACGCCATCGAGAGCCAGCGATGCAGGCGGCGGATCCAGAGGTTCCAGGTCATGGGGGCTTGCTCCAGTTCAGGGCGCGATCATGGGGCCGGCCAGGAGGGCCTCGAGCCTGTCGAAATTGGCGCGCCAGCCGATCTGGGCGCCGCCGAAGTTCTGCGGCTGGTCGCGGCGGAATCCAGTCTGCTCCATGCGCAGGCGCGTGCCGGCGGCAGTCGGCGTCAGGGTCCAGGTGACGACGCTCGTCAGGCCATTGGTCGGGTGGTCGAAGTTCCAGCTGTAGGCGAGGGTGCGGTGCGGCTCGATCTCGAGCACCTCGCAGTCCAGCACCCCGCCCCATTCGCCGCGCAGGTTGAAGCGCGCGCCGAGCTCAGGGACGAAGTCGTTGGCCATCAGCCATTCGGCCATCAGGTGCGGCTGGGTGAGCGCGCGCCAGATCCGCTCCGGCGGATGGCCGATGTCCCGCTCGACGACGACGGAGAGCGGGCCGGCCGCGGGCCGGGCGGGGGTGAGGTCGGTCATTGGTCCATCCTGGCGAGGAGGTCCTCGAGGCGATCGAAGCGACCTTCCCAGAAGCCGGCCATCTGGCGCGTCCAGTCGAGCAGCGGCGCGAGGGCGCCGAGCTGGGCGGCGTAGTGGGTCTGGCGCCCCTCGTGGCGGTCGCGGACCAGGCCGGCGTGCTTGAGGGCGGCGAGATGCTTGGAGACCGCCGGCTGGGAGACGCCGGCCTGGGCGGTGAGCGCGCCGACCGTCTGCTCCCCCTCGCGGCACAGGCGCTCGAAGAGGGCCCGCCGGGTCGGGTCGGCGAGGGTGCGGAACAGGAGGTCGGGCGCGGCGGACACTGAAACTCATAACTCTCGGGTTATCGGTTGGATCGATAACTCTTGGGTTATGGATGAGTCAAGGGATCGTAATGAGCTAGGCCTCGTCCACCGCGCGGGCGACGAGGTCGCGCCAGGTGGGGTCGGTGTCGTCGACGAGGTCGACGTCGTCGATCAGGGCGACGGCGGAGGCGCCGTCGGGGAGGATCAGGCCGAGCACCTCCAGCACCTCGCCGTCCGGGCCGCCGTGCGCCTCGGCCTGGACCGCGACGGCGGCCTGCTCGCCGTCGTCGTCCCACCAGATCACCGGCTGCGGCAGCTCCATCTCGAGGGGCTTCGGACCCGTGGTGTCGGCGAGCGCGAACACGGCGCGGCCGGCCTGGACGTCATCGAGCGTGGCGACGGCGCCGGCGAAGGGCACGAGCCGGGTCCAGTCGTCGACGTCGAAGCCGCCGCCGTCGAAGTCGTCGTCCTCGGGCGTGGGGCCGCCCATGTTCAGCGCTTCATCCAGGGCTTGGAGGCGCCGGCCGGCTGGCGCCTGGCCTGGGTGGGCGAGAGCTTGGCGCCGGACGGCGCGGACTTGGCGTCCTGCGCGGCCTTCTTCAGGCGCAGCGCCCGCTGCATCGGGGTTTCGTTCGGATCATCGGGACGGTCGGTCATGGGCGTGACTTACCACAGGCGGTCCGTGTCATAACGGGCCGATGACGACCATCTACATCGACGCCGACGCCTGCCCGGTGAAGGACGAGGTCTACAAGGTGGCCGGGCGCTACGCCCTGCCGGTGTTCGTGGTGTCCAACAGCTGGATCCGCACGCCCGCCCTGCCGCGGGTGGAGCTGGTGGTGGTGGACGCCGGGCCGGACGTCGCCGACGACTGGATCGCCGAGCGGGCCGGCGTGGGCGACATCGTGGTCACCACCGACATTCCGCTGGCGCAGCGGGCGCTCAAGGCCGGCGCCCAGGCGATCCGGTCCAACGGCCAGGTGTTCAGCCACGACAACATCGGTTCGGCCCTTGCCGGACGGGCGATCGGCGAGCACCTGCGCTCCATGGGCGAGATCACCGGGGGGCCCAGGCCCTTCGCCGCCGCCGACCGCTCGAAGTTCCTGCAGGCGCTCGACGCTGCGGTGGTGCGCGCGAAGCGGGCCGGGTGAACAGCCCTCAGGGCGCCCCGACGTCAGTCGAAAGCTGGTTTATCCTGCGCCGAAACAGGGATTTGCGGAGGATCGGACAGTGGCGGAGCGGTTGCCGAAGGCGTGCATCATCGGCGCGGGATGCTCGGGGTTCACGACGGCCAAGAAGCTGAAGGACCTCGGCGTGCCGTTCGACTGCTTCGAGATGAGCGACGACATCGGCGGCAACTGGTACTTCAACAACCCGAACGGGATGTCGGCCTGCTACGAGAGCCTGCACATCGACACCTCGAAGTGGCGGCTGGCGTTCGAGGACTATCCCGTGCCGGCCGACTGGCCGGACTTCCCGCACCATCGCCAGCTGCTGCAGTACTTCCACGACTACGTGGACCACTTCGGCCTTCGCCCGCTGATCACGTTCAACACCCGCGTGGAGCGGGCCGAGCGGACCGCGGACGGCCTCTGGAAGGTGACGCTCGGCTCCGGCGAGAGCCGGATCTACGACGTGCTGTTCGTCTGCAACGGCCACCACTGGGACCCGCGGGTCCCGGAATATCCGGGCAAGTTCGACGGCCCGGCCTTCCACGTGCACAGCTACCGCACGCCCTTCGAGCCGGTCGACATGCGCGGCAAGAACGTGGTGATCGTCGGCATGGGCAACTCGGCCATGGACGTGGCCTCGGAGCTGGCCCAGCGGCCGATCGCCAAGAACCTGTGGGTGGCGGCGCGGCGGGGCGTCTGGGTGCTGCCGAAGTACATGGACGGCAAGGTGGCCGACAAGGCGTCCATGCCGCACTGGATGCCGCGCAAGCTGGGCTTGGCCCTGGCGCGGGCCAAGATCAAGCGCGCGGTCGGGCGGATGGAGGACTACGGCCTGCCCAAGCCGGACCACGAGCCGCTGGAGGCCCACCCCTCGGTGTCGGGCGAGTTCCTGACCCGCGCCGGCTGCGGCGACGTGAAGTTCAAGCCGAACATCGCCGAGCTGATGGGCAGGAAGGTGAAGTTCGAGGACGGCTCGGTGGAGGACGTCGACGTCATCGTCTACGCCACCGGCTACAAGATCAGCTTCCCGTTCTTCAAGGACCCGGAGCTGCTGCCCGACGCGGAGCACCGCTTCCCGCTGTTCAAACGGATGATGAAGCCGGAGATCCCCAACCTGTTCTTCATGGGCCTGGCCCAGCCGCTGCCGACGCTGGTCAATTTCGCCGAGCAGCAGGCGAAGCTCGCCGGCGCCTACCTGGTCGGCCAGTACAAGCCGCCGAGCCCGGCCGAGATGAAGGCGGTCACCGCCAAGGACGAGGCGCTGCACCTCGGCCCCTACTACAAGGCCGCGCGGCACACGATCCAGGTGGACTTCGGGATCTATGTCCACGACCTCCTGAAGGAGATCGAGGCCGGAGCCAAGCGGGCCAAGGCGGCGGGCAACCCGCTGCCCGTTCCGGCGCGGGCCGAGGCGCCGGCGGCGTTGGCGGCGGAGTAGATTCGGCTCAGTCGGCGTACACCGCCCGCTCGAAAGCCTCGAAGAGCTTGAGGGCGGCGGGGTCGGCGAAGGGGAGGAGCTGGGTCATCAGGACGCCGGCGGCGCCGGACTTCGGATCGGCCCAGTAGTAGCAGTTCGAGAGGCCCGCCCAGGCGAGGCTGCCGGCGGCGCGGCCGGCGGGGCCGGGCTCGAGGTTGACCAGGAAGCCGAGGCTCCAGCCGGTGGGCTGGCCGGGGAAGGCGTCGAAGTCGTTGGAGAGGTGCTTGGCGGCGCTCTTCAGGACGCCGGGGCGCGGCTCGGTGAGCTGGCTCTCGGTGAAGAGCTTCATCTGCGCCGGCGGCAGGATCTGCGGGCCGCGGCCGATCACGGCTTCCAGGAACTTCAGGTAGTCGGGGGCGGTGGAGTGCAGGCCGCCGCCGCCCATCTGGAAGAACGGCGGCTCGGGCATGCCGAACGGGAAGGGCGCGAGGCCGCCGTCCGGGAGGCGGGCGTGCATGGGCGCGAGGCGCGCGCGCTGGGCGTCGGTGAGCGAGAAGCCGGTGTCGGCCATGCCGAGCGGCTTGAAGACGCGCTCGGCGAAGACGGTCCCGAGGTCCTGCTTCGTCACCGCCTCGATCATCCGGCCGGCGAAGTCGATGCCGAAGCCATAGGCCCAGTCAGCGCCCGGCTCGAACAGCAGCGGCAGGCCGGCCGGCGGGGTTGGGCCCATGGTGGTCTGGCCGGCGTGGCCGAGCCAGCGGATCAGGTCGGGGCTGGCGAAGTCGTAGCCGAGACCGGAGGTGTGGCTCAGCAGGCGGCGCAGGGTCACCGGCTCGCGAGCGGGCCGCAGGCGCGGCTGGCCGTCCTCGCCGAAGCCTTCGAGGACCTGGGGCTCGGCCAGTTCGGGGACGAGCGGGCCGACCGGCGCGTCGAGGTCGAGCTTGCCCTCGGCGACGAGCTGCAGGGCGACGAGGGAGGTGATCGCCTTGGTCATGGAGGCGATCCAGAACATCTGGTCGGGGAGCAGCGGCGCCGGATCGGCGACGCCCTTGTGGCCGACGGCGAGGCTGATCGTCTCGCCCGTGGGCGTCACGGCGGCGGCGGCGGCGCCGGGCAGGCCGCTCTCGGCCAGAGCCTTCTCCAGCGCTTCACGGATCGTCTGTTCGGACATGTCGCCTCCCTTGATGCGCCGAGCTTAGCCGCGCTTCCCGGACGGCAGGGAGGGCCAAATCCGCCGAACCTCTAGCCGAGCGCCTTCTTGGCCGCGGCCTCGACCGCCTCGCGCGGGATCAGGCGGATGGTGGAGCTGGCCTTGGCGAGAACGTTGCCGGCGGCGTCGAGGAGGCGGCCCTCGGCGAAGCAGGTGGCCTTGCCGCGGCGCTCGATCCAGCCCTCGGCGATCACCCGACCGGGGCGGGCGGGCGCGAAATAGCTGACCTTCAGCTCCAGCGACATGGGCGTCAGGTCGGGCAGGAGCGACATGGAGGCGTGGGCCATGGCCGCGTCGATCCAGCCGCAGACGAAGCCGCCCTGGGCGACGCCGCCCGAGTGGCACATCTGGGGACCCACCTCGTACTCGATCGCCGCCCGGCCGTTCGCCATCTCGACGACGCGGATCTGGCCAAGGGTGTCGTGCAGGGCGGGGGCGACGGCGTCGGTCATCGGGAACTCCAGCGAACTCGTCCTGTCGCTTAGAGCCATAGCCGCCGTCGTCAAGCGGTCGCAGACAGGCCGCCCCCTCGAGGCCGTCTCTCAGGCGGCCGCGGCCTGGGCGTCCAGGGCCTGACGCAGGACGGCCAGCAGGTGCTCGGGCTTCATCGGCTTCTCGACCACCCCGTCCATGCCGGCGGCGAGGTAATCGGCGGCGTCGTCGGGATCGGCGTTGGCGGTGAGGGCGACGATCGGCACCTCGCCGGCCTCGCCGGGCAGGTCGCGGATGGCGCGGGCGGCGCTGATCCCGTCCATCCGGGGCATCTTGATGTCCATCAGGATCAGGTCGAACCGGCCGGCGCGCGCCGCCTCCAGCGCCTCGACGCCGTCGACGGCGGACTCCGAGGTGCAGTCGAACATCTCGCACAGCGCCTGGGCGACCATGCGGTTGGTGGCGTTGTCGTCGACCACCAGGACGTGGGCCGAGCGGCCGGCCGAGCGCGGCTCCGGCTCGGGCAGGGCGCGGGCCTTGGGCAGGTCGAGCTCGAAGGCGACGGTCTGGCCGGCGCCGGGGTTGGTCTCCTCGCCGATGCGGCCGCCGAGCTCCTGGACGATGCGTCGGGCCAGGAGCACGCCGAGCGCCACCTCCAGGCCGAACTGGGAGTCCACCTCGCGCACCCGGGCCTCAAGGCCGCGGCCGTCGCGGGCCGGATCGCGGGCGCCGCGGATGCGGCCGGTGAGCCGCAGGCCGGCGGGACCTTCCTCGGCCCGCAGGCTGGCTTCCACCGCGCCGCGGCGCGCGCCGCCGACGGCCTCGGCGATGAAGGCGTCGAACACCTGGGTGAGGCGGGCGCGGTCGGCGTGGACGCAGGCCTCCGGCGCGCCATCGTAGGAGACGAGCAGGGTGACCCCGGCCATGCCGGCCGCCGCGCGCCAGCGCGCCTCCACGTCGTCCATCAGGTCGCGCAGCACGAGCGGCGCGGGATTGAGGGCGAGGCCATCGCTGGCGACGGCGTGGATGTCGAGGGCGGCGTCGAGGGTGCGGCGCACGGCGTCGGCGGCTTCGGAGACGCCGGCGAGGCAGGCCTGGGCGTCGGGGGTGAGGCGCTGGCGGGCGAGCTGTTCGGTGAGCGCCAGGATGCCGGCCATCTGCTGGCGGATGTCGGCCGTCACGCGGTCGAAGATGTAATCCGGCAGGGACATGGTCGGCCGACTGAAACGCCTCGGGCCGGCACTATGGCCAGACGCGCTTGCGGAGAGGTTAAACGGCCGGGAAATCAGAAAAAAAGGGCGGCGACCCTCGGGTCGCCGCCCTCGAAGAAGGCGCTGGGAGGAAAAATAGCGCCTGTTCGGTAGCGCCGCTTAGAAGCGGTACTGCAGCTCCATGCCGTAGGTGCGCGGCTGGATCAGGCCGCGCGTGATCGACACGCCGTTCTGATAGATGCCGCCGGCGCCGAAGCCGAAGGTGGCCGTCGGGGTGGTGGAGCCGGTCGAGGTGTAGCCCTTCTCGTCGAAGGCGTTCTTGACGAAGCCGATGACCGAGTAGCGGTCCTTGGCGTCCTTCCAGATCGCGCGGAAGTCGGCCGTGCCGTAGGACGGCACCGAGAAGGCCGGGTCGTTCTTGAACGGCTGGTACAGGGTCTTGTCGGTCCAGGTGTAGGTGGCCGAGAGGACCAGCGAGCCCGGATCGAAGTCGATCGTGTAGTTGCCGTTCAGCGCGAACTTGTTCTTCGGCGACTGGTAGAGCGGCGAGCCCTCGACGTTCTGGTAGACGATCGGCACACCGTTGAGCGTGGCGGTCTGGCCTTGCGGGCGGGCGCCCGCCAGAAGCGCGGAGGGGTCCGCCGGGTCGAAGAAGCAGCAGCCCTTGGTGATCTTGGTGTTCAGGTAGCCGTAGCTCGCGTTGAACTGCAGGTTGCGGATCGGCTGCCAGATGGCTTCCAGCTCGAGGCCGTAGGCGCGGGCGTCGACGTTCACGAAGTAGTTGGCCGACGAGGTCTTGGCCTCGTTCAGCTGCTGCACGTTGAGCTGCAGGTCCTTGTAGTCGTTGTAGAACAGCGCGCCGTTCAGGATCAGGGTGCGGGCGATGGTCTTCTTGGCGCCGAGTTCGAAGGCGTTGACCGCCTCCTGCTTGGCTTCGGCCTTCGGCGAGAGGGTGCCGAGGAGGAAGCCGCCCGACTTATAGCCACGGCTGTACTTGCCGTAGACCAGGGTGTCGCGGTCCGGCGTCCAGTCGAGGTTCAGGGTGCCGGTGACGGCGTCCCAGCTGTTGCTCATCGACCGGTTCGGCTGCACGCCCGGCTTGCTCGGGTCGAAGTCGGAGGAGACGTCGATCGCCAGGCCACGCAGCAGCGCCGAGGCCTGCCCGTAGGGGCTGGACGGCGAGAACATGATCAGGCGCTCGTACTCGTTGCCGTCCTTCTTGTCCTTCGTGTAGCGCAGGCCGCCGGTCAGCGACCAGCTGTCGCTGAACTTGTAGGTCGCCTGGCCGAACACCGCGTAGGCGTCGGAGACCAGGTGGGCCTGGATGTCGACGGTGTCGCGGCTGGGGTTGGCCGGGGCCGGCGTCAGCGAGAACGGCGACAGGCTGATGTAGAAGGGCGAGGCCACCTGGGCCTGCTGCGGGTCGCCGTACTGGATCCGCTGGTTGTAGACCTCGTGGTACTGGTAGAGACCGACGATCCACTGGAGCGGGCCGTCGCCCTTGGAGGTCAGGTTGAGCTCGTTCGAGAAGTACTTCTTCTTCTCCAGGAAGTCGGTGGTGTAGTCGACGAAGATCCCCGGCGTGCCATTGACCGTGATCGAGCCGGTGCGGCTGGTGTTATCGAGGTCGCCGCCGGTCTGGTAGATGTACTGCTGGAAGCCGCCGATGTACTTCAGGTCGGCGAAGCCCAGGTCCTGGGTGACCTGCAGGGTCACCAGGTGGTTGCCGCGCAGCTGGCCGTAGCCGTTGCGGTTGGTGTTCATCTTGTACGGGTCGGACGCGCCGGGGTTGGCGGTGGTGTAGCCGTACTGCGGGTTGGTCGTGAGCTGGCCGATCGGGCCGAACGGCAGGGCCGTGTCGTAGGGGGTGACCAGATTCGACCAGCGGTCGCCGACGCCGGTGGTGTCGTCCCAGGCGGTGCGGCTGTAGCGCGCCCAGAAGGTGGTCTTGTCGCCCAGCTCGCCCTCGGCCTGCGCCTCGAAGTAGTTGCGCTTGATCGAGCCGCCGTCGTTGGCCGTGCCGATGTTCTTGATGAAGCCGTCGGCTTCCTCGTGGGTGCCGCCGACCTTGATGCGCAGGTTGTCGGCCAGCGGGATCGAGACCACGCCTTCGGCGCGGTAGTGGCTGTCGTTGCCGACGATGCCGCGGACTTCGCCCGAGAACTCCTTCGCCGGACGCTTGGAGATGATGTTGATCGCGCCGCCCATGGCGTTGCGGCCGTAGAGGGTGCCCTGCGGACCGCGCAGGATCTCGGTGCGCTCGGTGAACAGCGGCGTCTTGAACAGCTCGGCCGAGGAGGCGGAGTAGAAGGCGTCGGTGTAGGAGGCCACGCCCGGGTCGTTGCCGACGTAGAAGGTGTTGCGGCCGGCGCCGCGCAGGCTGACGCGGTCGGTGCCGGAGTAGTTCATGCCCGGCGTGAAGTTCACGAAGTCCTGGATGCCGGTGATGCCGACCACGTCGCGCTTGGCGGAGGTGAAGGCGGTGACGGCGACGGGCACGTCCTGAAGCGACTGCTCACGCTTCTCGGCGGTGACCACCAGCTCTTCCACCTGGTTCGCGGGCTCGGCCGCAGGCGCCGCGGCTTGCGCGAAGGCGGGGTGGGAAACGGCGGAAAGGGCGACGGCGGAAGCGCCCATGGCGAGCAGCGTCCGCAGGCGCGGTTGAATCGACGACATAAAGTCCTCCCAAGGCCGGGCGGGGGGAGCCGCCGGGCCAGTCGTAGTGCGCGTGTGATGGACCCGGGCGCGGGGAGGCGCCCGAGGCGGCGGAACCTCGTGGGCCGGCCCGGGGCGGTCAACTGGACGGCGATAACTTATCGGCGTTCATGTATGAAAACGGCCGCGCCGCGGGCGATCTGTGACCGAAATACATCGCTTTTGTCGCGAACGCCGAAAAATGAACGGCGTTATTCCTGGGCTTCCTGCGTCACAATTGACGATCGGGTGCAAATCCAAAGAGCAGAATCGTCGTTATTTGAAGTGGACCTGGCCTTTTACTCGGAGTCCGCCGGGTGCTTCCGATTCCGCTGCGGAACGCGCATATGGGCGCCATGACCGACGCCGCCCTCGTCCTGTTCTCCGGCGGACAGGACTCCACCGTCTGCCTGGCCTGGGCCCTCGAGCGCTACGCGCGCGTCGAGACGGTGGGCTTCGACTACGGCCAGCGGCATGCGGTGGAGCTCGAGGCGCGCGTCGCGGTGCGCACGGCCATCGCCGAGCGCTTCCCGGCCTGGGCGGCGCGGCTCGGGCCCGACCACATGCTGGACATCCGCGGCTTCGGCCAGGTCGGCCAGTCGGCCCTGACCACCGAGCGCGCGATCGAGATCGGCGAGAAGGGCCTGCCCAACACCTTCGTGCCGGGGCGCAACCTGGTGTTCTTCACCTATGCCGCGGCGCTCGCCGACCGGCGGGGGCTGAAGGCGCTCGTCGGCGGCATGTGCGAGACCGACTTCTCGGGCTATCCGGACTGCCGGCGCGACACGCTGGACGCCATGGAGGCGGCGCTGAACCTCGGCATGGCGCAGGATTTCCGGATCGAGACGCCGCTGATGCGGCTGACCAAGGCCGACACCTGGAGCCTCGCCAAGGGGCTGGGCGGCGATCCGCTGGTGGAGATCGTTCGAGCCGAGAGCCACACCTGCTACCTCGGCGAGCGCGGCGCGCTGCACGACTGGGGCCATGGCTGCGGGACCTGCCCGGCGTGCGAGCTGCGGGCCAAGGGCTGGGAGGAATGGCTGGCGCAGGGCCGTCCGGCGATCGCCTCATGAGCTACGCGGTGAAAGAGATCTTCCTCACCCTGCAGGGCGAGGGCGGCCAGGCGGGCCGGCCGGCGGTGTTCTGCCGCTTCGCCGGCTGTAACCTGTGGAGCGGGCGCGAGGAGGACCGGGCCGGCGCGGTCTGCACCTTCTGCGACACCGACTTCGTCGGCATGGACGGGGAGGGTGGCGGCCGCTTCGCCTCGGCCGAGGAGCTGGCGGCGGCGATCGAACGGGCCTGGGCCGGCGGGCCGAGCGAGCGGCTGGTGGTGCTGACCGGCGGCGAGCCGCTGCTGCAGGTGGACGATGACCTGATCGCGGCGCTGCACGGGCGCGGCTTCTCCATCGCGCTGGAGACCAACGGGACCCTGGAAGCGCCGAAGGGGATCGACTGGATCTGCGTCAGCCCCAAGGCCGATGCGCCGGTCGTCCAGACCTCGGGCCAGGAGCTGAAGCTCGTGTTTCCGCAGGCCAAGGCGCCGCCCGAGCGGTTCGAGCACCTGGCTTTCGAGCGTTTCCTGCTGCAGCCGATGGACGGGCCCGAGCGCGAGGCCAACACCCGTGCCGCCATCGCCTATTGCCTTGCCCACCCCCGCTGGCGTTTAAGCGTCCAGACCCACAAATACCTGGGCATCGCCTGAGCCGCCGGCTCGGCCGCCCCTCAACAGATCCTCCTCATGAGCTCCGCCATCTTCGAGATCACCAAGGCTGCGACCTTCGACGCGGCCCACAACCTGCCGGACGGCCCGTCGGGCAGCCCCTACACGCGCCTGCACGGCCACTCGTTCAAGGTGGAGGCCACCGTCCGCGGCGAGGCCGTGCCGCCGGTCGGCTGGGTGGCGGACCTGGGCGAACTCGACCGGGCGCTGCGCGCCGTGGCGCTCGAGCTCGACCACGGGCTGTTGAACGACAAGCCGGGGCTCGAGAGCCCGACCCTCGAGCACATCTGTCTCTATTTCGCCGAGCGCCTGAAGCCGGCGTTCCCGGGCCTGTCGCGCGTGGTCGTCTCGCGACCGACGATCAACGAGAGCTGCGCTTTGGTGCTCGGGTGAAGGTCCTCCCCCGCGGGGAGGATCTCAGTCGTCATTCTTGTCGCCGAGCGGGGTGACCGCGTCGACGGCGACGTGGCCGACGTGGACCGTGGTGGCGGCGGCCTTGGCGGTGACGCCGACCGCCGCCCCGGCGACGCTGGCGGCGAGGCAGCCGGACAGGCCGAGGGCGCAGGCCGCCAAGACGGCGGCGCGAAGGGCGATGGACTGAAGACGCATGGCGGTTTCCCCGAACTCGCGGGCGACCATGCCAGACGAAGCGGCCCGAATGAGGGCGGCTATTTGTCCTTCTTGTCGGTCGAGCGGCGCCACGGACCGGTGAAGTTGGGGTCGGCGCGGCGGCGGCGGTCGGGACCGAAGTAGTCGGCGGTGCGCACGAAGGGCCGCGGATATTCCACCACCTGGGACAGGCGCTCGATGACGCCGCGGGCGGTGAGCGGCTTAGCCAGGAACTCGTTGACGCCGGCGTCCCGCGCCTCGGCCACGCGCTGCATGGTGGAGTGGCCGGTGATCATGATGACCGGCACCATCGGGTTGGGGCTGTCGGGCGAGTTGCGCAGCAGGCGGACGAAGTCGATGCCGTCCAGCGGCTGCATCGACAGGTCCGTCATGACGATGTCGACGGGGAAGTTGCGCATGGCCTGGAGGCCCTCGGCGCCGTCGTTCGCCTCGTGGATTTCCTTGACGCCGATGGCGCGCAGAATCTCGGCCAACAACACACGCATGTAGTGGTTGTCGTCGACGAGCAGGATCCGAAGCAGGTCGTAACGCAATCTGTCCGCCGTTCCCCAGAGGCGAAGTCCGCGCTGATTACGGGTCGGTAAGGAGTCAGGTCAACCCGAAAAGAAGTCCGGCGACGGCGGAGTTAAACCCTTGTCACGAGTGAATTATCACCCTGCAAGCTTAACTAGAGTCACTTAACCGACGTAAGTTGCGTCAGGCCCGAGCGCTCGCCCCCGGCGCGAAGGCTCCGCCGCCGGTCTGGGCGCGATGCCGCAGGAAGGCGTCGGCGAGCACGCAGGCGGTCATCGCTTCGACCACCGGAACGGCGCGGATGCCGACGCAGGGGTCGTGGCGGCCCTTGGTGCGCAGCTCGATCCCGCGGCCCTGTTCGTCGAGGGTCTGGCGCGGCGTCAGGATCGAGGAGGTGGGCTTGAAGGCGACGCGGGCGGTCACCGGCTGGCCGGTGGAGATGCCGCCCAGCACGCCGCCGGCCTTGTTGGACGAGAACAGCGGGCCCTCGTTGCCCATCCGCATCTCGTCGGCGTTCTCCTCGCCGGAGAGGGCGGCGGCGGCGAAGCCCGCGCCGATCTCGACGCCCTTGGCGGCGTTGATCGACATCAGGGCCGCGGCGAGCTCGGCGTCGAGCTTGCCGTAGAGCGGCGCGCCCCAGCCGGCCGGCACGCCGACCGCCTCGACGGCCACCACGGCGCCGGTGGAGGAGCCGGCCTTGCGGACCTTCTCGAGGTGCTCTTCCCAGACGGGAACCATGTCGGCGTCCGGACACCAGAAGGGGTTGTTCAGGGTCTCGTCCCAGTCGATCCGCGCCGGATCCACGGCGTGGGGGCCGATCTGGACCACGGCGGCCTGGATGCGGACGCCCGGCACCACCTTGCGGGCGATGGCGCCGGCGGCGACCCGGGCCGCGGTCTCGCGCGCCGAGGAGCGGCCGCCGCCGCGATAGTCGCGCACGCCGTACTTGGCGAAATAGGGGTAGTCGGCGTGGCCGGGCCGGAAGGCCTGGGCGATCTCGGAATAGTCCTTCGAGCGCTGGTCGACGTTCTCGATCATCAGCGAGATCGGCGTGCCGGTGGTGACCTGGCCACCGAATTCCCGGGCGGTCCTTTCGTCGGCGAAGACGCCGGAGAGGATGCGCACCGCGTCCGGCTCCTGGCGCTGGGTGACGAACTTGCCCTGGCCGGGGCGGCGCTTGTCGAGGAAGCCCTGGATGTCGGCCTCGGTCAGGGCGATGCCGGGCGGGCAGCCGTCGACGACGCAGCCCAGCGCCGGCCCGTGGCTTTCGCCCCAGGTGGTCACGCGGAAGAGATGGCCAAAGGTGTTGTGCGACATCGAGGCGCTTCTAGCGGAACCGCGGGCGGACGCGAAGCGCGTTCCCGCGCGGGAGACCTAGGCTGACCTAGGCGGCCCAGGCGGCGGTGAAGCGGCGCAGGAGCACGCGGGCGGCGCTGTCGAGGGCGCCGGTCCTGGGCGCCAGGCGCACGAAGAGATGGCCCTGGGGGTGGCGGCCGCGGGCGGGAAGGCCGAGGCCGGGCGCCCGCAGGAGGCGGCGCTCGCCGGCCTTCTTTGTGACCCACAGGATGCGGCGGCCGATGGGCGTGACGACCGGCACCCGGCCGCCTTCCGCCAGCAGCCGCGGTGGCACCGCGACGGTGATCCACAGGTCGTCGCCGCGGACCAGCATGCCGTCCTCGCTGCGGATGACGACGTCGAGCATCTCGTCGCCAGCGCGGACCTGGTCGCCGTTGCGCAGGCCGACCGGCAGCTTGATGCGCAGCATGCGGCCGTCCTTCAGCCGGTGGTCGGCGTGGCCGCCGGACCAGGCCTGGACGGGGCTGATCTCGAGCACGCGCGCGTCGCGGGGGTGCGCGGCGGTCTCGGCCGGAGTCTCGTTGGCGGGCGCGGCCTGCTCGAGGCGGCGGTAGGCGGCCATCACCCGCAGGAAGGCCTCGGGCGAGCCGCCCTGGTCGGGATGGGCGGTCTTGGCGGCTTCGAGGTAGGCGCGGCGGATTTCGGCGGCGGTCGCGTTGGCCGCGACGCCGAGCAGCGCGCGGGCTTCGGGAAGCGAAATCTCGGTCGCAGGACGCCCCATGGCCACAAGCTTCGCGCCGCAGCGGTCAATGCCGGGTTAAGCGGCGAAGGCTTGGGCTCGCGGCGGCGCAGGTTTGCGCGCTATATCCGGGCCATGACCGACAAGGCCCCGATCCCGCCCTCGCCGAGCGAAGACGACTATGTGCGCCAGGTGACCGCCGCCGAGCCGCCGCCGCTGCTCAGCGAGGAGGATCCCTTCGCCCTGTTCAACGAGTGGCTGACCGAGGCCCTGGCCAAGGAGCCGAACGACGCCAACGCCATGGCCCTGGCCACCGCCGACGAGAGCGGCCTGCCGGACGTGCGCATGGTGCTGCTGAAGGACGCCGATCCGTCGGGCTTCGTGTTCTACACCAACCTCGGCAGCGCCAAGGGCCGCCAGCTCGCGGCCAATCCGCAGGCGGCGCTGCTGTTCCACTGGAAGTCGCTGCGCCGGCAGGTGCGGGTGCGCGGCCAGATCTCGGCGGTGAGCCCCGAGGAGGCCGACGCCTACTGGGCGACGCGGGCCAGGGCCTCGCAGATCGGCGGCTGGGCGTCCGAGCAGTCGCAGACCCTGCCGGACCGCCTGGCGCTGGAGAAGCGGATCGCCGAGGTGGGCCTCAAGTTCGGGCTCGGCAAGGTGCCGCGGCCGCCGCACTGGTCGGGATTCCGCGTCACGCCGCAGGCGATGGAGTTCTGGCGCGACCGGCCGTTCCGGCTGCACGAGCGCCTCGTCTTCACCCGCGCCGCCGGCGGCTGGACCACCCGGCGGCTGTTCCCTTGAGCGAAGGCGAGGCGGCCGAGGTCGCCGCCTGGCTCGGCGGCCAGGCGGAGCGGGTGGTGGAGACGGCGCTGGCGCGAGTGTTCCTGACGCCGGAGGCGGCCTTCAAGCTGAAGCGGCCGGTGAACCTCGGCTATGTGGACTTCACCACGCCCGCGCAGCGGCTGTGGGCGCTGGAGCGCGAGCTCGCCTTCAACAAGCCGGGCGCGCCCGACATCTATCGCGCCGTGCGGCGGATCACCCGCAAGGCCGGCGGCGGGCTGGAGTTCGACGGCCCCGGCGCGGTGGTCGAGCACGTGCTGGAGATGCGCCGCTTCGCGGACGCGGCTGTGCTGGCGGCGAGCCCGCAGACGGTGGACGGAGAGCTGGCCGAGGCGCTGGGCCGTACCATCGCGCGCTTCCACGCGGCGGCTGAGCGGCGGGACCGCTCGGGCATGAGCTTCACCGTGCCGTCGAACGCGCGGCTCCTGGAAGAGCTGGCGCCGGATCTTGGCGAGGGGCCGGTGCGCGAGCTGATCGCGCGCACGAATGCGGAGTATGCGCGGCTCGGGCCGCTGCTGGCCCGGCGCGTGGCGGAAGGCTTCTCGCGCCGCTGCCACGGGGACCTGCACCTCGGCAACATCCTGGTGGAGGACGGCAAGCCGGTCCTCTTCGACTGCATCGAGTTCAACGACGAGCTGGTGGAGATCGACGTCCAGTACGACCTGGCGTTCCTGATCATGGACCTTCAGTTCCGCGGCCGGCGGGACGCGGCGGTGCGGGTGCTCTCGGCCTATCTGGACGAGGCGGCGCGGAGCTTCCCCCCGAGCCTGTGGGAGGGGCTGGCGGCGCTGCCCCTGATGCTGTCGGTGCGGGCGGCGGTGCGGGCGCACGTGCAGTCGCACCAGGGCGACGTGGCCGGCGGACGCGCCTATGTGGCCGAGGCCCTGCGGCACCTCTCGCCGAGGCCGCCGGCGCTGGCGGCGGTGGGCGGCCTTTCGGGCACCGGCAAGACCACCTTCGCGCGGGCGATCGCCCCGGCTGTCGGCCCCTCGCCCGGCGCGGTGATCCTGCGCACCGACGAGATCCGCAAGCGGCTGATGAACGTCGAGCCGACGACGCGCGTGGATGCGTCGGCCTATGCGCCCGAGTTCTACGAGCGGACCTACGCCACCATGATCGACAACGCCCGCGCGGCGCTGAAGGCGGGCCGGGGCGTGATCCTCGACGCGACCTTCATCGATCCGGAGCTTCGGGCGCGGGCCGAGCGGCTGGCGGCCGAGTGCGGCGCGCCGTTCCACGGCGTCTGGCTGGACGCGCCCGCCGAGGTGCTGGAGGCGCGGGTGGCGGGGCGGACGGGCGACGCCTCCGACGCCACGGTGGAGGTGTTGCGCGGGCAGATCGCGCGGCTTTCGCAATCAGAGGTTGGCTGGACGCGGGCGGACGCCACCCGGCCCACGGAAGCGGCGGCCCAGGCCTGGCTTGCCGAGGCGGGCCTGGTTTGATTATCGCTGTTCAGGAATCTAGTTTTCGATGAAGCCCGAAGGGCTCACCTGGGAGGATTTTCAATGCTCGGCCTGATGCAGAACTGGCCTCTGACGGTCGACAAGATCCTCGATCACGCCGCCAAGTGGCACCCGGACGTGGAAGTGGTCAGCCGCTCGGTGGAAGGCCCGATCGTCCGCACCACCTACAAGCAGATCCACGAGCGGGCCAAGCGCCTGTCCAACGCGCTCGCCAAGCTGGGGGTGAAGACCGGCGACCGGGTGGCGACCCTGGCCTGGAACACCGCCCGCCACATAGAGGCCTGGTACGGCATCATGGGCATGGGCGCGGTCTGCCACACCCTGAACCCGCGGCTGTTCGCCGACCAGCTCTGCTACATCATCAACCACGCCGAAGATCAGATCATCTTCACCGACCTGACCTTCGTGCCGATCCTGGCCGAGCACCGCGCAAAGATGCCGACGGTGAAGCACTTCGTGGTCATGACCGACGAGGCGCACATGGGCGAGGCAGCGGCGCTGGAAGGGGCGCTGTGCTTCGAGACCCTGATCAAGGAGGCCTCGCCCGAGTTCACCTGGGGCGGTTTCGACGAGAACACCGCGGCGGGGCTCTGCTACACCTCGGGCACGACGGGCAATCCCAAGGGCGTGCTCTATTCGCACCGCTCGAACTTCCTGCACACGCTGGTGACCATGAGCACCGACGTGATGAACCTGTCGGCCCGGGACACGGTGCTGCCGGTGGTGCCGATGTTCCACGCCAACGCCTGGGGCCTGGCCTTCTCCTGCGCCGCGGTCGGCGCGAAGCTGGTGATGCCGGGCCAGAAGCTGGACGGGGCCTCGATCCACGAGCTGATCGAGAGCGAGGGCGTGACGTTCTCGGCCGCGGTGCCGACCGTCTGGCAGATGCTGCTGACCCACCTGCGCGAGACCAACGGCGGCGTGCCGACCATGAAGCGCGTGGTGATCGGCGGCTCGGCGGTGCCGGAAGCCATCGTGCGCGCCTTCAAGGACGAATACGGCGTCGAGGTGACCCACGCCTGGGGCATGACCGAGACGAGCCCGCTCGGCACCCAGGCGACTCCGGACGCCGAGATCGCCCGGATGCCGGAGGAGGAGCGGCTGCGCTACACCCTCAAGCAGGGCCGCCCGCCGCTGCTCGTCGACCTGAAGCTGACCGACGATGCGGGCAAGGTGCTGCCGCACGACGGGTCGACCTTCGGCAAGCTGAAGGTGAAGGGGCCGTTCGTGGTCGGCGAATACTTCCGCGGCGACGGCGGCGAGATCCTGGACCAGGACGGCTACTTCGACACCGGCGACGTGGCGACCATCGACAGCCACGGCTTCATGCAGATCACCGACCGCGCCAAGGACGTGATCAAGTCGGGCGGGGAGTGGATCTCCTCGATCGAGATCGAGAACATCGCGGTCGGCCACCCGAAGGCGGCGATCTGCGCGGTGATCGGCGCGGCCCACCCCAAGTGGGACGAGCGGCCCGTGCTGCTGGTCAAGCTGAAGGAAGGCGAGACGGCGACCAAGCAGGAGTTTCTCGAGTTCCTCGAGGGCAAGATCGCCAAGTGGTGGACGCCGGACGACGTGGTGTTCGTCGAGGAGATCCCGCTCGGCGCCACCGGCAAGATCGACAAGAAGCTGATCCGCGACCGGATGAGGGACTACGTCCTGCCGACCGCGCAGAAGGTGGGGGCCTGATGGCTCCCACACCCCTGGATACTTCCTTGGATTAGCCGGCCTGCAGGCCCTGGGCGCCCGTGCGGTCGCGGGCGTCGCCGAGCTGGGAGCCGCCGTCGCAGTCGAGGATCGTGCCGGTCACGTACTTGGCCGACTCCGAGACCAGGAAGACGGCGCTCTCGGCCACTTCCTCCACCTCGCCCATGCGGCGCAGCGGGATGCGGGCGTTGAGCGCGGCGTCGGCCTCCGGCGTCGGCGACAGGCGGGCCATGCCCTCGGTGCCGCGGATCGGCCCCGGCGAGATGCCGTTCACCCGGACGCCGGCCGGACCCCATTCCATGGCGAGGACGCGGATCAGCTGGTTGATGCCCGCCTTCGCCGCGCAGACGTGGGCCTGCATCATCGCCGGGTTCACCGCCTGGCCGGCGGTGATGGCGATCAGCGAGGCGCCGGGGATGTTGAGCAGGTCGTAGCAGGCGCGGAAGACGTTGAAGGTGCCGTTGAGGTCGATGTCGACCACGGTGCGGAAGCCGTTGGCCGACATGCCCAGCGCCGGGGCGACGAAGTTGCCGGCCGCGCCGGAGACGACGATGTCGAGCTTGCCGAGCTTGCCGGTGGCTTCCTCGAGGGCGGCGCGGATCTGGCCGTAGTCGCGCACGTCGCAGGAGAGGCCGAGGGCGTCGGGGCCGATGCTGGCGGCCGCGGCGGCGGCCTTCTCCGGATTGCGGCCGGCGACGGCGACCTTGGCGCCGAGCTCGGCGTAGCGCTTGGCGATGCCGAGGTTGATGCCGCTGGTGCCGCCGGCCACGAACGCCGTCTTGCCGGCCAGCAGGTTGTCCTTGAAAGCGCTCATGTTTCCGACCCTTCGATGATGGTTGTCGCGAGGCTTGCCCGGGGTTCCCGGAGGTCAGTCAAAGAGATCAGGCGAAGAGGATCAGACCAGGCGGTAGATCGACAGCGGTCCGGGCGCGCCGTCGGTGACGAGGCGGCGTTCGCGGACGAGGTGGATCATGGCCGCCAGCATGGAGCGGGCGGCCGCCGGGTGCAGGCGGGCGTCGACGTCGGCATAGAGCCGCGGGACGAGGTCGCCGATCGTCGCGGGGCCGGCCTTCAGGGCCGCCAGCACCTGGTCGATCCGCTCCTGGCGGTGCTCGATATAGGCGTCGATGAACGGGCCCGGCTCGGTGACCGGCGGGCCGTGGGTCGGCCACAGGGTCGAGAAGCCGCGCTCACGGATGCGGGCGAGGCTCGCCAGATAGTCGGTCATGTCCCCGTCCGGCGGGGTGATGACCGTGGTCGACCAGCCCATGATGTGGTCGCCGGTGAAGCAGGCGTTCTCTTCCGGCAGGGCGAAACACAGGTGGTTCGAGGTGTGGCCCGGCGTCGGGATCGCCTCCAGCGTCCAGCCGGGTCCCTCCACCTTGCCACCCTGGCAGAGGCTGACGTCGGGCGCGAAGTCGAGGTCGTGACCGGCCTCCATCTTCACCTCGGCGTCGTCGCCCTGGGCGTGGGCGACCGCGCAGCCGTAGATCGGCGCGCCGGTGCGGGCCTTCAGCGGGCCGGCCAGGGGCGAGTGGTCGGAATGGTGGTGGGTGATGACGATGGCGCTGACCCGCTCGCCCGGGATGGCGGCGAGGATCGCCTCCAGATGGGCGGCGTCGTCGGGGCCGGGATCGATCACCGCCACCTCGTCGCGACCGACGATGTAGGTGCCGGTGCCGAGGAAGGTGAAGGGGCCGGGGTTGTTGCAGATCACCCGCCGGATCAGCGGCGAGACCTGGTCGCAGCGGCCATAGGCGAAGTCGAGCTGGCGGACGTAGGGGATGCCCATGGTCGTCAGCCGCCGAGCGGGCCGGAGAGATCGTAGCCGGCGCCGTGGCCGAGGGCGATCAGCTCATCGCGGCTGTGGCCGCCGGAGAGCGCCTGGGAGAGCGACCAGGTGACGATGGAGCGCGTCCCCGAGCGGCAGAAGGCCAGCACCGGGTGCTGCGCCTCGGCGAAGATCCGCCCCATGGTCTCGACCTGCTCGGGCGTCGGCCCGCCGCGCACCGGCACGTGGAAATAGGCGAGCCCCGCGGCGCGGGCGGCGGCCTCGATCTCGTGGCCCGACGGCTGCGAGGGGTCCTCGCCGTCGGGGCGGTTGTTGATGATCGTCTTGAAGCCGGCCGCGGCGGCGGCCTCGACGTCGGCCACGGCGATCTGGGGGCTGACGGAAATGTCGTCGGTGACGCGTCGGAAATCGGTCATGGCGTGTCGGCTCTCCAGATGGGTTCTTCGGCGGGCGGGCCCCTTCGTTGACATCAATAGGGGGCGATGGAAGTTTCGCAATCGCCCCGGCTCACCAGGCTCTCTCACCGGGCTCTCTCACCAGGCCCTCCCACCCGGCTCTCACCCGCGAGGTCTCAGCGCGCGATGCTCCGCTTCATCGGCCGGCGCCTGCTGGTGGCGATCCCGACCCTGTTCGCGGTGGTGACGCTGGCCTTCTTCATGATGCGGGCCGCGCCCGGCGGGCCGTTCGACACCGACCGCAAGCTCGCCCCGGCCATCGAGCGGAACGTCCGCGAGAAGTACGGGATGAACAGGCCGCTGGCCGTGCAGTACGCCGACTATCTGGCCGGGGTGGCGCGCGGCGACCTCGGCCCGTCGCTGAAGTACAAGGACAAGTCGGTCGGCCAGATCCTCAGGGAGAACGCGCCGGTGAGCCTGCGGCTCGGGCTGTCGGCCATCGTGCTGGCGCTGGCGGCCGGGATGAGCCTCGGGGTGATCGCGGCCCTGCGGCAGAACGGGGCGGCGGACTACGGGGTGATGGCGCTGGCCATCCTCGGGGTCTGCGTGCCGACCTTCGTGACCGCGCCGCTGCTGATCCTTCTCTTCGCCTCCAAGCTCGGCTGGCTGCCGGTGGCGGGCTGGAACGGCGGAGCCGTGGCCAACATGGTGCTGCCGGTGGTGGTGCTGGCCCTGCCGCAGATGGCGATCATCTCGCGCCTGACCCGGGCCGGGATGATCGAGGCGCTGCGCTCCAACTATGTGCGCACGGCGCGCGCCAAGGGCCTGCCGGCGCACCGCATCGTCACGCGCCACGCCCTGCGCGCTGCGATCCTGCCGCTGGTGAGCTACCTCGGGCCGGCCTGCGCGGGCCTGCTCACCGGGTCCCTGGTGGTCGAGAAGATCTTCAACCTGCCGGGGCTCGGGAAGTTCTTCGTCATCTCCGCCCTGCAGCGCGACTACACGGTCGTGATGGGGATGGTGATCGTCTACGCGGGCCTGATCCTGGTCCTGAACCTCGCGGCCGACGTGCTGCAGGCCGTGCTCGATCCCAGGGTGCGACTGTCGTGAGCGAGGTGAAGGGGCGCAGCCTGTGGGACGACGCGCGCCGGCGGCTGCTGGCGAACCGCGCGGCCATGGCCGGCGCGGCGCTGCTGGCGGTGCTGGTGGTCGCGGCCCTGGCCGGACCGGCGCTCAGCCCCTTCGCCTACGACGCGGTGAACAAGGGCGACGTCTGGGCGCCGCCCCTGACCCACGGCCACCTGCTCGGCGCCGACGCCCTGGGACGCGACCTCCTGGCCCGGCTCCTGATGGGGCTTCGGGTGTCGCTGGCGATCGGGCTGGTGGCGACCCTGGTGTCGCTGGTCATCGGCGTCGCCTGGGGTGCGGTGGCGGGCTTCGCCGGCGGGCGCGTGGACGAGGCGATGATGCGGATGGTCGACGTGCTCTATTCCCTGCCGTTCATCTTCTTCGTCATCCTCCTGATGGTGACCTTCGGCTCCAACGTGATCCTGATCTTCGTGGCGATCGGAGCGGTGGAGTGGCTGACCATGAGCCGCATCGTGCGCGGCCAGACCCTCTCGCTGAAGCAGCGCGAGTTCGTCGAGGCGGCGCGGGCGGCCGGCCTCACGCCCGCCGGCATCGTCCTGCGCCACATCGTGCCCAACCTCCTGGGGCCGGTGGTGGTCTATGTGACCCTGACTATCCCGGCGGTGATCCTGGCGGAGAGCTTCCTGAGTTTCCTCGGCCTGGGGGTGCAGCCGCCGATGGCGTCCCTCGGCACATTGATCGCCACCGGGGCCGAGGACATGGAGCTGGCGCCCTGGCTGCTGGTTTTCCCGTCAGGGTTGATGGTGGCGGCGCTGATGAGTTTCAACTTCATCGGCGACGGCCTGAGGGACGCGATCGATCCCAAGGACCGATAGTGGCGAGGAAGAGGCCGTTTGCGACCCTGGGGTGGCGGCAAGATCATCCACGCAACTGTCATATTTACCCTTCTTTAGGGAATTAACGTCCGCCGCCCCGGCCTCCCCAGGCAAAAAAGTTTCGCAAAACGCGCCGGTGCGACAATCTGTGACCAGAATGCGACACGTCGGCTCCGACAATGTGACGGCGGCGTAATCTGCGTTGACCCTGGTTCGCTTAGCCCCGTAACTCCGGCGTAACCGGACTCGATACCGACTCCGGGACCGCACTTATTTGGGGAGCCGTCCGCCGTCCGTACTATCCCGGCCGCGGATCGCTGGAGGATCTAGACCTTGAAAATCACGGCAACTCGGGAGCGCCTGCTGGCGTCTTCGATGATCTGCGGCGTCGCCCTGCTGGGCGTGTCCGCGACGCAAGCTGCGGCCCAGACCGCCAGCGGCGGCAGCCAAGTCAGCGAAATCGTCGTCACCGGCTCGCGCATCCCGCAGCCGAACCTGACCAGCGCCAGCCCGGTCACGGTCGTCGGCGCCCAGGACATCAAGCTCCAGGGCGTGACCCGTACGGAAGACCTGATCAACAGCCTGCCGCAGGTCGTCGCCGCCCAAGGCGCCGGCGTGTCGAACGGCTCGCAGGGCATCGCGACGGTCGACCTTCGCGGCCTCGGCCCGGCCCGTACCCTGGTCCTGATCGACGGCCGCCGCGTCGTCCCCGGCGACCCGCGTAACCCCGTCACCGACCTGAACTTCATCCCGTCGCCGCTCGTCGAGCGCGTCGACGTCCTGACCGGCGGCGCCTCGGCCGTGTACGGTTCGGACGCCGTCTCGGGCGTCGTGAACTTCATCATGATGAAGAACTTCGAAGGCGTCCGCCTCGACGCGGAAGTCGGCGAGTACCAGCACAACAACGACGACAGCTTCATCCAGGGCGTCAACAAGACCCGCGGCTACACCGCGCCTAACGGCAGCGTGTGGGACGGCCGTCAGACCACCTTCACGGCGGTCATGGGCATCAACAGCTCGGACGGCAAGGGCAACGCCACCGTCTACGCCGGCTACCGCTCGGTGAAGGCGATCCTGCAAGCGGCCCGCGACTACAGCTTCTGCTCGCTGCAAGAGCGCGCTCCGCCGACCAACATCCGCTGCGGCGGCTCGGGCACGACCCCGGCGGCCCACTTCTTCTCCAACGACCTGGCCAACGCCAGCCTGCCGTACGAGTTCACGGTGGACACGGCCGGCCCGGGCAACACGGTGAAGGCCGGCAGCGACCTCTTCAACTTCGCGCCGTTCAACTACTACCAGCGTCCGGACGAGCAATACACGGCCGGCGCCTTCGCCCACTACGAGTTCAGCTCCAAGCTGGATGCGTATGCGCAGATCATGTTCATGGATGACCACACCCGTGCGCAGATCGCGCCGTCGGGCATCTTCGGTCAGACCTTCAACATCTCCTGCTCGAGCCCGCTGCTCTCGGCCCAGGAAGTGCAGACCTTCTGCACCAACGCCGGCCTGACCGCCGCCGACTCGGCCTCGCTCGCCATCCTGAAGCGGAACACCGAAGGCGGTAACCGCATCGACGACCTGCGCCACACCGACTACCGCATCGTGGTCGGCGCCAAGGGCGACCTGAGCGACAACTGGAGCTATGACGCGTATGGCCAGTTCGGCCGCGCCATCCTCAACGAGCACTACCTCAACGACTTCTCGCTGCGCCGCCTGACCAACGCCCTGAACGTCACCACCGACGCTTCGGGCGCGATGATCTGCGCCGACGCCTCGGCCCGCGCCGAGGGCTGCGTGCCCTACAACATCTTCAAGGTGGGCGGCGTCACGCCGGCGGCCCTGGGCTACGTCTCCACTCCGGGCTTCCAAGAGGGCGCCACGGAAGAGACCGTGGTCAACGCCTCGGTGACCGGCAAGATTCCGGCCCTGAAGAGCCCCTACGCCACCGACCCGATCGGTGTCGCGGGCGGTGTGGAATACCGTCGTGAAGCCCTCGACCTGTCGGTCGACGCCGAGTTCCAGTCCGGTGACCTCACCGGCCAGGGCGGCCCGACCCCGCCGGTGGGCGGCAGCTTCGACGTGTACGAACTGTTCGGCGAAGCCCGGATCCCCCTCGCGCAGGACATGCCCTTCGCGAAGGACCTGAGCCTCGACATGACCTACCGCTACTCGGACTACTCGAGCTCGGCGGGCACGACGAACACCTACGGTATCTCCGCGGACTGGAAGCCGATCGACGACCTCCGCTTCCGCGCCAGCTACCAGCGCGCCGTCCGTGCGCCGAACGTGGTCGAGCTGTTCACCCCGGCCGCCGTTGGCCTGGGCCTCAGCAACGACCCGTGTGCCGGCTCCGCGCCGAAGGCGACCCAAGCCCAGTGCCTCCGCACCGGTCTGACCGCCGCCCAGTACGGCCACATCCCGTCCAACCCGGCCCAGCAGTACAACTCGCTGGCCGGCGGCAACACCAACCTGAAGCCGGAAGAAGCCGACACCTACTCCGTGGGCGTGGTGCTGACCCCGACCTTCCTGCCGGGCTTCACCTTCTCGGTCGACTACTTCGACATCAAGGTGAACGACTACATCAACGGTCGTGACCCGAACCTGGTGCTGACGTCGTGCCTGCAGACGGGCGACCCGACCAACTGCGCCCTCGTGCACCGCGCGCCGGGCACCGGTTCGCTGTGGCTCGGCCAGGCCGGCTACGTCGAAGGCATCAACACGAACCTGGGCTACCTGCAGACCAAGGGCGTGGACGTCGAGGCGACCTACCGCACCGACCTGGGCCGCTTCGGCCTGGACAACTGGGGTGGCGTCAACGTCAACTTCAACGGCACCTATCTCGACGAGCGCGTGACCAACCCGCTCATCAAGATCACGGACGCCTCGGGCAAGGTCTACTCTTCGTATGACTGCGCCGGCCTCTACGGCGCCACGACCTGCGCCCAGCCCCGTCCGCAGTGGCGTCACCGCATGCGCGTGACGTGGAACACGCCGGTCGACGGCCTGCAGATCTCGGGCGCCTGGCGCTACATCGGCAGCGTCAAGGCCAAGCAGACGTCGAGCAACCCGTTCCTGTCGGGCACGGTCTACTCGTTCGATCAGAAGCTGGCGGCCCAGTCGTACTTCGACCTGGCCGGCACCTGGCACATGAAGGACCACTACACCTTCCGTGTCGGCGTCAATAACGTGTTCGACAAGCAACCGCCGCTCGTGGGTTCCGTGATCGGTGGCAACTCGATCTACTTCAACGGCAACACCTATCCGACGGTGTACGACGCTCTCGGCCGCTTCGCGTTCGCGAGCATCACCGCCGAGTTCTAAGCCGGCGAGTAGCTGACAAGGATCGGGCGGCGGACTTCGGTCCGCCGCCCTTTTCTTTTGCGCAAAAGAAGAGCGCCGGGCCCGCGAGGACCCGGCGCTTTCTTTTTCCGCCCGTAGCGGTGGGACTAGTCCTCGATCCAGGGCTCCAGGATCGGCATGACCGGGGCGAGCTGGGCCTCGTAGCGGCGCCATTGGCCGACGCCCTCGCCGAAGATCCCGCCGGCCACCTGGGCGGCGCTGGGGGTGGCGATGTCGGCGGCCCGGGCGGCGCCGGCGAACGCGCTCATGGCCGCATCCTGCGGCAGGCCGAGGAAGGCCGCGAGCCGGCCGGTCTCGGTCGGGACGTCGGCGACGAGCTGCTCGTAGGGAAGGACGTGGACGTCGAGCGGCAGGGTCGCGAGGTAATCGCGGGCCAGGCGCATGACGGCGTCGTAGAACCGCGCCGTCCCCTCGAGCGTCAGGAACTCCCAGCTCGCGCCGTTGACGACGAACTGGCGGCGGAAGCAGCTCAGCACCACGTCGCGCGGGTCGCGGCGCACGAACAGCACCTTGGCGGCGGGGAACAGCTTGGCGATCAGCGGCAGGCCGATGGTGTTCATCGGCAGCTTGTCGACGAAGGTCTTGCCTTCGACCTCGGCGCCGAAGTCGGCGACCCGGCGCCAGTAGGCTTGCCGGTAGCCGTCGAGCTCCGCCGGCGTGGCCGCCGCCAGCCGGGCAAGGCCGTCCTCGTCGGACATGAACTCGACGCCGGGCTGGGCGAGGGTCTCGAGCTCGTCGAGGGTGGTCACCTGCGGGTGCGCGTCCAGCACCTGGCCGACCAGCGTGGTGCCCGAGCGCGGGAAGCCGAGGACGAAGGCGTGGCCGGCGGCCGGAGAGGCCCCCGGCCTGGCGCTCCAGTCCGCACCCTTGGCGGCGGCGAAGGCGCGCCCCAGGCGCTCGACCACGGCCAGCCCGCCGGCCCCTTCGAAGCGCGGGGCGTAGAGCGTGCGCAGGGTGGCGTTGGCCTGTTCGTAGGCGGCGAAGGCTTCGGCCGGCTTGTCCTGGCGATCGAGGGCGTCGCCGATCACGGTGTGGGCCACGCCCTGTTCCTGCGGATGCAGGCTCGGATCGGCGAGCAGGCCCTGGGCTTCGGCGATGGCCGCGGCGGGGTCGCCCTCGCCGAGGGCCGCCATGGCCAGGGCCAGTCGGCCGCCGGGATCGCCGCGGGCGATGGCGAGGGTCGCCTCGGCCGCCTGGCGCGCGTCGGCCCACTGGCCGGCGCGGGCGGCGAGCAGGGCCAGCCCCGCGTGGGCGCGGACCGAGCCCTTGTCGGCCTCGATGGCGCGGCGGTAGTCGCGTCGGGCGCCGGCGATGTCGCCGAGGTTCTCGAGGACCCATCCGCGGTTGACCAGGGCCGGGGCGTAGTCGCCGCGCAGGCGCAGGGCCTCGTCGAGCGCGCCGAGGGCTTCCTCCAGCCGGCCCTGCTCGGACAGGGTGAGGCCCAGCATGTCGTGGACGGTGAAGTCGCCCGGCGCAGCCTCGAGGGCGGTGCGGAAGTCGGCCTCGGCCTCAGCGGGGCGGCCCGACTGCTCGTGCTCCAGCCCGCGCAGCTTGTAGAACAGCGGATGGCTGAGGCCGTGGTGCAGGCCGGCGCCGGCCAGGAAGAAGGCCTTGGTGAGATCGCCCGCCTGGGCGGCGGCGAGAGTCTCGTTGAACAGCTCGATCTCGTCCTCGGTGAGAGGGGATCCGGACGTGGACATTATGCGAAGGTCTCCTGGCCGCCCCCAGCGGCGCCGGCGGTCCCGCTCGGCCCCTGGCCCGCGAACCGCGAAATGATCATGATGCTGGAATGACCACAGCCGGCGCATCCCTTCAATCCCTCACCGATCAGGCGGACGCCCTGAAGGCGGCGGGACGGCTGGGCGAGGCGGCGCAGGCCTATGCCCGGGCCGCCGCGCAATATCCGCGCAGCGCCGTGGCCGAGCACAATCTGGCCGCCACGCTCGGGGATCTGGCCCGCTACGGCGAGGCCGAGGCGCGCGCCCGGGCGGCCTTCGCCAAGGGGCTCGATGCGCCGGAGACCTGGATGGTCCTGGCCCGCGCCCTGCAAGGCCAGCGGCGGTTCGACGAGAGCGAGGCCGCGTTCGCGGAGGCCCTGCGCCGGCGTCCAGCGATGGCCGAGGCCCATCGGGAGCTGGCGCAGCTGATCTGGATGCGCACCGGCGACATCGGCGTCGCCACGCGGGCGCTCGATCGGGCCATCGCCGGCGAGCCGCAGAACCCGGTGTTGCGGCTGGTGAAGGCCAAGGCGCTGGAGTTCGCCGGCGACGAGGCGGGCTCCTACCGCGTGCTGCGCGAGGCCGCGGCCGGGCGCGACGACTATGTCCTGGAAGCCATGGCCGCCGACGCGGCGGCGCGGATCGGCGAGGCGGAGGTCGGCCTCGCCCATGCCGACCGGGCGCTGCGCCTGGCGCCCGGCGAGCGGCTGACCCAGACCACCTTCGCCCAGGCCTGCCTGGCGGCGGGACGGCCGGAGGCGGCGCTCGCGGCGCTGATCGACCTGCGACGGCAAGCGCCCCAGGACCAGCATGTCATCGCCCTCCTGGCCACCGCCTGGCGGATGCTGGACGATCCCCGCTACCGCGCCCTCTACGACTACGACGCCTTCGTCGGCCAGGAGCGGCTGGCGACGCCCGACGGCTGGCCGGACCTCGAGGCCTATCTCGCCGATCTCGCCTCGGCGCTGCTGGAGGTCCATGCGTTCTGGACCCATCCGTTCGACCAGTCGCTGCGCGGCGGCAGCCAGGCGCCGGACATCCTCAATGAGGAACATCCGGCGATCCGCGCCTTCCCGGCGGCGCTGGGGCCGGCGGTCGCGCGGCATCTTCAGAGGCTCGGCCAAGGGCCCGATCCGGTGCGGTCGCGCAACACCGGCCGCTGGGCCTTCCAGGGCGCCTGGTCGGTGCGGCTACGGCCCAACGGCTTCCACGCCAACCACGTCCATCCGCAGGGCTGGCTGTCGTCGGCCTGCTACGTCGCCCTGCCGAAGGCGGTGGAAGGCGCCGGCCGCGAGGGCTGGCTGAAATTCGGGGAGCCGGGGATCCCGACGCGTCCGGTGCTGGAGCCGGAGCACTTCGTGAAGCCGGAGCCGGGACTGCTGGCGCTGTTCCCGTCCTACATGTGGCACGGCACCGTGCCGTTCGGCGGGGAGGAACCGCGCCTGACGATCGCCTTCGATCTGGCGCCGGCCTAGCCGACTTCGACGCCCGCGGCGGCGAGGGCCCGGCGGAGCGGTTCAAGCTGGGCTTCGTAGCGGCGCCAGCCGCCCACCCGCGCGGCGCTGATCGGTTCCCGCACCTGGGTGATGCTGGCGGTGCGCACCGCGCCCGGCGTCTTGTGCGGCTCCAGGCAGGCGGGCTCGAAGGCGAGGCCGCAGGCGGCGAGGATGCGGCGGATCTCCGCCTCCGGGTTGGCCACCAGGGTCTCGTAGGAGACCTCGATCAGGGCATCGCCCAGCGTCTCCGCCCAATGGGCCATCAGCCGCTCGTGGGTGAGGTAGTGCGCGGCGAGGTCTTCCTGGCGATAGGACCAGCCGTACCAGCTCGCGAAGCGGATCTTGTAGGCGCCGAACAGCGAGTCCATCGGCGCGCGGCGCAAAAGGATGATCCGGGCCTGGGGCAGGGCGCAGCGGATGGCCCCGACCAGCAGGCTGTTGGCCGGAAGCTTGTCGATGAAGAACGGCGTCCCCTGGCCGAGCGGCCGGACGGCGGCGGCGTAGAGCTCGCCGATGTCGCGCCAGTCGGCGCCGGCCGTGGCGCGGACGAGCTCGGGCGTGATGGCGCGGCGGTCGGCGAGCGCGGCCGCGGCGCGGAACAAGATCGGGAAGGTCGGCAGCTCGCCCAGCGCCTCGACCTGGCTGTGGGCGGCGAGCATGCGCTCCAGGAGCGTCGTGCCCGAGCGCGGCAGGCCGAGGATGAAGATCGGGGTCGGGCCCTCCGACGCGAGGTCTTGCGCGGCCGGCGCGGCGGGGAAGGTTTCGATCAGCGCGTCGGTCAGGGCCTCCTCGCCCTCGGCCGACCAGTCGACGGTGGACTTGGCCCAGCAGGCGGCGTTGGCGTCCTCCAGGACCGCCCAGGCCTCGTCCGTGCGGCCGAGGTCGTCGAGCTCCTTGAACAGGGCGAACCCCAGGCTGCCCCGGTCGAGGGGCGGCGTGGCCGGGTCGGCGCGCAGGGCGGCAAGGCGCGAGACGTGGTTTCGCTCGGGCGTCCAGCGGCGGAGCTGGGCGAGCGTGGCGTGCGGCTGGACCATGGCGGGCGAGAGGGCGATCGCCTGCTCGAACACCACCTCGGCCTCGTCCAGCCGGCCCTCCGACATGTAGGCGAGGCCGAGCTCGCCGAGCAGGTCGGGCCAGTCGGGACGACGCTCGCGCGCCCACTCCAGATGCGGCAGGCCGCGGTCGTTGCGGTTCATCCGCGCGAAGGCGGCGCCGATACGCTGGCGCACCAGGGGGTCCGGGATCTCGGCGCGCTCGACCGCCTCGGCGCACTCCAGGGCCTCGGCCCAGAACCCTGTGTTCGACAGGCAGCGGGCGAGCTGGCTCGTCAGGTTGGCCCAGCCGATCGAGCCCGGCGGGGTGCGCTGGGCGGCGATCCGCAGCGGCTCGACCGCGTCGCCGAAACGGCCGAGCTCGGCGGCCGCCACGCCCCAGATGGCGAAGGCCTCGCCGAGCCGGGGGTCGAGGCCGGCGGCCTCGCGCGCCGCCTCGAGCGCCGGCTCAAGCTGGCCGGCCTGGGCGTGACCGCGGGCGGCGGCCAGGGAGGCTGCGGCATTTGGACCTGGGCCTGGGGCGGGTGGCGACGACAAATTCAGTTCTCTCAAGCCTTTGCCGGATTCCGTCGTTCGGATAGACAGGTTCGGTGTCGGTGTTCGCCAATCGCGGATCCGCCGACAAGCGCGTCTGGGGACGCGTCTTGGGGGAATCGCACGTGCAGGCCATCCACGCCCCGGACGATGTTGTGGAGCAGATGGGCGCCGCCGCCAAGGCGCTCGCCGCCGGGGACGCCGGCGCGGCCCGCCAGACCCTGCAGCGCGTCCTGGCGAAGGACCCCAGGAACCTGCCGGCCTGGCTGAACCTCGCCGCCGCAGCGCGGGCGATGAACGACTACGACGCCGCGCTCGGCGCGCTCGAAGGCGCCCTCAAGCTCGACCCGCGCAACTTCTTCGCCCTCCTGGGCCGCGCGACGCTGCTGGAGCGGATGGGCCAGGCCAAGGCCGCGGCGCACGCCTATGGGGTGGCCCTGACCCAGGTCCCGCCGGACGACCGGCTCGATCCGAACAGCCGCCGCGCGGTCGCTCACGCCCGCGCCGTCCACGCCCGCCACGTGGACGAGCTGGAAGGCTTCATCCGCGACAGCCTGGCGGCCGCCATCGGCGACCCGGGACCTTCGGCCGCCCGGCGCGCCAGCCACTTCATCGACCTGACCCTGCGCAAGCGGACCAACTATCGCCAGGAGCCGGTGGAGTTCTTCTATCCGGGCCTGCCGGCCATCGAGTTCTACGACCGCGAGCTGTTCCCGTGGCTGGCCGAGCTGGAGGCGGCGACGGCGGACATCCGCAAGGAGCTGATCGCGGTCTTCGAGGAGGATGCGCAGAGCCTCGTCCCCTACATCGATTATCCGGACAGCGTGCCCCTGGACCAGTGGGCCGAGCTCAACCGCTCGAAGCAGTGGAGCGCCTATCACCTCTACCTCTACGGCGAGCGGGTGGAGGAGAACTGCCGCCGCACGCCCAGGACCATGGAGGCGATCAGCCTGATCCCGCAGCCGCAGGTGCCGCGGCGCTCGCCGGCGGCGATGTTTTCGGTGCTGCAGCCGCGCACGCGCATCCCGCCGCACACCGGCGTCGCCAACACCCGCCTGCTCGTCCACCTGCCGCTGATCGTGCCCGAGGGCTGCGGCTTCCGGGTCGGCGGCGAGACGCGGCCGTGGACGGAAGGCGAGGCCTGGGTGTTCGACGACACCGTCCAGCACGAGGCCTGGAACGAGTCCGACGAGCGGCGGACGATCCTGATCTGCGACCTGTGGAGCCCGTTCCTGAGCGAGGTCGACCGGGAGATCATCACCCGGGTGATGGACGCCATGGACGTCTACACCGAGACCGCCCCCAGCTCAGACCTGTAGGCCCGATCTCAGACGCCGGCTCAGTTGTCGCGGTGGACGCGGATGGTCGGCTGGCCGTCGACGCTCATCTTGAAGCTGCCGAGCGCCGCGCGTTTGACCACCACCTTGTCGCCGCCCTTTGGGTCGCGGAACAGGTCGCCGTCGATCTGGCGCCAGATGGCGCCGTCCTCGAGGACGAAGGTCCACTTGCCCATGGCGTCGGCGCGGGCGGACTTCACCACGCCGGTCACCTGGTCGACCTCCTCCGGCGCCAGGGCGCGGGTGACGAAGGCAAGGCTCGGCACCCGCAGGCCGAAGGCCTCGCGGTGCGCCTGCTGGGCCTGGGCGCGGTCGATCACCACGATGTCGCCCTTGGCCTCGGCGTCGCCCATCTTGGCGGCGGCGGCGTCGTAGCAGGCGAGCCGCGCCGCCGAGTCGGTCATGGCCCGGCAGTTCAGCACCGCCTGGACGACGGCCGCGTGCTGGCTGGCGGCGCTGTCCTTGGCGAGCGCCAGCCCCGGCAGGGCGAGCACGGCGAAGGCGGCGGCGGCGGCGAGCGGGGCGGGGTGCTGGGCGAGGCGCATGTCGGCTCCGGTGGACGCAGAGGGCGCGCGCGAGTGACTCGCGCGGAGCGGGACTGTCGCATGGCGCCGCTGGCCTTGTCGCCTGCGCGTTGTGGGGTCCCACGGCGGATGCTACCCCTGGCGCCGCAAGGGAACGGCGTCAGATGTTTCTAGAGATTCCGGACGTGCTCACCGCCGAGGAGGTGGCGCAGCTGAAGTCCATCGCGCAGAGCGCCAAGTTCGTCGACGGGCGGATCTCCTCGCCCCACTCGACGGTGAAGGACAACCTGCAGGTCGACCACGCCGACGAGGGCTATCAGGTCTCCTCCCGGATGATGGCCACGGCCCTGCAGCGCAACGAAGCGTTCCGCAACTACGCCTTCCCGGCGCTGATGGCGCCGCCGCTGCTCGCCCGCTACGAGCCGGGCATGAAGTACGGCGTCCACTCCGACTCGGCGGTGATGACGGTGGGCCAGCGGCAGCTCCGCTCGGACCTGTCCTGCACCATTTTCCTGAACGAGCCCGAGGCCTACGAGGGTGGCGCCCTGGCCGTGCACCTCGGCTCGCGGGTGATCGAGTTCAAGCTGAAGCCGGGCGATGCGGTGGTCTATCCGTCGACGACCTTGCACGAGGTGACGCCGGTGACCCGGGGCGAGCGGCTGGTGGGGATCACCTTCATCGAGAGCCAGATCGTCGATTCCACCCTGCGCGAGCTGCTCTACGACCTCGACGAGGTGGCGGCGCTGGAGGGGTTCAACATGTCGCCGGAGAACCGAACCCGGCTGCAGCACGTGCGCACCAACCTGCGGCGCATGTGGAGCGCGACGAAGTAGGCGGGGCGGCGGCGGCTCAGGCCGCCAGCAGGCGCGCCACGGCCGGCCAGTCGGCGGCGGCCCGTTCCAGCCAGGCCAGGCCCCGGGCGATCTCTGCGCCGGCCGCGCGGCGGGCCTCGGCCAGCACCTCGTCCCGGACCCGGGCGCCGTAGGCGTATTCGGGGGCCTTGGAATAGCGGTCGAAGTAGGCCGAGCCGGCGAGCGCGGCGAGCGTCTCGGGGCCGGCCTCCCGGTCCAGCGCCTGCAGGACCCTCGCGAGCCCGGCCGTGCGGTCGGCCAGGAAGCGGTCGAAGTTGAGCCAGACGGTGCGGTCCGGCGCGGCCCTGGCGGCGCGGACGAGGCCGGCCATCTCGCAGTTCCAGCTCATGGCGGCGATCTCGCCGTCCGAGAGCTCTTCCAGCCGCCAGGGCGAGGCGCCGATGTGGGCGTGCAGGCGGGCAAGGCGCGCGGGCGCTTGGGCGCGCATCTCGAGCACCGAATTGGGCCCGCCGAGGATGGTCGGGATGTAGACCTCCGGCGCGACGGTCAGCAGGATCGCGCGGCTGTCCGGCGACAGGGCGAGCAGCTCGGCGGCGATGTCGCTGACAATGCTCGTCGCCTTGATCACGGCGCGCTGGGGCGCGAGCCAGGTGCGCGAATAGAGGGCGGCGAACACCGGCAAGGCGGCGCGCCGGGCGTCGGTGTCCGGACTCTGGGCGAAGGTGCGCAGCGCCTGCGGCTCGCGCAGGGAGAAGACCTGCGGGTGCGTGCCGAGCACGCGCGAGATCAGCGTCGAGCCCACGTGGCCGATGTGGAATATCCAGTCGCAGGCGATGGGCGCGCCCTCGGCGGCCTTGGCCAGCGCGTCGAGGCTGGGCGTGGCGACCGGCTGGAGCTGGAGGCGGCCGTCGAGGAAGCTCGCCCGCTCGTAGTCCACCCGCGAGAGGCGGACGAACGCGGCGCGGTTGTTCGCGAGGTCGACCTCGATCGGGAAGAGCTCGGGCGAGGTCCGCAGCTGGTCGGCGGTCCATCCCGGGGGCGGATCGGTCGGCTGCGCCATCGCCGCCTCGCCGGGATCAGCGCAGGCGGTCGGGGGCGAGCACCATGCCGGCGCCCCGCTCGCGCAGCCGCGCGTCGGCCATGTTGTCGAGGATCGCCTGGCTGCGCGGATCGCCGAACACCCAGGCGGCGGCCGCCATGGTGCGGGCCGAGGCGGCGGAGACGCCGAACAGCTTCTCGAAGGCTTCGAACGGCGAGGCCTGCGGGGTCATGCGCTTGATGCGCGGTTCGCCGGAGAGGCCGGCCAGGCTCTGGGCCTTGGCGACCGCGTCGTAGAAGCCGCCGAGCTCGTCCACGAGGCCGAGGTCCTTGGCCTGGGCGCCGGTCCACACGTGGCCCTTGGCGATCTGGCGCACGCGGTCGGGCGTCAGCTTGCGGCCCTTGGCGACGCGCGCGACGAAGTTGTCGTAGATGCGGTCCATCCAGGTGGAGATCGCCTGGCGCTGCTGGGGGGTGAACTCCTGGCCCATGCCGAAGGCGCCGGTGAACGGCCCGCCGACGCCGAGCTGGCGCACGTCGACGCCGAAGCGGCCGAGGGCGTCGCCGACCGCGAACTTGCCGCCGAACACGCCGATCGAGCCGGTGAGGGTGGAGGGCTGGGCGACGATGGCCGAGGCCTCGGAGGCCACCCAGTAGCCGCCGGAGGCGCCGTAGGTGCCCATGGAGACCACCACCGGCTTGCCGGCCGCCTTGGCCGCGCGCACGCCGTCGAGGATCTGCTCGGAGGCGGTGTCGGAGCCGCCCGGCGAGTTGAGGCGGAAGACGATCGCCTTCACGTCCTTGGCCTTGGCCGCCTGGTAGAAGGCGTCGGCCACGTCGTCGGAATAGATGGTCGAGCCGCGGCTCAGGGGATTGGTGGTCCCGTCGCGGCCGGTGACGATCGGGCCCTCGGCCTCGATCACCGCGATCGAGCCGCCGGCGCCGCGGCTGTGGCCGTGACGGCCGCGCGCGAAGTCGTCGAAGTCCACCATCTCCGCGCCCGAGCCGGCGCGCTTCAGGAGGTTCTGCTCGGCCTCGCGCTCCTGGCCGAGGTGATCGATGAGGCCCAGGCGCTGGGCGTCCTCGGCGAGATAGGGGCCCGCCTCGATGGAGCGGCGCAGCGCCGCCGGGTCGAGCTTGCGGTCGGCGGCGGCGGCCGAGAGGCTGGTGGCGTAGACCGAGCCGAGCCAGGAGAGCTCCGCCTCGCGGTGGGCGGGGGTGTAGTCGGAATAGAGGTAGCCGTTGACCGCGTTCTTGTACTCGTAGCGCTGCTCGTAGTCGGCGTGGACCGCGTACTTGTCGAACAGGCGCTTGAAGAACAGGTCCTCGTTGGAAAGGCCGGTGACCTGGAACGAGGCGCCGGGCTGCATCCAGAAATCGCCCGAGGCGGCGCCCACCTCGTAGGTCGAGATCACGGCTCCGGCCGGATAGAGGCCCTGGCTGAAGGCGATCACCGGCTTGCCGGAGGCGCGGAAGTGTCGAATCGCCTGGCGCAGCTCGTCGGCCATGCCGGGCTCGAGCCCGTCCTCCGGCAGGCGCACCAGGAGGCCCTTCACATGGTCCTCGGTCTCGGCGCGGCGCAGGCCCTCGACGATGGACATCACCGACTGCGAGCGGCGGCCGATGCCGGCGAAGGGGCTCTGGGGCGACTGGTCGGTGAGCGGATCGCGCAGGTCGAGCTCGATCACCGCCCGGGCCGGCAGAGGGCCGGGACCGGCGGCGTTGGCGGCCATGGCGATCAGCACGAAGGGGACACCGATCACGAAGATCATGAGGCCCGCGAAGACGCCCGCGGCCGTGATCAGGAACTGCTTCATCCGTTGAATCCGGCGTCCGTCCGCGCCCGGAGGAATCGTGCGCTCACGCAATCGCCTCTCGCACACTCTGAGTTGCGCGGGAAGGTGGGTCGTCGCCCCCGGCGGGGAACGGGCTTTTGGATCGTCGCGGGGAAGATGGTCGGAGTGGCAGGATTTGAACCTGCGACCCCCGCGTCCCGAACACGGTGCTCTACCAGACTGAGCTACACTCCGACTTGGGAGGGCGCCTTATAGGGGACGGTTTTCATCGCTGCAAGCGCGCCAAAAGCGCCCGTTGCATCGGCGTATTGCCTGCGCTACATCGGCGCCTCCGCGGAGGCCGGTTCGCCGCCTTCGTCGCCGTTCCTGCTGGGGAATGGTGTAATGGTAACACAGCGGTTTTTGGTACCGTTATTCTAGGTTCGAGTCCTAGTTCCCCAGCCACGGCCCTCCCGGGCGTCAAAGGACGCCGGGACCTTCCCTCAGAACTGATCGCCGGGAGCCTGGGCTCTGCGCCGGCTCGGCGCGCCGCTGCTCAGGGGAACGATTCGCCTCTTCCGCGCCGCACCGCGTTCTTCCAGGCCCACACGAACGGCTCGGTCATCGCACAATTGCCGAGGCCGGCGACTGGTTCGCCGCTCGGGGTCCACCGGCTGAGCGCGCCCTGGAGCCGGTAGAGGACCAGATCGTAGTTCGCCTGAGGGGTGCGCACCGGGATCACGATCTCCAATGCTGTCCCCCTGATCGGTTGCGCGAACTGGGCAGAACCCGTCGGTGTGGGAAACCCGACGCCGGCGGCGAAATCGATGACCAGAGCCTCGATCGGCCTGCCGGACGTGTCGTAGCACGGCAGCTCGAATCGTTGGGGCGCTTGCGCGGTTACCTGCGCTTGCGCCAAAGCGGGTCCGGTGGGGGCCAGGGCGAGCAGCACGGCGGCCGAGGCGGCGAGGCTGCGGAACGATGTCTTCATGCGATGTCCCCCCCTTTGGCAGGTAGCTGGGATTCGGCCGCGCCAGTCCAGCTTTCTGACATTCGCCCGGACCACTCGCGGCGGGCGCGTGATCCGCCGCGGCGGCTGCGTCGTAGGAGGGGCGAAGGAGATCCGCATGCCCCTCGCCATCGCCTACGGACTGACCCTGGTCATCTTCGCCGTCATCGACACCCTCTGGCTGGGGGCCATGGGCGAGCGCCTCTACCGGCCGCTGATCGGCGGAGTGCTGGCCGAGCGGTTCCGGGCCGCGCCGGCGATCGTCTTCTACGTGGTCTACGCCGCGGGCCTGGCGCTGTTCGCCGTGCGTCCCGGCCTGGGCGAGGGCTGGCGGACGGCCCTGGTGTGGGGCGGCCTCTTCGGCTTCTTCGCCTACGCCACCTACGACCTGACCAACTACGCCACCCTGCGGACCTGGAGCCTGACCCTGACCATCGTCGACATGGCCTGGGGCGTCGTGGTGAGCGCGGCGAGCGCGAGCCTCGCCACCCTGGCCGCCTCGAAGGTGATCCGGCTAGTCGGCTGAGCCCCGCCGCGGGGGCCGGGGGATGAAGACGCTGGTGCGCGCCGCATAGCGCGCGAACGCCGCGGGCCGGGTGCGGCGCATGTGGTCCTCGAGCGGCGGCACGCCCGACACCCGGGTCAGCAGCCAGAGCATGTAGGCCGGACCGCTGAGGGCCAGCCAGCCCCAGGGCCAGCCGCCCGACAGTTCGATGGCGAACAGCGGCCAGGCGCACCAGCCCAGCCACTCGAAGAAATAGTTGGGATGCCGCGACCAGGCCCAGAGGCCGCGCTGGCAGATCGGCCCGTGGCCGGGATCGGCTTTGAACGCGGCGAGCTGCCGGTCGGCGACCGCCTCGCCGGCCAGGGATCCGGCCAGCAGGAGGGCGGCCAGCGCGTCCTGAAGATCGAGCCCCGGCGCTGGACGGCGGGCGGCCAGCAGGATGCTGAGGGCGAGGACGGCGCCGGCCGCGGCCTGGAGCATCAGGAACCCGAACATGCGCGCGTCCGCCTGGTCGCCCCAGGTTGCCCGCAGGTGCTCGTAGCGGGCGTCGGCGCCGCCGCGGGCGGCGCGGACGGCGAGGTGCGCGCCCAGGCGAAGGCTCCAGAGGCCGATGAGGGCGCCGACGAGGACCTGGCGGGCGGTGGGCGCCGCGTGGGGTGGCAGGAGCGCGACGCCGACGCCGGCTGCGCCGAGGCCGAAGGTCCACAGGGCGTCGGCCCAGCCGCCCTGGCCGGTGCGGCGCTGGATCGCCCAGGCGAGCGCCATCACCGCGGCCATCCAGAACGCGGCGCCGAGCCAGGCCGGCAGCAGGGCGGTCAAAGGCGGATGAACGGCTGCATCAGGCGTCCGAGGACGCCGGGCAGGAGGAGCTGGCCGTCGAGCGCGGCGACGCACAGGCAGGGCTCGTGGGAGACGACGCGCGGCTGGTGCAGCACCTCGCCGTCGGCCTCCTCGAGATCGCCGACGTCGAAGCGGGCGGTCTCGGTGGCGTAGGCGCCGGAGAGGACACAGGTCAGCTCGACGCCGCCGTGGGTGTGCAGCGGGGTCGAGCGGCCCGGATCGATCTTCAGCAGGATCACCCGGCAGGCGCCGTCGCGCGGCGCGCCGACGTCGCGCACCCGCACCCCTGGCCCCATCCAGCGCCAGCGGCCGAGCGGGTAACGGCGCAGAGGCCCGGGCAGCTCGGGCATGTCGTTGAGCGGCGGCGGGGCGGCGGCCTCGCCGCTGTCGGCCTCGACCCGGGCCAGGGCGACGTCGAGCGCGTCGGCGGCCATGGCGGTGGGCGCCAGGCTCTCCAGCACCTCGCCGCCGACGCTCATCAGGCCGCGGACGAGGCCGTCGGCCTGCGGGCGAAGGGCCAGGTGTGTGGCGACCACCACCGCCTCCGGCGGGCTGAGGGTTCCGGTGGCGTAGGCCAAGAGGCGCTCGGCCGACGGGCCGTGGCCGGCGAGGGTGGGGGCGAGGCTCGTCTGGACAGGGGTCATGAGGCGCCTCCGTCATGATCGGCTTCTGGGGTCGCGTCAGGGCTCGCTTCAGGCGCGGCTTCCAGCATCTGGCGAAGGCGCAGGAGGCCGGTGCGGATCCGGGACTTCACGGTCCCGAGCGGCAGGCCCAGCCGTCGGGCGACCTCGCTGTGCGGGTGCTCGAGCATGAAGGCGAGGCGCAGGACCTCGGCCTGATCCGGCTGCAGGCGACCGAGCGCGCCGCGCAGGCGGGCGGCGGCCTGGGCGCTGGCCAGCAGGGCGTCCGGCTGCTCGCTCTCGGGCGCGCAGGGGTCGAGCTCGGGCAAGGGCGGGGTGCGCGCCTCGCGCCGCAGCAGGTCGAGGCGGCGGTTGCGGGCGATGGCGAAGATCCAGGCCGCCGCCCCCGCCCGGCTGGCGTCGAACAGGTCGGCCTTGCGCCAGACCGTGAGCATGGCGTCCTGGGCGAAGTCCTCGGCCGCCTGGGCCGAGGCGCCGGACTTCATCAGCCAGGTCTTCAGGCGGGGCGCGAAGTGGGCGAAGAGCTGCGCGAAGGCCTGCCGGTCGCGGTGCTGGGCGACGGCTTCGATGAGGCGATCGTACAGCGCGTCCTGGCTCATGGACGAGGCGCGCGAGTCCGAACGCGGTTTCGGGCGCGAGTCGGCAGACGGCGCGGGCGGCGTTTGCACATTCATCCACCCTACTACGGCGCGGCGGCAAATTCGGATCGATCTCATCCGCCGCGCCGCTGGCCACGTATTGGGGGAGCTCGCCATGCCGGCGGGCCCGCCCCGAGGTTCCCATGAATCCCTTCGCAGACCCGTCCGCGTCCGCCCGCCCGCTCGAGGTCGCGGTGGTGGGCTCGGGGATCAGCGCGCTGGCCTGCGCCTGGCTGCTGTCGAAGCGCCACGTCGTGACGCTCTACGAGAGTGAGCCGCGCCTGGGCGGGCACGCCAATACGGTGAGCGTGCGCGGCGAAGCCGGCGAGGTGGCGGTCGACACCGGCTTCATCGTCTTCAACGACGTGACCTACCCGAACCTTGTCGCCCTGTTCGACCACCTGGGCGTGGAGAGCCGGGCCACCGACATGTCGTTCGCCGTGTCGCGCGACGAGGGCCGCTTCGAGTACGCCGCGCCGGGCCTGTTCGCCCAGAAACGCAACCTCCTGCGTCCGCGGTTCTGGCGGATGCTGGCCGAGATCCTGCGCTTCTATCGCCAGGCGCCGGGCGACCTGCAGGCGCTGGGCGACCCGGAGATGACGCTGGCCGACTATCTGGCGCGCGGGAAGTTCGGGGCGGCCCTCAGCGAGGACCACCTGCTGCCGCTGGCGGCGGCGATCTGGTCGTCGCCGGCCCAGACCCTGGCGGATTTCCCGGCGCAGGCCTTCATCCGCTTCTGCCACAACCACGGGCTCCTGCGCCTGAGCGGGCGGCCGGTCTGGCGCACGGTCCAGGGCGGCAGCCGCGCCTATGTGGAGGCGCTGGCCCGCGCCCTGACGGCCGAGGTGCGGCTGGATTGTCCGGTCACGGCGGTGGGCCGCGGGCCGGGCGGGGTCATCGTGCACGACGGGCAGGGCGGCGAGCGCCGCTTCGACCAGGTGGTGATCGGGACCCACGCCGACCAGGCGCTCGCCATGCTGGCCCAGCCGAGCGCCGCGGAGCGGGAGGTGCTGGGCGCCTTCCGCTACAGCCGGAACCTGGCGGTGCTGCACACCGACGCCGGGCTGATGCCGCGGCGGCGGCGCGCCTGGGCGAGCTGGAACTACATGGGCGTCGAGGACGGCCTGTGCGTGACCTACTGGATGAACCGGCTGCAGGGCCTGGCGGGCCGCGATCTCTTCGTCACCCTCAATCCGCCGAGGCCGCCGGCGGCCGGGACGCTGCTGCGGAGCGAGGTCTACGAGCATCCGATCTATGACCCGGCGGCGCTGAAGGCCCAGCAACGGCTGTGGAGCCTGCAGGGGCAGGGCGGGGTGTGGTTCTGCGGCGCCCATTTCGGCGCCGGGTTCCACGAGGACGGCCTGCAGGCGGGCCTGGCGGTCGCCGAGCAGCTCGGCGGCGTGCGTCGTCCCTGGCGGGTCGCCGACGAGAACGGACGCATCGGCCTGGCCGAGCCCCTGCGGGCGGCGCAGGACCTGGTGTCGTGAGCGGCTCGGCGCTCTATCTCGGCGAGGTCGGCCACCGCCGGCTGCGGCCGCGCGAGCACCGGCTGCGCTATCGCGTCTTCTGGCTGCTGCTGGACCTCGACGAGGTGGACGGCCTTGCCGCCCGCCGGCGGCTGTTCTCCCACAACCGCTTCAACCTGATCTCGCTGCACGACCGCGACCATGGCGACGGCAGCGGCGCGCCGCTGCGCGCCCAGGCCGAGGCGCATCTGGCGACGTCCGGCATCCAGATCGGCGGCGGCCCGATCCGGCTCCTGACCATGCCGCGCGTGCTGGGCTATGTGTTCAACCCGATCAGCCTCTACTTCTGCCACCGGCCCGACGGGGCCCTGGCGGCGATGATCTACGAGGTCACCAGCACCTTCCGCGAGCGGCGGGCCTATGTGATCCCGGTGGCGCCGCAGGACCAGGCGGCGGGCCAGGTGCGCCAGCGGGCGGCCAAGACGCTCTACGTGTCGCCGTTCATGGGCATGGACATGGAGTACCTGTTCCGCGGCCAGGCCCCGGGCGAGCGCATGGCGCTCAGCATCGACGGGCTCGACGGCGAGGGCGTGCTGATCCACGCCCACATGCGCGGCGAGCGCCGGCCACTCAGCGACGCCGCCCTGGCCAGGGCGGCGCTGTCGATGCCACTGCTCACCCTGAAGGTCGTCGCCGCCATCCACTGGGAGGCGCTGAGGCTCTGGCTCAAGGGCGTGCGCCTGACGCGCCGGCCGCGGCCGCACGGCGAGGAGCCGTTGACTCGCGCTGGGTGAGGTCTGCGTTTGGGGCGCGGATTCAATGTGCGGGGACAGCATGACCAGGACGCTTGAGGGCCAGGTGGCGGTGGTGACGGGCGCATCGAGCGGCCTTGGGCGGCGCTTCGCGCACATCCTCTCCGACGCGGGCGCGGCGGTGGCGCTGATGGCCCGGCGCACCGACCGGCTGGAGGCGGAGGTCGCGGCGATCCGCGCTAAGGGCGGCAAGGCTCAGGCCTTCGCCCTGGACGTGGCCGACGTGGACGCCATCGGCCCGGCCCTGGACGCGGCGCAGGCGGCGCTCGGTCCCATCTCGATCCTGGTGAGCAACGCCGGCGTCGGCGGCGACGGCATGGCGCTGGACCTGCCGGTCGAGGTCTGGGACCAGACCTTCAACGTCAATGTGCGGGCGGTCTATTTCGGGGCGCGCGAGGCGGCGCGGCGGATGATCGATTCCGGCGTGGCGGCCGAGGGCCGGGCGCGGATCATCAACATCGCCTCGATCGCGGCGTTCGAAGTCCTGCCGGGGCTCTCGACCTACTGCGCCTCCAAGGCGGCGGTGGCGGCCCTGACCAAGAGCCTGGCGCGCGAGTGGGCGAGGCGCCAGATCGCCGTCAACGCCATCTGCCCGGGGTACATCGAGACCGAGATCAACGCCGACTGGTTCGGCACCGAGGGCGGGGCCAAGCAGATCGCCGGCTTCCCGCGGCGGCGGCTGATGGAAGAGGACGCCCTCGACGAGGCCCTGATGATGCTGGCGGGCCCCTCGGCGCGGTTCATCACCGGCAGCCTGATCACGATCGACGACGGCCAGACTCTCTGAGCGGGGCGCTGCGACCGGGCGGCATTGACGCGGATCAACGGCGAGCGGCCCCGGCGGCCGCATTCTGCGGCCCGTTGGAGATTCAGGAGCGGGCGATGAGCGGAACGGCGGACGAGGGTGCGATCTTCTCGCGCCAGGGCGGTGAGATCCAGGCGGTGATGGCGCGCAGCCTCGATCACCCGCCGGCCACGGTCTGGGCCCTGCTCACCGAGACGGCGCGGCTGCCGCAATGGCTGGCGCCGGGCGAGATCGAGCCGCAGGTCGGCGGCGCAGCGCGGCTGGACTTCGTGGACTCCGGCACGGTCATCGACAGCCGGGTGACCGCCTACGAACCGGGCCGGGTGCTGGAGTATTCCTGGAGCGGTCCGGGCGAGCCGCAACGGCCCATCCGCTGGAGCCTCGAGCCGGTGGAGGGCGGCACCGAGCTGACCCTGACCCTGCGCGTGCCGGAGACCGAGGACCCGGGCCGGGCCTGCGCCGGCTGGGAGGCGCATCTGGAGATGCTGGCCGCCGCCCTGGAGGGCGTGCCGATCAAGTTCCCGTTCGAGACGTTCAAGGCCGCCCGCGACGCCTATCGCGCGCAGCTCGAGAACGGCATCGCCTGAGCGGGACGCCGGCTCAGTAGGCCTTCGGCACGCTCGACAGGCGTTGGATCTGGCTGAGCGTCTCGCGGCTCTCGGACTTCTCGTCCTCGGCCTGGGAGCGGCTGCGGCAGACCTTCTTGGTCAAGCGCGAGCCGAGCACCGGCTCGTTCTTGCAGACGAAGTCGTTGCTCTTCTTGTCGACGAGCATGCCCGTGCCGGTGGAAGCGGGCGCCGAGACGGGCTGGACGGTGGGGGCCGGCGCCGTGGCGGGCGCGTCGGCGAACATCACGGTGGCGGCGAGAGCGATGGCGATCATCTCTGATACCCCGGTTAGCTGTGTGGCTTATTGAATACCCGCAATTCGCCAAAAGAGAACCTGCGGTATTATCCTCCGCCGCATGCGCCCATGACGTGCGCCCATGACGTGGGCCCGTGACGCTCGTCGAGGTGTGCTGACTGGACGGGGCTCCAGGCGGCCCTGCCGACGTCGCTCCGCCGGCAGGGCGCCGGATCAGTTGCCGCGCGGAATCTGCGACAGACCCTGGATGCGCTGCAGCGCCTGACGGCTCTCGGACTTGTCGTCCTCGGCCTGGCTGCGGCTGCGGCAGACCTTCTGCTTGAAGTGCGTGCCGAGCACTTCTTCGCTGTGGCAGATGTAGTCGTTGCTCTTCTTGTCGACGGTCATGCCGGCGGCCTTGGCGGGCGCGGCCGGAGGCGCGGCCGGAGCCGCCGCAGCAGGAGCCTCGGCGGCGGTCGGCGTGACGTCGGCGAACAGCACCGCGGCGGCGAGAACGATACCAAACATTTTGACTGTTACCCCCAATGAGTACGTGGAGGCTGGATACCCCAGCTACGAAAACCGAGAAACCCCCGGTATAGCCGCGCTGGCGATGCGCCCCAGGCGGGCGTGGCGCGTTGCGCAGATCAGAGGCGGATGCCGGGGCCCGTGGGCGCCGAGGCGTCACCGCCGTTGAGCGCCTTCTGCATCCAGACGATGTCGACCCAGCGGCCGTGCTTGAAGCCCAGGCTCCTGCCGACCCCGGAGTGGGTGAAGCCAAGCGCGGTGTGCAGGCCAATCGAGCCGGCGTTGCCGCTGTCGCCGATCACCGCCACCACCTGTCGCACGCCCAGGCTTTCGCAGGCTTCGAGCACCTTGGAGAGCACCAGGCGGCCGACTCCCCGGCCCATGGCGTCGGGGGCGATGTAGACGCTGTCCTCCACGGTGTAGCGGTAGGCGGCGCGCGGGCGGAAGGCGCTGGCGTAGGCGAAGCCCAGCACCCGGCCCTCGTCCTCCGCGACCAGGTAGGGCAGGCCCCGCTCGAGCACGGCGGAGATGCGCCGGCCCATCTCGTCGGCAGAGGGCGGCTCCTCCTCGAAGGTGCCGAAGCCGTGCAGCACGTGGTGGCCGTAGATGCCCGCCAAGGCCTCCGCGTCGGCCAGTGTCGCCCCCCGAACGATCATGCGCGCCAGCCTCCGTCCAAAGCCCAGACCGCGAAAGCGTAGTCGAGGGCGATCTCCTTGAGGAAGTCGAACCGCCCGGACGCCCCCCCGTGGCCGGCCTCCATGTTGATCTTGAGCAGGATCGGGGCTTCGCCCGTCGTGAAATCGCGCAGTTTGGCCACCCACTTGGCCGGCTCCCAGTAGGTGACGCGCGGATCGGAGAGGCCGCCGGTGGCCAGCACCGGCGGATAGGCCTGGGCGCTGACGCAGTCGTAGGGGCTGTAGCCGGCGATGCGGTCGTAGGCGGCGGCGTCCTCCAGCGGATTGCCCCACTCCGGCCATTCCGGCGGGGTGAGCGGCAGGGAGGTGTCGCTCATGGTGTTGAGCACGTCGACGAAGGGCACGGCGGCGATGATCGCGCCCCAGAGGTCGGGCCTGAGGTTGGCGACCGCGCCCATCAGCATGCCGCCCGCCGAGCCGCCGTAGGCCGCGATCCTGCCCTTGCTGGCGTAGCCCTCGGCGATCAGGTGTTCGGCGCAGGCGATGAAGTCCGTGAAGGTGTTGGGCTTCTTGTCCTTGCGGCCGTCGAGGAACCAGCCCCAGCCCTTGTCCGAGCCGCCGCGTATGTGGGCGACGGCCCAGATCCAGCCGCGGTCCACGAGGGATAGGTTGCGGATCGAGAAGCTGGGCTCCATGGCGTGGCCGTAGGAGCCGTAGCCGTACAGCATGACCGGTGCGGAGCCGTCGCGCGGGGCGTCCTTCAGCATCAAGAGGGTGATCGGCACGGTCTCGCCGTCGGCGGCGCGGGCCGCGATCCTGCGCGCCACGTAGCGTGCGGGATCATGGCCGGAGGGGATCTCCTGGGTCTTGCGCAGGGTCCGCGCGCGGCTGGCCATGTCGTAGTCGAACCACTGCCGGGGCGTGGTAGGCGACTGGTAGACGAAGCGCGTCGTCGTGGTGACGTACTCGTAGCCGTGCTCGAGGGAGAGGGCGTAGGCCTCCTCGTCGAAGGCGATGACGTGCTCCTCGCCGCCGCGGGTGGTGACCACCAGCCGGTCGAGGGCGTCGACGCGCTCGGCCCGGACCAGATGCTGGGCGTAGGGGGCGAAGCCGGTGATGTAGCGGCCGGGCTGGTGGGCGATCCAGTCGCGCCAGGTCGTCTTCGACGGGACCGCGACGTCTGAGACGCAGAGCTTGAAGTCGACCGCGCCGTCGTCGTTGGTGCGGATCACCCAGCGGTCGCCCCAATGGTCGAGCTCGTACTTCACCCCGACCCGGCGCGGCTCGGCCACCACCGGCACGGCGGTGGGATGGCCGCCGGGGATCAGCCACAGCTCGGTGGTCTCCTGGTTGCCCACGTGGATCAGGATGTGGCTGTCGTCGGAGGCGACCGCGACGCCGAGGAACATGCCGTCGTCGTGCTCCTCGTAGACCAGTTCGTCCTCGCCGCCGCGGGACGGGCGGCGGAAGACCTTGGCCGGGCGGGCGTTCTCGTCCCGCCAGATCCAGAAGATCCACTGGCTGTTGGGCGAGAAGACGAAGTCGCCGTAGGCGCTCTCGATCGGGCTGCCGATCTCCGCCCCGGTCGCGAGGTCCATGACCCGGATCGTGTAGTACTCCGAGCCCTGCTCGTCCGCCGCGAAGGCGTAGAGCGCGTGGTCGGGGCTGTGGCTGGCGGCGCCGACGTGGAAATAGGCCTTGCCCCTGGCCAGGGCCTCCTCGTCGAGCAGCACCTCCTCGCCGTCGTCGCGACCGCGCGGACGACGCGCATGGATCGGCTGCTGTGCGCCCTTCTCGTAGCGGGAATAGTATTCCCACGGGCCGTCCGGGACCGGGACGGAGGCGTCGTCCTCCCTGATACGGGCCTTCATCTCCTCGAACATCCTCGCCTGCAGCGCCTCGGTCGAGGCGAGCATGGCGGCGGTGTAGGCGTTCTCCGCTTCGAGGTGCGCGCGGACGTCGGGGCGCAGGGCCTTGGGGTCGCGCAGCACCTGCTGCCAGTTGTCGTCCTTCATCCAGGCGTAGTCGTCGGTCCGGCTGCGGCCGAGCTGTTCGACGCGGTGAGGAATCTTGGCGGCGCGGGGCGGTTGGGGACGGCTCATCCCGGCTAAATGCGCCGCCGGCCAGGCCCGCTCAAGCTCCCCAAGAGGTTTGTACGCGTCATTCGGGCGCACGACATGCTGTCACCTTGGCGCGCACCGGGGACTCTGGCCAAATCCTCCCACATCGAGACCGCGCCCGGATCAAGACGCAGAAGAGTCGGACGGGCGCACCTGATCGGGGAAGAGCATGGCGATCGATCTCGCCGTCGACCTGATGCACGCCACCGTCCAGCTCGAGCAGCCGCTCGGCGACGGCACGCGCACCGTGGGCACGGGGTTCCTGATTTCCGATCCGGGTCCGGACGGCAAGCCGCGGACGGTGCTGGTCACCGCCAACCACGTGCTGGCCGGCATGCCGGGCGGCACGGCGCGGATCGGCTACCGCATCGCCAATGCCGACGGCAGCTGGAGCTATTCGCCCCAGCCGTTGAAGATCCGCGACGCCGGCGGCCACGAGCTTTGGACCCACCATCCCTCGCGCGACGTGGCGGCGATCACTATCACCGCGCCGCCGGAGTTCGCCCGCGCGGCGATCCCGAAGAACTATCTGGCGGCCGACGACACCTTCACCCAGTACAAGGTGGAGGCCGGCGACGAGATGATGGCCCTGGGCTTCCCGCGCGGGCTGGCGGCCAACCAGGCGGGCTTCCCGATCCTGCGCTCGGGCCGGGTGGCCTCCTATCCGGTGGCGCCGGCCAAGATCTTCCCGACCTTCCTGCTCGACTTCTCGGTGTTCCCCGGCAACTCGGGCGGGCCGGTGTTCATGACCGAGCAGGACCGGCGCTCGAGCACGGCCAACCAGAGCCAGGAGCCGGAGTTCATCGCGGGGCTGCTGACGCAGCAGGTGGAGCTGAACAACGAGCGGCTGGAGATCGGCATCGTCACCCACGCCAAGTTCATCCGCGAGACGCTGGACAGGCTCGACGATCCCAAGGCGCCGGTGACGGTGGTGGCCGAGGCGCCGGTGGTCGGGGCCAAGGCGGCCAGCGCCGAAGAGGCCGCCCGCGGGGACTAATCAGGCGAGTGGGCAAACGAAAGCCCCGTCGGCGCGCCGACGGGGCTCTCTGGTCTTCAGTCCTGCGGGGATCAGCCGCCGTAGACGACGGAGATGGTCTCGGCGATGCAGGCGGGCTTGGCCTCGCCCTCGATCTCGATGGTGCACTCGTTGCGCAGCTGCATGCCCCCGGCCTTGGGCTCCGCGCCGATCAGCTTCTGGCGCATGCGCACGCGCTTGCCGACGCGGACCATGTTGATGAAGCGCACCTTGTCCGAGCCGTAGTTGATGCCGCGGGTCACGCCCTTGATCGGCAGCATGCCGGCCCCGAGGAAGGGGATCAGCGACAGGGTCAGGTAGCCGTGGGCGATCGGGCCGCCCATTTCCTTCGTCGCGCGCTCGACGTCGACGTGGATCCACTGGTGGTCACCGGTGGCGTCGGCGAACTTGTTCACGCGGTCCTGGTCGATCAGCAGCCAGTCGGACACGCCGACTTCCTGGCCCACGAGACCGGGCAGGTCCTTGAATTCCACGGGGTTCATCGATCGCTCCCTTAGCGTTCCCAATTTCGAGGCGAGACCTCTAACACGGGCGAAGCCGCCCGCAAGGTGAGGCTCAGACGATGCGCGAGCCTTCCTTGCCCCAGTAGGCGTCGCGGATCAGGCGCTTGTAGAGCTTGCCGGTCGGATGGCGCGGCAGCTCCTGCATGAAGTCCATCATGCGCGGCGTCTTCACGTGGCTGAGGTTGGCGCGGATGTAGCCCATCAGCTCGGTGCGCAGGGAGTCGTGGTCGGCGTTCCAGTCCATCGGCTGGATGACGGCCACGACCTTCTCGCCCATCTCCTCGTCGGGGGCGCCGACGACGGCGGCGTCGGCCACCTTCGGATGGGTGACGAGCAGGTTCTCGATCTCCTGCGGATAGATGTTCACGCCGCCCGAGATGATCATGAAGCTCTTGCGGTCGGTGAGGTAGAGGTAGCCCTCCTCGTCGACCCAGCCCACGTCGCCCAGCGTCGTCCAGCCGTACTTGTTGGTGTTCTCGGCGACCTTGCCGGGATCGTTGTGGTAGGCGAGCGGCGCGCCGCCGGAGAAGTAGACGAGGCCCTCGCTGCGCGGCGGCAGGGGCTCGCCGTCCTCGCCGCAGATCTTCACCTCGGCGGTCAGGCCGCGGCCGACCGAGCCCTTGTGGTTCAGCCACTCCTGGCTGGAGATGTAGCAGAAGCCGTTGCCCTCGGAGCCGGCGTAGTATTCGTGGATCACCGGGCCCCACCAGGCGATCATCTGCTCCTTGACCGGGATCGGGCAGGGGGCGGCGGCGTGGACCGCCGACTTCATCGACGAGACGTCGTACTTCGCCCGCACCTCTTCCGGCAGCTTCAGCATGCGCACGAAGTGGGTGGGCACGAACTGGCCGCAGTCGATCTTGTACTTCTCGATCAGGCCGAGCGCGGTCTCCGGGTCGAACTTCTCCATCACCACGACGGTGCCGCCGAGGCGGTGGACGCCCATGCACCAGCGCAGCGGCGCGGCGTGATAGAGCGGCGCCGGCGACAGGTAGATGCAGTCCGGCTTGAAGCCGAACACCTGGTTGGCCAGCATCGACAGCGCGTTCGGCTCGTCGATGGCCCCGCCGGTGAGCGCCGGCTTGATGCCCTTGGGGCGGCCGGTGGTGCCGGAGGAATAGAGCATGTCTGAGCCGGCGGTCTCGTCGGCGATCGGGGTGGTGGGGAAGGCCGCGCGGGCCGCCTCGAAGCTCTCGTAGGGCGCGCGGGTCTCGCCGACCATGTAGAGCTTGATGCCCTTGAGCAGGGCGGGCAGTTCGTCGACCACGGCGCCGACGCCGGTCGAGGTGATCAGCACCTTCGCCTCGCAGTCGCCCATGATGTACTCGATCTCGGCCGCCTGAAGCTTGGATGAGATGCAGGTGTAGTAGAGCCCGGCGCGCTGGGCCGCCCAGGCGACCTCGAAGTAGCGCGGATGGTTGTCGAGCAGGATGGCGATGACGTCGCCGGCCTTCAGGCCGAGCGAGCGGAACAGGTGCGCGCCCTGGTTCGAGCGGGCCTCGAGGTCGGCATAGGTCACGGTCTCGCCCGTGCCGGCCATGATGTAGGCGGCGCGGTCCGGATGGGTCCTGGCGTGGGTCGCCGGATGCATGTGGTCAACTCCCTGGCGGCGTCCGGGCGGACGCGGCGTAACTTATCTTTGTTCAGCGCTATTGCGGGCCTTGACCTACCGTCCGTCAAGGCGACCGGAATGCGCCATCTTCATCATCGACAGCGAGACGAAATCATGGCGCGCGACTTCGAGACCATCCTGTATTCGGTGGAGGACGGCATCGCCACCGTCACCCTGAACCGGCCCGACAAGCTGAACGCCTTCAACACCCAGATGATGAAGGACCTGATCGCGGTGCTGGACGAGACCGACGCCGACGACAAGGTGCGCTGCGTGATCGTCACCGGCGCCGGGCGCGCCTTCTGCGCCGGCGCGGACCTGTCGGCCGGCGGCTCGACGTTCGACTACGACAAGCGCAGCGAAGAGGATCGCGAGGCGCGGGTGCGCGACGGGGTGCAGCGCGACGGCGGCGGCCTGCTGACCCTGCGCATCTTCGACAGCCTCAAGCCGATCATCAGCGCCTGCAACGGCCCGGCCGTCGGCGTCGGCGTCACCATGCAGCTCGCCATGGACATCCGGCTGGCCTCGACCCAGGCGCGCTACGGCTTCGTGTTCGCCCGCCGCGGCCTCAATCCGGAAGCGGCCTCGTCCTGGTTCCTGCCGCACCTGGTCGGCGTCCAGACGGCGCTCGAGTGGTGCTACACGGGCCGCATCTTCCCGGCCCAGGAGGCGCACGAGCGCGGCCTCGTCCGCTCGATCCACGAGCCCGACGACCTGCTGCCGGCGGCCAAGGCGATCGCCCGCGAGATCGCCGACAACACCGCCCCGGTGTCGGTGGCCATCACCCGCCAGCTGATCTGGCGCATGGCCGGCGCGTCCCATCCGATGGAGGCCCACCAGGCCGACAGCCGCGGCATCCAGGCGCGCGGCAAATCCGGCGACGCGCGCGAGGGCGTGACCTCGTTCCTCGAAAAGCGGCCGCCGAACTATCCGGACACGGTCTCCAAGGACCTGCCGGACATCTGGCCGCATTGGAAAGCGCCGACCTTCAGCTAGGTCGAGAGCCCTCGTGAGCGGGGGCTGACGCCGCGGACGAGCGTGCGAGCATCAATTGCCTGTAGGTAGAGTCTCGCACGCTTACTCGTCTCAAAGCACCGGTACGATTTCAAAAACCCGGTTCAATTGGTTTAGCCCGGCCGGGAGACCGGCATTTTGTTTAAACCAGCGCTTGTGCTTGCCATCACGACCAGATAAGGACGCCGCTACTGATCAGATTGATCGATTCAGCGGCCTCATTCGGCGCGTCGCCTGTGGAATGACAAGAATGGACGAGAAGTCGGAAGTCATCGAGATGACCGCGGACATTGTTTCCGCCTACGTGGGAAACAATACCGTTGCGGCGGCCGACCTGCCGAGCCTGATCCAGAGCGTCCATCGCGCGCTCGCCGGCATCTCGTCCGGCTCCGAGACCGCCGAGGCCGCTCCGAAGGAGCCGGCCGTGCCGATCCGCCGCTCGATCACCCCCGATTACCTCGTCTGCCTCGAGGACGGCCGCAAGTTCAAGTCGCTGAAGCGGCACCTGCGCACCAAGTACAACATGAGCCCTGAGGAGTACCGGGCGAAGTGGAGCCTGCCGAAGGACTATCCGATGGTCGCCCCGAACTACGCCAAGGCGCGTTCGGACCTGGCCAAGCAGATGGGCCTGGGCCAAGGCGGCCGCCAGGCGGCGCGCAAGAAGCGCTGAACCGGCCGACATTCTAGACTGAGCACGCCCGCCGAAAGGCGGGCGTTTTCGTTTGCGCCGGCCCGCCGCAAGGACGGAATTCCGCCGGCGTTAACCCAATTTCGCTTGCCGCCGATTCGCGCATCAGGCGATAGTTGATTCGCTGCGAATCCAAGCAGTTGTGGGGGACTTTGGAGATGGCGGCGCAGATCGGCGCCCCGGCGGCGGCGGCGCGTGCGCACGAGGAGCTGTTCGCCTATTGGGCCTCGCGCCGGAAGGGCGCGATGCTGCCCGGCCGTCGCGACCTGTCTCCCGGCGACATCAAGCGCCTGCTGCCCACCGTCAGCCTCATCGACGTGCTGCGCGAGCCGCTCGACTTCCGCGTCCGCCTGGCGGGCACCGCCCTCTACGACGTCTATGGCCGCGAGATCACCGGCCGGCGCCTTGCGGAGATCTACAACAGCTCGGCGGCCGATTACTGGCGCTCCGAGCTTTCGCAGGTCGCCGAGGGCAAGCCTTCCGTGGGCGTGCACAACCTCGCCTGGCGCGGCGCCTCGCACCTGTCGATCCTGTGGCTGCGGCTGCCGCTCGCCTCGAACGGGACCGATGTCGACATGATCCTCGGCTATGACGCCGTCATCGGCCTCGGCCAGGTGACGACGGGCGTCCGCGCCGCCTAGGCCGCCGCCGCCAACTCCGCGTCCCGGCGGATGCGGGCGACCATCGAGGCCAGTCCATTCGACCGCTGGGAGGAGAGCGCGCCGGTGAGGCCGAGGCGCTCGAAGGCCGCCTTGGCGTCGAAGGCCAGGATGTCGGCCGGGTGGCGGCCCGAGTAGAGGCGCAGGACGAGGGCGATCAGGCCGCGCACGATATGGGCGTCGGAATCGCCGCGGAACCGCAGGCCGCCGTCCCCCTGCGGCTCGGTGACGAGCCAGACCTGGCTGGCGCAGCCGCGCACCTTGTTGAGGTCCGAGCGCTCGGCGTCGGAAAGCGGGGCCAGCTCCTTGCCGAGCTCGATCACGTAGCGATAGCGCTCCTCCCAGTCGCCCAGGAGGTCGAATTCTTCGGCGATGTCCGCCAGCTCGCTGTCGATCGCGCTCATCGGCGGCGACTTAAGGACCGCGTCGCGCCGGCGCAAGCCGCATGGCGGCCGTTGGGGTCACGCCGCCGGCAGGCGGACCGTGGCGGTGATCCTCTGGCCGCGCTCGGCCGCGAGGGTCAGCCGGCCGCCCATGGCCTGGCAGGTGAGGGCGCAGATCGGCAGGCCGAGCCCGGCCCCCTCGGCGGCGCGGGTCAGGGCGCTCTCCCCCTGCTCGAAGGGCTTGAGGAGGCGGGCGAGGTCGTCCGGATCGGCGTTGGGGAAAGGGTTGGCGATCTCGATGTCCACCCATCGGCCGGCCTGGCGCGCGGCGATGCGCACCTCCGACCCCTGCGGGGAAAAGACGATCGCATTGTGGATCAGGGCGGAGAGCGCGTTGCGCAGCCCGCGGGCGTCGGCCACCACCTGCGGCAGGGCGGTCTCGCCGCCGGCGAGCACCACCTTCGTCCCGTGTTCGTCGACTTCGCGGGAGAGGCCCGTCAGGGCTTCCTCGACGGCGGCGCCCACAGGTTCGGGCCGCAGGTCCCATTCGACCGCGTTCCCCTCCAGACGAGCGATCTCCAACACCTGATTCACAAGTTTCAACAGCTTGTGCCCGCTCTCGCGGATGATTTCGGCGTATTCCTTGTACTGGGGGGCGCCCAGAGGCCCGTAGAGTTCGCCGGCCAGGATCTCGGAGAAGCCCAGGATGGAGTTGAGCGGCGTGCGCAGTTCGTGGCTCACCATCCGCAGGAAGGAGCGTTTCTGCGCTTCCACCGCGTCCTTGGACGCGCGCGGAGCGGGAGTCGGATCAGCCGCTGGGCGCATCTTGAAGGGCGCGGGCCTCTACGTTCGAACGGACGCATCTTTCCGCGACGCGCTTACGAATTTGTTTCCGCTGAGGCGGGCAAGGTGATGCGCAGGTCGCGCCGGAGGCGAGCCGCCTTAACCGGACTCGCGCGGACCGCTAAGCTCAAGCCGTTCGCAACCGCTGCGGACGGAGTGGGAGGTGTGATCCTGGCCGGATCCAGCCGACGTTCGAGGGGAGCCAGACGGGCGCGGGCGCGCGAGCGCCGGTTCGCGGTCGTGTGGCATCTCGCCTGGGCGCTGGTGGTCTCCGGCGCGGCGGCGGCCCTCTTGACCCTCGGCGGCCTCGCGCCCGGCGTAGAGCTGGCGGCGCTGGCTATGGGCTGGGCCGCGGCGGTGTTCGGAGCGATCCTGGCCGCGACCGGCTCGACCGGCGCCCTGGGCGTGGCGATCGTGCTCTGGGCCCTGGCCGGGGCGGCGGCCTGCCAGATGACCGGCGGCGCCAGCGGGCCACTGGCGGTCTGGTGCCTGGCGCCGCTGGCCGCGACGGCCGCCTTCCGCCGACCCGCCCTGCTGCCGCTCGGCGCCGCCGCGGCGGTGGCCGCCGCCGGCGTCTCGGCGCTCGGCAGCCTGCTGCTGCCGCTGCCCGTGGCGAGCCCCGCCCTCGCGCCCTGGCTGGGGGTCACGGGAATCGCCACCGCCGTGCTCGGCCTCGGCGCCGGGCTGGTGGCCCTGCACGCGGCGGTGCGCCGGCGCGAGCGCGAACGAGACGACATCGAGCTCGGCCTGCGCGAGGTGCTCGCCCACCAGCCGCAGCTGCTGATGACCCTCTATCCCGGCGGCCGGATCCTGGAGGCCTATGGCCAGGCGCCGCTGGGCGTCGGGGTGCAGGACCTGCTCGACCGCAATTTCAGTGACCTGGTGGCCCCCGACGAGCGGCCGCAGGTGGAGGACGCGCTGCAGCGGGCGACGGCCGAGGGCTCGGCGGAGATCGCCTTCACCCCGATCTACGACCCCAACGGCTGGAGCGTGCTGACGCTGCGCCGGATGAGCTCGATCCGGCTGGCGGCGGCGATGCGCGATGCGCGCGCCCAGAAGGCCCGCGAGACCGAGCTGGAGCAGGCCAGGACCTCGGCCGAGGCGCAGAACGCCGGCAAGAGCCGCTTCCTGGCCAACATGAGCCACGAGCTGCGCACGCCGCTCAACGCCATCATGGGCTTCTCCGACATCATGCGGCAGCGGCTGTTCGGCCCGATGAGCGACCGCTACGCCGAGTACGCCGACCTGATCCACGACGCCGGGGCGCACCTCCTGGAGCTGATCAATGACGTGCTCGACATGTCGAAGATCGAGGCGGAGCGCTTCGAGCTGGCGCGCGAGGAGTTCGACGCCCGCGAGGCGGTGAGCGCGGTGATCCGCCTGATGCGCGGCCAGGCCGAGCGCGCGGGCGTGCAGCTGCGCGGGGTGCTGCCGTCGGAGCCCCTGGACGTCGAGGCCGACCGCCGGGCGATCAAGCAGATCGCCCTCAACCTGGTGTCCAACGCCCTGAAGTTCACTCCCCGCGGCGGTTCGGTGACCCTGACCGTGCAGGCGGTGGACGACACGCTCGAGATCATCGTCTCCGACACCGGCGTCGGCATTCCGCCGGACGACCTGGAGCGGCTCGGCAATCCGTTCGAGCAGGCCGGCGACGCCACCCAGCGGGCCGCGGGCTCGGGCCTTGGCCTGTCGCTCGTCCGTGCGTTCGCACGGCTGCACGGCGGGGAAATGGGCCTGGAGAGCACGGTGGGCGAGGGCACGACGGTGACCGTGCGCATGCCGGTGGTCTGCCCCGAGCCGGTGGTCGCGCCGGCCGAGGCCTCGGCGCGCTAGGCGGCGGCGAAGGCCTGCTCGACGCGGGCCACCACCTCGCTCCAGTCATCCGCATCGCGCTGCCGGAAGAGCCGCATCTGCGGATACCAGGGCGAGCGCTCGCCGAGGCCCCAGCGCCAGTCCGGCACGAAGGGCAGGAGCGTCCAGCAGGGCTTGCCCATGGCGCCGGCCAGGTGGGCGATGGCGGTGTCGACGCTGATCACCAGGGCCAGCGGCTCGATGAGCTGGCGCGTGTCTTCGAAGTCCTGCGCCCCCGTGACCTGCGGATCGAGGTTCACCGCCCCGGGGAGGGCGAGCAGGCGCTCGGCGAGCTGCGGCGGCAGGACCCGGCGCGGGTCGGGCGCGGCGCTGCCCACGGCCATCACGCCGAGGCCGGCGCGCGGCGCCCCGCCCGGCAGGTAGACGGCGTCGGGCACGGTGTCGGGCTCGGTTCCGAGCCGGTGCGGCAGGGAGGCGGCCAGCACCCAGGCGTCGGCGCGCGGCACCTCGACGCTCGGGCCCAGCGGCACGAGGCGCACGCCGAGGAGGGCGAAGAGGCGGGGCATGTTCGGCCGGCAGAGCAGGGTCACCTCGATCCCGCGGGCCTTCAGCAGCGGGACGTAGCGATTGAACATGATCTCGTCGCCGAAGCCCTGTTCGGGCAGCACGACCAGCGAGCGGACCGGCTCGCCCTGCCACTCGGGGAAGCTCAGCTTGGGCTTGCCGCTGACGTGGCGGGTCATCTGGATGTCGCGGCCCTCGTAGAATCGCCAGCCCTCCGCGTAGTCGCCCGAGCGCAGCAGGTTGAGGGCGAGCGGCAGGCCCAGCCGGGGCTCGTCCGCCGCGGTGGCGGCGACGCCGCGCAGGATCGCCCGGGCTTCCTCGTAGCGCCCCATCAGGTCGAGGGTGATGCCGAGGGTGACCTGGATCTGGGGTCCGCCGGCCGCCTTGAAGGCCATGCGCAGGAGGCGCTCCGCCTCCTCGTGGCGACCGGCGTCGGCGGCTGCGACGGCGCGGTCGAAGACTTCCTTGCTGGTGAGCGGACGGGCGTTGGGGGGCGGGGGATTCGACACGGCCGGATCATCGCCGCGCGCCCGCATCGGCGCAACGTGCGGCGGCTAGCGGGCGGTCATCTGGACGAAGGCGCGGCCGGCCGCGAAGTCGCCCACCTCCACGTAGGCGCGCCGCACGCGGTCGCCGGGGAACAGGAAGTCGACGGCGATCGCCTCGCGAGGGTCGAGGGCGGCGAGCGCGCGGGCGGCCGGGGCGGGGAAGCGGAAAGCCCAGGCCGGCGCCTTGCCCGCCTGGTCCTTCGGCAGCAGGTCGCGGCCGGCCGGCTGGCGGGCCTCGGCCATGACGCTGGTGAGGGCGGCCGGCGGCGGCATGCGCCGGGCCAGCGGCAGGCCGGTGGTGGCGCCGAGGGAGACGCGCTGCAGATAGGGACCCGCGCTGCGGCCCTCGTCGCGCATGACCAAGCGCGCGGCGTAGGGCTGGGCGCCGTCGGCGAAGCGGCCCACGGCGAGCAGGGCCGGCGCATCCTCGCGCCCGGCCAGGCCGAAGCTCATGCGATCGGCGCCGAAGGCGGTGTCCTGCTTCAGCCGCCAGGGATTGGCGGCGCTGACGTAGCGGTCCGCCTGCCAGCCGGCGACGTCCCCCGGATAGGCGATGCGGTTGACGCGGGAGAAGCCGGCGAAGGCCTGGCGCACGCGGTCGGCGGCGACGGTGACGTCCTTCGAGCGGCAGTCGGCCCCGGCGGCGCGGCCCCGGGCGATGCGCTCGGTCTGGGCGATCTCCTCGGCGCTCGCGCCGGCGCGCAGGGCCGCGCCACGGGCCTGGGCCGCCGCGGCGGCGAGGGCGCGGGCGAGGTCGGGCGTGAACAGGCCGCATCGGCTGCCCGCGGCGGTCATGACCGTACGCTCGTAGAACAGGTCCAGCGGCCGCGCGTGCGCGAGCCCGGGCGCGGCGGCCAGCGCCACACCCAACAACCCCATCCACCGAGACGCCGGCCGCGCATTGATGCGCGTGCTCTTCATGCGTCCTAGTCCATCACCGTCGTCGTTCAGATCCGACCCAATTGAATTCCTGGGCCTTGGAGCCATCAGTAACGGCTGCGGGTTTCCGGAGGGTTAGCGACGGCGAGAGGCCGGATGACGAGGGGCCGGATGACAGGGCCGGCCGGCTCTGCGCATGTTCCGCCGCGATGCTGCTTTCCACCGACATCTGGGTCGCCGCCCTGATCCGCCGGGCCGAGTTGGGCGGAGCCTTCGCCGTGGTCGCGCGCAAGGGCGACGCGCGCGCCGGCTCGGTTCTGGTCAAGGTGCTCAACCGGACCGACGGCACGGCGCGGCTCTATTCCGAGGCGACGCGGATGGACGGCGAGCGGGTGTGGATGCAGCCGCAGCCCTCCACGGAGGAGCCGGACCTCGACCGCTATATCGAGCGGTCGGTGAAGATCGACCCGGACATCTGGGTGGTGGAGGTGGAGGACAAGCAGGGCCGCCATTTCCTGACCGAGCCGGTGGAACGCAGCTGAGGCGAAAGGCGCTTCGGGGCCATGCGTGCTTCGCATCGCCATCTGGCCGACCTCGCCGTGCCGCTGGACCTGGCGCCTATGGAGGCCAAGCTCGTCGAGGAGATCCCGACGGAGGCCGGCTGGCGCTACGAGCCCAAGTGGGACGGCTTCCGCTGCCTGGCGTTCCGGGCCGGCGACGAGGTGGAGCTGAAGGCCAAGTCCGGCAAGCCGCTCGGCCGCTATTTCCCGGACGTGGTGGCGCTGCTGAAGTCGCTGCCGGTGGCGCGTTTCGTCGTCGACGGCGAGCTGACCATCGCCGTCAACGGCAAGCTGTCGTTCGACGCCCTCCAGCTGCGGCTGCATCCGGCCGAGAGCCGGGTGAGGAAGCTGGCGGCCGAGACCCCGGCCTCGCTGGTGCTGTTCGACTGCCTGCTGGATGCCGAGGGCCGCTCCCTGGTGGCCGAGCCGCTCCGCCGCCGGCGCAGCGAACTGGAGGCGCTGTTCGCGCGGTTCGAGAGGCCGGAGCGGCTCAGCCTGTCGCCGGTGACCGAGGATACGGAGCAGGCGCGCCAGTGGCTGCGCGAGGTGGGCTCGGCGCTGGATGGGGTCGTCGCCAAGCGGCTGGACGGCCCCTACGCGCCGGGCGAGCGCGCGATGCTGAAGATCAAGCGCATGCGCACCGCCGAGTGCGTGGTCGGCGGGTTCCGCTATGAGCAGGGAAGCCGGGAGGTCGGCTCCCTGCTGCTCGGCCTCTACGACGAGGAGGGGCGGCTCGACCACGTGGGCTTCACCTCGACCATCTCAGACGCCGAGCGCCCCGCCCTGACCAAGCGGCTGGAGGCCCTGGCCGGCGGCGAGGGGTTCACCGGCGACAAGCCGGGCGGGCCGAGCCGCTGGTCGAACGGCCGATCCACCGAATGGACGCCCCTGAAGCCGGAGCTGGTGGTCGAGGTGCGCTACGACCACGTGACCGGCGACCGCTTCCGGCACGGGACCAAGCTGATCCGCTTCCGCCCGGACAAGGCGCCGCGGCAATGCACCCTCGCCCAACTGCGGGCCGAGGCGGCCCCACAACGCATCCTGGCGATGACACGCTAAGCGTGTTTTCCTGCGCCCATGACCACCGTGACGCCCTTCCTGATGTTCCAGGGCGCCTGTGAGCAGGCGCTGACCTTCTATGTCTCGCTGCTGCCGGACGCGGCCATCACCAGCCTGACCCGCTGGGGACCGGGCGGCCAGGCGCCGGAAGGCCAGGTCCAGCAGGCGACCTTCACCCTGGCGGGCCGCGAGTTCCGCGCCTTCGACAGCCCGCCGGTCCACGCCTTCACCTTCACGCCATCCTTCTCTCTGTTCGTCGACTGCCGGGACGAGGCCGAGATCGATCGGCTGTATGCGGCGCTGGTGGAGGGCGGCGGGGCGATGATGCCGCTCGGCGACTACGGCTTCTCGAAGAAGTTCGGCTGGGTGAGCGACCGGTTCGGAGTCTCCTGGCAGCTCAATCTTCCGGCGGGCTGATCGCCGCACGGGTTTGCGAAACCCGGGCGCGCACGCTACGTGCCGCGCCCATGAGCTCTTCCCCGCCCGCCGACATCGCCAACCCTCGCCTCGGACTCGCCGATCAGGCGGCGCGGCGGCGCACCTTCGCGATCATCTCGCACCCGGACGCCGGCAAGACGACCCTGACCGAGAACCTGCTGCTGGCCGGCGGGGCGATCCGGGCCGCCGGCGCCGTGCGCGCCCGCGGCGAGAACCGCCGCACCCGGTCGGACTGGATGAAGATCGAGCGCGAGCGGGGGATCTCCGTCTCCGCCTCGGTGATGACGTTCGACCACGATGGCAAGATGTTCAACCTCCTGGACACGCCGGGCCACGAGGACTTCTCGGAAGACACCTACCGGACGCTGACGGCGGCCGACGCCGCGGTGATGGTGCTGGACGCCGCCAAGGGCATCGAGCCGCAGACTCTGAAGCTGTTCGAGGTCTGCCGCCTGCGCGACATCCCGATCCTGACCTTCATCAACAAGATGGACCGCGAGGCGCAGGATCCCTTCGCCCTGCTCGACGAGATCGGCTCCAAGCTGGCGCTCGACCCGGCGCCGCTCTACTGGCCGGCCGGGTCGGGCGGCCGCTTTAAGGGCATGATCGACCTGCGCCGGGAGATGTTCGTGCCGTTCCGCAAGAGGGGATCGGACGACGAGGAGGGCCATCCGGAGGCGGTGTCACTGAAGGGCAATTCGCTGGCTGGCTTCCTCGACGAGGCCGAGCAGGCCGAGGTGGAAGAGGGCGCCATGCTGGTGCAGGAGGCCTCCAAGCCGTTCGACGTGCAGTCCTTCCTGGAAGGGCACATGACGCCGGTGTTCTTCGGCTCGGCCCTGCGCCATTTCGGCGTCGACCAGCTGCTGGAGGGCCTGGGGGCCTATGCGCCGCCGCCCAAGGCGGTCTCCGCGACCAAGAACGGGGAGTCGGTCGATGTGCAGCCGGGCGACAAGGAGGTCTCCGGCTTCATCTTCAAGATCCAGGCGAACATGGATCCCAACCACCGGGACCGCATCGCCTTCCTGCGCCTGACCTCGGGCAAGTTCAGCCGCGGCATGAAGCTGAAGGTGCAGAACACCGGCCGCCAGCTCAGCGTCAACGCGCCGGTGATGTTCTTCGCCTCCGACCGGGAGCTGGCCGAGGAGGCCTACGCGGGCGATGTGATCGGCATCCCCAACCACGGCGTGCTGCGGGTCGGCGACAGCCTGTCGGAGACCGGGACCCTGCGCTTCGCCGGCCTGCCCAACTTCGCGCCCGAAATCCTGCAGCGCGTGCGGGTCAAGGATCCGCTCAAGGCCAAGCACCTGAAGAAGGCGCTGGAGGGCCTCGCCGAAGAGGGCGTGACCCAGCTCTTCCGGCCGAGCATCGGGGCCGACTTCATCGTCGGCGCGGTGGGCCAGCTGCAGTTCGAGGTCATGGCCGACCGCCTGGCCAACGAATACCAGCTCGAGGTGATCTTCGAGCCGAGCCCCTATGCGGAGGCCCGCTGGCTCGGCGGGGAGAAGGCCGATCTCGAGGACTTCATGGGCAAGCACCGCGCGGCCATGGCGACCGACATCGACGAGCAGCCGGTGTTCCTCGCCAAGTCGTCCTGGGAGATCGGCTACGTGTCCGAGCGCTTCCCGAAGGTGCGCTTCGAGCGGTCCAAGGAACGCGCCTGACCCGGGCGCCTCGGAACGGAGCCTCGCCCCGCGCCTTTAGGAATTAAGGACGGGTTAACCATAAGAGGCACGTTAAGGACTTGTTAAGGCCGTCGGCTCCGGCTTTGCTGAGGTCGTTCAGGACGCTGGCGGACCGTCTCATCCCGGGACGGACGCCCAGTCGGAGCGGCGCGATGTTCGAGTTGGGGCGTGAGATCTTGCGGCGGCTGAGCCCCGAGCGGCTGAAGCCGGGCCAGGACGGCCTGACCGGCGGCGACGCCACCCTCCTCGAACTCCTCGACCTCAACCTGCTGCGCCAGGAAGGCAAGGCGGCCGACGTGGCCGCCGGCCGGATCAGCGCCAAGGACCGCGCCCAGAAGCGCCTCGAAGCGGCGGTGGTCTGGCGCGAGGTCGCCCGGCGCACCGGCGACGCCGCCACCCTGCGCAAGGCCGCGCAGTCGGCCGAATCCGCGGCCGCCGCCTTCCAGGCCGCCCGCCGCCACGAGGGCTGGGCCCGCGCCCGCGCCGAGCAGGCGGCCTGCGCCCTGCTGGGCTCGGACCTGTTCGGAGACACCGGGCTCGACGCGGCCGCCGAGGTGGCCTTCCGCGAAGCCCGCGGCGCGGCGCGCGGCGCCCTGGTCCAGCCGCTCGCCGACATCGGCCTGGCGCTGATCGAAGCCCGCCGCGAGGTCTCGCGCGGCGACGCCGGGGCCGCGCGCGCCGCCGCCGCCCAGTTCGCCGCCCCGATCGCCGCCCTCGAGGCGCTGAGCCGCCGGCTGCCCTCGGCCCGCGTCATGGCCGCCGAGGCGCGCATCGGCCGCGCCGACCTGATCTGCGGCTGGGCCGCGCGGCTGAAGGACGAGAGCCTGTTCCGCGCCGCCCTGGACGACGCCGCGCTCGCCGCCTCGCGGCTCGACCCGGCCTACGAGCCCCTGACCTGGGCGCGCGCCGAGCTGCTTCGCGGCCAGGTGCTGACCTTGTGGGGCGAGATGCTCGGCGACGTGGACATGGTCGCCGGCGGCGCGACCGCGCTCGCCGCCGCCCTCGACCAGATTTCCCGCGACCACAGCCCGCTGGACTGGGCGCGCGCCCAGGTGGCGCTCGGCCAGGCGCTGCAGGGCCTGGGCGAGGCCAGCGCCGAGCCGCGCGCCTACGAGCAGGCGGTGACCTGCTACGACCGGGCGAGCCTGGTGCTGAAGGAGCTGTCCGGCAGTCCGCTGCGCGGCCTGGCCGCCGGCGCCCGGGCCGTGTGCCTCGCCCGCCAGGCGGAGATCACCGGCGATCTCGCCGTGCTCGACGTCGCCGAGGCGGCGATGAAGACCGAGCTCACGGGCATGCAGGCGCGCAAGGATCCGGTCGGCTGGGCGCTGGCCCAGCTGCACCTGGCCAGGATCTACGAGGCGCGGATGGACATCACCGGCGAGGACCGCGGCCGACGCGCCGCGGCGGTGATGGCGCTCGACGCCGCCCTCGACGTCTTCGCCGAGCAGGGGCTGGCCTCGCTCAGCCGCCTGGCGGCCGACGCCCTTGAGCGGATGGCGGGCGTGACCACGACCTCGCGCACCCCGCACTGAGCAGAGGGCGTCCGCGGCCCACTTCTCGGAGCCGCGCCCATCTGCCAAGCTCCCTCCAGCTGGAGGGGATGTCGGATGCGCGTTCGACCATTCGTTGTATTGGCCGGAATGATCTTGGCGGCGACGGCGGGAGCCGCGGCCGCGCAGGGCGTGACCGCCTGGAGCGACGCCCCGACCTATGCCGAGGCGGCTGTGGTCTATCCGGCCAAGGCGAAGGCCGCGGGTGTGGCGGGCGGGGCGAAGCTGACCTGCACGGTCTCCTACAGCCGCGCCCTGCGCAATTGCGAGATCCTCAACGAAAGCCCGGCGGGCTACCGGCTCGGACAGGCGGCGCGGGACCTGGCGACGCGCCTGAAGGTGGCGCGCGGGGCGGGCGTCGCGTCGAACGCCGAGGTGGAGGTCGACATCGCCTTCCCGGCCCAGCTGGCCGGCCATGCGCCCTATGTGGCGCCCGATCCGGTGTGGATGGCGACGCCGAGCGCGGCCGACTTCCAGGCGACGTTCCCGAAGGCGGAGAACGGGGTGAACCAGGTCAAGGTGGTGCTGCTCTGCGACGTGGCCGACGGCGGCGCGCTGAGCGGCTGCGGCGTGGAGAGCGAGACGCCGGCCGGCCAGGGTTACGGGGCCGGGGCGCTGGCGCTCGCGCCCAAGATCAGGGTCGGGCTGCTGTCGGCCAGCGGCGTGCCGCTGGTGGGCGCGAAGGTCCGGGTGCCGGTGCGCTATGAGCTGACGCCGGTGAAGCCCTGAGCGGGGCTATCGGCCGCGCCACCACCTGAGGCCGGCCCGCTGAAGCGCTTCGAGGAGCGTGTGCAGCACCACGCCCATCAAGCCGAGCACCACCAGGGCGGCGATCATCCGGTCGGTCTGCAGCTTGTTGCCGGCGTCGAGGATCTGCCAGGCGAGGCCGCGCACGCCGCCGGACCCGGCGCCGAACTCGGCCACCACGGCGCCGATGATCGCCAGCCCCGCGCCGACCTTGTGGCCCTCCAGCAGGAAGGGCACCGCGGACGGCAGACGCAGGCGGGTGACCCGCTGCCAGCGGCTGGCGCCATAGAGCTCGAAGAGCCGCTCGAGGTCGGGATCCGCCGAGCGCAGGCCCGCCACCGCCCCGGAGAAGATCGGGAAGAAGGCGACGACGACGGCCAGGGCGACGAGCGCGCGCCCCGGATGGTCGAGCCCCGCCCAGATGAGGAACAGCGGGGCGATGGCGACCACCGGCGTCACCTGGATCACCGAGGCGAGCGGGCGGATGGCCCGGTCGAGGATCGGGCTCAGGGCGACGAGGACGGCGAGCGCCTGGGCGATCAGGCTGGCGACGACGAGCGCGATCAGGGCGACGGACAGGGTCCGCCAGGAGGCGGCGGCCAGGGTCGGCAGGTTGGCGGCCAGGGCCTCGGCCACCTGGGACGGCGCCGGCAGGAAGTAGGGCGGGACCTGCAGGGCTCGGCAGGCGACTTCCCAGCCCCCGAGCAGCAGGGCGATCAGCGCCCAGGGGGCGATGGCCTCGGCGATGCGCCTCATGCCGCCATGCCTTCGGCGAGGGCCTTGGAGACCGCCTCGACGGTGCGGCGGAAGCCGACGGTGGTGCGGAAGCCGGCCGGACGCGGGAGGGGGCCCTCCACCCCGACCTCGGCCACGATGCGCCCGGGGCCGTTGCTCATGACGATGACGCGGGAGGCCATGTAGACGGCCTCCTCGACGTTGTGGGTGACGAAGACGATCGCCGGCTGCAGGCCCTGCCAGAGCTTCTGGATGTCGTCGGCGAGCGCCCGGCGGGTGATCTCGTCGAGGGCGGCGAAGGGCTCGTCCAGGAGCAGCAGGCGCGGCTCGGTGACGAGGGCGCGCGCCAGGGAGACGCGCATGGCCATGCCGCCGGAGAGCTGGGCCGGACGGGCCGTCTCGGCGCCGGCGAGGCCGACGCGGGCGAGCGCGTCGGCGGCGCGGCGACGGGCCTCCTCGGGCCGCACTCCGCCGAGCTCGAGCGGCAGGGAGACGTTGGCCCGGGCGCTGAGCCAGGGCGCCAGGGTCGGCGCCTGGAAGACCACCGCCGTCTCGCCGCGCTCCGGCGAGCGGCGGACCGTGCCGCAGGTCGGCTGTTCGAGCCCCGCGAGCAGGCGCAGCGCCGTCGACTTGCCACAGCCCGAGGGGCCGACGAGCGCCACGATCTCGCTCTCGCGGATGTTGAGGGTGAACGGACCCAGCGCGCGGCCGCGCGCATAGTCCACCTCCACCTCGGCGAGGGCGGCGACGGTCATTTGGCGGCGGTCGGCGCGGGCAGGAACTGCAGGGTGTAGGCGGCCTTGTAGCCCATGTCCTTGGGATAGACGCCGGCGCCGGACGCCATGTCGAAGAAGCTTTTCCAGCGGGCGTCGGTCATCGCCCCGACGCCGAGCGTCTTGGCCTCGGCCCCGTCGACGATGCCATAGGCCTTCATCTTCTCGCGCGCCTGGGCCAGCACGTCGGCCGTCATCTCCGGATTGTCCTTCATGATCAGGGCGTCGGCGGGCTTGGGATCACCGTAGAGGTAGTCGCGCCAGCCCTTGGCCGAAGCCTCGACGAAGGCCTTCACCGCGGCGGGGTTGGAGGCGATCAGCTTGTCGGAGGCGAGCACCATGGCCGCGTAGCCGGGATAGCCCTCGTCGGCCAGCAGGAAGACCTTGGGCCTGAGGCCCGACTGCTTCTCGATGGTGTAGGGTTCGGACGTCAGGTAGCCCTGCTGGGCGACGCGCTTGTCGGCCAGGAACGGCGCGGAATTGAAGGTGTACTTGCGCACCTGCTCGTCCTTGAAGCCGAACTTCGCCTTCAGCCAGACCCAGAAGTCGCCGATGGCGGCGTCCGAGAGCAGGATCGGGTGGCCCCTGAGGTCGGCGATCGAATTGATGCCCTGGTCGGGGTGGACGATGAGGACCTGCGGGTCCTTCTGCATGAAGGCGGCGACCGCCTTCACCGGGACCTTCTGGCGGGCGAGGTTCATCACCAGGAAGGAGTTGGAGCCGTCGCCCATCTCCACCGCGCCGGAGGCGACGAGCTGGGAGACGTTCACGCCGGGGCCGCCCTGGATCAGGGTCACGTCGAGCCCGCGCTTGGCGTATTCGCCCTCGGCGAGCGCCTCGTAGAACCCGCCGTGCTCGGCCTCGGCCCGCCAGTCGGTGGCGAAGCGGATAGCGGTGCGCTGGCCGGGGCCCGGCGCGGCCTCCTTCTTCTGCGGCGAACAGGCGGCGAGCAGGCCGATGGCGGCCAGCAGGGCCGGGCGCAGAGCTTTCATGGACGAGATCCCCCACGACGTCGAAGCGGCGGAGGGTAGGGCGGTCCGGCGGCGCTTGGAAGAGCGCCCAAATAGCAAGAGGGCGGCGCATCGGTTTCCCGCTGCGTCGCCCTCTCATACAGATCCGTTGGGGGATCTGCGTCGATAGGCCAGGTGCGATTTCGGTTCGCGGGTCGCCCCGCTGGTTTTCAGTCGCATCCGGGTTTCCCTTCCAGGCGAGTTCCGGGTCGCCCCGGTTCTGCACCCTTCGAAGAAACCTCCGCTCGCTTGTTTGGATCGGTTTCCCGCTCCGCCCTGCGCCGCAGTTCCTCTCGGCGACTTGACGTTCCCACCGAACCCGTTATGAGGCAAGCGCCCGACCTCGCCCCGGTGTGGGGAAGCCGTCAAAACAGTGTGAATGAACTGTTAACGATTGGCGGATGGCGGGCTGTTTCTCCTGAAAATTCAAAGCGCTCGATTTATCCACAGGAAAGCCGCGCCGCTCAGCGCCCGGCCTCCAGCGCCTCGCGCCGGGCTTCCAGTTCGAGCCATTCCTCCTCGGCGGCCGCGAGCTGTCCCTGAGCCACGTCCAGCGCCCGGCTGAAACGGTCGAAGGCGGCCGGATCGCGGCTGTAGAGCTCGGGGTCGGCGAGCGCCTTTTCGAGGGTGGCGATCTTGCCCGGCAGGTCGTGGATCAGGCCGTCGAGCTCGGCGAGGCGCCGCTGCTCCTTGTTGGAGAGCTTGGTCGCCGCGGCCGGCGGGGCGGCTGGCTTCGGCGCGGCGGCCTTCGCCGGCGGCGACGCGAGGGCCGGACGGCCGAAGAAGCCAGGGTTCTGGCGCATGAAGTCCTGCCAGCCGCCCGGCGTCTCCACCGCCCGGCCCGTGCCGTCGAGGCCGATGGTCGAGGTGGCCAGGCGATCGATGAAGTCGCGGTCGTGGCTGACCAGGATCAGGGTGCCGTCGTAGTCGGCCAGCAGGTCCTCGAGGACGTCGAGGGTCTCCATGTCGAGGTCGTTGGTCGGCTCGTCGAGGACCATGACGTTCGACGGCTGGGCCAGGGCGCGGGCCAGCAGCAGGCGATTGCGCTCGCCGCCGGAGAGGCTCTTCACCGGCTGGCGCACCTGGGCGTCGGTGAACAGGAACTCCTTGGCGTAGGCCGCCACGTGCTTGGGCTGGCCGCGGACCAGCACCTGGTCGCCGCCCTGGGGCGTCAGCACGTCCTTCAAGGTCATTTCGGGCGAGAGCACGCTGCGCGACTGGTCGATGTAGGCGACCGTCAGGTTGGTCCCGAGCTTCACCTCGCCGGCGTCGGGAGCCAGTTCGCCCAGGAGCAGCTTCACCAGGGTCGTCTTGCCGGCGCCGTTGGGCCCGACCACGGCCACCCGGTCACCGCGCAGGATGCGGGTCGAGAAGGCCTTGAGCACCGTCTTCTCGCCGAACGCCTTGGTGATCGCCTTGGCCTCGATCACCCGCTGGCCCGACATGCCGGAGGAGGCGACGCCCATGGAGAGCGCGCCCCGCACCTCGCGCAGGCGCTCGGCGCGCTCGTCGCGCATGGCCATCAGCTTGCGGCGGCGGCCCTCGTTGCGCGCGCGCCGAGCGGTGACGCCGCGGGCGAGCCAGTGCTGCTCGCGCTCGATGGCCTTGTCGAGGCGGCGGGCCTCCTCGGCGGCCTGGGCCTGGATCTTCTCCGCCCAGTCGTCGAAGGCGCCGAAGCCCTTGTCGAGGCGGCGCACGGCGCGCTGCTCGAGCCAGAAGCAGCGGCGGGTCACCCGCTCCAGGAAGGCGCGGTCGTGGCTGACGATGAGGGCCGCGGCGCGGCAGTCGGCGAGCTCGGCCTCGAGGATCTCGATGGCGAGGATGTCGAGGTGGTTGGTCGGCTCGTCCAGCAGGAGGACGTCGGGGTCCTCGGCGAAGGCGCGGGCCAGGGCGGCGCGGCGGATCTCGCCGCCGGAAAGGCCCTGGGTGGACTTGGCCGGGTCAAGGCCGAAGTCGGTGAGGGTCGCCTCGGCGCGATGGGCCGCGGCGCCGCCGGCGGTGGCGTGGTCGAGCAGGGTGGCGCCCTCGATCGCCGGCTCCTGGGGCACGAAGGAGATGCGGGTGGCGGGGCCGAGCGTGCGCTCGCCCGCGTCGGGGGCGGCGTGGCCGGCGAGGATGCGCAGCAGGGTCGACTTGCCAGCGCCATTGCGCCCGACGAGGCAGGCCCGGACGCCCGCCTCGAGCGCGAGATCGACGCCGTCGAACAGCATGACCGGGCCGTCGGCGAGCCGGACGTCCTTCAGGGCGAGGATGGGGGCTCTGGCGGCGGGTCTCATGGGCCGGCTGAGATAGAGCCTTCCGGCGAAGGCGCAAGGCCGCGCGCGATCAGGCCGCGGCGGCGGGCTCCGGATGGGTCGTCGCGTGCAGGGCCGCCGCCACCGCGAGGCCGAGCGCCAGGAGAACGGCGCCGAGGACCAGCACGCCGTGCGCGTGGCCCTCGCGGACCGCCAGGGAGGCGAGGAAGGGGCCGAGCGCGCCGGCCAGGACCTGGGTGGCGCCGCTCTGCACGGCGGCGCGCCGCGTGGGGTCGGCCTCGATGGTCATGGGCACCAGGAACGGCCCGATCGTCCCGCCCGCCATGCCGGCGAGGCCGGTGACCAGGATGAACCACCAGGCCGGGGCCGAGACCGCGAAGGTGATCCAGGCGAGGGCCAGGGCGGCGGCACAGCCGGCGAAGACCCAGATGTAGCGGACCCGGCCAGCCAGGGCGGTGGCGAGAATTCCGCCGAGGATCTGGGCCCCGACGCCCGCCGAGGCTGCGGTGCGGCCGGCGCCGTTGGCAAGTCCGGCTTCGTGGGCCAGCGGGATCAGGTAGACGCCGACGGCGGCGATCGAGCCGGAGAAGCCGAGGGTGGCGAGGAGGGCGATCCAGCCCTTCAGCGGCGGCGCGCCGGAACTCTCCTGTTCGGTCCCCGGGACCGCGCCGTACTCGCTTGGCCCGACGAGAGCGACGAGGGCGCAGAGGACGCCGGTGGCGGCCAGCAGGGCATAGCCGCCGTTGGCCCCGAAGTGCGGCAGGACGTAGGCCGTCAGCGTCATGGCCGCGGCGAGCTGGGTGAGGCCCATGCCGGTGAACATGAAGCCCGCCCACCGCTCGGGCGTGGCGGTGCGCGAGATCAGGCCGACGGCGATCCACAGCAGCACGCCTTCCGGCACGCCGGCCAGGAGACGGATGATCAGCACCTGATCGCCGCTGGCCCGGAAGGTGGCGAGATTGACGAGCACGAGGAGCAGGCTGGCGACCACGCCCACCAGGCGAAGGCGGCGGGGCTTGAGGAGGATGCCGGCGAGGCCGGTGGCCAGGCCCATGCTGAGCGCCTCCAGCATGGCGGTGCGGCCGATGCCGGCGGCGGTCAGGCGGTGCTCGTCGGCGAGGGCGGCGAGCAGCATGCCGAGCACGCCGGCGCCGACGAGGGCAAGGACGCCGAGGGAGATGGCGGCGGCGGTCTCGAGAGGGGTGAACGGCGCGCCGGCGACCTCGGCGACCATGTCGTCGGGGCTGTCTTCGGCTGCGGGCGCGATCGCCTCGAGGCCCTGACTCATCCTTCCCTCCCGTTTTCTTTTGAGCATCGCGCGGCGGCGGGCGGGTTGGCCAGAGTGAAAAGCCAGACTGAAAAGAAAGCCAGGCGCCGCTTGGGAGTTCGGCGCAACCCGACTAGATGACCGCCATGGCCGGCCAACCCTTCTGGCGACGCAAGACCCTGGAACAGATGACCGCCGCGGAGTGGGAGAGCCTCTGCGACGGTTGCGGCCTGTGCTGCCTGGTGCGCTTCGAGGACGAGGAGACCGGCGAGGTCATCCCGACGCGGGTCCACTGCAAGCTCTTCGACCCGCAGGCCTGCGTCTGCACCGACTATGCGAACCGCAAGCGCCACGTGCCGGACTGCATCAAGCTGACGCCGCACAACATCGAGGCGCTGGAGTGGATGCCCAAGAGCTGCGCCTACCGCCGCCTGCACGAGGGCCGCGACCTGGCCGACTGGCACCCGCTGATCTCAGGCGATCCGGAGAGCGTCCATCGGGCCGGCGTCTCGGTGCGGGGCCAGACGATCAACGAGGACGTGCTGGCGGATCCGGAGGACGCTCTCGACTTCGCCGCCGCGGATCTGCTCGACGAGCGCGGCTGATCAAGCTTGGCCGTGACGGCCGCGTGGCCTAGGACCGTCATGGACGAGGTGGGGTCTCTCCGCGAGCTCTCCGGTCCGTCACGAGGGGGGAAGATCGATGATCGGCGTAGCGATGGCGCTCGCAGCGGGCGCGGCCGCCGTTTCCGGCGGCGAGACGATGCCTGCCGCCGAGGTGTCTCAGCTTTCGAATTGCCTGCTCGGTACAGGCCAGAGTGTACAGCCTGCTGATTGCCCGGCCCCCAAGGAAGCGATCATCCGGCTTGGCCAACCCGTCCCTGGCTTCCAGGGCCTGGTCACCAGCATCACCCGACCGCAACATTTGGCTCCCAATGGCTGCTGGGCGATGGTTCAGGTCGGTGGCAAGAACGTGGTCCTGATCAGCTATCGGAACTGCGTCGCTCGCCGCCCCTGAAGTATGTGGCAAAATTGCCACAGACGCTCTTGCGTGCAAGGGCGAACGGACCAATCTAAAAGGCCAAGTTCTTCTAGCGCTTTTAGACGAGGTCCATCGCTTGGCGCGCGACCCCTATCAGGAGCTGGGCGTCTCCCGCACCGCGAGCGCCGACGAGATCCGCAAGGCCTTCCGCAAGCTGGCGAAGGCGAACCATCCCGACACCAACCCCGGCGACAAGGAAGCCGAGGAGCGGTTCAAGCGGGTGAGCGCGGCCTTCGACATCATCGGCGACGCCGAGAAGAAGAAGAAATTCGACGCCGGCGAGATCGACGCCGACGGGCGCGAGACCTTCCGCGGCTTCGGCGGCGGGCAGGGCCCCTGGGGCTCCCGGCCGGCGGGCAACTACGACACAGGCGGCTTCGGCCGCGGCGGCGGCTATCGCGAGAGCTTCGAGGGCGTCGACCTCGGCGACATCCTCGGCGAGATGTTCGGCGGCGGTGGCGCGGCCGGGCGCGGCGGCGGCGGCGGCCGAGGCGGCGGCTTCGGCCCGTTCTCCCAGCGCGGCTCGGACGTGCGCGCCAAGCTCGAGATCGACATCGAGGATTCCATCCGCGGCGCGAAGAAGCGCATCGCCTTCTCCGACGGCCGCACCATCGACGTAACCATTCCCAAGGGCGCCCAGGAAGGCCAGACGCTTCGGCTGAAGGGCCAGGGCGCCCCCGGCCGCGCCGGCCCTGGCGACGCGTTCATCGAGCTGGTCATCGCCCCGCACCCGATCTACCGCCGGGAGGGCGAGGTGCTGGTCATGGACGTGCCGGTGACCGTCTATGACGCAGTGCTGGGCGGCAAGGTCGAGGCGCCGACGCCCGACGGCCCGGTGACCCTGACCATCCCGAAGGGCGCCAACACCGGCGCCAAACTGCGCCTGAAGGGCCGCGGGCTCTCCGACACCGGCGGGCGGCGCGGCGACCTGTTCGCCCGGCTGGTGGTGACCCTGCCCGATACGCCGGGGCCGGAGCTGGAAGACTTCGCCGAGGAATGGAAGAAGAAGCGGCCCTATCAGCCGCGGCGGCGTGTGTAGACAAAGCCTAAGCGTGGCATAACCAGCCATTCAGGCTGGGTTCAGTCCGGGTGGGCAAGGGTGCGCTCCATGAAGTGTCGTATGGCCATCGCTGCGCTCCTCATCGCCACGGCGGCTCCGCTGTCGGCGGGCCTGGCGGTTCCGGGCGCGGCCTGGGCGCAGGAAGGACTCCCGTCCCTCGGCGCCGGTCGGGGCGATCAGGACCAGGCGCGGGCGGCGGTCCGCGCCGGACGCCAGATCCCGCTCGCGCGCGTTATCCAGATGATCGCCGCGCGGACGCCGGGCCGGATGCTCAACGCGACCGTGGGCGATCAGGGCGGCCGCCCCGCCTATTTCGTCCAATGGCAAAAGCCAGACGGGCGCGTGGTGGTCTTCGTGGTCGACGCCGAGAGCGGCGCGATGATCGGCCAGCAGGGCGGCTAGGCCAGAATTTCGAAAGGGACGCGGAAACCTTGCGCATCCTGCTTGTGGAAGACGATCCGGATCTGTCGCGCCAGCTCAAGCTCGCGCTGAGCGACGCCGGCTATGCGGTGGACCATGCCCCCGATGGGGAAGAGGCCCAGTACCTCGGCGAGACCGAGCCCTATGACGCGATCATCCTCGACCTCGGCCTGCCGAAGGTGGACGGGGTGTCGGTGCTGGAGCGCTGGCGGCGCGAGAACATGACGACGCCGGTGCTGATCCTCACCGCCCGCGGCGCGTGGAGCGAGAAGGTCGCGGGCTTCGACGCCGGGGCCGACGACTACCTGACCAAGCCGTTCCACACCGAGGAGCTGCTGGCGCGCCTGCGGGCGCTGCTGCGGCGCTCGGCCGGCCATGCCGCGCCGCACCTGTCGTGCGGCGGGCTGCGGCTCGATCCGCGGGCGGCGCGGGCCAGCGTCAACGGCGAGCCGCTGCGGCTCACCTCGCTGGAGTACCGGCTGCTGCACTATCTGATGATGCACCAGGGCCGGGTGATCAGCCGCACCGAACTGGTCGAGCACCTCTACGACCAGGACTTCGACCGCGACTCCAACACCATCGAGGTGTTCATCGGCCGCGTGCGCAAGAAGATCGGGGCCGAGCGGATCGAGACGGTCCGCGGGCTCGGCTACCGCCTGACCTGCCCGGCCAACGAAGTCGGCGAGCAGGCCGGCGGCTCGGCCGGCGCGTGACGTCCTAGGGCGGGCCAAGGGCATGGCCTTCGAGGCGCTCCGCCGCCCCTCGCTCGCGCGGCGACTGGTGCTGCTGGCGCTGGGCTGGAGCCTGGCGGCGCTGGTGGTCTCGGCGCTGGTGCTGGCCCTGCTCTTCCAGCAGGCGGCCCTGCGCCGCTTCGACCTCGGGCTTTCGGACCTGATCGACAACCTGACCGCCGGGGCGACGGTGGACCAGGGCCAGGTCTATGCGCCGGTGCTGACCGACGAGCGGGCGCTGCGCGCCTATTCCGGCCGCTACTGGGAGATCGCCGAGCGGGCGCCCGACGGCAGGATCCGCGCCCTCGTCCGCTCCCGTTCGCTATGGGACTCCGAGCTGCATCCGCCCGCCGACCTCGCCCAGCGGGTCGGGGCCAACCCCGGCCAGCCGGTGACCTTCTCGACGCCGGGACCGCTCGGCGAGCCGCTGCGCGCCATGGCCCGCCAGGCGAGCTATCCGGGCCGGGCGACGCCGGTGATCTTCTTCGCCGCGGAGGACCGTTCCCCCATCGACCGCGACGTGCGGGCGTTCGTCGCCTGGACGGCCGGCGCCTTCCTGCTGCTGGGCGCCGGGCTGATCGCCGCGGTGATCGTGCAGGTGCGCGTCGGCCTGCGGCCACTCTGGGCGCTGCGGCGCGAAGTGGCGGCGGTGCGCCGCGGCAAGGCCGAGCGCATCGAGGGCGAGTTCCCCATCGAACTGACCCCGCTGGCCGAGGAGCTGAACGCCCTGATGGCCCACAACCAGGAGGTCGTGGAGCGCCAGCGGACCCACGTCGGCAACCTGGCGCACGCCCTGAAGACGCCGATCTCGGTGATGATCGCCGAGGCCGGCCAGCAGCCGGGGGCGCTGGCCGAGGTGGTCTCGCGCCAGGCCCAGGTGATGCAGCAGCACGTCGACCACCACCTGCGCCGGGCGCGGGCTGCGGCGCGGACCCAGGGCCAGGGCGAACGCACCGAGGTGGCCGAGGTGCTGGACGAGCTGGCCCGCACCCTGACGCGGATCTTCACCGACAAGGGCGTCGAGATCGACTGGGACTGCGACGAGGACCTCTATTTCCTCGGCGAGCGGCAGGACCTGATGGAGATCGCCGGCAACGCCATGGAGAACGCCTGCAAGTGGTGCAAGGGCAAGGTCCGCGTGCGCGCCGCGGCCAAGGGGCCCGAGCGGTTCGGCCTGACGGTGGAGGACAACGGCCCGGGGCTGCGGCCCGAGCAGCGCGAGGCGGCGCTGATGCGCGGCCAGCGGCTGGACGAGAGCGCGCCGGGCTCGGGGCTCGGCCTTTCGATCATCGACGAGCTGGCGAGGGCCTATCGCGGCAGCCTGAGCTTGAGCGACTCCACGCTCGGCGGCCTGCGCCTGGAGGTCGACTTACCCCGCGTTGGGTAACGCGGTTTCCTTAACTTCGGAAAAGCTTAACCCGAACAACGGCAAGGTTCGAGTTCGCGGAGCCCCTCCGCGGCTCGGAGTCCTTCATGGCCGCTCTTTCGGAGCGCAAGATCGAGATCGTTCGACAGATCGTCGAATCCGCTCCCGACCGGGTGGTCGGCGGGCTGGAAGCGGCGCTGTCGGAGACCTCCGAGGACTCCGCCCTGGCGGGCGTTCGCCGGCTCGTGGACGCCGAGGCGCGCGACCGGCGCCTGCGCAACGGCGTGCTGCAGCCCATCGCCCCGATGTGCGTGGGCGACGGCAAGGACCCCGCGCGGCTGACCTTTCCCGCCCGCGCCCTGGCGGCGGTCTGGCGGGGTCTGAAGGAGACCGCGCCGGAGGCGGTGTCGGACGCCGCCGTGGCGATGATCGACTACCGCCCCGGCGAGAGCCCCAACGAGCCGTTCGACCATCTGGTGCGGCTGGCGGCCAACGCCCTGCGCAACCGCGCCAGCCGGGATTTCGAGATCGCCGCCGATGTCTGCGAGGCGGCGCGCCCCGGTGGGGCGGAGCTGTTCGCCCTGTGCCTGGACCTGTCGCCGGTGGTTCGCCGCGCCCTGCCCAAGCTGCCGGAATGGATCGCCCACTTCGGCAAGGACACCACGGCCGCCGCCAAGCTCGCCTACAAGGACGCCGTGGCGATCGCGGACGACGCGGGGCCGCGCTTCTTCGACATGCTGTCGGCCCAGCTCGCCCATCCCTGGATGGTGCTGCGGATCATCTCCGCGGTGATGACCAAGCCGACCGAACGCTACCTCGCCGATTCCGAGATGTCGGGCTTCGGCCAGCGGGTGATGCAGGAGATCGAGGACACGCTGAAGGCGGTCTCCAAGCTCGACCCCCTCGCCGGTCCCGAGGCCGGCCGCGTGGCGGCCAAGCAGGTGGAGCTGATCACCTTTCTGGTCAGCGAGATCGAGACCTGCGTCGAGCTCTCCAAGGAGCACGGCTGGGGCCACGAGATCACCAAGCACCGCAAGAGCCTGGCGGCGGTGGTCGAGTCGCACCTGCGCAGCGCCGACAAGTTCGCGCGCGCGGCCCTGCCGACGCAGCCGCCCAAGCTGCGGCGCATCCGCCGGCAGATGCCGAAGCTGAACCTGATGCCCGATCCGGTGGCGGTGAAGCGGGCGATCACCCTGCTCACCTTCTCCCACGAGGTGCGCGCCAGCGCCAACTACGGCGGTTTCGCCGCGGCGCGCGGCAAGCTGCTCGAGGGCCTGGGCGAGATGCTCGACAACTATGTCGAGGAGCTGCTCGACCTCCTGCGCACCGGAGACGCCGAGGACGAGGGCGTCGGCTACGCCTTCATGGAGGTGGCCGCCGAGATCAGCCACCTGGTGCGCGACGAACGGGCCGCCGAGCTGGTGCGTCGGCGCACCGCCGCGGTGCGCCAGCAGTCCGAGCCCTACGAGTATCGCGGCGACGAACCGGGCGATCCGGTGCGCAGCAGCCGCTTCGACGGCTTCGACGAGTTCGACGCGCCATGACGCACTCGCGCGCCTAGGCGGTTTCGGCTACACGGCCCGGCATGATCTTGTTCTGGGTCGCAGCCGGCGTGCTCTCGGCCGCCGCGGCTGGCCTCATCCTGAGCCGCGCCGCCCGGGCCGCCTCCGTGTCGGAGGACCCGGATCCCACGCCCGTTCTCTATCGCCGCCAGCTGGCCGAGATCGACGAGCTGGCCGAGCGCGGCCTGATGGGCGAGGCGGAGCGCAAGAGCGCCCATGCCGAAGCCGGCCGCCGCCTGCTGGCCGCCGCCGAGGCCGAGAAGAGCCCCTGGCGCGTGGAGCCGAAGGCGCGCATCGGCGTGCTGGCGGCGGTGATCGCCGCGCCGGCCCTGGCGCTCGGGATCTATCTGGCGCTGGGCGCGCCCGGCATGGCCGACCAGCCGTTCGCCGCCCGGATGAAGGCCTGGCAGAAGACCAATCCGGCCGAGCTGTCGGCCAGCGAGCTGGCGGCGGTCCTGAAGAAGCTCACCGCCGAGCGGCCGAACGACGCCGAGGGCTTCCGCTACCTGACGCTGGCCGAGGGCGCGGCGCAGAACCCGGCCGAGGCGGTGCGCGCCGCCCGCCGGGCGGTGAAGCTCGCGCCCGATCGCGCCGAACTCTGGGAGGCGCTCGGCGAGGCGCTGGTGGTCGAGGACCAGGGCAAGCTCTCGGACGAGGCGTTAATGGCCTTCCGTGAGACCGTGAAGCGCAATCCCAAGGCGGTGGTGGCCCGCTTCCACCTCGCCCGGGCCCGCATCGAGGCGGGGGACAAGGCCGGCGGCCTCGCCGAATGGAAGAGCCTGCTCGGCGAGCTGCCCGCCGACGATCCCCGCCACGAGGCCCTGGTCCAGGCGATCGCCGAGAAGGAAGGCCAGGCCGCGCCGCCGCCGGCGTTCAGCGGCGGCCAGATGCAGATGATCCGCGGCATGGTCTCTGGCCTTGCCCAGCGGCTGAAGACCAATCCGGACGACCCGCAGGGCTGGGTGCGGCTGGTGCGCGCCTATTCCGTGCTCGGCGAGACGGCGCAACGCGACGCCGCGCTGAAGGCCGCCCGCGCGCGCTACGCCTCGCAGCCTGATATCCTCCAGCAGTTGGACGCCGCCGCGAAAGCGGAGCCGATGAAATGAGCCTGTTGCCGAAGTCACCCAAGGCGCGCCGCCGCCTGATGCTGGTCCTGGCCATCGCCCCGGTGCTGGCGATCGCCGTGGGGCTGACCCTTTGGGGCCTGCGCGGCTCCATCTCGTTCTTCTACACCCCGACCCAGGCCGCGGCCGCCAAGCCGCCGCCCGGCCGCTCGGTGCAGCTCGGCGGGCTGGTCGAGAAGGGCTCGGTGATCAAGCATCCCGACGGGCGGGTGGAGTTCACGGTCGCCGACCAGCACGCCGCCGACAAGGTGGTGTTCCAGGGCGACCTGCCGGACCTGTTCCGAGAGGGGCAAGGTGTGGTGGCGGTGGGCGCGTTCCGCGACGACGGGGTGTTCGAGGCCAAGAACGTGCTGGCCAAGCACGACGAGCGCTACATGCCGCGGGAGGTCGCCGACCAGCTGAAGAAGCAGGGCGAGTGGCGCGGCGGCGGGGCGATGCCCGACTACGAGAAGGCCGAGCGTCCATGATCGCGGAGTTCGGCGCCTTCGCCCTGATGCTGGGCCTGGCCTTCGCCATCGCCCAGTTCGTGCTCTCGGCCGCCGGCCGCGTGCGCCGCTCGAGCGTCCTGGCGGCGGCCGGGGAGGGCGCGGCGCTGGCCTCCTTCGCCGGGGTGGCGATCGCCTTCGCGGTGCTGATGCACGCCTTCGTGACGTCGGACTTCTCGGTCGCCAACGTGGCGGCCAATTCGCATACCGAGAAGCCGCTGCTCTATCGCGTGGCCGGAACCTGGGGCAGCCACGAGGGCTCGATGCTGCTCTGGGACCTGGCGCTGACCGGCTATGGCGCGGCCATGGCCGTCTTCGGGCGCAGCCTGCCCCGCGGCCTGAAGTCCTCGGCGGTGGCGACCCAGGGCCTGCTGGGCGTGGTGTTCCTGGCCTACACGGTGTTCGCCTCGAACCCGCTTATCCGGCTGGCGCGGCCGCCGGTGGAGGGCCGCTCGCTCAATCCGCTGCTGCAGGACCCGGCGCTCGCCGTCCACCCGCCGTTCCTCTACGCCGGCTACGTCGGCATGAGCGTGGTCTTCTCCCTGGCCGTCGCCGCCCTCATCGAAGGCCGGGTGGACGCCGCCTGGGCGCGCTGGGTGCGGCCCTGGGCGCTGGCCGCCTGGAGCCTGCTGACCGTCGGCATCACCCTGGGCGCCTTCTGGGCCTACTACGAGCTCGGCTGGGGCGGCTGGTGGTTCTGGGATCCGGTGGAGAACGCCTCCTTCATGCCCTGGCTGGTGGCCGCGGCCCTGCTGCATTCGGCGATCGTCACCGAGAAGCGCGGGGCGCTGGCCGGCTGGACGGTGTTCCTCGGCCTGGCGGCGTTCTCGTTCTCGATGCTGGGCGCGTTCCTGGTGCGCTCCGGCGTGCTGACCTCGGTCCACGCCTTCGCCGTGGATCCCAAGCGCGGCGTGCTGCTGCTGATCATCCTCGGCGTCATGGCGGGCAGCGCCTTTTCGCTGTTCGCCTGGCGGGCGCCGAGCCTGAACCAGGGCGGGGTGTTCGCGCCGGTGAGCCGCGAGAGCGCCCTGGTGCTCAACAACATCCTGCTGGCCGCGGCGACGGCGACGGTGCTCCTGGGCACCCTGTTCCCGCTGATCCGCGAGGCGGTGACCGGCGAGCCGATCTCGGTCGGCCCGCCCTATTTCAACCTGACCTTCACGCCGCTGATGGCGGCGCTGATCCTGATCCTCCCGGCCGGGCCGCTGCTCGCCTGGAAACGCGGCGACGCGCACGGCGTGGCGCAGCGGCTGTGGGCGGCCGCGGCCCTGGCGGTGCTGGCGGGCCTCGGTACCTACGCCCTCGTCAGCCCCCGGAAGGCGTTCGGGGCGCTCGGCCTGGCGCTGGGCGCCTGGCTGATCGCCGGGGCGCTGGCCGAACTCGCCGAGCGGACCCGGGCCTTCCGCGTCCCGGCGGCGGAGAGCTGGCGGCGCCTCACCGGCCTGCCGCGCGGCGCCTGGGGCATGACCCTGGCCCACCTTGGGCTCGGCGTGTTCGTCATCGGGGCCTGTTTCGAGACCGGCTGGAAGGCCGAGGCGGCCGAGACCCTGCCGCTCGGCGGCACGCTCGACGTCGGCGCCTATCACCTGGTGCTCGAAAAGGTCAGCCCGGTGGAGGGGCCCAACTACGACGCCGACCGCGGCGTGATCACCGCCACCAGGAACGGAGCCTTCGTCTGCCGCGCCGAGCCGGAACGGCGGCTCTACCTGGCCAACGGCCAGACGACGTCCGAAGTCGCGATCTGCGACCGGGGCGCGAGCCACCTCTACATCGTGCTCGGCGAGCAGCGCGACGCGGGCGGCAAGCCGGTCTGGCTGGTGCGCGCCTACTGGAACCCGCTGGCGATGCTGATCTTCGCCGGGCCGGTGATCATGGCGCTGGGCGGGCTGATCTCGCTCTCCGACCGCAGGCTGCGGATCGGCGTGCCCAAGCGGCGGGAGCAGGCGGCGTGAGCTGGCGCACCGCCTTGGCGGCCCTGGCCGGGGTCTTCCTGCTGGCGGCGGCCTCCGATCCGGCCGAGCGGCTGCCGGACCCGGCGCAGGAGGCGCGGGCCCGGGCGCTGATGCAGGACGTGCGCTGCCTGGTCTGCCAGAACGAGTCGATCGACGATTCCGAGGCCGAGCTCGCCAAGGACCTGCGCAAGATCGTGCGCGAGCAGGTGGCGGCCGGGAAGAGCGACGATGAGATCAAGCAGTTCCTGACCGACCGCTATGGCCAGTTCGTGCTGCTCAGGCCCGCTTTCGACCCGGCCAACCTGGTGCTGTGGATCGCGCCGTTCGTCGTGGTCGGCTTTGGCCTTCTGCTGCTCATCGGGCGCCTGCGGAACCGTCAGGCCGATGCGGAGCTTTCGCAGGCAGAGGAAGAAAGGCTGGCCAAGCTTTCGGAGGACGGGCCGGCCTGACATCATTGCGCCGCAGATCGGTCCGAATGCCGAACGGAGGCTGTCCTAAACGTAACTTGTGAGTAGTTGCGCTCTCGTGCATCGAACCTAGGTTGTCAGTGTGCGCCGGACCGGATGTTCGGACCGGATGTTCGGGGCGCGCAGGGAAAAAGGCTTATGACCTCCAAGAAGACCGGTTACCTGTTTGGCGCCATCGCGGGCGCCGGCGTCATGGCGGCCGCGGTGGCGGGCGCGGGAATCCGCCTGCCGGCCGCGCACCCCGGCGACGGCCAGGTGATCAAGGCCTCGACCGCACCGATCTTCGCCCCGCCGCCCGGCGCGCCGATGTCCTTCGCCGACATCTTCGAGAAGGTGTCGCCCGCGGTGGTGTCGATCAATGTGACCAGCCGCGTCGACCCGAGCCTCCTGCGCCGCATCCCGGGCCTGGAAGGCCTGCCGTTCGACATCGTGCCGAAGGGCGGCCAGGGCGGCGACGACGACGAGGGCGGGGCGACCCCGCCCAAGGGCGGCCGCACCGAGAAGGGCCAGCCGAAGCTGCCGACCCAGCAGTCCTCCGGCTCCGGCTTCTTCATTTCACCGGACGGCTACATCGTCACCAACAACCACGTGGTCGAGAACGCCGAGACCATCAAGGTCGTGCTGAAGGACGAGCGCGAGCTCGACGCCAAGGTGGTCGGCCGCGACGAGGCCACGGACCTGGCGGTCATCAAGGTGACCGGCGGGCCGTTCCCGTTCGTGAACTTCGAGAACTCGGCGCGCCCGCGGGTGGGCGACTGGGTGATCGCGGTCGGCAACCCGTTCGGCCTGGGCGGGACGGCCACGGCCGGCATCGTCTCCGCCTACGGACGCGACATCGGCGAGACCTTCGTCGACTACATCCAGATCGACGCGCCCATCAACCGCGGCAACTCCGGCGGGCCGACCTTCGACATCTACGGCCGGGTGATCGGGGTCAACACGGCGATCTTCTCGCCCACCGGCGGCTCGGTGGGCATCGGCTTCGCCATTCCGGCGGACGTCGCCGAGCAGGTCACCCAGCAGCTGATCCGCGGCGGCAAGATCCAGCGCGGCTACATCGGCGCGACCATCCAGAACTTCACCAGCGAAATGGCCGAGGCCCAGGGCCTGGGTGACCAGAAGGGGGCGATCGTCTCCGACCTGGTGCCGAACGGCCCCTCGGCGAAGGCCGGCCTGCTGCCGGGCGACGTGGTGGTGTCGGTCAACGGCCGTAGCGTGAAGAGCTCCTCGGAGCTGACCCGCGAAGTGGCCAAGGGCCGGCCGGGCGACGTGCTGCGCCTGGACGTGATCCGCGACGGCCGCCACCGCACGGTCGAGGTGCACTCTGGCGTGCGGCCGTCCGAGGCCGAGCTCGCCGCCAACGACAACGGCCAGCGGGGCCAGGGCGGCGGCGGGGCGACCCCGCAGGCGCCGGCCGCGCCGGCGGTGCTGGGCCTCAAGCTCGCGCCGCTGGACGATGCGACCCGCCGCCAGCTCGGCTTGCCGGCCGAGGTGCGCGGGGCCGCGGTGCTGTCGGTGGACGAGAGCTCCGACGCCGGCGAGAAGGGCCTCAAGCGCGGCGACGTCATCGTGCGCGCCGGCGACCGGGCGGTGACCAGCGCCGCCGACGTGGCTGCGGTGGTCGACCAGGCCAAGAAGGCCGGCCGTCCGAGCGTGCTGGTGGGCGTCTATCGCGGCGGCCGGACCCTGTTCCTGCCGCTGAAGATTTCCAAGTAGGATCGTTCCGCAAGGAATCGGCCGGGGGGCGGGCATGAAGATCCTGATCGTCGAGGATGATCTCGAGGCGGCCGACGCCATGGCGCGCGGCCTCACCGAAGCCGGCCACGAGTGCGTCAAGGCGGCGGACGGCGAGGAGGGCCTCGGCGCCGCCCACGCCGGCCAGTTCGACGTGATGATCGTCGACCGGATGATGCCCAAGATGGACGGGGTGACCCTGATCCAGACCCTGCGCCGCGAGGGCGACGGCACGCCGGTGCTGTTCCTCTCCGCCCTCGGCGAGGTGGGCGACCGGGTCACCGGCCTGCAGGCCGGCGGCGACGACTACCTGGTCAAACCCTACGCCTTCGCCGAGCTCATCGCGCGGGTCGAGGCGCTCGCCCGCCGGCGCGAGACCGGCTCGGTGGCGACGGTGCTCAAGGTCGGCGACCTCGAGATGGACCTGATCGGCCGCACCGTGCACCGTCAGGGCAAGGAGATCGACCTGCAGCCGCGCGAGTTCCAGCTCCTGGAATTCATGATGCGCCACGCCGGCCAGTCGGTGACCCGCACCATGCTGCTGGAGAAGGTCTGGGAGTACCACTTCGATCCCCAGACCAACGTCATCGACGTGCACATCTCGCGCCTGCGTTCGAAGATCGACAAAGGCTTCGACCGGCCGATGCTGCAGACCGTGCGCGGCGCGGGCTATCGGCTCGACGCCTGAGCCGGCCGGCGCCTGAGCCATGCGCCTCCCCCGCATCTTCCGGACCACCGCGTTCCGGCTGACGCTGCTGATCCTGGCGCTGTTCGCCTCGGCGTCGCTGGCGTTCCTGGCCTACATCTACGTGGCGACGGCGAGCGAGGCGACGCGCCGCACCGATCGCGAGATCGTCCAGGAGATGCGCTCGCTCACCGGGGCCTACGACCGCGCCGGGCTCGACGCGGTGAACCAGTCGCTGATCGAGCGGGCGGCCAGCGAGCGGCCGTTCCTCTACCTGCTGATGGGGCCGGACGGGAAACGGATCTCGGGGTCGATCGAGGCCTCGCCGGTGGAATCGTTCCGCGGCGACGCCAGCTGGACGACGTTCTCGGTCACCGACCAGGACGCTCATGGGCGGACCTTGAAGCACCCGGCCCGCGGCCTGCAGGAGCGGCTGAAGGGCGGCGAGATCCTGTTCGTGGGCGCGGACGTGGGCGAGGACGAGGCCTATCTGGTCAAGGTGGTCCGCGCGCTGTGGGGCGCTGGCGGGCTGGTGCTGATCCTCGGGCTCTGCTGCGGGGTGCTGGTGAGCCGCAACGTCAGCCGCAGCATGGCGGGGCTGGCCGGGGTGCTGGAGGCGGTGAACAACGGCGACCTCGGCGCCCGTGCGCCGGTGCGCAACACCCGCGACGAGTTCGACGAGCTGGCGCAGGGCCTCAACGAGATGCTCGACCGGCTCGAGCGTTCGATGGCCGGCCACAAGCACGCCGGCGACGCCATCGCCCACGACCTGCGCTCTCCACTGACCCGGCTTCGGGCCCGGCTCGAGGCCGCCTATCTCGACGTCGAGGCCGGCAAGGCCGATCCGACCCAGGCCATCGAGCAGGCGCTGGAAGACACCGACGGGGTGCTGAAGACCTTCAACGCGGTGCTGGCCATCGCGCGCCTGCAGGCGGCGGGCTCGGCGCCGGACCCGGTGCTGTTCGACCCGGCGGAGCTGGCGGCCGACATCTCCGAACTCTACGAGCCGCTCTGCGAGGACAAGGGCATCGACTTCGCCGCCGAGCTGACCAAGGGGCTGCAGGTCCGCGCCAACCGGGAGTTCATGGCCCAGGCGCTGGCCAACCTGCTCGACAATGCGGTCAAGTACACCCCCGCGGGTGGAGCGATCATGCTGCGCGTGCGGCGGCGCTCGTCGGGCGAGGTGGAGTTCTCCGTCACCGACACCGGGCCCGGCGTCCCCGAGGAGGATCGGGCGCGCGTGGTCGAGCGCTTCGTACGGCTGGAGAATTCGCGCAATCAGCCCGGCGCCGGGCTTGGCCTGTCGCTGGTGGCGGCGGTGGCCGAGGCGCACGGCGGGCGCATCGAGCTGGACGAGGGGCCCGGCAAGGTGGGCGAGTCCGGGCCGGGCCTCAGGGTCGCGCTGATCCTGCCTCGCGCCGGGTAAGGCTGGCGAACGGCGCAAACCCCTGGCAGTGAAGGGCCATGCCCTTGCTCGGCCAGACGATCCGTCCCTGTGGTCCCGTGGTGGACGCCAAGGCCGCGGCGCGGGCGAAGGAGATCATCGCCGAGACCTGCTGGACGCCGGCGATCGAGGCGGCGTGGCCCGCGCTCGAGCCGGTGTTCGGGGCCTCGCCCTATCTGGCGAGCCTTGCCCGGCGCGACCCCAGGCGCCTCGCCGCCCTGCTGGAGATCGATCCGGACGCACGGCTCACGGACATCCTGACGCGGACCGCGGCGGCTGCGGGGCTCGACACTGAGGCCGCCAGCGCCGAGCTCCGCCGGCTGAAGGCCGAGTTGCACCTGATGACCGCCCTGGCCGACCTCGGCGGGGTCTGGGACCTCGACCAAGTGACCGGCGCCCTCACCAGGTTCGCCGACGCCTCGGTGGCCGCGGCGCTGCGGGTGTCGGCGCAGGCCGAGCTCGACGCGGGTCGGCTGACGCGCATCGGCGCGGGCGAGGAGGGGCCGGTCCCGGGCTGGTTCTGCATCGCCATGGGCAAGCAGGGCGCCTATGAGCTGAACTACTCCTCCGACATCGACGTCTCGGTCTTCTACGACCCCGAGCGGCTGCCGCTGGCCGAGGGCGTCGAGGACCAGGCCTTCGCGGTGCGCCTGACCCACCGCCTGGCCGACCTGATGCAGGCGCGGACCGCCGAGGGCTACGTCTTTCGCATCGACCTGCGGCTGCGGCCGGACCCCTCCTCGACCCCGCCGGCGGTGCCCACCCCGGCGGCCCTGGAGTACTACGAGAGCGTCGGCCAGAACTGGGAGCGGGCGGCCTTCATCAAGGCCCGTCCCTGCGCCGGCGACATGGCCTCGGCGACGGCGTTCCTGGACGAGCTGAAGGCCTTCGTCTGGCGACGGAACCTCGATTTCGCGGCCATCGCCGACATCCATTCGATCAAGCGCCAGATCCATGCCCACAAGGTCGACGAGCGGGTCTCGGCCAAGGGCGTGGACCTCAAGCTCGGGCGCGGCGGCATTCGCGAGATCGAGTTCTACGTCCAGACTCAGCAGCTGATCCTCGGCGGCCGGCATCCGGAGCTGCGCAGCTCGCGGACCCTGGACGCCCTGGCGGCCCTGGCCACGGCCGGCCACGTGGAGCCGGCGACGGCGACGGAGCTGACCGAGGCCTACAAGACCCTGCGGGCCATGGAGCACCGCATCCAGATGCTGGCCGACGACCAGACCCACAAGCTGCCGGAGGCGGACTCCGACCGCCGGCGAGTGGCGGCGCTGATGGGCTCGGACAACCTGCGCAGCTTCGACGCCGGCGTGACCCGCCTGCTGAAGGGCGTCAACGCGCGCTACGGCGAACTCTTCCCCGAGGAGGAGCCGCTGTCGTCGCGCTTCGGCAGCCTGGTGTTCACCGGCGTCGACGACGACCCGGAGACCCTCGCCACCCTGGCGCGGATGGGCTTTTCCAATCCGCCGCAGGTCTCGCGGACGATCCGCAGCTGGCATCACGGCCATATCCCGGCGACCCGCACCGAGCGTGGCCGGGAGCTGTTCACGCGCCTGGCGCCGAAGCTTCTCGAGGCGGCGCAGGCCACCGGCGCGCCGGACGCGGCCTTCAACCGCTTCGTCGATTTCTTCTCGCAGCTTTCGACCGGGGTGCAGCTGCAGTCGCTGTTCCTGGCCCAGCCCCGGCTGTTCGAGCTGATCGTCGAGGTGATGGCCTTCGCCCCGCGGCTGGCGAACACGCTGGCGCGGCGGCCGGCGGCGATCGACGCCATGCTGGACCCGGCCTTCTTCGAGCCGATCGACATCGCCGAGGACCGCGCCGCCATGGCGCTGGCCCTGTCCCGCGCCGACGGCTTCGAGGCGGCGATGGACGTGGTGCGCCGGGTGCACCGCGAGCAGGCGTTCCGGGTCGGCGTACAGGTGATGAGCGGCACGGCCAGCGCCGAGGTGGCCGGCCAGGCCTTCGCCGACCTTGCCGACGTCTGCATCGAGGCCCTGGGGCCGGCGGCGCTGGCGGAGGCCGAGCGGCTGGGCGGGGCCTTCGAAGGGCATGTGGCGGTGGTGGCGCTGGGCAAGTGCGGCTCGCGCGAGATGAGCGCCGGGTCCGACCTCGACCTGATGACCTTCTATCGCGGCGCCGACCCGGCCGCGGCCTCGGCGGTGAAGGGCTGGGACGCGGCGACCTTCTACGGCCGCTTCACCCAGCGACTGATCGCGGCCCTGTCGAGCCAGACGGCCGAGGGCGGCCTCTACGAAGTCGACATGCAGCTGCGCCCGTCCGGCACCAAGGGACCGGTGGCGGTGAGCTTCACGGCCTTCGAGTCCTACTATGCCCAGGAGGCGGAGACCTGGGAGCTGCTGGCCCTGACGCGGGCGCGGGTGGTGTGGGCGACCTCCGAGGCCTTCGCCGCCGAGGCGCAGGCCGCGATCACGACCGCCCTGCGCCGGCCGCGCGACCGGGGGCGGACGGCGGTGGACGTGCGCGATATGCGCGAGCTGCTGGAGCGCGAGCGGCCGCCGAAGGGGGACTGGGACCTGAAGCTTTCGCCCGGCGGGCTGGTGGACATCGAGTTCGCCGCCCAGTTCCTGCAGCTGGCCCATGCGGCGGCGGACGGGCCGCTCGATCCGAACACCGCCCGGGCGCTGGCCGCGATGCGCGAGAGCGGCCTCGCGCCCGCCGCGCCGCTCGCCGACCTGGAGGCCGCCTGGCGGCTGCAGCAGGACCTGACCCAACTGCTCAAGGTCGCCCTCGCCGAGGGCGCCGATCCCACCGACGAGCCGGCGGCGTTCAAGAAGCTGCTGGCCCGGGCCGGCGGCGCACGGGACTTCAGGGCGCTGGTGAAGGCGCTGGGCGCAGCCCGCGTGGCGGCGCGGAAAGCCTACGACATCGTCGTGCAACCCTGATCGACGGAACTGGCGGCCTCGCCCGTGGAAGCTCTCGGACGGCGAGATGACGCGAACGGATTCAGGATGCCGACAATGAAGACGACCCTGCTCGCCGCCTCGGCCGCGGTTCTCCTTATGGCGGGCGCCGCCCAGGCGCAGGACGGCCCGCCCGCAGCCGGCCCGATGGGCGGCGGCTTCGGCATGCGCCAGCCGCCGAACTTCGACCTCGACCACGACGGCAAGGTCACCCTGGCGGAGTTCAGGAAGGGCGAGGCCCGGCGGATCGAGCGGATGTTCGCCCGCCTCGACGCCAACCACGACGGCAAGATCACCCGGGCCGAGCTCGACGCCGGCCTGCAGCGGATGGCGGCCATGGGCGGCGGCGGCGGCGCGCCGGGCCGCGCCGACATCTTCTTCCGGATGAACGACGCCAATGGCGACGGCGCCGTGACCAAGGCGGAGATGGAGAAGGCCGTGGAGCGGCGCTTCCAGGCCGCCGACACCAACCACGACGGCTGGCTCTCGAAGGGCGAGCTGATCATGATGCGGCAGAGGGCGCGTGGTCCGGGTCAGTAGGCAAGGACGCGTCCCTGACCCGTTCAGGATAGGCGAGATCAGGCTTGGCCGAGGCGGATCCCGACGAGGAGCTGCTGGCGCGGGTGGCCGATGGCGACCCGGCGGCCGTGCGCGCGCTCGTGGGCCGCAAGCTGCCGAGGCTGATGTCGCTTGGCCAGCGGATGCTGGGCGAAGCGGCGGAGGCCGAGGACATGGCGCAGGAGGCGTTCCTTCGCGTCTGGAAGCAGGCGCCGAGGTGGAAGCCCGGGCAGGCCAGGTTCGACACCTGGCTGCACCGGGTGGCGCTGAACCTCTGCTACGACCGGCTGCGCAAGCGGCGCGAGGTGGTGACCGATGCGCCGCCCGAGACGGCGGATCCCGCGCCCTCGGCCGAACGGGGGCTGGAGGCGCAGGACACCGCCGCCCAGGTCGCGGCGGCGATGGCGAAACTGCCCGAGCGGCAGCGCGAGGCAATCGTGCTTTGTCACTACCAGGAGCTCGGCAACATCGAGGCGGCGGCCGTGATGGGCGTCAGCGTCGAGGCGCTGGAGAGCCTTCTGGGACGCGGACGGCGGGCGCTGAGGGCGTCGCTGGCCGACATGGTGGAGCGGTGAAATGGGCTCGGTGAACGATCCCGGCATGACCCGCGAGCGGTTCGCGGCGCTCGCCGAGGCCTTTGGCGGCGAGGTGGCGCGCTGGCCGCTGGCGGAGCGCGACGGCGCGGCCATGCTGATGGCGGCCGACGCGGCCTGGACCGGCGAGGTGCTGGCCAAGGCGGGCGCGCTCGACGCGGCGCTCGACGCCTGGCGGCCGGCGACGGCGAGCGAGACCACCCTGGCGGCGATCCTGGCCTCGGCGCCCCGGCGGCGCGGGCCCCGCTGGCTCGCCTGGCTGTCGCCGGCGGCGCTGGGCGCGGGCTTGGCGGCGGCGTGCGCGGCCGGCGTCGTGGTCGGCGTGCAGGTGCAGCAGAATTCCAGCGACGCGCAGGAGGTGGCCGTGACCAACACCCTGACGGCGGTGTCCTCGACCTTCGACCTGGAGGAAGGCGCGTGAGCCGCCGGACCCTCATCATCCTGCTGTTCGTCTCCCTGGCGCTGAACCTGTTCGTGATCGGGGCGGCGACCGGCGCCTTCGTGCTCGGCGAGCGGATGCACCGCCGGACCATGGAGCCGCGCGGCGGGCCGGCGATGCTGGTTGCGGCCCAGGCGCTGCCCGACGAGGAGCGCGAGGCCTATCGCAAGGCGCTGCGCGCGCAGGCCGGCGCGGTCGGCCCGAAGCTGCGGGAGTCGCACAAGATCCGCCGCGAGGCCTGGGGCCGGCTCGGCGCCGACCCGCTGGACGCCAAGGGCATCGCCGCGGACCTGGATCACGCGCGGGCGCTTGAGACCGGAGCGCGCGGCGACGTCGACCATGCGATCCTGGAGTTCGCCGAGCACCTGCCGGCCGCCGACCGTGCGCGGCTGGGCCAGGCGCTGGCGCAGCCGATGCGCCATGGCGGCCATGGGGACCCGCGCGAGCGACCGCCCGCGCCGCCGCCGCAGCCTTAAGGCCGCTCAGGCGAAGGTCGGGATCCCGCTGCGGGCGGGGCTGTGGACCCGTTGGCGCACCGGCAGGGAGAAGCTGGCGGCGGTGCCCTGGCCGGGCGCGCTCTTCAGGTCGAGCACCCCGCCGTGCAGTTCGACGAGGGCCTTGGAGAGGGCGAGGCCGAGCCCGGTGCCCTGCTGGGTCTTGGCCTGCTGGTTCTCGATCTGCTCGAAAGGCCGCGCCAGGCGCTCAAGGTCGGCGGCCGAAATGCCGATGCCGGTGTCCTGGACGGTGACGCGGACGCGCTGGCCGCGCGGATCGTCGCGCACATCGGCCTTCAGGGTGATGCGGCCGCCGCGCGGCGTGAACTTCACGGCGTTGGAGAGCAGGTTGAGCAGCACCTGCTTCACCGCCCGGTAGTCGGCCTCGACCTCCGGCAGGTCGGCGAACTCGATGGTCAGGGACAGGCCCGCGGTGTCGGCGCGGTTACGCATCAGGCGGACGGCGTCCTCGGTCACCTCCTCGAGGCTCAGCGGGTCGAAGCGCAGGTTCATCTTGCCGGCCTCGATCTTCGACATGTCGAGGATGTCGTTGATGAGGGCGAGCAGGTGCTGGCCGGAGTTGAGGATGTCGCGGGCGTAGTCGCGGTAACGCTTGTCGCCGAGCGCGCCGTACATCTCGCCGACCATGATCTCGGAGAAGCCGTTGATGGCGTTCAGCGGCGTGCGCAGCTCGTGGCTCATGTTGGCCAGGAACTCGCTCTTGGCGCGGTTGGCGGCCTCGGCGCGGACCTTCTCGGCCTCGTACTTGCGGGCGAGCTCGGAGAGCTGCTCCTGGCTGCGCTCGAGGTTGACCACGGCGCGGCGGAGCTCCTGCTCGGAGGCCTTGAGCGCTTCCTCCTGCGCCTTGAGGGCGGTGATGTCGGCGGCCGTGACCACAAGGCCGCCCTCGGCGGTGCGCCGTTCGGAGATCTGCACCCAGCGGCCGTCGACCAGCTCGGCCTCGCGCACGTCGGCCCGGGCGCCGGGCTCGGGGAAGGCCTGGCGGATGGCTTGGCCGGCGAGGTGTTCCACCTGCTCCCGCGCCGCTCCGGGCTTGAGCACCTGCGGATCGAGGCGGAAATACTCGCGGTAGTTCCGGTTGCACATCAGCAGACGGCCGTGCTTGTCCCAGAGGACGAAGGCCTCGGAGACGCTCTCGATGGCGTCGCGCAGGCGGGTCTCGGCCGACTGGGCGCGGGCCTGGGCGAGGCGCTCCTCGGTGACGTCGAGAGCGACGCCGATGATCCGGGCGTAGCCGCCCTCCGGCGCCTGGCCGAAGCCCTGGCCGCGGGCGTCGATCCACACCGGCCGGCCGCCGATCAGGCTGGGCACCCGGAAGGAGACGTCGAAGCCGCCGTAGATGGCGGCCGTGGCGAGGGCGTCGCGCAGGCCGTCGCGGTGGCCCGGCGAGACCCGGTCGAGCACCTGCTGGCCATCGACCTCGCCGCCGCGCCAGCCGAACAGGGCGGCGGTCACGTCGCTCATGAAGAAGCGGTCGTTGATCAGGTCCCATTCCCAGATGCCGCAGCGCGCGGCTTCCACGGCGAGGCGGAAGCGCTGCTCGGAATCGGTCGAAGCGGCATGGGCCCGCTCCATGCGCCGGCTCTCGAGCACCAGCACGAGGCCAAGGCCCGTGGCCACCAGTAGCGGGGCGAGGAGCCAGGCGACCTGCTCGGGGAAGGCGGGCGGCGGAGACTGCAGTCGGCGGATGGCCGCGGCGGTGTAGGCGCCGAGGATCGCCAAGGTCGCGCCGATGGCGACGCGCACGAACCGGCGGGTAGGCGCGCGCGCGGGCGCAGCGGCATCGTTGCTGCCGCGCCGGCTCACCACGTGAGAAGCCCTTCCACGCCCGCCCAGCCCCCAAATCAGCCGAAGCACCCAGGAGTCTACGCGGCGGGAGTCACCTCGTCATTAAGATCGAGGCGCTCCCTCGCGGCGAAGGGCGATCAGGCGAACACCCAGTCCGATCCCGGCGTCAGGCTCGAGGCGACCACATGGTCGAGGGTCGTCACCAGGACCGCGGAGCCGGGACCAGACCCGTCCGCGTCGAACAGCACCCGCGTGTCGCCGGCGCCGTCGTCCTGGAAGAGGATGTGCCCGTCCGCCAGGGGGTTGTTCCCGGCGTAGCCCGCCGCGGCGAAGACGCCGCGCAGGTCGAGCACGTCGGTTCCGGCCGTGAAGTCGGTGACGTGGCCGGCCGCGGTCGGCAGGCGCGAGAACTCGAACACGTCGCGCCCCGTGCCGCCGGTGAGCGTGTCCGCCCCGAGGCCCGCATGCAGGATGTCGTTGCCGGCCCCGCCGTCGAGCGAGGAGGCCGCGTCGTTGGCCCGCAGGTCGTTGTTGAGGCCATTGCCGGTGAGGCTCTGGGCGCCCGATCCTTTCTGGACGCCGTTCTCGACGTTCGAGGTCAGCGTGTAGCTGGTGTCGTAGGACCAGACGGTGTCGACGCCGGCGCCAGTCTTTTCCGTCACCGTGTCTGTCGAGACGTAGATCGCATAGGTGTCGTCGCCGGCCCCGCCGCTCATCGAGTGGTACTGGCCGTGGCCGTCCAGCAGGTCGTTGCCGGAGGTGCCGGTCAGGATGCCGCGCTTGCCGGTCGAGATGGTGGTCGTCCAGGCGCCGCTGAGCGGCAGGGTGAAGGGCTCGACATTGACGATCGCGGGCGCCGGCGGCGGCGGCGGGGGAGGCGGCGGCGGAGGCGGTGAGGCCGGCGGCGGCGGGCTGACCGCCCCGCCGAACAGGTCCGCCGAGGTCAGGCCGGCGGCGCTGACGCCGTCGAGGTGGACCACGCTAGAGCCCCAGGCGTCGGCCGAGCCGGACCCGTCGGTGTCGTAGATCACCCAGGTCCCGGAGCCGTCGTCATAGAGCTTCACATAGTGGTCGGCGATCGGGTCCGCGCCGGCGTAGCCGCTGGCGCCGAACAGGGCCGAGAAGTCGAGGCGGTCCTCGCCGACCGTGAAGTCGGCGATGTGGTCGCCCACCCACGGCACGCTCTTGAAGGCGAAGACGTCGGCGCCGGCGCCGCCAGTCATGGTCTCGCCGCCGCCGGTGCTGGCGGTCAGGGTGTCTGCGCCGCTCGTGCCGGTGAAGCCGGTGGAGGTGGTGGGCGGCGGCGGAGAGGTCGTGGTCGGCGGGGGCGGCGAGGTCGTGGTGGGCGGCGGCGAGACCGCCACATAGCCGTCCGCGGCGACCTGGAAGGTGTTGGCGGTGGAGAAGGTGCTGGCGGCCGTCTGGCCGGCCGCGGTGTTGACCAGCAGGTTGGCCGAGGTCAGGCCGACGTCGGTGACGCCCTGCAGGTCGACCACGAAGGTCGCATAGGGGTTGGCGGTGGTCGCGTGGCCGTCGGGATTGACGAGGACGTTGTAGCCGCCGTGGCCGTCGGCCGCGAGGACCACGTAGCCGGCCGCGATCGGGTCCGAGCCGGTGTAGGTCGGGTAGAGGGCGTGCAGGTCGAGCTTGTCGCTGCCGACCTGGAAGTCGGTGATGCGGTCGCCGCTCCACGGCAGCTTGCCGAAGACGTACGTGTCGTGCCCCGTGCCGCCGGTCATGGTCTCGCCGCCCTGCAGGCTGGCGGTGAAGAGATCATCCCCGCCGGTGCCGACGAGGGTGGCGCCGCCGGTGGCGGTGAAGGTCTGGCCCGCGCCCGTCGAGGTCTCGGGGGTGTAGGTGTAGGGGTTGGAGTCCCAGGCCTTGATGTAGTCGATCAGCATCTGGCCGGGGAAAGGCGTGGTGGCGTCGACGTTGCCGCCCCAGCCGCCGCCCAGCGCCAGGTTGGCGATCATGTACATCGGCTTGTTCAGGTCCGCCGGGGTGACGACCTGGTAGACCGGCTTGTTGTCGAAGTACCAGGTGATGTGGTCCGGCTCCCAGTCCACGGCGAAGGTGTGGTAGCCGTTCGACATGTCGGCCACGACGCTGCCCACGCCGCTGGAGGTGTGCGAGCCGGTCTCGTTGGTGTGGACGGTCGTGTAGAGGGTGCTCGGGTCCTTGCCGAGAACCTCCATGATGTCGAGCTCCGGCGGCCAGGAGCCGTCCTTGGGCATCAGCCAGAAGGCGGGCCAGAAGCCCTGGCCGGCCGGCAGCTCAGCCTTCATCTCGAAGTAGCCGTAGGTCTGGCTGAACGAGTGGTTCGTCTCGATCATGCCCGAGGTGTACTGGTAGCTGCCGAGCGCCGGCAGGCCGGGGTCGGTGTAGCCCAACAGCGGCGCGATCGCCGGATCCACCTTAGCCGCCGTGAGGGTGAGGATCCCGTTGTTGACGGTCCAGGGGGTGACCGAGGCGGTCGGGGCGTAGTTGGCGTTGATGTACCACTCCTGCTCGCCGTTGCTCGGCAGCGAGCCGCCGTTCCCGTTCCACGGGCGGAAGGCGAAGGTGGTGTCCCAAGTCCCGGTCGAGCCGTTCCAAAGGCTCAGGGAATTGAAGTCGTCGCTGAACGTCAGGGTCGCCGGCATGTGTGCTCTGTCTCTCTCCAGGCCGTCGAGCGGGATGGCGGCTTGCGAGAGACGAGGACGAACGCCACCGCGCCGGGACGCTGGCGTCCGGCTGGAGACCGGCAAAGGTCTCCCGTCCGCGGCCAGGCGTCAGCCGGCGCGGCTATGTCGGTAGGTACTTCCGGTTCTCGATAAGCTTGGCTGCTCTTATTCGGCGAGTGACGAGTATCCGACACATGCCTGCGCCGTAATAAGTCGGATTGTCACACCGTAGAGCTACGGGGAAAGCTTCACTCTAATGTATAGGTGAGGTGTTGTTTCGTATTTTTGGTATGACTGCTTGGCGGCGCGTCCTGTGGACGCGCCGCCGCCAGTCCGCGGCCGCCAGTCGGCCCGTATCAGTCGGCCGGCGTCAGTCCGCCCCGTCGCGGCCGAGCGCGCGGGTGACCAGCTCGAAGACGTTCTTGGAGAGGCCCTCGCTGGCCAGGATGCGCTCCAGCTCGGCCTTCATGAGCTGACCGAGGGCGGGCGCGTAGCGCCGCCAGCCGCCGAGCGGATCGACGAGCCGCGCCGCGGTCATCGGGTTGTAGCGGTCGACGGCGAGAATCTGATCGGCGAGGAAGCGGTAGCCCGCGCCGGACGGATCGTGGAAGCGCACCGGATTGAAGTTAGCGAAGGTCGAGACCAGCGCCCGCAGGCGGTTCGGGTTCTTCGGATCGAAGGCCGGATGGGCGGTGAGCCCCATGACGCGGCCGAGCGCGGTCTCGTCCGGATCGCGCGCCTGGACGGCGAACCACTTGTCGACCACCAGCGGCTCGGCCTTCCACTTCGCGTAGAAGTCCTCGAGCGCGGCTTCGTACTCGGGCCCGCCGATGAGCATGAGGGCCGCCAGGCCCCCCATGGCGTCGGTCATGTTGCCGGCGGCCCGATAGTGGCCCAGCGCCAGTTCCGCCGTCTCGGCCTTGGGATTGGCGGCGAGCAGTTCGAGGGCGGCGTTGCGCAGGGCGCGCCGGCCGGCGCTGGCCGCGTCGGGCGAGAACTCGCCGGACTCCTGGAGGCCCGAGTGCAGCCGCTTCAGGTCCTCGGCGAGGTGCACGGCGAGGCGAAGGCGAAGCGCCTCCCGCGCCTCGTGCAGCGCCGCGGGATCGGCGGGCTGGCGGGCGAGGGCGAGGTCCGGCTCGGACGGCATGGCGAGCAGCAGGGCCTTGAACGCCGGATCGGCGGCCTGGTCGGAGAGCGCGCGGCCCATGGCCTCGGCGAAACGCTCTTCGCCGACTTCGTCGGGCTGGCCGGCGGCGCGCGCCAGGATCAGCTCGCGGGCCAGTTCCTGGCCGGCTTCCCAGCGGTTGAAGAGGTCCGGATCGCCGGCCAGGAGGACGTAGCGGTCCTTGGGCTGGGCGTCGGTGGTCATCACGACCGGGGCCGAGAAGCCGCGCAGGGCGGACACTACGGGCGGGCGGTCGACGCCCTCGAGGCGGACCGTGGTCTTCGCCTCGCTGAGCACGACGACAGTCTCGTCGAGGGCCTCGCCGTCGCGCAGGAAAGCCTGGGTGCGGCCGTCCTGGTCGAGGAGGCCAAGGCGCACCGGGATCGGCAGGGCGGTCTTGGTGGGCTGGCCGGGCGTCGGCGGCGTCTCTTGCGCGATCTCGACCTCGAGCGTGCGCCGGGCCACGTCATAGGCGCTGGAGAGGCTCAGGCGCGGCGTGCCCGCCTGCTCGTACCAGCCGAAGAAGTCGGACAGGTCGCGGCCCGAGGCCTCGGCGAAGCACTTGATGAATTCCTCGACCGTGGTGGCGTGGCCGTCCCAGCGCTCGAAATAGAGGTCCATGCCGGCCCGGAACGCCTCCGGCCCGATCAGGGTCTTGAGCATCCGGATGACCTCGGAGCCCTTCTCGTAGATCGTCGCTGTGTAGAAGTTGTCGATCTTCAGGTAGCTGGACGGCCGCACCGGGTGGGCGAGCGGGCCCTGGTCCTCGGCGAACTGGCGCGCGCGCAGCGCCTTGACGTCCTTGATCCGCTGGACCGCGTGGCCGCGCATGTCGGCCGAGAAGCTCTGATCGCGGAAGACCGTCAGGCCCTCCTTGAGGCAGAGCTGGAACCAGTCCCGGCAGGTGATCCGGTCGCCGGTCCAGTTGTGGAAGTATTCGTGGGCGACGACGCTTTCGATGCGCTCGTAGTCCATGTCGGTGGCGGTCGCCGGGTCGGCCAGCAGGAGCGAGGAGTTGAAGATGTTCAGCCCCTTATTCTCCATGGCCCCGAAGTTGAAGTCGCGGACGGCGACGATCATGAACAGGTCGAGGTCGTACTCGCGGCCGAAGGCTTCCTCGTCCCACTTCATCGAGCGCTTGAGGGCGTCCATGGCGTAGGCCGCGCGCGGCGCCATGCCAGGATCGACATAGATGCGCAGGTCGACCGTGCGGCCGCTCATGGTGACGAGCTTGTCCTCGAGCACGTCGAGGGCGCCGGCGACCAGGGCGAACAGGTAGCAGGGCTTGGGGAAGGGGTCGTTCCATACCGCGTAGTGACGCCCGCCCGAAAGCTCGCCCTTCTCGATCAGGTTGCCGTTGGAGAGCAGGTGCGGGAAGGCCTTGTCCGCCTCGATGCGGACGGTGAAGCGCGACAGCACGTCCGGCCGGTCGGGCCAGTAGGTGATCTTGCGGAAGCCCTCGGCCTCGCACTGGGTGCAGAAGCGGCCGCCGGACATGTAGAGCCCCTCGAGGGCCTTGTTGTTCTCCGGGTCGATCTCGACCTCGGTCTCCAGCACGAAGGCGTCGGGGACGCCCGGCACGGTCAGGAACTCGGCGTCCACCTCGCGCTCTGCCTCGGCCAGCGCGCGGCCGTCCACGGCCACGGAGATGAGCTTCAGCCGCTCACCGTTCAGCTTGAGCGGGTCGGCGTGCGCGCCGTTGCGCCGGACGCTCAGCCGCGCCTTCACGCGGGTGGTGTTGGGGGCGAGATCGAAGGCGAGGGCGACCTCGTCGATCAGGAATGCGGGGGGGCGATAGTCCGAGAGCCGGATCGGCTGGGGGGTCTCTGTGCGCATCCGAAGGATGTAGCCGCCAGCCGCGCGGATCGCCACCCCGCACGGCCCCTGGACAATTTGTCCATGCCGGATCTTCGAACGCTTGATTTAGCTCAAAGCTGCGCTTGGTCCCGGCGACACCCTGGCCGTGCGGCCCTCTCATGCCGCCAATCAAGGGGATAACCTATGAGTGTTCTTCGTTACGCGCTCGCCGCCGGCGCAGCGCTGACCGCCGTCGCGGCCGTGGGCGCCGCCCAGGCGCAGGATTTTCGTCCGAAGGCGGCCGGCGACATCATGCTGAACGTGCGCATCACCGACGTGGCGCCCGACGCGGGCGACCCGATCAAGCTGATCGCCACGGGCGCGGACACCGGCCTGAAGGCGGACGTCAGCGACGAGGTCGTGCCCAGCGTCGGCCTGACCTACTTCCTCACCGACAACTGGGCGGTCGAGGCCATCGCGACCACCACGCACCACACCATCAAGGCGACCGGGCCGGGCACGGACCTGAAGGTGAAGGACACCTGGGTGCTGCCGCCGGTGGTCTCGCTGCAGTACCACTTCATGCCGAAGGCCAAGTTCAGCCCCTATCTCGGCGCGGGCGTGAACTACATGCTGTTCTACAACGGCTCCGACAAGAACGGCTTCCATCTGAAGGTGAAGAACGGCTTCGGCACGGCCCTGCAGGCGGGCGCCGACATCGCCACCTCCGGTCCCTGGAGCGTCAACCTCGACGTCAAGAAGGTGTTCTTCAACACCAAGGCCACGGACACGACCAGCGGTCTGAAATCCAAGGTGAACCTGGACCCGTGGGTGGTCTCCGCCGGCTTCGGCTACAAGTTCTGACCCGTCGGATCTGACTCTTGGGCTGGGCGGGGCGGCGACGCCTCGCCCGGTTCCCGCCCGCCGGCTCCCCTAGGGCATACTGACGCGAGGTCACGCTTTTCAGCGCGGACGGCCCGCGTATGCTCCCGCCCAACAGACGAATGCCGGGCTGCCGGCGATGGGCGGAAACGATGAATTTCGATTTCTCAGACGACCAGAAGTTCCTCCAGTCGGAGGCCCGGAAGTTCCTGGAGGCCAATTCCTCGGCCGCCCAGGTGCGCAAGGTGCTGGACGACGAGGCCAAGCCCTATGACGAGAAGCTCTGGAAGGCCGTGGCCGGGCAGGGCTGGCTGGGCGCGGCGATCCCCGAGGCGCACGGCGGGCTTGGCCTGGGCCACCTCGAGCTCTGCGTGATCGCCGAGGAGCTGGGCCGCTCGGTCGCGCCGATCCCCTTCGCCTCCACCGTCTACTTCCTGGCTGAAGCCGTGATGCTGGCGGGCTCCGACGCCCAGAAGGCCGAGATCCTGCCGAAAGTCGCGGCGGGCGAGATCATCGGCGCCATGGCGACCTCGGAAGGCCCTGGCACGCTGACGCCGAGCGGGCTGCAGGCCACGGTGGCGGGCGGCAAGCTCTCGGGCGTGAAGATCCCGGTGACCGACGGCGACATCGCCGACCTCTGTGTGGTGCTCGCCAAGGAGGGCGGCCAGGCCGGTCTCTACCTCGTCGACCTGAACGGGCCGGGCGTGACGCGAGAGGCGCTGAAGACGCTGGATTCCACCCGTGACGCGGCCAAGCTCACCTTCAAGGACGCGCCGGCCCAGCGGCTGGGCGGCGCGGGCGAGGGCTTCGCCCTGGTGGAGCAGGTGTTCGACCGCGCGGCGGTGCTGATCGCCTTCGAACAGTGCGGCGGCGCCGACAAGTGCCTGGAGATGGCCAAGGCCTACGCCCTCGAGCGCTACGCCTTCGGCCGGGTCATCGCCTCCTACCAGGCCATCAAGCACAAGCTGGCCGACATGTACGTGAAGAACCAGCTGGCGCGGTCCAACGCCTACTACGGAGCCTGGGCGCTCAACACCAATGCGCCGGAGCTGCCAATCGCGGCGAGTGCGGCGCGCATCTCGGCCTCGGAGGCCTACTGGTTCGGGGCCAAGGAGAACATCCAGACCCACGGCGGCATCGGCTTCACCTGGGAGATGGACTGCCACCTCTACTACAAGCGCTCGCGCCAGCTCGGTCTGGTCGCCGGCGCGCCGCGCGCCTGGAAGGAGCGGCTCGTCAGCCACCTCGAGCGCAAGAACGCGGCCTAAGCGGGAGATCAGGACGATGGACTTCAACGACAGCCCCGAAGAAGCCGCCTACCGCGCCAAGGTCCGCGAGTGGCTCGCCGCCAATGCGCCGAAGAAGGCCGTGGGCGGAGACCCCGAAGGGGGCGGCGACACCATGGCCGCCTCCAAGGCCTGGCAGGCCAAGAAGGCCGCCGCCGGCTACGCCCAGATCACCTGGCCCAAGGAGTGGGGCGGGCCGGGCGGCACGCCGATCCAGCAGGTCATCTTCAGCCAGGAAGAGGCCAAGTACCCGGTCCCGCCGAACGTGTTCCAGATCGGCCTCGGCATGTGCGTGCCGACGGTGATGGCGTTCGCCGATGAGGAGACCAAGAAGCGCTTCGTCGGCCCCGCCCTGCGCGGCGAGGAGATCTGGTGCCAGCTGTTCTCCGAGCCCTCCGGCGGCTCGGACGTGGCCGCGGCGCGGACCCGCGCCGAGAAGGCCTCCGACGGTTCCGGCGACTGGCTGATCTCGGGCCAAAAAGTGTGGACGACGGGGGCCCAGTTCTCCGACTTCGGGATCGTCATCTGCCGGACGGACGTCAACCAGCCCAAGCACAAGGGCATGACGATGTTCTGGCTCGACATGAAGGATCCGGGCGTCGAGGTGCGGCCGATCCACCAGATGTCCGGCGGCTCGGGCTTCAACGAGGTGTTCTTCACCAACGTGCGGGTGAAGGACAGCCAGCGGCTCGGCGCGGTCAACGAGGGCTGGAAGGTCAGCCTGGTCACCCTGATGAACGAGCGCCTAGCGGTCGGCGGCCCTTCGGGCGCGAGCTGGGAGCAGTTCATGGAGGCGGCCCGCGACATCACCGGCCTCGACGGCGCGCCGGCCATCAAGGACCAGTCGCTGCGCGACAAGATCGCCGACTGGTACGTGGCGACCGAAGGCCTCAAGCACACCCGCAACCGGACGCTGACCGCCCTGTCGCGCGGCGAGACGCCCGGCCCGGAGAGCTCCATCGGCAAGGTGGTCTCGGCGCTCAACATGCAGGAGCTGGCCAACACCGCCGTGGAGATGCTGGATCAGTACGGGGTCATCAACGACCCGGCGCTGAGCCCGCTCTCGGCGGCGTTCCACATGTCGCTGTTGAGCGCGCCCGGCCTGCGGATCGCCGGCGGCACGGACGAGATCCTCAAGAACATCATCGCTGAGCGCGTCCTCGGCCTGCCCGGCGACATCCGCGTCGACAAGGACGTGCCGTTCAAGGACATGCCGACCGGGCGGTAGTGAAAGAGGCTCCCCTCAGAGGGAGCTGTCGCGAAGCGACCGAGGGGGTTGGAGACCAGGGCGTCTGATGCCCGTGGGCTTCGGCCCCTTCCGGCCTTTCAGGCCACCTCCCCCTGAACGGGAGGATTGGCGCGCTAGGCCGTCAGGGCCAGCGGCTGGCGGCGGGCGGCCGAGGCGTCGATGAGCTCGGCGTAGAGCTTGGTCAGGCCGTCGAAGGTGGCGTCCCAGCTGTGGCGGGCGACAGCGCGCTTGCGGGCCGCCAGGCGGATCGCGGCGACGTCGCGGGCGAACAGGGCCTCGATGGCCTCGGCGAGGTCCGAGGGGTCGGAGGTGGCGGCGTGCTGTCCCACGGCGTCGTCGATCAGCTCGCCCACTCCGCCCTTGTTGGGGCCGATCACCGGCAGGCCGGCGGCCATGGCCTCGATGACCACGAGGCCGAAGATCTCGTTCTCGTTAGCGTGCAGGAAGGCGTCGCAGGAGGCGACGACGGCGGCGAGCCGCTCGGGCTCCTTCTCGAAGTCGAGGCTGACGACCTGGCGCGAATAGCGCGCGCCCTGGCCGGCGCCGATCAGCACCAGCCGGTAGGGATCGCCGAGCTTCTCCACCGCCTCGATCATGCCGTCGACGTTCTTCTCCCGGGCGGGACGGCCGGCGAACACCAGCAGCCGGCTGTCGGCCGGCAGGCCGGTGCGGCGCAAGAGGCGGGCGCGGTCGCCGCGGCTCGGGTGGAAGAGGTCGGTGTCGACGCCCAGCGGATGGACGCTGACCCGCTCGACACCGGCCTCGGCAAGGCGCGAGGCGGTGTGCCAGGACGGCGCGACCACGTGGTCGAACCGCTGGTAGGCCTGGCTCCAGAAGTTGAAGGTCGGGGCCTCGGCCCAGTCGCCCAGGTGCAGGGCGGCGAGCGCCGCCGCGTCGGTGTGGCAGAAGCCGACCACCGGCACGCCCAGGGCCTCGCCCGCCTCGAGGGCGGCGTGGCCGGGCACGAAGACGTCGCCGGCCTCGATGATGTCGGGCCGCAGGGCGGTGAGCACCGTCTCCCACTTGGTCACGCTGGCCGGCATCCGGTAGCCGTCGCCGAACGGCAGCCGGGTCGACTTGACGGTGACCAGGCCTGGGCCCTCCACGTGGGTCTTGGCGCCGGGGACGACGAGGGTGTGGCGAATGTCCGGCCGCTTCTTATCGAGCCAGGAGCGCTTGGCCGAGAGGTAGCGCTTCACCCCGCCGGAGCGGGGTGCGTACATCATGGTGGTGTCGATCAGGTGGAAGCTGGTGTGGTCGTCGCCGCCGAAGGCGGTCAGGGCCGCCGGATCGAAGCGCACGAGCCGGGCCGAGCCCGGCGCGCCCTTGCCCTTGGCGCGGCGCACCTTGCGCTTCTCGACGCTGGAGGAGGCGGCCAGGAAGAGGGCGGCGGTGCGCTCGCGCTGGTCGCCCTCGGCCTTGCCGAAGCGGCGCTTCCGCTTGGCCGTGCCGGCGGATCTCTTCCAGAGTCTGGCCAGGGCTTTCGTCCTTGTTGACTAGGGGCGCGCCGCGCGAACCGGGATGGTGGTAGCAGCCTTACGCCGGGATCGTCATCACCCGCGTCGGTTTTGCGACGGAATTCAGATCGTCGCGGCGCCCCGGTTCGGCAAGAGCCTCAGCGTGGATCGTAGGCCGCGGCGACGGCGGGGCGGTCGGCGAGGGTGCGCAGGAACGGCGGATCGCGTCGGGCGTGGGTGGCCTGCTCGAACGCGTAGCCGAGGGCCAGAAGCCTCGCCTCCGACCAGGCGGGACCGACGAAGGAAAGGCCGACCGGCAGGCCGAGAACCTCGCCCATGGGCACAGTCAGGTGCGGATAGCCGGAGACCGCTGGCAGGGTGGTGGGCGAACCGAAGAACTTGCCGTCGCTGACCGGATCGACCTGCCAGGCCGGGCCGCCGGTGGGCGAGACCAGGGCCTCGACCTTGGCGTCGGCCATCATCTTGTCGAGCGCGTCGGCGGCGAGCTTGCGGATCCGGGCCCGGCGGGCCTGGTGGGCCGGGTCGCTGGGAGCGGGGCTGCGCGCGGCGGCCTCGAAGATCTCCTGACCGAACAGCGGCGTCTCGCGCGGCTCGGCCCGGTCGAAGGCGATGAGGTCGGCGAGGGTGCGGCTCTTCACGGCCGGCGGGGTCGCGGCCAGGTAGGCGTCGATAGCGGCCTTGAACTCGGTGTGCAGGGCCGCGTCCTCGCCCTCGCCGATCTCCTTCATCACCGCGGCCTCGGGCGGTTTCACCTCCACGAGCACGGCGCCGGCGCGCGTCAGCGCCTCCAGGGCGGCGTCGAAGACCGCGTCCGTCTGCGGCGAGCCGTGGACGACGCCGCGGACCACGCCGATCCGCGCGCCCTTGAGCGCCTCGGGGGCGAGGGCGGCGAGGTAGTCGGTACGATGGGCGTCGGCGGCCTTGGTGGCCGGATCCTCAGGATCGGAGCCGGCGATGGCGAAGAGCACCGCCGCGGCGTCGGCGACCGTGCGGGTCATCGGCCCGGCGGTGTCCTGCTCGGGCGAGATCGGCACGATGAAGCGGCGCGAGACGAGGCCCACGGTCGGCTTGAGGCCGACGACGCCGTTGGCGGCGGCCGGGCAGGTGATCGAGCCGTCGGTCTCGGTGCCGATGGCGGCGGAAGCGAGGCCGGCGGCCACCGCCGCGCCCGACCCCGAACTGGAGCCGCAGGCCGAGCGATCAAGGACGTGCGGATTGCGGACGAGGCCGCCGACGGCGCTCCAGCCGGAGATGGATTCGGTCGAGCGGTAGTTGGCCCATTCGGAGAGGTTGGTCTTGCCGAGGATGACGGCGCCGGCGTCGGTCAGCCGCCTGACGATCGGGGCGTCGCGGCCGGTGACGTTGGCGGCGAGCGCCAGGGAGCCGGCCGTGGTGGCCGTGCCGTCGGCGGACTCGACGTTGTCCTTGAGGAGGATCGGCACGCCGTGCAGGGGGCCGCGCACGTGGCCGCGGCGGCGTTCGGCGTCGAGCGCGCGGGCGTCGGCCAGGGCGTGGGGATTGACGGCGATGACCGCGTTGAGCCGCGGGCCGGCGTGGTTGAGCGCGGCGATGCGGTCGAGGTCGGCGCGGACCAGGGCCTCGGAGGTCAGCCGGCCCTCGCGCATGGCGGCCTGGGCCTCGGTCGCGGAGGCGTAGGGGCTGAGCGGAACGGGCGGATTTGGAGCAAGGGGCTGGGCCCACGCCGCACCGGCGAGCCACGCGCTCGCCACCACACCCAGCACAAATTCACGCATGCGCCGTCCCCCTGCTACCGAGCCGCGAGCTTAGACGGCGGGACCCGCATGCGGAAAGGGCCGCGGCGTCGCGCCACGGCCCTTGTCCCCAACGGAATGGGTCAGGCTCTAGTGCTTGAGCGCGTTGCGGGCGGCGTCCTTCAGGTTGCCCACGCCCTTCTGCACCTTGCCCATCGTCTTCTCGGCGGCGCCTTCGGCCTGCATGTCACGGTCGCCCATGGCCTTGCCGGCGGTCTCCTTCACGGAGCCCTTCATGTCCTTGGCGGCGCCCTTCATCTCGTCCTTGTGCATGGCGTCAGTGTCCTCTTTCGCGTGTCACTTCGCGGCGCGAAGTCCGCGCCGGTCGGAAGGCTTACGCAAAAGCTAAGCGCGGGTTCCGAGGGCCAAGCTTGCCAAGGGACCGCTAGACGGCCCCGATCTCCGCCCGCTTCAGCAGTCCGGCGAAGGCGCGCTCGGCGAGGCCGCGGGCGTCCATGTCGCCCATCATCCGACGCGCCTCGGTGTGCCCGAGGACGAGGCTCTTCATCTCGAAATAGCAGAGCTCGGCCTGGTCCTCGTCGAGGGGCGGGGTGCGGATGGCGGCGAACTCGCGCATCAGTGTCCGACGCCAGCGGCGCAACTGGCCCTGCAGATAGTCGCGCAAGGGGCCCGGCTGGTCGTCCAGCTCGATGCTGAAGGTGACCATCGGACAGCCCGAGGCGGGCCATTCCAGCTCGGCCCAGTCGAGCCAGCGGCGGAAGACCTTCTCGAGCCGCGCCCGGCCGGGCGCGAGGTCGATGGCCGGCGCCCAGACGAAGTCGGCGAAGCGGGCGGTGATCTGCTCGACCACGGCCTGCTGCATCGCCTCCTTGGACTCGAAGTGCTTGAAGAGGCCGCTCTTCGACAGACCGACGGCCCCCGCCAGCTCGCCCAGGCTGACGGCGCCCAGCCCTTTCTGCGCCGCCTCGCGGGCGGCGGTCTCGAGGATCCGGGCGCGGGTGGCGTCGCCTTTGCGCAAAAGCTGCGGCTCCAGAGCTTGACAAAGTGACCGATCGTTCCCTTTTTCAGATGGCGACCGGTCGTGCTCTTTTCTAGCCGAAGGATCACGAGATGCATAGTCTGAGGATGTTGGGCGCCATGGCCGCGGGTGCGGCGATGGCGGCGGGGGCCGCGTGGGCGGCGCCTCAGGGCGGCGAGGCGCGCGCCACGGTCCAGCCGGTGGCGTGGGAGTGCATGGGCGAACGCTGCGTCGGCGACGTGCGGCCCAGGCCGAGCCCGGGCGCGCTGCTGCGCGAATGCCAGAAGGTGGTGGAGGCGATCGGGCCGGTCAGCAGCTATCGCAGCCGCGGCGTCGAGCTGACGCCCGACCAGCTGCGGCGCTGCAACCGCTACGCCACGGAGACGCCCGTCTCTCTACGCTGAGGCGGCCCGGCGGGGCGCGCCCCTCACAGCGGGGGGCGTTGCGCCGCGGGCTCGCCGCCGCTATCTGCTCGCCCGACCTCCTCACATAGCGAGCACGCGGACGCCCGATGGCGCAGCAATACATTTTCCAGATGCAGGGTCTGACCAAGGCCTTCCCGGGCGGCAAGAAGGTGTTCGAGAACATCTGGCTGTCGTTCTACCCGGACGCCAAGATCGGCGTGGTGGGCGTCAACGGCTCGGGTAAGTCGACCCTGCTGAAGATCATGGCCGGGCTCGACAAGGAGTTCTCCGGCGAGGCCTTCGCCGCCGACGGCACCAAGCGCGGCTATCTGGAGCAGGAGCCGCAGCTCGACGACGCGCTCGACGTCTGGGGCAACGTCATCGCCTGGTGCGAAGAGAAGCGGATCTTCGACAAGTACAACGAGGTCGCCGCCAAGCTCGGGGAGGACTACTCCGACGAGCTGATGGAGGAGATGACCAAGCTGCAGGAGCAGCTGGACGCCGGCGACCTGTGGGACATCGACAGCCGCATCGAGATGGCGATGGACGCCCTGCGCTGCCCGCCCAACGACTGGAAGGTCGACAACCTGTCGGGCGGCGAGCGCCGCCGCGTGGCGCTGGCCCGCCTGCTGCTCTCCAAGCCCGACATGCTGCTGCTCGACGAGCCGACCAACCACCTGGACGCGGAGAGCGTCGCCTGGCTGCAGCACCACCTGGAGCAGTTCCCGGGCTGCGTGATCCTGGTCACCCACGACCGCTACTTCCTGGACCAGGTGACCAAGTGGACGCTGGAGCTCGACCGCGGCAAGGGCCTGCCCTACGAGGGCAACTACTCGGCCTGGCTCGAGCAGAAGGCCAAGCGCACGGCGCAGGAAGAGCGCGAGGAGGCCGGCCGCAAGCGGACCATCGAGCGCGAGCTGGAGTGGGTGCGCAGCTCCCCGTCGGCCCGCCGCTCGAAGTCCAAGGCGCGCCTCGCGGCCTTCGACGAGCTGGTGAACCAGGCCGAGCGCCAGAAGCAGACCTTCGCCCAGATCCAGATCCCGCCGGGGCCGCGTCTCGGCAACGTGGTGATCGAGGTCGAGGGCCTGGAGAAGCACTACGGCGACAAGTGCCTGTTCAAGGACCTCACCTTCAAGCTGCCGCCGGGCGGCATCGTCGGGGTGATCGGGCCGAACGGCGCGGGCAAGTCCACCCTGTTCAAGATCATCACCGGCCAGGAGCAGCCCGACTCCGGCTCCATCCGCCTCGGCGAGACGGTGAAGCTCGCCTACGTCGACCAGAGCCGCGACAGCCTGGACCCGAACAACAACGTCTGGGCCGAGATCTCCGGCGGGCTCGACATCATGAAGGTCGGCGCCACCGAGATCCCGAGCCGGGCCTATGTGGGCTCGTTCAACTTCAAGGGCGGCGACCAGCAGAAGAAGGTCGGCCTGCTCTCGGGCGGTGAGCGCAACCGCGTGCACCTGGCCAAGACCCTGGCGACCGGCGGCAACGTCATCCTGCTCGACGAACCGACCAACGACCTGGACGTGGAGACCCTGCAGGCGCTGGAAAGCGCGCTCGAGGACTTCCCCGGCTGCGCCGTGGTGATCAGCCACGACCGCTGGTTCCTGGACCGCCTGGCGACCCACATCCTCGCCTTCGAGGGCGACAGCCACGTGGAATGGTTCGAGGGCAACTTCGAAGCCTACGAAGAGGACAAGAAGCGCCGCCTCGGCGTCGACAGCCTCATCCCCCACCGGATCAAGTTCCAGAAATTCGGGCGGTAGGGCGAGGCCGGCCAAGCCATTGGCGACGCTCCCGGGCGTCATCCCCGCGACCCTGCCGGCCGGCTGGATCGTCGGCGGCTAGGCGGAACCCCTCCGGTCGCCCTGCGGTTGGGCTGCATCCCCAACCAGAGAGCAGGAGGTCCCCCATGGCCGAGGAACGGCTGCAAGGGTGCAAGGTGGCGGTGCTGGCCACCGACGGCTTCGAACAGGTGGAGCTGGAGAAGCCGGTCGAGGCGTTGCGCCAGGCGGGCGCAGAGGTCGAGGTGGTCGCGCCGCACGGCGGCCAGATCCAGGGCTTCAACCATCACGACAAGGGCCGGATGGTGCCGGTGGATCGCGAGCTCGGCCAGGCCAGTCCCGACCAGTACGACGCCATCGTCCTGCCGGGGGGCGTCATCAATCCCGACCAGCTCCGGCTGGAGCCCAAGGCCATCGATTTCGTCCGCTCGTTCGCCCAGGCGAAGAAGCCGATCGCCGCGATCTGTCACGGGCCCTGGACGCTGATCAACGCCGAGGCGGTGGAGGGCAAGCGGATGACTTCATGGCCCTCGCTGCAGACGGACCTGAGGAACGCCGGCGCGGAATGGGTCGACCAGGAGGTGGTCGTCGACGACGGCCTCGTCACCTCGCGCAATCCCGGCGACCTGCCGGCCTTCTGCGCCAAGATGATCGAGGAGTTCGCCGAGGGGCGGCACGGCTGAGTCGCGGGCGCGGGCTCCCCCCGGAAGGGGAGCCCGGCCTTCGATCCTATTGCTGCGGCGAGCCCGACGGCGGCGGCGTGGTCGTCGACGGGGTGGTCGAGGACGCGTCCGGCGTGGTGCTCGACGGCGGGGTCGGCGCGGGGCTGGTCGACGGGCTCGGATTGACCTCAGTTGACCCCGAGGTCGTGGCGCTGCCCGAGCTCGTGTCGCCGGTCGCGCCGCCGGCGGTCGCGGTGGGCGCGGTCGTCGAGGCGTTGGCGCTCGTGCCGGTCGTCGCCGAGCCGGACCACCAGTCGCGCGTCGCCCGCTGCCTGGGCGAGGCCTTCAGGTAGGAGTCGAGCATGGCGTAGGGGATCGGCTGCGCCGGGCCCGCGGCGCTGGCCATGCCGTGGCTCGCGTGGTGCTTGCGGTGGTGCTTGGCCTTGGCGTCGGCCGCGGAAGCGGACAGGGCAAGGGCGGCCGCGCCGGCCGCCAGCAGGAAGGTTTTCATGGGTGCATCTCCCTCGAGACGTTCGCGCCTCAGGCGGGCGCAAACGCGTTAACGAACAAGCGACGCCGTGTGTTTCCCTCCGGCGATTGTATTTCGCTCGCGCGGCGGCTTAGGAGATGCGCGAGGCGTCGGGTGCGGGGGAGGTCGATGGCGAGCGAGGCGATCCCGCAGAGTGCTGACGCCGCCCTGGCCCGCGCCCGCGAACTCTACCGCGCGGGCACGTTCGCTGCGGGCGGTGCGTTCACCACCGCCGCCATCGCCGCCCATCCCCGATCCGCCGATCTCTGGAACGTCCATGGGGCCATGCTGCGCATGACCGGCGAGCCGCAGGCGGCGCTGGCCGCGTTCGGCGAGGCGCTGAGACTGGATCCCGCCCACGGCGCCGCGCGCGCCAACCGCGGCGGGGCGTTCCTGGATCTCGCCAAGGCGCGGAACGAGGCCGAGGGCCCGGCCGCCGCCGAGGCGGTGCTGGACGAGGCCCTGGGCCTCGACCCCGAGAACCTGGCGCTGCTGGAGGCCAAGGCGGCGGTGCTGCGGGCGGCCGGCGCGCGCGACCGCGCCGAAGCCTTCCTGGCCGCGCTGGTCGCCAGGCGACCCGAGATCGGCTGGGCCCAGCTCCAGCTCGGCGATGTGCTGTCGGAGCGCGGCGATGCGGCGGCCGAGGCTCACCTGCGGCGGGCGCGCGCGCTCGAGCCGGCCAGCCTCGACGCCCTCGTCGGGCTCGTGCAGCACCTGGCGCGGACCAAGGGGCCGGAGGCCGGCAACGCCCTCGACGAAGCCCATCGCCTGGCCCGCGCGGCGCTGGGCCTCGGCGCACTCACGCCGCAGCAAGCCAAGGTTCTGCGCGACGTCTTCGCCCAGGTTTGCGACTTCGAGGCGGCCGAGCGGCTGGGCGACTTCCGCACGCTCGGGCGCGCCTGGGCGCAGGCGGGCCTGCACACGGCCCTGTTCCGCCAACTCAGCCGGGTGCGCACCGACGCGGACCGGCGCGAGCTGCTCGAGGAACATCGGATCTGCGGCCGGGCCATGGTGGCCAGGGCGGAGCGGCGGCCGATCCGGCGCCCGGCGCCGCGGCCGCCAGGGGAGAAGATCCGGCTGGGCTTCCTGTCGTCGGACCTGCGGCGCCATCCCGTCGGCTACTTCGCCGAGCCGGTGTTCCAGCACCTCGACCCCAGCCGCTTCGAGCTCTTCTGCTACGCCTTCGATCCGGGACCGGCGGACGCGATGCAGAGCGCTTTCGCCGCCCGCTCCACCTTCCGCCGGATGCCCGACGCCACGGCGCGCGAAGCGGCCCAGGTCATTGCCGACGACGATCTCGACCTGCTGATCGAGCTGGGCGGCTCGACCCATATGAACAAGCTCGAGGTCCTGGCCTGGCGTCCCGCGCCGCGCCAGGCGAGCTGGCTCGGCTATCCGCATTCCGAGGGCCTGCCGACGATCGACGGTTTGATCTGCGATCCCTTCGTCGCGCCGGCCGATGCCACCTTGCTGGCGGAAGCCGCGTGGCGGATGCCGAGGAGCTGGATCGCGCTCGGCTCCACATTCTCCGACGCCTTCGTCATCGACCCGACGCCGCCGGAGGTCCGCAAGGGGTGTCTCACGTTCGGGACGGCCAACAATCCCTACAAGTACACGCCGGAGGTCCTGGCGACCTGGGCCTCGATCGTGGCCGCCACGCCGGGGTCGCGCTTCGCCATCGTGCGTCCCGAGGCGGCCTCGGCGGTGTTCCGCGAGCACATCATCCGGGCGTTCGCGGCTGGCGGGGTCTCCGCGGACCGGATCGACTTCCACCCCGTCCGGCACGAGCACATGCCGATCTACAACGAGATCGACATCTCGCTGGACACCTTCCCGCTGACCGGCGGCACGACCACGGTCGAGGCGCTCTGGATGGGCGTGCCGGTGGTGAGCCTGCGGGGGCCGGCCCTGTACGAGCGGCTCAGCGCCTCGATCCTGAGCAACGCGGGCCTTGCGGAGATGATCGCCGACGATCTGGGCGGCTATCGCGCCGTCGCATTGCAGCTGGCCGCGGATGGGCAGGGACGGGCGGCATTGCGGAGCGGCCTGCGGGAGCGGATACGGCGCAGCCCGCTCGGCGACACGGCGGCCTTCGCCCGGGATTTCTACGCCCTCGTCGAGACGGTGGTGCGCGGCGGCTGAGCCCCCGCAACGCCGTCGAACCGCACACCGGCGTTACCCTGCGACATTGTGTCCATTCTGAAACAGTGAGGGGGGAAGCCTGGCTGTGGCGTCTATCTCTCCGGACGGCCTCGGACGGGAGGCCGGGGGGAACATCGATGAGGATTTCTGCGCTCGTCTGCGCGCGCAACGAGGAAGCGCGCCTGGCCGAATGCCTGAGGGGGCTGGCGGCCTTCGACGAGGTGGTCGTGGTCGCCGACCGCTGCACGGATAGGACCGCCGAGATCGCCCGCCGGTTCGGCGCGGTGGTGGTGGAAGGGATCTTCCCGCTCGAAAGCCAGCGCAAGGAAGCCGGTCTCGGCGCCTGCTCGGGCGACTGGGTGTTCGAGCTCGACGCCGACGAACACGCCGACGACACCCTGGTCCGTGAGGTCCGCGCCGCCGTGGCCAAGGCCTCGGGCGACTGGTTCCGGGTTCCGGTGGACAACTACGTGGGCCACAAGCTCGTGCGCCGCGGCTGGGGCGGCAGCTTCGGCACCACCTCGGTGGCCAGGCTCTATCGCCGGGGCGTGAAGCACTGGAAGCCGGAGCGGGTCCATCCCGGCGTGGTGTTCGACGGCGCTTTCGCCGGCGAGCTGGCGACGCCGATCCGCCATCTGGTGGACGAGGACATCGGCGACATGGTCGACCGGCTGAACCGCTACACCGCCCTGCGCGCCGCCGACCTGGCCGACAAGGGCGATCCCGGGCGTCTTTGGGACAACGTCTTCCGCGGCTTCCGCAGGTTCTGGAAGTGCTACGTGGGCCGCAAGGGGCGCACCGAGGGCGACCTCGGCTTCACCATCGCCCTGATGGCCGGGCTCTATCCGGTGATCTCACACCTGCGCGCCAAGGAGATCCTGGAGGCGCGGCGCGGCCAGGCCGCGCAGGCCGGCGAGCGGCCCGCGGCGGAAACGGTCCTGCAGGGCGTGGGCTGACCGCCGAGGTGTTGATCGCCAGATTGAGGCTCGCGGCCGAACTCGGCCGCTGGCGGCGCGCCGGGCGTTGCGCGACGCTCTGGTGGCGCGATGACGACGCGCGGGCCGCCACCCCGGCGCTGCGCCGACTGCTCGTGCTGTCCGATGCGCACCGGACGCCGCTGACGCTGGCCGTCATCCCGGATGGGCGACTGCGCGAGCTGGCGGCCCTGCTTGGCGGCCGGCCCTGGGTGTCCGTCGTCCAGCACGGGGTCGACCACCTCAATCGCCGCGACGGGGCCGCGGCCGGGGAGTTCCCGCACGAGTGGAGCGAGGCGCAGCTCGCCGAACGACTGAACATCGGCTGGCGTCAGGTCGAGCGCTTGCCGGGGGCGCTGCGGATGTTCACGCCGCCCTGGAACGACGTCCATCCGGCGCTCCCCCAGGCGCTGCTGGCCTGCGGCTACACGGGCCTGTCCGCCTGGGGCGAGATCGCCGAGGCCGGGCCCCGGATCGACGCCCACATCGACCTGATGCGCTGGAAGAAGGGGGCGCGGTTCCGTGGGCGGCGGCGGATGTGGTCGGCGCTGCGCGTCGCGCTGCGGGCGCGGCGGCGGGCGGGGCTGTGGGATGCGCCGATCGGCCTCCTCAGCCATCACCTGGATCACGACGAAGACGCCTGGGCGTTCCTCGAAGCGCTTCTCGCCTGGGCCGAGGGCCGGCCTGAGCTGAAATGGAAGGCGCTCGCCGACTTGACATAAAGACATAAAGATATCTTTATGTGCCGCCATGAAGCTCTCGGCGGCACAGGCGGTGGAGGTGCTGCGCGCGGCAGGCGAGCCGACGCGCCTGCGCATCCTGGCGCTCCTCGCGCGTGAGGAGCTGGCCGTCCTCGAACTCTGCGGCGTGCTCGACCAGAGCCAGCCGCGCGTCTCCCGCCACCTGAAGCTGCTGGCCGAAGCCGGCCTCGTCGAGCGTTTCCCGGATGGCGCGTGGGTGTTCTACCGCCTCACGGCCGGCGGGCAAGCCGGCGAGCTCGTCCGCGAGGTGCTGGCGCGGCTCGACGCGAACGATCCGCAGCTCGTCCGCGACGCCGAGCGGCTGACGGCCGTGTTCGCCGAGCGGGCCCAGGTGGCGTCCGACTACTTCGCCCGCAACGCCGCCCGTTGGGACGAGATCCGCTCGCTCTATGTCGCCGAGGGCGACGTGGAGGCGGCGATCCTGAAGGCCGCGGGGCCGGGGCCGTTCAGGCGGCTGGTGGACCTCGGCTCCGGCACCGGCCGGATGCTGACCCTCCTGGGGCCGAAGGCGCAGGTGGCGCTTGGCCTCGACCTTTCGCAGCAGATGCTCAACATCGCCCGCGGCCACGTGGCCGAGGCCGGATTGAAGGCCTGCGAGCTGCGCCACGGCGACATCTTCAGCACGCGCCTGCCCGACGGCGAGGCCGACCTCGTGGTGGTCCACCAGGTGCTCCACTATCTCGCCGATCCGGCCGCGGCGGTGAAGGAGGCGGCGCGCATCACCGCGCCGGGCGGCAAGCTGCTGATCGTCGACTTCGCGCCGCACAAGCTCGAGTTCCTGCGCGAGCAGCACCAGCACCGCCGGCTCGGCTTCTCCGACCAGGAGATGCGCCGATGGCTGGCGGAGAGCGGCTTCGCGTACACCGCCGTCGAGACCCTGCCGCCAGCCCGCGAGGCGGGCCTGACCGTGAAGATCTGGACCGCCGAGCGGGCCGCCGCCCGGCAGAGGACCGCCGCATGACACCGGTAGACACAGCCTTAGGCCCCGTCGCCCGCGCGGGCGTCGGCGGCACGCCGCGCCCCAACGTCTCCTTCGAGTTCTCGCCGCCCAAGACGCCCGAGGCGGAGGCGAGCCTGTGGGAGGCGATCCGCCGGCTCGAGCCCCTCAACCCGTCGTTCGTCTCGGTGACCTACGGCGCCGGCGGCTCGACCCGCGACCGCACGCACCGGACGGTGCTGCGCATGGTCAACGAGACGACGCTCAAGCCGGCCGCGCACCTGACCTGCGTCGAGGCCTCCCGCGAGGAGGTGGACGAGGTGATCCGCGACTACTGGGCGGCGGGCATCCGGCACATCGTGGCCCTGCGCGGCGACCCGCCGGGGCAGATCGGCGGGCGCTATACGCCGCGGGCCGACGGCTACAACAACGCCACCGAGCTGACGGCGGCGATCCGGCGCATCGCGCCCTTCGAGGTGAGCGTCGGGCTCTATCCGCAGGTCCACCCGGAGAGCAGCGGCGTCGACCACGACATCGACGTGCTGAAGGCCAAGGTGGATGCGGGGGCGACGCGGGCGATCACCCAATTCTTCTTCGACCTCGACGCGTTCCTGCGGTTCATGGACAGGGTCCGCAAGGCCGGAGTGACCATCCCGATCTCGCCGGGGATCATGCCGGTGACCAACTACAACGGCCTCAAGAAGATGGCGGGCCCCATCGGTATCCAGTTGCCGCAGTGGCTGGCTAACCTGTTCGAAGGACTGGAGAAAGATCCGGAGACCCGGCGGCTGATCGCGGCCTCGGTGGCGAGCGAGACCTGCGCCCGCCTGGCCGAGGAAGGCTTCTCCGACTTCCACTTCTACACCCTCAACCGCGCCGACCTGACCTATGCGATCTGCCGGGTCCTCGGCGTGCGCGAAGCCCCCACCCCAGATTCCTCTCAAACGAAGCCCGATCGCGGATCGGGCGGGCCGAAGGAGGCCGCGGCATGACCAGCCGAGCCGAACGCATCGCCGCCCTGAAGCAGGCGGCCAAGGAGCGGATCCTGATCCTCGACGGCTCGTGGGGGGTGATGATCCAGAAGAAGGGCCTGGACGAGGCCGACTACCGCGGCCAGCGCTTCAAGGACCACCCGGTCCAGCTGAAGGGCGACAACGACATCCTGTGCCTGACGCGGCCCGACATCATCGCCGAGCTGCACGACGCCTACTACGCGGCCGGGGCGGACATCAGCGAGACCAACACCTTCTCGGCCACCTCGATCGGCCAGGGCGAGTACGAGGCCCAGGGCGCGGTGCGCGACATCAACTTCGAGGGCGCCAAGATCGCCCGCGAGGTCGCCGACCGTTGGACGGCCAAGGAGCCCCACAAGCCGCGCTTCGTGGCCGGCTCCATCGGCCCGCTGCCGGTGATGCTGTCGATGAGCTCGGACGTGAACGACCCGGGCGCGCGCAAGGTGACGTTCGACCAGGTCTATGACGCCTACAAGGAGCAGGTGAAGGCGCTGCACGAGGGCGGGGTCGACCTGTTCCTGGTGGAGACGATCACCGACACCCTCAACTGCAAGGCGGCGATCAAGGCGATCATGGACCTCGAGGACGAGGGCTACGAGCCGCTGCCGATCTGGATCAGCGGCACCATCACCGACCGCTCGGGCCGCACCCTGTCGGGCCAGACGGTCGAGGCCTTCTGGAACTCGATCAAGCACGCCAAGCCGTTCGCGGTCGGCCTCAACTGCGCCCTGGGCGCGGAGCTGATGCGGCCGCACATCGCCGAGCTGTCGCGCATCGCCGACACCTTGGTTTCGGCCTATCCCAACGCCGGCCTGCCGAACGCCATGGGCGAGTACGACGAGACGCCGGACCAGACCGGCCACGCGCTGCACGACTGGGCCAAGGACGGCATCGTCAACATCCTCGGCGGTTGCTGCGGCACCACCCCCGACCACATCCGGCACGTCGCCGACGAGGTGAAGGGCGTCAAGCCGCGGCCCGTGCCCGAGCGGCCGACGGCGCTGCGCCTCGCCGGCCTGGAGCCGTTCGAGCTGGCGTCCTAAACACCCCTGTCATCCCGGTCTGGGCGCCAGCCCAAGACCGGGACCCCCGGCGCCTGATCGCGCGGGGAGGGCTGCGGCCCGACGACTTCCATCTGGCGACAAGGGTCCCGGTCTTCGCGTTCCGCGAAACCGGGATGACATCAAGTAGTAGAGCTGAATGCGCCCCATCTTCGTGAACATCGGCGAGCGGACGAACGTCACGGGCTCGGCCAAATTCCGCAAGCTGATCGCCGAAGGGAACTACACCGAGGCGCTCAGCGTAGCGCGCCAGCAGGTGGACGCCGGCGCCCAGGTCATCGACGTCAACATGGACGAGGGCCTGCTGGATTCGGTGGCCGCCATGCGGACCTTCCTGAACCTGCTGGCCGCCGAGCCCGATATCGCCCGCGTGCCGGTGATGGTCGACTCATCCAAGTGGGAGGTGATCGAGGCCGGCCTGAAGTGCGTGCAGGGCAAGGCGATCGTCAATTCGATCAGCCTGAAGGAAGGCGAGGCCAAGTTCGTCGAGCAGGCCAGGGCCTGCCTGCGCTATGGCGCGGCCGTGGTGGTCATGGCCTTCGACGAGCAGGGCCAGGCCGACACCGCCAGGCGCAAGGTCGAGATCTGCCGGCGCGCCTACCAGATCCTGGTCGAGCGGGTCGGCTTCCCGCCCGAGGACATCATCTTCGATCCCAACATCTTCGCCATCGCCACCGGCATTGAGGAGCACGACAACTACGCCGTCGACTTCATCGAGGCGACGCGGGCCGTCAAGGCCGAGCTGCCGCACGCGCGGGTCTCGGGCGGGGTGTCGAACGTCAGCTTCTCGTTCCGCGGCAACGAGCCGGTGCGGCGGGCGATCCACTCGGTGTTCCTCTACCACGCGATCAACGCCGGCATGGACATGGGCATCGTCAACGCCGGGGATCTGCCGGTCTATGACGACATCCCCGAGGAGCTGCGCGAGGCGGTCGAGGACGTGGTGCTGAACCGGCCCGGCCGGGACGGCGTCTCCCCCACAGAGCGGCTGCTGGAGCTGGCGCCCAAGTACAAGGGCGGCAAGGGCGAGACCAAGGGGCCGGACCTGACCTGGCGCGAGCAGCCGGTGGAGAAGCGGCTGACCCACGCCCTGGTCAACGGCATCACCGAGTACATCGAGGCCGACACCGAGGAGGCGCGGGCCAAGGCCGAGCGGCCGCTGCACGTCATCGAAGGCCCGCTGATGGACGGCATGAACGTGGTCGGCGACCTGTTCGGCGCGGGCAAGATGTTCCTGCCGCAGGTGGTCAAGTCGGCCCGGGTGATGAAGCAGGCGGTGAACTACCTGCTGCCGTTCATGGAGGCCGAGAAGGAAGGCAAGCCGCGCGAGAGCGCCGGCAAGATCCTGATGGCGACCGTCAAGGGCGACGTCCACGACATCGGCAAGAACATCGTCGGCGTGGTCCTGCAGTGCAACAACTACGAGGTCATCGACCTCGGCGTCATGGTCCCGGCCGACCGCATCCTCGACGAGGCCGAGAAGAACAAGGTCGACATCGTCGGCCTCTCGGGCCTGATCACCCCCTCGCTCGACGAGATGGCCTTCGTGGCCGGCGAGATGGAGCGGCGGGGCTTCTCCATGCCGCTGATGATCGGCGGGGCCACGACCTCCAAGACCCACACGGCGGTGAAGATCGCCCCGCAGTACAAGGCCGGCCCCACCGTCTATGTGCTCGACGCCAGCCGGGCGGTGGGCGTGGTCTCCAACCTCCTCTCGCCGACCGAGAAGACCAGGTTCCTGGCCGACACCGCGGCCGACTACCAGAAGGTCCGCGAGCAGTTCGCGCGCGGCCAGGGCACGCGGGCGCGGGCGAGTCTCCAGGAGGCGCGGGACAAGGCCTTCGCGGTGGACTGGGCGGCCTACGATCCGCCGAAGCCCAGCTTCCTCGGCACGCGCGCCTTCGCGCCCTACGACCTCAACGAGATCGCGCGCCACATCGACTGGACGCCGTTCTTCGCGAGCTGGGAGCTGGTCGGCCGCTATCCGGCGATCCTCGAGGACGAGGTGGTCGGCCAGGCCGCGCGCGACCTCTTCCGCGACGCGGAGAACATGCTCGGCCGGATGATCCAGGAGAACCTCCTGGAGGCGCGCGGGGTGGTCGGCTTCTGGCCGGCCAACGCCGAGGGCGACGACATCGTGCTCTACACCGACGAGCGCCGCACGACCGAGCTCGCCCGGCTGCACACCCTGCGCCAGCAGATGGTCAAGGAGGGCGCCAACACCGCGCTCGCGGACTTCGTCGCGCCAGTGGGGACCAAGCCCGACTGGGTGGGCGGCTTCGCGGTGACCAGCGGCCACGGCGAGAGCGCGCTCGCCGCCGAATACCGGGCCAAGGGCGACGACTATTCGGCGATCCTCTCCCAGGCTGTCGCCGACCGCCTGGCCGAAGCCTTCGCCGAAGCCCTGCACCGCAAGGTGCGCACGGAACTCTGGGGCTATGCGCCGGACGAGGCCTTCGACCTCGACATCCTGATCGGCGAAAAGTATCGCGGCATCCGCCCGGCGCCCGGCTATCCGGCCCAGCCGGACCACACCGAGAAGCGGACCCTGTTCCGCCTGCTGGACGCCACGCCGGCGACGGGAATCGAGCTCACCGAGAGCCTCGCCATGACCCCGCCCTCGTCGGTCAGCGGCCTCTACTTCGCCCATCCCGAGGCGCACTACTTCGGGGTCGGCAAGATCGATAGGGATCAGGTGGAGGACTACGCCCGGCGCAAGGGTTGGAGCGTGGAAGAGGCGGAGCGCTGGCTGGCGCCGATCCTGGCGTATTGAGGCAAGGCTGACTCAGAGGAGACGCCGGACTGTCCTCACCTCTGCCAGGGCTTAGGTGGGTGACGTGCGGCGTCGCCGGGCCGAGGCTCAGCGCTTGACGCTGACCAGCTCGATCTCGTGGCCGTCGGGATCGAGGATGAAGGCGACACGGAGCGCGCCGGCGTCGAACGGCTCGCGGTGGGCCCTGGCGCCTTCCTGGACCGCATGGGCGAAGGCGGCGTCGACGTCGCGGACGTAGAAGCCGACCGGGCCGTGGGCGTGGCCGAGCGTCAGCCGGCGGCCGTCCTTGTGGTGGTAGAGGATGAGGTTGGCGCCGCCCTGCTGGCCGGCCTTGCCGAGGATCTTCTCGACCATGTCGGCGGTCTCCACCGTCTGGGCGACGACGAGGCCCAGGACGCGGGCGTAGAAGTCCACGGCCGCGTCGAGGTCGGCGACGATCAGCTTGGTGAAGGCGAAGGTCGCGGACGGCGCCGCGCTCTGCGCGATGGGCGTCGTTGTGGTTTCGGACATGCTGCTTCCTTTCGGCGCTCTGCGGGGACCGCCGGCAGGCTGTCAGTTGCATCGGGCGAGGTCCACCCTCGCTTCGTCAGCGTGTCACGCGCCGTCTCACTCCGCGGGTGGGCCGCCGAACCGGTTCGGGTTTGGGGCGGTGGCGCCGATGAGCTGGAGGACCAGCAGTCCCAGGCTGACTATATAGAGCAGGTTGGCGCCGAAGAGCAGGACGAAGCCTTTCGGCGGCGCGCCCGGGCTCGCAGCCATGGTCGCGAAAACGCTGGGCGTGATGCTCATGCCGATGACGAGGAAGGCGAGCGGCGGGAGGGCCCAGATCCCGCTGCGGCCGCGATCGTGCAGCCGTCGCGTGACCGCGGCTGACAGCAGCAGCACCGCCAACCCGACCGGAAGGGCCATCAGGTGGAGAAGCCGGGGAAAGTCCGGCATCAGCTCGGGGTGTTGGCCATGGATCTGGATCGAATAGCTGGTGGGGGTCCGGGTGATGGTGGCCTGGTCCGGGTGCGCGAGGGCGAACTGCTGCATCCGCTCGAATGAGTCCGCGATCACCGGCGCCGCCAGGGCGAAGGTGGCGATGAAAGTCACGAGCAGAATGAAGACGGCGTAGACCCAGAACGTCTCGCGTGAATCGCGGCCCGCGAAGCGGGTCAGGTTTCGCAGCGCATAGGCGATGCGCTGGAACATGGCTTTGCTCATGGATGCTCCCCCGAACCGGCCGAAGGTAACCGCTCGGGCGAGCGGCGCAACCGGGGCGGGAGGGGGCGGCCCCCGCGCTTGACGGCGCTCGGTACCGGGCCCGGCGAACAGGACTGCCAAGGGCAAGGAACCTGCAGCGGCCAAGTGAGGCGCCTAGCGCCACGCAATGCGGAAGTGGAACGGAATGCGGATGCGGGCGCCGGCCGGGATCGGGCGGCCATCGCTCAGCACCGGCTTCAGCCGCCAGCTGGAGATCACCGCGAGGGCGCTTTCCCTGAAGCCCCAGCCGTAGGGCGTGCTGACGATGCTGCGGCAGCCGGTCAGGGCGCCGTTGGCCGCGACGTCGCAGTCGGCCACCACATAGCCTTCCAGCGGCGCGTTGGCGGCGGCCGCGGGATAGTGGTCGCTGAGCCGCGTGCCGACAGCGCGGTAGGCCCAGTCATCCTGCTTCGGGCGCAGGCGGCCGGCGTCAGTCTCCTTGAGGCTGAAGACGAACGGGATCACGGCGTCTTTGGCCGCGTCCTTGCCGAGCGGGGCCTGGGCGAGGCGGGGCGTCAGGGCGAGGGCCGCCGCGCCGAATCCCTGGCCGGCGGGGCTCTCTTCCACGAGATCGCAGTTGGCGAAATCGCCGCTCTGCAGGGCGTCGCAGCGGACGACGGCCGAGCCTTCGACGCCGGCCCTGCGGGCCGCTTCGGGGTAGAGAGCGGCGGCCGTGCCGGGCTTGGGTGTCTCTTCGCGACTGGCGGGCACGCCGACGAGTTGGACGTTGATGGCGGTGCGCAGGTCCCCCGCATGGGCTTGGCCGGCGACGAGCATGAGCGCGAGCGTCGCGGCTGATGTGCGCAGGGGTTGCATCCGGCGACAGTGCCTGCGGCAAGCTGGGCTGTCGAGCGCCTCTTCCGTTACCTTGCGGCGAGCGGCTAGAGAGCGCCGCATGGAGACGACGATTTCGCATGCGATGCCGCTTCGGGCCGAGGGGCCGGGGCGCTGGATCACCACGGCCGGGCCGGAGTGGGAGAACCCGGGCGGGGGCCTTTGGGGCGGCTATCCGATCGGGCTGACGGTGCGGGTGCTGGAGGCCGAAGCCGAGGCGGTGGGCGAGCCGGTGTGCCTGACCCTGACCTATGTGGACCGGCTGCCGGTGGGCGAGCTTTCGGTGCGCACGCGGCGCATGCGGCAGGGCGGCTCGGTGGGCGTGTGGCAGGTGGACATCGGCCCGGCCGGCTCGGACGAGGTGAGCGTGCATGCGGTGGCCACCCTGGCGCGGCGCCCGCCGACGCCGGACTTCGCCTTCGCCGAGATGCCGCTTCTGGCCGACCCGGAGACCCTGCCGGCGCCGGAGAGCCCTGGTGGGCGGCGCCACTTCGGCGCCCAGGCCTTCGAGCGGCGGACGACGGAGAGCTTCCCGATCCCGCCGGGCGGGGATTCGTTCTCCCTGGCCTGGGTGCGGCCGCGGATCGCGCCCTGGGACAAGGCGCTGATCGGCATGGTGACCGACAATTCGCCGCCGCGGGCGTTCTACGCCCTGGGCTCCGGCGTGATGACCACGACCCTGTCGCTGACGGTCTATCTGCACGCCACGGCGGCCGAGATCGCGGCGGCCGGCGACGACTACATCCTCATCGAGTGCGAGGGCCGGGTGGGCGGCGGCGGCGCCTCGGACGAGCGCTCCAGCTACTGGCGGCGCGACGGCAAGCTGCTGGCGACCAGCGAGCAACTCGTCTGGTACCGGGAGCGGCGGCCGCAGGTGCCGGAATAGGGGTGGCCCAGGAGGATCCCGTGGCCGAGCCGGTCCGCATCTGGCTGGGGGTTTCGCACCATGCGGCGTTCCGCGTCGCGGGCTGGGCCGTGGTGCGGGCCGACGAGGCCGGGGTGAGCGGCTTCGCAGGCGGCGAGCGGCGGCTGGACGCCGAGCGCGGCGCGCTGCTGGCGCTGCTGGCGGCGCTCAAGGACCTGCCGGCGGGGCGGTCGGTCGTGCTGACGACCAGCGACGCGATTGTCGCCGGGTTTCCGGCGCGCATGGCGGCGGCGCAGGCGGGCGGCGAGGCGCCGGCCGACAACCTCGACCTGTGGGCGGCGCTCTCGACGGCCCTCGCAGCGCGTGAGGTCAAGATCGTGCAGGCGGCCGCAGCACCCGGAACGCCCCCCGGGACGCCTTTAGCCTTCGCCGCGGCCTGGGCCGAGTTCGGCCGCGAGCGGGCGAAGGACAAGGGCCCGTTCACGGCGTCCATCCCGAAGCCCAACCTGGCGAAGGCGGGCGTGTAGGGGCGGGCGGTTTGGCCGCTAGAAGGTCTCGCCGACCATCTTTTCGCTGAGCGCCCAGAGGGCCTTGGCGCGGTCCGGATCGACGGCATAGGCGCGCACGCCGTCGCGGCCGGCCGAGACATTGTCGACCACCTCCGCCACGTGGCAGTCCTCGCAGTAGTGGCCGCCGACGACGTCGGCCGGGGCCACGACGGCGGCCCAGACCGAGGTCGCCGCGCCCTGGGGCACGGTCTTCCACTCGAAGGCGCCGCCGCTGGCGGCCTGGGCGGCGGTGACGTTGGCCAGCATCTGCGCGCGCAGCTCGTCGGTCATGTGGCGGCCGAGCTCGGTCTGGATGCCGCCCGGGTGGATGGCCGTGGCGCGCACGCCGTGGCCCTTGTGGCGGCGGTCGAATTCGACGGCGAAGAGGACATTGGCGGTCTTGGCCCGGCCGTAGGCGGCGAAGGGCTCGTAAGGGGTGCGCTCGAAGCCCGGATCCTCGAGGTTGACGTCTGAGAAGCGGTGCCCGGCGGAGGCCAGGCTGACGACGCGCCCCCCCGCGCGGATCAGCGGGGCGATGCGGTTGACGAACACGAAGTGGCCGAGGTGATTGGTGCCGAACTGGGTCTCGAAGCCGTCGGCGGTCTTGCCGAACGGCGTGGCCATGACGCCGGCGTTGCAGATGACGACGTCGAACGGCCGGCCGTCGGCCAGCAGGGCGTCGGCGCAGGCGCGGACGCTCGTCAGGTCGGCGAGGTCGAGGGCGATCAGCTCCAGCGACCCGCCGTTCCTCGCATCGCGCCGGACGGCTTCGGTGGCGGCGCGGGCCTTGTCGAGGTCGCGGGCGGCGCCGACGATCTCGGCCCCATGCGCGGCGAGGGCGCGGGCGGTCTCGACGCCGAGGCCGGCGGAGACGCCGGTGATGAGGATGCGCGTGCCGGCGAGGTCGCGGCCGGCGAGGACGTCGTCGGTGGTCGACTTGGCGCCAAGCGGCGCGGCGGTGGTCTCGCTCATGACAGGCTCCGGGGTTGCGGCTATAAGAAGTGGAGGTTGCCTCCGGATAAATACGGAGGTCGCCTCCGTTTTGCAAGTGCAGGGTCGTGACGTGAGCGAAAGGGCGCGCAAGCCGCGGGCGGACAGCCTGCGCAACCGCGAGCAGCTTCTGGAGGCGGCCAAGGCGGCGTTCGGCGCGGACGGCGCTGACGTGGCCCTGGAGGAGATCGCGCGGCGGGCCGGCGTCGGCATCGGCACGCTCTACCGGCATTTCCCGACGCGCGACGCGCTGATGGCGGCGGTCTACCGGCGCGAAGTGGAGCAGCTCTCGGCCTCGGCCGAGCGGCTGCTGGCCGAGCGGTCGGCGAAGGGCGGAGCTGGGGCGGCGCTGGAGGCCTGGCTGCACCTGCTGGTCGACTACATGGCCACCAAGCGGGTGATCGCCCCGGCCCTGCAGGCCGGCGGCGAGGAGGGCGCGCAGGCCTATGCCTCGGCGGGGCCGGCGCTGTCGGGGGCGATGGAGCGGCTGGTGCAGGCGGCGCGGGCGGCCGGCGACATCCGCCCCGAAATCTCGCCGCAGGACCTCTACCGGATGCTGATGGGGGTGGCGTTCGGCTACGACCAGCCGGGCTGGGAGGCGAGCGCCCGCCGGCTGATCGGCGTGATCATGGCGGGGCTGAAGCCCTAACCGCCGTCGCGGACGCAGGCGCGGACGAGGTCGAGCACGGCCCGGCGCGCGCCCGGCCGCCGCACGCGCGGGAAGCAGTCGGCGAGATCGATGCCCTCGGGCGTCAGCAGGAAGGCGCGGGCCGAGGTCAGCACCTGGTCGGCGGCGGCGGGCTCCGCATCGTGCTCGCCCGGGAAGAAGGCGGCCGGATGCGTCTTCAGGACCCGGGCGATGTCCCAGAGCATCGAGGCGCTGACCCGGTTGGCCCCGCGCTCGTATTTCTGGACCTGCTGGAAGGTGACGCCGATCGCCTCCGCCAGGCGCTCCTGGCTGACCTGAAGCGCCTTGCGCCGCAGCCGGATCTGCAGACCCACGTGACGGTCCACAGCGTGCGCCTCGCCGTCCTCTCCATCCGCCATGTCGCAGCCCCCCGCGCGGCGCCCAGCGAGCGAAAGCGAGCGCCGTAACAATCGAGAGTAGAGGTGGGGGCGGAGCGGCGGAACCGCGTTCCCTACTCAAATCGAGGAGCCGGGCGAAGAATCCCCTGCGTCAGGCGGGCAGGGTCGCCCGCGCCGGGACGCGGGCGGCGATCTCCACCACATGCCCGGGCCCGGTGATCTGGATCCGCTCGCACTCCGGCATCTGCGCCAGCATGTTCAGCCCGCCAAGGCAGGCCGCCTCGATCGAACCGGCGACGAGGTAGAGCACCAGCGGCTCGCGCAGCGCCGCGCCGTACCCCGAGATCTTGAAACGCATGGGTGAAAAAGTTCGCCTAAAAGGAGATTGGCCAGCCGCCGTCCCAATCGTTCGAAACGCCGTTCTCTGCAAGGGGATTCGAGGAGAAAACGTCTCAAATCGGGGCGGCGCCGGCGTTTTGGGCGCATATTTATTTCGCCCTATACGCGAAAAGCGCGCGCGTCGCGCCGTTGAGGACCTCATCGGTGATCGGCGATCACCTGCGAATGCTATGGTCGCGGCCCGCGCCGGACCACGGACTGCCGCGGGCGCCGAGGTCGAATGCACCCAGGGCGGGCGTACCTAATGTTCCAGGTTCGCAGATGTTCGCAAGACGTTCCGTCGATTACCCATTTTGGGGAATTCGCCTGGCCGCCTCTGTTCTCGGATTGAGCTGGTCCCAGACCTCCAGCACCCCGAGCTGGGCGAGCCCGGCGAACATACGGTGCAGGTTGGTCAGGTTGTCGACCATGAACTGGATGAGCTGGCCGCCGGCCAGGGCGTCGGCCGGCACGACGAAGCCGGAGGGCAGGCGGCGCACGAAGCCGCGGTTCACCAGGCTCATGACGTGGCGGCGCGTGGTCTCGGGCGGCAGGCCGACGCGCTCGGCCAGGGCGTTGATGCGGATCGGCCGGCGCAGGCCGTCGTCCACGAAGTCGCGCGCCTGGACGCCGTCGGCGCCGCGAACGTCGTCGGACAGTCCCTCGACGTTGGCGCAGAAGATGGCCAGCACGACGAAGCCTTCGGCGAGGTCGCCGATCGACTGCAGCAGCGCCTCGATCACCCGCAGCACGTAGTCGGAGGCGAGGCGCGCGGTGGCGCGGACCGGCGCCTGGGCGGCGGCGAGGCCGACGGTGGGGCCGGGGAGCTGGGTCAAGAGGTCGAGGTCGCGCAGCTCGTAGTAGAAGACGCGCAGCCGCTCGTAGGCCTTGAAGGCGTTCTGCAGGTACTCCTGCGAGACCAGGATCTCGGTGGGGACGATGACCCCGCCCTCGACGATCTGGCACAGGCCCTGATCCACCAGCCCCTTGATGCGCCGGCGGGCGGTTTCGAAGGGCATGTTGAGCGAGCTGGCGATGGCGTTGATGCTGACCGGGCGGCGCAACTCGTCCGGCGGCGCCTCGTCGGCCGCGCCGAACGCCACCTGCAGGTCGGCCCGGCGGCTGATCGAGGAGACGTTGGCCTGGACGATGGTGGCCATCAGCAGGGTGTCGAGCAGATGCCGGCCGTCGCGCGCGACGCCGATGACGTCGAGCACGTAGCGGACCGCCAGGCGGTTGACGATCCGGGCGTCGGCCACGGACGCCTTGGATCCGAATACCTTCAGGCCATCCATGGACATGGCGGCGGCTCCGGGTTCCGGTCCATCAGCCCGGCGACGGCTGGCCGGGCAGGCCGAGCCGCTCCCAGGCTTCGATAAGGCCGCGCTCGGCGAGGGCGGTGAACAGGCGCTGGAGATTGATGGCGTTGTCGCGGAACAGGGCCCTCATCTCGGGCCGGGCGAGGATCTCCTCGCTGACGGTGAAGCCGCGGCCGGCGCGCACGCACCAGCCGAGGTTGGCGAGCTCGGCCAGATGTCGGCGAACGGTCTCGTGCGGCATGCCGATCCGGCGCGCCAGCACGGCGGTGAGGCTGACCGGGGGCGGCAGGGTGTCGCCCGCGCTGAGCAGGCCGAACAGGGCGAGGCCCGAGATCACGTCGCCGGTGAGCCCCATCAGGAGCTCGGTGGTGCGCAGGAGGTAGTCGGAGATCAGCCGCAGCGAGGCGCGGATCGGCACCGTCGGCTCCGGCGGGTAGCGCGACGGCGGCAGCGGCTCCATCAGCCCGGCGGCGCGCACGTCCTGGTAAAAGCGGTGGAGCCGCAGGTGGGCGACGACCACGGACTGCAGATAGGCGGGGGAGGCGAGGAAGCTCTCCGGCACGATCGGGCCCTGGGGCGTCAGGGCGCAAACACCCAGCTCCTCCAGGCGCCGGGTGCGGCGGCGGACCGTTTCGTAGGGCAGGTTCAGGCTGGCGGCGATGGCGCTCAGCGACACCGGACGCCGCTCCTCGTCGGGGGCGGGCGATTCCAGTCCGCCGTAGCGCTGGCGCGCCTCCGGGTCGCGCGTCAGAGGGGCGATGTTGGCCTGGTTGATGGCCAGCACCAGCAGCGAATCGCGGGTGTCCATGCCGGCGATCCCGGTCCGCGCCTGATCCAGCATGAAGGCGCCGCTGAGCGGGATGAGCGCCCGCTCGCGGAGCTCCACCATGCGGTCGGGTGGGGTCAGGGTGTCGGCCACGTCGTCTCCCGCAACGCCCAGGGGCTTCAAGCGCTACCATTCACCATGATGGATTGACCACCCTACGTGCGAACGACGCTCTTGGATGAGGCGTACTTGGCACATCTGACGGCGTGGCGGATTGATCCAGCGCATTCCCGCCTCCAAGACCCAAAGTGGGGAACATGGTGTCGGGGAGCCGCTTTTCCACAGCCGCGTGGGGCCTGCGTCATCCCGTCATCTGCGCCGCTCCGAACGGCTCTGGCTTTGTGCGCCCGAGGGCGGCACACACCTTAGGCTAGACATCCGGATTGGGGGGGCGACGTGCCCGAAGCGACCTACGTGGCGTTCGTATCGAAGCGCCAGCGCGCCAAGCTGCGCACGGTTCTGCAGACCGAGGACATGGGCGAACTGACCTGGCGCGAGAAGAAGCGCCTGTTCGGCTCGGAATTCTATTTCTCCGGCCCGCCGACCCTGGCGCGCCAGGCGCACGCCTATGTGACCAAGTGGCTGTCCACCAACTGACGGGCCGGTGAGGCGGCGGGCTCGGATTCCGCCGGCGCGCGTTGCTTGACCTTGGGTCAAGGGCGGAGACTTCCACCCTGACAGCCTCCGGCGACCCGCGCGGCAGATCGCGAGCGTGGAGGCGGGAGGATCGTCCATGATCACGCTGCCGCATCACTGCGAGTACCTGTCCGACGCCTGGATCGACGAGGCGCGGCGCTTCCTCGAGGCCGAGGTCGCGCGGCGCAAGGACGCCCTGGCCGGGCGGCCGTTCTCGTTGAGCGAGGGCTTCGACGAGGCCCCGCCGCACCTTGGGCTGCCGGACAACCGCGCCGCCTGGCACATGATCTGGGACGGCGAGAGGCTGACGGTCGGCCGCGGCTTCAAGGCCGACGCGGACCTGCGCATGGAGGGCGAGTACCAGGCGGCGCTGAGCGCGGCCCAGTACGTCGGCGTGCTGGCGCCGGGCGGCCGCGAGCACATGCTGCGCGAGCTGAAGGCGCTGTTCGGCAAGGACGCGGTGAAGGCCAAGGGCCGGCTGGACAACCCGGCGGTCGGCGAGATGTTGGACCTGCTGCACGACCACATGGGCCGGCGCACGGTGGAGAACCCCGACCTGGCGCACCGCGCCCGGCGCCTGGGCATCGCCAGCAAGATCCGCGAGATGGAGGAGGAGAGCTACACGGTGCTGGAGCGGGCGATCTCGCCCGAGTTCGCCGACGAGGTCCGCGAGGCGACGCTGCGGGCGCTGCTGCCGCACCAGACCGGCGGTCTCAACTGGATGCTCTATCACGGGCGCGAGTTCGAGCAGCTGATCCAGAACCCGCTGCTGATGACCCTGGTCGACGCCTCGCTGGGGCGCGGGGCGGTGATCGCCTCGTTCTCCTCGATCAAGCGGGGGCCGGGGCCCGGGACGATCCCGATCCACACCGACTACGCCCACGTGCCCGAGCCCTATCCGGAGTTCGCCCTGACCGGCGTCGGGGTCTGGGCGCTGGAGGACTGGACGGTGGCGTCCGGCCCCGACCTGGATCGTGCCTGGGACCCACAAGCTGCGGCGCGCGCCGAAGAAGGGTGAGGGCCACAACGGCGGCGTTCCCATCGAGATGCCCAAGGGCTCGGTGGTGTTCTTCACCCACGGCGTCTGGCACTGGCAGGGCGACCGCACCGAGCCCAGCGACCGGGTGACCCTGCACGCCCACTTCAACCGCGGCATCCTGCGCAGCCTGGAGCCGAAGAAGACCGACGTGCAGATGCTGCACCGGAATGCGCCCCGGCTCGGCGAGATGCTCGGCGAGGACGACTGGTTCGACAAGATGAGCGCCCAGGGCCGCGACTACGGCCGCTTCGCCTACATGGCAAAGCTGCGGGCTTTCACCGACCAGCGGAAGCGGGAGATCCTGGAGGGCGCCTGAGGCTCTCGGCAGGCGGCGCGAGGCGGTGCTAGGCTTCCCTCCAAGAGGACGAAGAGGGAGGCTTTCCATGACCCGCAGACACCTGACGGCGGCGCTCGCCGCGATGACCATCGGTGCGACGACCGGCGGACTGGGCTTGGGCGGCGCCGGCGCGATCGCCGCCGCGCCGAAGGTCCCGGCCAATATCACGGCCGCCCTGGCCGACAAGGCGCGGCCGGAGGCCGATGTGAAGCGCGACGCCGCGCGCCATCCCGGCGAACTGCTGGCCTGGGCCGGGGTGAAGAGCGGCGACAAGGCCGTCGATTTCATCATGGGCGGCGGCTACTTCACCCGCATCCTGTCGGCGGCGGTGGGGCCCAAGGGGCATGTCTGGGCCTATCAGCCGAGCGAGTTCATCAAGTTCCGCGCCGCCTATGGCGAGGAGCAGAAGACCGTCGCGGGGGCCTATGCGAACGTGACGCCGATCACCGCGCCGTTCGGCGAGCTGAAGCTGCCCGACGGGGTGGACCTGGTGCTGACGGTGCAGAACTACCACGACCTGCACCTCAAGCCGTTCCCCGCCGACAACGCGGCCAAGCTGAACGCCGAGATCTTCCGCGCCCTGAAGCCCGGCGGGACCTATGTGGTGGTCGACCATGTCGGCCCGGCCGAGGAGGGCACGCCCGACAAGCTGCACCGCATCGACCCGGCGCAGGTGAAGAAGGAGGTCGAGGCGGCCGGCTTCAAATTCGTCGGCGAGACCGACCTGCTGCGCGCCAAGGACGATCCGCACACCGCCAACGTCTTCGACCCCTCGATCCGCGGGAAGACGGACCAGTTCGCGATGAAGTTCCGCAAGCCTTAGAGACGATCCTCTTCCACAGGGGGAGGTGGCTGCAGGCCGGAGGAGGTCGGGAGGCAGGGCGTGCGACGCTCGTGGGCTTCGACCCCCTCAGTCGCTTCGCGACAGCTCCCCCTGAAGGGGAGCATCGGACGCCTACAGCCAGTCGGATTTCCTGAAGCGCCAGAAGAGGACGGCGCAGAGGACGACGATCAGGCCGAGCACGTAGGCGTAGCCGAGGCGCCAGTGGAGCTCGGGCATGAACTCGAAGTTCATGCCGTAGATGCCAGCGATGGCGGTGGGCACGGCGAGGATCGCGGCCCAGGCCGCGAGCTTGCGGGTGATGACGCCCTGGCGCTGCTGCTCCAGGAGGTTGGAGACCTCGAACACCTGCGAGAGGACGTCGCGCAGGCCGTCCACCAGGCTGGAGGTGCGGCGCACGTGGTCGGCCACGTCGCGGAAGTAAGGCCGCACCTCGGGATCGATGGCCGGCAGCTCCAGATGCTCGAGCCGGCTCGCCATCTCCTCCATGGGCGCCAGGATGCGGCGGAAGCGGACGAGCTGGCGGCGCAGCATGAAGATGCGGCGGATGTCGGCCCGGGCGAGGAAGGCGTCGAGGGTGCGCGCCTCCATCTGCAGCACCTCCTCCTCGATCTCCTGGACGATGGGCTGGTAGCCATCGACGATGAAGTCGAGCACGGCGTGGAGCACATAGTCGGGGCCGTGGCGGAGCAGGGCCGGCGCGGCCTCCATCTGCGCGCGCAGGGCGGTGTGGGCGCGGGCCGAGCCGTGGCGCACGGTGACGATGTAGGCGACGCCCATGAAGACGTGCGTCTCGCCATAGTGGATGTGGTCGCCGTCGAGCTCGGCGGTGCGGGCGACAACGAACAGCTCGTCGCCATAGACCTCGACCTTGGGCAGCTGGTGGGCGTTGAGCGCGTCCTCCACCGCCAGCGGATGGAGGTGGAAGTGGGTCGCGAGGAGACGAAGCTCCTCCATGTCCGGGTCGCAGAGCCCGATCCAGACGAACTCGCCGGGCCCGAGCGCCAGGCCCTGCTCGCTGAGCTGGGCCTCGCGGACGCGCTCGCCGTCCTTGTAGACGTAGGCCGCGACGACGGTCATGGGCTGGCGCTCTCCGAACTCTAGCCCCGCACCCTAGCCTCTCTGGCGCAGGAAGAGGCCGATGGTAAGGGCGATCCCGAGAAGCACAACGAAGCCGCGGATGATCCGCTCGTCGACCCGTTTGAGGGCGAGCGCGCCGAGGTAGCCGCCGGCCATCGCCCCGGCGGCGACGACACCCACCCGCAGCCACGGGATGCCGGGGGTGAACAGGAAGATGGCCACCGCCGCGGCGTTCATGATCGAGGCCAGGACGTTCTTGGTCGAGCCGGCCTGGCGCACGGCCAGTCCCGCCGCGGTGAGCGCCGCCAGCATCAGGAAACCGATGCCGCCGCCGAAGTAGCCGCCGTAGACCGAGATCATGAACTGGATGACGCCGGCCGAGGCGCGGCTGAGCCGCGGGCCGTGCTCGGTGGGTTTGCGGAAGAAGCTCCCGTAGGCGAAGAGCCCGGTGGCGAAGAGAACGAGCCAGGGCACCAAGTGCGCGAAGAAGGACGAGGGCGTCAGCAGCAGCAGCACAGCGCCCACCGCCCCGCCCGCCAGGCTGATCGCCACCAACGCCTTGAACGACAGGCCCGCCACGCCGCTGACCAGCTTGCGGCCGACCCAGCCGGTGGTGACCTGGCCCGGGAACAGGGCGAGGGTCGAGGCGATGTTGGCGGCCCGCGCGTCGAGCCCGGAGAGGATCAGCGCCGGCAGGGTCACGAAGGAGCCGCCGCCGGCCAGGGCGTTCTGGGCGCCGGCCCAGACGGCGACGCCGAAGAGCAGGAAGAGCATGGCTGGGCTGTACCGTTCCGCGGCGTCGGTGGCCAGAGAAGAGGCGGGCAAGAGGCGGGGAAGAGGCGCGGAAGAGGCGCGGAAGAGGCGTGCCTCACGCCTTGGGCTGGCGGCGCCAGACGAGCGAGCGCGAGGATTTGCGGGTGTCGCTGAACGAGCGGTGCTCGCCGCTGACCACGTCGGGATGGGCGAGGGACATGGGCTTGTCGACGAGCCGGGTCAGGCGGCGCTCGGCGCGGATCAGCCAGGCCTCCGCCTCCTCGATCAGCCGGGTGCGCTCGTCCTCGTCGGTCACCGCGCCGGCCCGGGCGAAGGCGCGGTCGGCCTCGGCCAGGCAGCGCCGGACCTCGTCGAAGCGGGGATCTCGCGGATCGGAAGCGTCGGAGACCATGCAGGCGAAACGAGCGCAGCCGCCCGCCGGTTCAGGCCTAGCGCGTCACACTAAAGAGAGAGGTCCCGTCGACGCGCACCTCGACCGACACGAGGTCCTCGCGATCGAGCAATTCCCGCGCCTTCTGCATCGCCTCCTCGGTGGAGTCGCAGGCGTAGACGTGAACGCGCTTCTGACCCTCCTTGTTTTCGAGCTGGAGCTCGTACACCCGGTGCATACCGGTCTTCATGGCGGGGCGTCGCTCTGCCCGCCTTGAGGAGGATCAACGAATACACTGCGCGGCGAGGTTGTCCGACCTGCCGGCTTGAGGCGCCCGCTTCAGGCGTCGCGGTGGGCGACGGTGAACAGGGTGTAGGCGGTCGTCAGCGCCAGCCAGGCGCTCACGAACGGGTGGGTCGCGGCAAAGTCGCCCGCGCCCGAAAGAATGGCTGACAGTCTGATCATGCGGGTCTCCAGAAGCGGGAGATCCGTCCCTCGAAGGACGAGTATCGTCGACAAGTCTTCACCGTCCCCGAACGAGCGGGGTTAACGGCGAGGTGACCTTCGTCCGGGTTCGAAGCGCTCAGCGCAGGAGGTGGAGGTAGCTGGGGTTGAAGCCGGCGAGCGACTCGAGGCCTGCGACGTCGAGGATGCGGAGGCGCCCGGACCGCCATTTGATGAGGCCCGCCTCGCGCAGGTCCTGGACGATGCGGTTCACGTGGACGGCGGAAAGGCCGACGGTGTCGGCGAGGTCGGCCTGGGTCAGGGGGAAGTCCATTTCGCCGTCCTCGGCGAGGCCCGTGGCGCGAAGGCGAGCGAGGAGTTCGCAGAACAGGTGCGCTATCCGCTGCTCGCCCGGGCGGCGGCCGAGGTTGACCAGCCACTCGCGCAGGATCGCCGCGTCCACCAGGGTGGCCCACCAGAAGGCGCGGGCCAGGGCCGGGTGGCGGTCGGTGATCTCTTCCATGCCGTTGCGCGGCAGGAGCGCCAGGCGCGAGGGGCTGAGGGTCGCGACCGCGTGGTCCATGGCCCCGAGGACGGCGACGTGGAGGTCGCAGAAGTCGCCGGGGGTCAGCCAGGCCATGATCTGGCGGCCGCCGTCCGGCAGGGTCTTGTAGCGGCAGGCGAAGCCGGAAAGCACCACGTGGACATGGGGCGGGCAGTCGCCCTCGCGCACCAGCTCGGCGTGGGCTGGGAGCTCGATGGCTTGCGCGGTTAGGGCCTCGAGCACGGCGCGGTCTTCGGCCCTCAGCGCGGTGGCGTGCTGAAGCTTGGCGATGACAGGATTGCGCACCCGGATCTCACTCATCGGGGCGCATCTTAAACCATGTTATAGGCGCCATACTCACTTTCGGGCCTCGCGCGTTAGGGCGGTGGGCCACGGACATGAGTGCATGAGACTGACTCTGCAGCCTGTGCTGGTTCAGACCGGCGAGGAGGGGCAGGGCCTTCTCGCCTTCAGGAACGGATGGCTGGTCGCCGTGCTCGTCCAGCTCTCGGAGATCCACGGCGATCAGGCTGGACACTGGTTCCTGGAGAAGGGCTTCGGCGTTCTCGATGGGCCGCAGCCTCCGGTTTTTCCTGACGTGCAGGTCGCTGAGCGGTGGATCGCCGAGCGGCTCGATGGCAGCGCTTAGGCGGCGGCTGCATGAAATGGGGGGCAAGACTTAACCTAGTTTATTCGTCAACAGCGCGACCCGTGGTTTTCGAGGGTCGAATGCTGATCCGACTTGCCGAGAACCTGAGTCTCTACGGCGCCTTGACCGAGGAGGATCGGCGAGCGGTCGGGGCCCTGCCGGCGGCGATGCGACGCTTCCCGGCCGGCGAAGACATCGTCATCGAAGGTGACGCGCCGGCGCAGTGCCGGGTGCTGATCTCCGGCCAGGCGTTCCGCCACCGGACCCTGCCCGACGGGCGGCGACAGATCATGTCGTTCCACGCCCAGGGCGAGATCTGCGACATCGAGGGCCTGCTGCTCAGCATGGACCATACGGTGACCGCCCTGTCGCCCTGCGAGGTGGCCTTCGTGCCGCACGTCGCCCTCGAGACCTTGCTGGAGGCGCATCCGAACGTGATGCGCGCGCTGTGGCGGGCGAGCCTGATCGATGGGGCGATCTTCCGCGAGTGGATGCTGGGCATGGGCCGGCGCACAGCCAAGGCGCGCATCGCGCACCTGTTCTGCGAGGTGTTCACCCGCATGCGCATGGCCGGCCTGGTGGAAAAGAACCGCTGCCGGTTCCCGGTCACCCAGACCCACCTCAGCGACGCCCTGGGTCTCTCGGTGGTGCACACCAACCGTGTCCTGCAGGAGCTGCGCGGCGAGGGGCTGATCGCCTTCCGCGGCGGCGAACTGGCGGTCCTTAACTGGGCGGGCTTGCAGGCGGCCGGCGAATTCGACCCCAGCTATCTGCACCTGGGCGCGTCGCGCCGCTAGGCGCCTGGATCAAAGCGCCAAGCTTCGCGTTGAACCATGGTCGAGCTCGCTCTTTGGGGAAGCGGGCCGGCGTCCTCAAATCTCGCCCGGACGGCCGCCATGACCGCGTCGCTCTCGAAGGCCTTCACCTCTCCCCTTGTCGGACAGGCCGCCACCGGCGTGGCTGTGGCGCTGGCTGTCGCCCTGGCGGTGGTCAGCGCGCGGGACGCACGCCGCGAGGCCGAACTGCGCGGCCAGCTCGCCAGCCTGACCGAGGCCAGCGCCCGCGCCAGCCAGACCTGGCGCGCCGAGCTCGCCGGCTGCCACACCGAGGCGGCGCGGCGGTCGCCGGCCGAAGGCGCGATCACCCGCGTCATCCAGCCCGGCGAGGACATGGCCACACGGCTCGCGAGCCAGGGGCCCGCCGGAATCGACGTCTGCGCCCGGATGGAGGCGGCCGACGCCGCGGTGCTGGCGAGCCTGGGCAATCGATGAGACGGCGAACGATCCCGGCGGCGGCGATGGCGGGGCTGGCGCTCGCCGGCTGCGCCGCCGTGGCGCGGCCGCCGCCGTTGCTGGCCGCCGCGCCGCCGCCGCCGCTTCCGCCGCCGGCCGCGCCGCGGGAGGTGATCGTCAGGGTTCCGACGCCGGTGCGATCGGCCTGCGTGCCGCGCAACCTGCCGCCGCCGCCGAAATACCCCGACACGCCTGCCGCCCTGCGGGCCGCCGGCGGGGCCGCCGACCGCTACCAGCTGATCGCCGCGGGCCGGATCCTGCGCGCCAAGCGGCTCGCCCTGCTGGAGCGGGTGATCGAGGGTTGCCGCTGAGCACGCTTGAAAGCGGGCGCGGGCGGCGGTAGGGGCGCATCCCATGACCGACACCCCGCCCGACCGCCTCTCCGTCGATCCCAGCAGCCCCTACTATGACGCCGACGCCCTGGCGCGCGGCGTGGGCGTGCGCTTCAAGGGCCAGGAGAAGACCAATGTCGACGAATACTGTGTCTCGGAAGGCTGGGTGCGGGTGGTGGCCGGCAACGCCAAGGACCGCCGGGGCCAGCCGCTGACGCTGAAACTGCAGGGTCCGGTGGAGCCCTATTTCCGAAACGGCGAGGCGGAGTAGGCGGGTTCGCCTGCGCGCTTGCGCCGCAGAGGGTGCGACGCGCCGACATAGCGGCTTGACCGGTCCGACGGTGACAGAACACCACTTGGACGAGCGCCGTTCGTCCAGAACGGGTTGGGACGAACCGAATGACCGATTTCACCGTCGTGGCGCGCCACGGGCTCTGGATGCTCGTGGACGACGAGGACGACGCCGAGCTCGGCGCCTACGCCAGCCAGGCCGAGGCGCTGAAGGCGGCTGGCGACCACGCCCGGGTCGACCAGGAGCCGCGCCACGTGTTGATCCAGGATCCGGGCGGCGACTGGGACGAAGAGCTGGTGGAGCCGGCGCCGCTGCACTGACACTGGATTGACCACACCCGCGGCTGCGCCTCTGGTGGCGCGATGATCGCGATCTTGTGGAGATACGCCGCGGCGCCGGGGGCCGAGGCCCGCTTCGCCGAAGTCTACGGCCCGAAGGGCGACTGGGCGCGACTGTTCGGCCGCGCCCCGGGCTATGTGCGCACCGAGCTGCTGCGCGGCGCGGACGGCGGCTTCGCCACCCTCGATTACTGGGATGGGCCGGAGAGTTTCGAGGCCTTCAAGGCCGCGTTCGGCGAGGCCTACGCCGAGCTGGACGCCCGCTGCGAGGCGCTCACCGAACGCGAGGAGAAGGTCGGGGTGTTCGAGGTCGTCGGCGGCTAGGCGGCGTCGACCAGCACCACCTCGGCGTCTTCGAGGGCGGTGACGGTCAGCCCCGTCTCGCCGGTGATCGCCGCCCCGTCACGAGCGTCGAGCCGCACGCCGTTGACCTCCACCGCACCGACGGCCGGCACCAGATAGGCGTGGCGGTCGGACGCGAGGGCGTAGGTGGCGCTCTCGCCGGCCCGGATGGTCGCGCCGAGCACGCGGGCGTCGGTGCGGATCGGCAGGGCGTCCTCGTCGCCGGCCATGCCGGAGGCGAGCGTCACGAACCGGCCGGCGCGGTCATCCTTGGGGAACGGCTTGGCCCCCCAGGTCGGCGCGCCGCCGCGGGCGGTGGGCTCGATCCAGATCTGGAAGATCCGGGTGGTCTCGGGCTCGAGGTTGTACTCGGCGTGGCGGATGCCGGAGCCGGCGCTCATCACCTGCACGTCGCCGGCGGCGGTGCGGCCCTGGTTGCCGAGGCTGTCCTGATGGGTGATCGCCCCCTGCCGGACATAGGTGATGATCTCCATGTCGGCGTGCGGATGGGGCGGGAAGCCGCTGCGCGAGGCGATCTCGTCGTCGTTCCAGACGCGCAGGGATCCCCAGCTCATGCGCTTGGGATCGTAGTAGTTGGCGAACGAGAAGTGGTGCTTGGCCTTGAGCCAGCCGTGGTCGGCGCCGCCGAGGCCGTCGAAGGGTCGTCTTTCGATCATGGAAGGTCTCCTCGCCAGCCAAGATAGGGCGGCGAAACGCGAAACAAAGGCGTCGCGGCGGAGGAGATTGTTTCCGGATCGGAATGAGTGGCGCGGGCCGCCGATCATTTGGCGGTGCTGCGACATCAGGTAGCGGGCCTGCGAAAACACGCGCCCTTGTTGTGTTAACCGCATTCACCTAGTGCAGCGCTTCCTCACGCGGCGCAGGGCGGCATGAAGTACGAAGTCATCGAGAACAGCGGCGAGTGGATCGTGGAATCCGAAGGGGTCGAACTCGCCCGCTTCGGCGACCAGACCGCCGCCCTGGACCACGTGGCCGGTCGCTTGCGCGAGGCCGAACCGGGCCAGGACGCCGTGTCTCTGCGCGTCCGCTATCAGGCGCGCGGGTAGGGCCGTCGTAGGGTCGTTCAGGCCCGCATTTCGAAATAGGCCACGCCGCTGCCGGAAGAGTGGCCCAGCATGGTGATCCGGTAAGTGGCGCCGCTCTCGAGGGTGAGCTCGCCGTCGCCGTCGCGGAAGACCTGTTCGGCGACCTCGGGGGTGGACGTCAGCGAGCCTCTCAGGCGCGAGGGGCCGGGACGGAGCGTCGTGGGCTCGCCCTGGATCTGGTAGTCCACCTGACCACGATAGCCGCGGCACTTGAGCTCGCCGGCGCCCAGGTTGGCGGGAAGCTGTTTCCGGATGCGCGCCATCCGATTTCCTTTTTTTGGTTTGGAAGCTGTCCTCCCATAACGGCCGAGGCGCAGGTTCGATCCCGCGCCGGACGAGCGACCGGACCGTCGCGCTAGTCCGGACGGCGACGCAGGCGCAGGACGCAGGTGGGGCCTTCCCAGACCTCGACGGCGTGGAAGCGCTGCAGGTGGGAATGGGCGATCTCGCGCATGCGCGCCCGTTCGCTCGGCGGGAGACGCTCGGCGAACGCAGGCTCACCGGCCTCGTTCAGCCCGTACAGCAACAGATCCAAGGCGCGTCCCCCGTGAGCGCCGACCCTAGGCGCCCGGGGGAGGTCGGTCTGCCCGAGACCCGACATAGCGGCGCAGCGTCAAATGATGCGATTGCGAAGCCAAGACCCGCGTTCCGCGTTGTCCCGGCGATGCCCTGGGAGAACCATTTCCTCGACGCCCTCGATGCGGCCGATGCGGAGCGGCTCAGGCCCGACCTGGTGCTGACGGACCTCGCCCGCAACCAGCTGCTCGACGAGGCCGGGCGGCCGATGGCGCATGTTTACCTGCCGGTGGACTGCATCCTGTCGGTGCTGACGGTGATGAAGGACGGCGCCCAGGTGGAGAGCCGCACCATCGGGCGCGAGAGCGGCTATGGCCTGCTGCAGGCCCTCGGCGCGCCGATCAGCTACGAGCGGACCCTCGCCCAGGTGGCCGGCCGCGCCTGGCGCGCGCCGCTGGCCAGCCTGCGCCAGGCGGCCGAGGAGAGCTCGGCGGTGCGCGAGGCGATCGTGCGCCACGCCCAGGCCTCCCTGCTGCAGGCCGCCCAGTCGACGGCCTGCAACACCCTGCACCGGGTGGAGCAACGGCTCTGCCGCTGGCTGCTGCTGACCGAGGACCGGCTGGCCTCCGAGACCCTGCCGCTCACCCAGGAGCACCTCGCCATCATGCTTGGCGTGCAGCGCACGACGGTGACGGCGGCGGCCTCGCAACTGCAGGAGCGAGGGGTGATCGCCTATACCCGCGGCAAGATCCGGGTGATGGACCGGCCGGCCCTGACCCGCTGCGCCTGCGAGTGCTACGAGGCCATCCAGCGGGGCGCCTCGCTCATGCTGGCCGAGCCCGTGGACTGAGCCACGGCTTCGCCGCCCGCGCCGTCCTTTACGCCAGGGAAGACTTGAACATCGCCGCGCAGGCGCGCCTCATCGAAAGAAAAAAGAAGTTTCGAGGAGGAGACCACGGTGGCGGGCGGATCGACGGCCGGCGGCGGCCTGGCGCATGAGCGCCTTCCCGATGAATCCCTTCCCTTGTGGCGGACCATCGTCTTCGGCGGCGCCGGCCTGCCGATCGGGGCCCTGGCCGCGGCGCTGCTGATCTATCTGCCGCCGCACCTGGCGACCCAGCTCGGCGTGCCGCTGGTGGTGGTCGGCGGGGTGTGGGCCAGCGTGCGCCTGATCGACATCGGCTTCGACCCGATCCTCGGCATGCTGATGGACCGCACCCGCACCCCGATCGGCCGCTACCGGCCCTGGATGCTGGCCGGCGCCCCGCTGCTGATGCTGGGCATCGCCCTGCTGTTCTTCGCCCCGGTCGGGATCGGCAAGTTCTACCTGATCGGCGGGCTCCTGGTGCTCTATGCGGCGCTGTCGATCCTCGGCCTGTCGCATCCGGCGTGGGCCGCCACCCTGGCGCGCAGCTACCACGACCGGTCGCGGATCTTCGGGGTGATGGCCGCGGTCGGCATCGTCGCCCTGCTGGCGGTGCTGAGCATCCCGGTGATCGTCGCCAAACGCGGCGACAGCGGCGCGGTGCACGCCATGGGCTGGTTCCTGCTGATCCTGACGCCGATCGCCATCGGGCTCGCCGCCTGGCTCACGCCCGAACGGCAGACCCCGCGGGGCCACGGCCACAGCTTCGCCCTCGGCGATGTCTGGACGGTGCTGAAGACGCCGAACCTGCTGCGGCTCTATGCGGCGCAGCTGGCCATGGGCCTGGGGCCAGGCTGGATGAGCTCGCTCTACCTGTTCTTCGCCAAGGACTACATGGGCTTCACCAGCGCCCAGGCCTCGGTGCTGCTGCTCTTCTATGTGCTCGCGGGCCTGGCCGGGGCGCCGACGACGGCCTGGCTCGCCAACCGCATCGGCAAGCACCGAGCGATCATGGCCGTGGCCGTGGCCTATTCGGTGGGCCTCCTCACCGTGCTGCTGCCGCCGAAGGGCGTGCTCCTGAACTCGATCCCGGTGAACCTGTGGTGCGGTTTCGCCGGCGCCGGCTTCGAGATGACCATCCGCTCGATGCTGGCCGACGTCGCCGACGAGGTGCGGCTGAAGGACGGCCGCGACCGGCTCTCGCTGATCTATGCGCTGAACACCGCGGCGGCGAAGCTGGCGGCGGCGCTGGCCATCATCATCACCTTCCCGATGCTAGGGCGGCTGGGCTTCGTGCCGGCGCTGGGCCTCGGCAACTCGCCGGAAGCCATCCGGGGCCTGGGGATCATGTTCGTCGCCGGGCCGATCGGCTGCGTGATCCTCGGGGCAGTGTGCATGGTCGGCTGGAAGCTCACGGCCGAGCGGCACGCCGAGATCCGGGCGGCGCTGGAGGCGCGGGACGCCGAAGCGGCACTGGGCGCGATGGATGGCGAGCACGTGGCCGACGCCGCGGCGGCGGAAGGCCTGGTGGCATGAGTGGGCTGGCGGCTTAGAGGCTAGGCGAAGCTGGGGTGAATCGGCATAGCTGCCGGCCATTATGGCCAACACTCCATTCTTCACCGTCAAAGGGGACCATTACCTCCCCACCGAAGCCGGCAAGGGGCCGTGGAACGCAAACTCGCTGCATGGGCGGGTGATCATCGGGCTGCTGGGCCACGAGATCGAGCGGCTGCACGGCGCGCCGGAGTTCCTGCCCGCCCGGCTGACCGTCGACATGTACCGCCTGCCGGACATGTCGCCCGTCGAGATCGTCACCCGGGTGGTCCGGGAGGGCTACCGCATCAAGGTGATCGACGCCGAGTTCATCTCCGGCGGCGTCTCCGCCGGCCGCGCCACCTGCCAGCTGCTGCGCAAGACCGAGCGCCCGGAGGGCGAGGTCTGGAAGCCGCCCTCCTGGGACGTGCCGCGTCCCGAGGACATCCCGCCGCCCGAGCCGCGCACCACGCCCATGGGCGGCATGTGGTCGAGCCGGCTGATCACCGGCGGCTTCATGACCGGCGAGCGCCGACGGATGTGGATGGCCGAGGTGCGCGAGCTGGTGGAAGGCCGCCCCCTGACGCCGTTCCAGCGTGTGGCGGTCGCGGCCGATTTCGCCAGCCCCGCGGCCAACGCCGGGGACAAGGGCCTGAAGTACATCAACTCCGACGTCACCATCTATCTGCACCGCGAGCCGGTCAGCGAGTGGGTGGGCTTCGAGGTCACCGACCATGGGGACAGCCACGGCGTCGCCTTCGGCGAAACCCGGCTCTACGACGTCGACGGGCCGATCGGCATGGCGAGCTGCTGCGCCCTGGCGCAGAAGCGGAGCACCTGATCCCCGCATGACCGAGGAGCCGACCCCGCGGGAGCTCTTGGACCGGGCGGTGGCGGCGCACCGGGCGGGGCGTCTGGACGAGGCGGCGGCGCTCTACCGCGCGGTGCTGACTCAGGCGCCGGAGGAGCCCAACGCCCTGACCAACCTCGGCACGGTCGCCCTGCAACAGGGGCGACTGGACGAGGGCGTGGCCCTGATCGAGGCCTCGCTGAAGATCCGGCCGGACCAGTCCAACGCGATCAACAACCGGGCCAATGCGCTGATGACGCTCGGCCGCCTGGACGAGGCGCTGGCCGGCTTCACCCGCGCCATCGAGCTGGACGCCGGCAATGTGGAGGCGCACGCCAACCAGGCTGGCGTGCTGCGCGACCTCGGGCGGCTGAGCGAGGCGCAGGCCGCCTACGAGCGGGCGATCGCCCTGCAGCCCACCTTCCTCGACGCCCTGAACGGGCTCGCCAACACCCTCGAGGCGCTGGGCCAGGCGGAGGCCGCGGCGGGGATCTACGATCGGGCGCTGGAGCTCGCGCCGCAGGCCTGGGAGCTGCACTTCAACCGCGGCAACGCCCTGCGCGCGACCAACCGCCCGGCCGAGGCGGTGGCCGCGTATGACCGGGCCGCGGCGCTCAATCCGGCGAGCGCGGAGGTCTGGGCCAATCGCGCGGCGCCCCTGCAGGCCCTGAAGCGGCTGGACGAGGCCATGGCGTCCTGCGAGCGGGCGCTGGCGCTCGACCCGGACCACGCCAACGCCAACTGGAACAAGGCCCTGCTGCTGCTGCTCGCGGGCGACGAGGCGGCGGGCTGGCGGCAGTACGAGTGGCGCTGGCGACAGCCGTCCTTCGTCGGCACGGTCCCGCCGGAGGGGCCGCGCTGGCTCGGCGAGACGCCGCTCGACGGCAAGCGGCTGCTGATCGTCTGCGAGCAGGGGTTCGGCGACACCATCCAGATGCTGCGCTACGCGCGCGTGGCCGCGGAGCGGGCGGACGAGGTGCTGGCCATCGTCCAGCCGCCGCTCTCCGAGCTGGCGGCGAGCGTGGCGGGCATCGACCGGGTGCTGACCGGCGGCGAGCCGATCACCTACGACGCCTGGATCCCGATGATGTCGCTGCCGCACGCCTTCGGGGCGCCGCCCTACGGGACGCCGTACATGGCCGCCCCCGCGGACAAGCGGCAGGCCTGGGCCGACCGGCTGGGCCCGCGGACGCGGCCGCGCGTCGGCCTGGTGTGGTCGGGCCGGGCGAACCACGGCAACGACGCCAACCGCTCGCTGAGCCTGGCGGCCCTGGCGCCGCTGCTGGCGGCGGACGCGGACTTCATCTCCCTGCAGACGGAATACCGCGACGCGGACCGTGCGGTGCTCGCGGCCGAGCCGCGCATCCGCGACGTGTCGGGCGAGCTGGCCAGCTTCAGCGACACCGCCGGGCTGATCGAGGCGCTGGACCTGGTGATCAGCGTCGACACCTCGGTGGCGCACCTGGCCGGCGCGCTCGGCAGGCCGCTCCTGATCCTGCTGCCGTTCTCGCCGGATTTCCGCTGGCGCGCCGAAGGGCCCTCGAGCGCCTGGTATCCGAGCGCGCGGCTCCTGCGACAACCCGCCTTTGGAGCATGGGGCCCGGTGATCGCGCAGGCCCTGGAGGCGGTTCGCGACCTGCGCTAGCCAAGGGCCATGTTCCCGCCTGTCGCGCGCCCCGAGGTGCTGGCCCTCCGTTCGTCGAAGATCCGCGAGGTGGCGAACGCCGCCTGGGGCCGGGAGGGGGTGCTGCCCTTCTGGTTCGGCGAGAGCGACCGCCCGACACCGGAGTTCATCCGGGCGGCGGCGGCCGAGGCCCTGACCGCGGGGCGGACCTACTACACGCCCAACCTCGGCACGGCGGAGCTGCGCCAGGCGCTGGCCGACTATCTCACCGGCCTGCACGACCGCCCGATCGGCATGGAGCGGCTGGCGGTCACCAACTCGGGCGTCAACGCCCTGATGATCGCGGCCCAGGCGGTGGTCTCGCCCGGCGACCGGGTGGTGGTGGTCACGCCCGTCTGGCCCAATGTGGCGGAGATCCCGCGCATCCTGTCGGCCAAGCTGACGACGGTGTCGCTGGAGCCGGCGCAGGGCCGATGGCGACTCGATCTCGACCGGCTGATGGCCGCGCTGACGCCGGACACGCGGGCGCTGTTCCTGAATTCGCCGAACAATCCGACGGGCTGGACCCTGCCGGCGGAGGACCGGGCGGCGATCCTCGAGCGCTGCCGCGCGTACGGGATCTGGCTGGTGGCGGACGACGTCTACGAGCGGCTGGTGTTCGACGGGGGCGGCTGCGCGCCCTCGTTCCTGGCCGTGGCCGAGGACGGCGATCGGGTGATCGGGGCCAACTCCTTCTCCAAGGGCTGGCGGATGACCGGCTGGCGGCTCGGCTGGCTGACCCTGCCGCCGGCGCTCACCGAGGCGGTCGGCGTGCTCCTCGAATACAACACCTCCTGTGCGCCCGATTTCGTGCAGGCCGCCGCGGTCAAGGCGCTGGCCGAGGGCGAGCCGCACGTCGCCGAGTTGCGCGGCGAGCTGACGGCCGCGCGCGACCAGGTGCTGGGCGCGCTCCGGGCGATGCCCGGCGTCGAGGCGCCGGAGCCGGCGGGCGGCATGTACGCCTTCTTCCGCATCGCCGGCTGCGCGGACTCGGTGGCCCTGGCGACGGCGCTGATCGACCAGGCGGGCCTGGGCCTCGCCCCCGGCGCGGCGTTCGGCGACGAGGGCGAGGGCTGGCTGAGGTGGTGCTTCGCCCAGCGGCCGGAGAAGAACGCCGAGGGCCTGCGGCGCCTGGCGGGGTTCCTCAAGGCCTGAGGTCGGTCGGGGCGAACTAGTTCGGCTTGGCGTCGGCGCTGGGCGCGTCGGGCGCCGCCGCCGCCGCGGTGGCGGGCGCTTCGGCAGGAGCCTCGGCGGGGGTCTCGTCGCCATTGCCCCGGAACGCCGGGCCCATGAGGACGGCGCGCTTGTGGAGGCTGTCGGCGGTGGCGCTGCAGCGGGACGGCAGGGTCCAGCTCATCCATTCCTGGGCGACGCGCGCCTTGGGCGTGCTGGGCGTCACGGTCCAGATGGCGTGGCCCTTCTTCACCGCCTCGGCGCCGACGGTGTTGATCGGCCGGGCGCTGGCCTTCTCGGCGGCGGTGAGGGCGACCTGGAAGCGCTTGAGGTCGGCCTTCGCCTGCTTCTGCTGGTCGGCGTAGACCTTGAGGTCGTCGGCGAGCTTGGTCCCGGGCTTGCGGAACTCGGATTCGATGCGCGTGACCTCGGGCATCACCTCGTCGTGCAGGTCGACGTAGCCGCGCAGGGCGCCGTAACACCAGGCCACCAGCTCGTAGTCGCCGCGCGGGGCGCCGGCTGGCCAGGGGGCGTCCACAGAGTCCGCGGCGGGCGCCGGCGCGGGTTGCGCGGCGTCGGCCGCGGCGGGCGTGTCGGCGAGCAGCAGGGCAAGCGCGAAGGCGAGGGCGGGCATCAAGGCTCCTTGAGCTGGTTTCACTGGCTTGGCGTCGCCCCCGGACCGAACCCGCCGCCCCCAGGGGTTTCGATCTCGATGACGTCGCCGGCCGCCACCCGGACGGAGAAGCAGCCTGCAAGTTGTGTAGCCGCGCCGTTCGCGGCGATCAAACGCTGAGCGCCCGGCGCGCCCGGCCCGCCGCCGGCGAGGCCCTGCGGCGCGTGCTCGCGGCGCGAGGAGAGCAGGGCCGCATCCATCGGGGCGAGGAAGCGGACGCGGCGGACCACGCCGTCGCCGCCGGCCCTTGCGCCCGCGCCGCCGGAGCCGGGGCGCACGCCGAAGGCCTCGATTCGCACCGGGAAGCGCCGCTCGAGGATCTCGGGGTCGGTGAGGCGCGAGTTGGTCATGTGGCTGTGGACGGCGCTGGCCCCACCCTCGCTCGCCGTCGCGCCGACCCCGCCGCAGATGGTCTCGTAGTACTGCCGGTCCTCGTCGCCGAAGGTGAAGTTGTTCATCGAACCCTGGCTGTTGGCCATGACGCCGAGGGCCGCGTAGAGGGCGTCCACGACGTGCTGGCTGGTCTCGACGTTGCCGGCGACCACGGCGGCGGGCGGGCGCGGCGCCAGCATCGAGCCCTCGCGGGTGAGGATCTTCAGCGGCTTGAGGCAGCCGGCGTTCAGCGGGATGTCGTCGTCCACCAGGGTGCGGAAGACGTAGAGCGCCGCGGCGTCGACGATGGCCGAGGGGGCGTTGAAGTTGGAGCCGAGCTGGTCGGCCGAGGCGGTGAAGTCGAGGACCGCCTCGCCGCGGAGGGCGTCGACGGTGGTGCGCACGACGATCTCGCCGCCGCCGTCCATGGGCACGCGGGCCTCGCCGTCGGAGAGCCGGCCGAGGGCGCGGCGGACCGCATTGGCGGCGTTCTCCTGGACGAAGGTCATGTAGCGGGCGACGGCCTCGGCGCCGAAGGCCTCGATCATCGCCGCGACCGCCGCGCCGCCCGCCTGGCAAGCGGCGATCTGGGCCTTGAGGTCGGCGAGGTTGCGCGCCGGGGCGCGGGCCGGATAGCGGCCGGCGGCCAGGGCCGCGCGGGTCTCGGCCTCGAGGAAGCGCCCGGCCCGCATGATCGGCAGGGCGTCGAGCAACACCCCCTCCTCCTCGATGGTCTTGGAGAAGGGCGGCATGGAGCCAGGCTGGACGCCGCCGACGTCGGCGTGATGACCGCGGGCGGCAACGTAGAAGGCCGGTTCGGCTGCGTCAGCCGCCATGAACACCGGCATGACGACGGTGATGTCGGGCAGGTGAGTGCCGCCGGCGTAGGGGTTGTTGAGGGCGAAGGCGTCGCCGGACTTGAGGGTCGGGTGGCGGTCGCGCACGGCGCGGACCGAGGCGCCCATGGAGCCGAGGTGCACCGGCATGTGCGGGGCGTTGGCCACGAGGCCGCCGTCGGCGTCGAACAGGGCGCAGGAGAAGTCGAGCCGCTCCTTGATGTTCACCGAGTGGGCGGTCCGCTCGAGCGCCGCGCCCATGGCCTCTGCGACGCCCATGAAGCGGCGGTTGAAGAGCTCCAGGGTGACCGGGTCTGGCTTGTCGAGGGCGATGGCGGCCTGGGCGGCCGCGCCCGTGCGGGTCAGGCGGATCAGGCCATCGCCCTCGGCCGCCGCGCGCCAGCCGGGCAGCAGGGCGATCTGGGTGTCGGGCCGGACGATGAGGGCCGGTCCCTCGGTGGTGGTCAGGGTCTCGGCGGAGATCACGGGGGCGGTGCGCCACTGGCCGCCAGCGTAGAGCCGGGTCGTGTCGCCAGCTGCGGCGGCCGAAGGTCCGCCCGGAAGGCCCGCGGCCGACAGGTTGGAGGGCGCCAAGGCCTCGACCTCGACGGCGGCGATAAGGATCTGCCGGTCCCGCTCGATGAAGCCGAACAGGCGCTGGTGGGCCTCTTCGAAGGCGAGCTTCGCGGGCGTGAGGGCCGAGGCGGGGACCGGCAGCTCGGCGTCGGCCCCGTCGTAGCGCAGGCGAAGGGTGCGGCGGACTTCGCCCGCTGTGGCGCCCTGTTCGGCGAGGGCGGCGCGGGCCTCGGCCTCGACGGCGGCGAGCTGGGCCTCGGCGCGGACGAGGCCTCCTTCATCGAGGGGAGCCTCGAGGCCCGCCTGGCGCAGGGCGCTGACCTCGGCCTGGCCGATGCCCCAGGCGGAGAGGACGCTGCCGTAGCGCGGGCAGAGGACCTCGGCCACGCCGAGCGCCTCGGCGGTCTGGCAGGCCACCTGGCCGGCGGCGCCGCCGAAGGCGACGAGGGCGTGCTGGCGCGGGTCGAAGCCGCGCTCGGTGGAGATGCGGCGCACGGCCTGGGCCATCTGCTCGACGGCGACGGCGAGGAAGCCTTCAGCGGCGGTCTCGACGTCCGGCGCGGCCATGGCTTGCGCCAGCTCGGAGAGACGGGCGCGGGCGGCGGCGGGATCGAGGGGCGCGTCGCCCCGCGGGCCGAAGATCTCGGGGAAGAAGCGCGGGTCGAGGCGGCCGAGGACGAGGTTGGCGTCGGTGACGGCGGCGGGTCCGCCGCGGCCGTAGCAGGCCGGGCCCGGATCGGCGCCGGCGCTCATCGGGCCGGCGCGGGCGCGGTCGCCGTCGAAGGTGAGGATCGAGCCGCCGCCGGCGGCCACGGTCTCGACGTCGAGCATGGGGGCGCGCAGCTTCACCCCGGCGACGCGGGCCTGGTCGCGGCGCTCGAGCTGGCCGGCGTAGCGGCAGACGTCGGTGGAGGTGCCGCCCATGTCGAAGCCGAGCGCGGCCGGGGCCCTGGCCTGGACGGCGGTGCGGGCGACGCCGACCACGCCGCCGGCGGGCCCGGAGACCACGGCGTCGCGGCCGCGGAAGCTCTCGGCGCGCACCAGGCCGCCGGCCGAGGTCATGAAATAGAGCGGCGCGCCGGCCACCGCGCGGGCCACCCGCTGCACGTAGGCCTGCAGCACCGGCGTGAGATAGGCGTCGGCGACCGTTGTCTCGGCGCGCGGGATGAACCGCGGCAGGGGGGAGACCTCGTGGCTCAGGGCGACGAACTGGAGACCCGCAGCGCGGGCGATCTCGCCCGCCAGGCGCTCGTGGTCGCCGCAGAGGTCGGAATGCAGGAAGGCGATGGCGGCGGAGGTGAAGCCTTGGGCCACCGCGGCGGCGAGGTCGGCCTCCAGGCGCTGGCGGTCGAGCGCGGTGACCACCTGGCCGTCGGCGTCGAGGCGCTCGCGGGCCTCGACGACGCCCGCGTACAGCGCGGCGGGGCGATGGACGTGCAGGGCGAAGAGGTCCGGCCGGGCCTGGTCGCCGATGGCCAGGGCGTCGGCGAAGCCTTCGGTGGTGACGAGGAGGGTCTTGGCGCCGTCGCGCTCGAGCAGGGCGTTGGTGGCGACCGTAGTGCCCATCTTGATCGCCTCGACCCGGGCAGCGGGAAAGGGCGCGCCGGGCGCGGCGCCGAGGATGCGGCGCATGGCCTCCACCGCGGCGTCCTCGTAGGCCGGCGAGGCGGAGAGCAGTTTCAGCGAGGTCTCGGCGCCGTCGGAGGCGTGGCCGATCACGTCGGTGAACGTGCCGCCCCTGTCGATCCAGAAACTCCAGCGCCTGTCCAAAACTTAACGTCCCACAGAATTGTGTTCGCCCGCCATCGGGCTTAAGCCTGCCCCTTAGTCAACATGAGCTTCTGGCGCAAAATCGCTGGCCTCGCGGTGAAGAACCTGGACGAGGCCGAATGTCCGGACTGTCCGGCCGGTCTGCCCGGGGAGGATCCTGCCTTCTCGACGGCGGTGACGGCGCTTGGGGCCAAGCTCGCCAAGGCCGACGGCAAGGCCCAGGCCAGCGAATACGATGCTTTCTCCGAAGTGTTCCAGCCCGACCCGGGCTCGGAGGGCAATGTCCGGCGCCTCTACCAGCTCGCCCGGCAGACGACCCGCGGGTTCGAGAGCTATGCCCGACGGCTGGCCAAGCGCTACCGCCATTGCCCGCAGCTCCTGGAGGACGTGCTCGACGGCCTGTTTTACATCGCCGGCGCCGACGGGGCGGTGACCCACGAGGAGCTGACGTACCTGGAGCGGGTGGGCGAGCTGTTCGGCTTCTCGCCGCTGGTGTTCCGCCGGCTGAAGGCGACGCACCTCGGGGCCGACAACGACGATCCCTACACCGTGCTCGGCGTGCGGCACGACGCCACGGACGAGCAGCTGCGGGCGGCCTGGAAGGCGCAGCTCGCCGAGGCCCATCCCGACCGCGCCCGCGCCCGCGGCCTGCCCACCGAGTTCATCGAGGTGGCGGAAGCCAAGGCGGCGGCCATCAACGCCGCCTTCGACGCGGCCATGCGCGAAAGGCGGGCGATGGCGCTCGCCGGCGCCGCATAAAGGCCACCAAGCCGCGCCATGGGTAACATCCGCGTTTGTCCTAGGTTGACGTGTGGAACCCTGAGGCAGACATATCTCGTTATGGCCCACGCCTCCGGGCCCAAGGAAAAGCCGCCATGGTGAAGCAATTCGCCGCCCGTCACGGATCCGCCCTGCGCAGCCTGGCCGCCATCGGGGCGACGCTCGCCGCCGCGGCGGCTGTGGTCGTCGGCGCGGTCCTGGCGGTGGTGTTCGCCGCCACGGTCGCGGTGATCGCGATCATGTCCAGCGCCCTGCTGGCGCTCGCCGGCCTGGCCCTGCGCGCCCGCCGCACCGCCCGGCGCGACGACGGCGTCATCGAAGCCCGCCACCTCGGCGGCCACCACTGGGTGGCCTACGGCTGGAACGAGCGCTCTTAACGGCCTTCCCTCAGCGTCACGCTTGAGAGTCCGCGCGCCGGGCTCTACCGTCCCCATTCAAACATTCGTTGGGAGGTAAGGCATGACCATCGGCGTGATCGCGACGCTCAAGATCCAGGACGGCAAGGGCCCCGAGTTCGAGGCGTTCTTCACCGAGCTCGCCAAGCAGGTGCGCGCCAATGAGCCGGGCAACCTCGCCTACCAGCTCACCAAGAGCCGCACCGAGCCCAACACCTACAAGGTGCTCGAGCTCTATAAGGATCAGGACGCCCTGACCCACCACGGCGGCACGGACTACTTCAAGGCGGCCGGCGCCAAGTTCGGCGCGGTGCTCGGCGGTCGTCCTGAGATCGAGTACCTCGACGGCGTGGGCTGAAGCCGATGGCCATGGACCTGGATTTCAGCCCTGAGGACCTGAAGTTCCGCGACGAGGTGCGGGCCTTCATCTCCGAGGCGTACGGCGACGACATGCGGGCCCACATGGCCCAGTCGAAGAACCACCACCTCAACAAGGCTGGCCAGGTCCGCTGGCTGAAGCGCCTGAACGACAGGGGTTGGATCGCGCCCGACTGGCCCGTCGAGTACGGCGGCACCGGCTGGAGCCTGACCCAGAAGTACATCTTCGAGATGGAGATGGCCCTGGCGGGCGCACCTTCGACGTCCAACATGGGCCTGAAGATGTGCGCGCCGGTGATCATGGCGTTCGGCACCGACGCGCAGAAGAAGCAGCACCTGCCGAAGATCTTCTCCACCGACGTCTGGTGGTGCCAGGGCTATTCGGAACCGGGCGCGGGCTCCGACCTCGCCTCCCTGGCGCTGAAGGCCGAGCGCGACGGCGACCACTATGTGCTGTCGGGCTCGAAGATCTGGACGACCTACGCCCAGTGGGCGGACTGGATGTTCTGCCTCGTGCGGACCAGCCAGGAGTCCATCAAGCAGATGGGCATCTCCTTCCTGCTGCTCGACATGAAGACCCCGGGGATCGAGATCGTCCCCCTGCCGACCCTCGACGGGCCGCGCGAGGGCGACCAGGAGATCAACCAGGTCTTCTTCGACAACGTGCGGGTGCCGGTCGCCAACCGGATCGGCGAGGAAGGCCAGGGCTGGACCTACGCCAAGTACCTGCTGCAGTTCGAGCGCGGCTCGGCCTATGCGCCGGGCCTCACCGAGATGCTGAACAAGGTCAAGAAGATCGCCAAGCTGGAGCGCGACGACCGCGGCGGCCGGATGATCGACGACCCGGACTTCCGCAAGAAGCTCTCCGAGGCCGAGATCAAGACCGAGGCGCTCAACGCCACCGAGCTTCGGGTCTTCGCCGGGCGCGCCAACGGCGAGGCGATGGGGGCGGTGTCCTCCATGCTGAAGCTGGAGGGCAGCCAGATGCAGCAGACGATGACCGAACTGGCGCTCGAGGCGGCGGGGATCTACGCCGCGCCCTTCGTGCAGGACACCTGGGCCGAGATCGAGGGGCGGACCAACGCCCCGCGCGCCGGCCCCGACTACGCCGCCACGGTCGCGCCGATGTACTTCAACTACCGCAAGACCTCGATCTACGCCGGATCCAACGAGATCCAGCACAACATCATGGCCAAGATGGTGCTGGGACTCTGACCGGCTCCTCCGCGGCCGGCTGGTCCGGCCGCGGGAACACCAGGGTGAAGCGGAGGCCTTCGGCGGCATAGTCGAAGGCCGCCCGACCCTTCAGATCGCCGCGGGCGAGCTTGCTGATGAGACGCGTCCCGAAACCCGTGCGCGTGGGCTGACGCGCCGGAGGCCCGCCGCGTTCGGTCCACGCGAGGCAGACCTCGCGACCCTCGACCCGCCAGTCGACGGCGATGGCGCCGTCCGCGGAGAGCGCGCCGTGCTTGGCCGCATTGGTCGCCAACTCGTGCAGCACCAGACCCATGGCCAGGGCCGCGCCGGACGGCAGGGCGACGTCGGGGCCAGAGAGGCTCACCCGACCCCCGAAGCCCTGCAGTTCGCGACCGACGATCTCGGCGAGCCCGGCGCTCGACCAGGCGCGGGCGGTCAGCACGTCGTGGGTGCGGGCGAGCGACACCAGGCGGCCCTCGAAGGTGTCGAGGAAAGTCGGCAGGTCGGGCGACACCCGGCCGGTCTGCACGGCGATCGACTGCACGGTGGCGAGGTTGTTCTTCACCCGGTGGTTCAGCTCGGCGAGCAGCAGGCGCTCCTGCTCGCGCGCCTGGACCTCGGCGGTGATGTCGAGGGTGGTGCCGAGCACGCGCACCGCGCGGCCGCAGTCGTCGAAGAGCACCTGGCCGGAACTGCGCAGAGAGCGTCCCTCGCGGGTGCGGTGCACGGTGGTGTAGGCGCCGCCGTTGTGGCCCGCGAGGGCGGCGCGGTAGGCGGCGTGGGCGGCCTCGGCGTCCTCCGGGTGCAGGCGCGAGCTGTAGAGGGCGAAGTCGATCGCCCCCTCGGCCGGCACGCCGTAGAGGTCGCGCATGCGCCGGTCCCAGATCACGCGGTCCTCGGCGATCCGATATTCCCAAAGGCCCAGATGGGTGGCCTCCATGGCGACCTTCAGGCGCTGGCGCTCCTCCGCCGCCTGGATCTCGGCGGACTTGCGGGCGCTGATGTCGACGAGGACGAAGCCGACGCGCGGCAGCCTTCCGGGCAGGGGCGAGAAGGTGCCGAGATACCAGCCCGTCCGGCCCGCATGCTCGAAGGCGTATTCGAGCGTCACCGTCTTCTGGTGTTCCCAGACGTGGCTTAGCGTGGTCATGCGCCGGTCGATCTGCTCGCGCGTGACCTGCAGCTCGCGGCCCGTACGGCCGATCATTTCGGCCGGCGCCATGCCGTAGAAGGCGGCGGTGTTCCGATTGAGCGCCAGGTAGCGATAGTCGTCGTCCAGCAGCTCGAAGACGCCGGCAAACACGTCGGCGGCGTTGAACATCGCCGCCAGCAGGCCCTCGGCCGCGCCCTCGACAGAAATCAGGCTTGTTGGGCTCACCCCAAATTCCCTCGCCAGCCGTGGCAAAGCCTAGGCCTCTAATCCGCAGGACCGCCAGCCCCGGAGGGCCGGCGGGCTGTCATGTCGCAACTATTTGGAGAGCTGTCCGCGGATCGCGCCCGCCTTGAAGGCGTCGGAGTGGACGTTGACGTAGTAGGCGCCGGGGTTCTGGATCAGGTCCTTGGCCAGGGCGGCGTCGGCGCTCGCGCAGCCCTTGCTGTGGCCGGTGGCGTCCGGCGGGGTGAGCGCCAGGGCCACGGGACCGGCCTCGGCCGTGCCGCCCTTGTGGATGTGGGCCATGGTGGGCTGGGCGAGGTTCTCCACCATCAGGTCCCAGCAGACCTGGTTCTGGCCCAGGTTCACCGTGACGTGGGCCATGCCGGTCGCCTTGGCGTCGCCGGGCGTCGGCTTCTCGTTGGCGCCGTTGAGGCTGGCCATCAGCGGCCGGCCGCCGGTCTCGTGGGCGGGCTTGGCGAGGGCGGTCGGGGCGGCGAGGCCGGATGCGAGCGCGGCCAGAAGAACGACCCTGGTCGTCATGATTGTATCCTCCCTGGTCCCCCGACCTGGGACGGCGATTGGAGCCTTCGGCGCGCGGCCCGTCAATGGCGCGGCTTTGCGCCAGCTCAAGGCGAAGCTTTACCGACGCGTGCAGCGTGCCGCCATCTTTGGCAGGAGCATCCGACCATGACCGCCCTCAAGACCCTCGCCGCGGGGCTCTGCGCCCTGACCCTGTCCGGAGCGCTCGCCGGCTGCGAGACGCTCGGCGACATGAGCGACCGGGAGATGACCGGCACGATTGTCGGCGGCGCGCTCGGCGGCGTCGTCGGCTCGCAGTTCGGCGGCCGCCACACCGACCGGGCGATGATGACCGGCCTCGGCGTGGCGCTCGGCGCCTATGTGGGCAACCGAATCGGCCACGCCATGGACGAGCGCGACATGGCCCGTCACGACCAGGCCGCCCAGGAGGCCATGTGGTCCCATCGCTCGGGCCAGCCCTACGCCTGGCAGGGCGACAACGCCTCCGGCCGGGTCGCGCCCATGGCCGACGCCTACCGCGACCGCGACGGCCGCTCCTGCCGCCGGTTCAACGACACGGTGACCTTCCGCGACGGCTATCGCCGCAGCGTCGAGGGCACGGCGTGCCTGAACGCCGACGGCCAGTGGGTGGTGGTGGGCTGAAACGAAAAGCGGCCTCCGCTGAGCGCGGAGGCCGACGTTCGAGATGGATCCCGGCCTGCGCGGGGACCAGTCCGCTTGGCGGCTCAGTTCCGGGTCGGGATGACGACCGGCAGGTGCTCGTAGCCGTGCACGAACGAGGAGTAGATCCGCTTCGGCTGGCCGACGACCTCGATGCGCGGGAAGCGCTTGAGGATCTCTTCCCAGATGATCTTGAGCTGCAGCTCGGCCAGGCGGTTGCCCACGCAGCGGTGGATGCCGAAGCCGAAGGAGATGTGGCGGCGGGGGTTCGGGCGCTCGATCCAGTAGTCGTTCGGACGCTCGATCACTTCCTCATCGCGGTTGCCCGAGATGTACCACATGGCGACCTTGTCGCCTTCCTTGATCTTCTTGCCGCCGATCTCGATGTCCTGCAGGGCGCGGCGACGCATGTAGGCCAGGGGCGTCTGCCAGCGGATGGTCTCGGAGACCATATTCGGGATCATCGACGGGTTGGCGCGCAGGATGCGGTCCTGCTCGGGGTTCTGGTTGAGGGCGTAGATCGAGCCGGAGATGGTGTTCCGGGTCGTGTCGTTGCCGCCGACGATCAGCAGGATGAGGTTCCCGAGGTACTCCATGCGGTCCATGTTCTTGGTGGACTCGCCATGGGCCAGCATCGAGATCAGGTCCGGACCCGGGGCGGCCTTGGAGCGCTCGTCCCAGAGGCGCTGGAAGTAGTCGACGCACTCAAACAGCGCCATGCGGCGCTTCTGCTCGAACTCCTCCGGGTCGGTGGTGCCGAGGATGCCGCTCTCCGGCGCCGCGGTGGCCACGTCCGACCAGAAGGTCAGCTTGCGGCGGTCTTCCCAGGGGAAGTCGAAGAGGGTGGCGAGCGTCATGGTGGTGAGCTCGATGGACACCTTGTCGACCCAGTCGATCTCCTCGCCGATGGGCAGGTCGTCGAGGATCTTGGCGGCGCGCTCGCGGATGACCGGCTCAAGGCGCGCGAGGTTCGGCGGGGCGACGATCGGGCTGACCGTCTTGCGCTGCTCATCGTGCTTGGGCGGGTCCATGGCGATGAACATGGGCAGGGTGAAGTCTTCGTCCGGATCCGGCAGGACGATGGTCGGGATCGACGAGAAGACCTGGTGGTTGGTGTCCACCGCCATGATGTCGTTGTACTTGGTGATCGACCAATAGCCGCCGACCTGCTCCTCGGGCGAGGTCGCCCAGTGCACCGGGTTCTCCTTGCGCAGGCGCTCGAAGTAGGGGTGCCAGGTGTCCGTCCGGAAGAGCTCCGGATTGGAGGGGTCGATCTCCTCGATCGGCATGGAATAGGCCGCCTCGCGCGCGGCGCGTTGGATGTCGATGGAGCCGTCGTCCATGGTCTTCCTCCTCCGAGGCCGGGCGTAAGGGGGAGCCAGCCTTCCGTGAAACCCGAACGATGATCTGCCTGAGGCGGGGAGTCAAGAAAATGACGTGGGCGTCAAGTTTGTGAAAGCGGACCCTTGCGGACATCATGCTGGCAGCAGGACGGGCCTAGGTTGAACCCCATGAGCGAATTCACCGGAGGGTGCGCCTGCGGCGCGGTTCGGTACCGGCTGACGTCGGGCCCGATGTTCGTCCATTGCTGCCACTGCCAGGACTGCCAGCGGCAGGCCGGCTCGGCGTTCGCCGCCAACGCCCTGATCGAGACCGACCGCATCGTGATCGAACAGGGCAGGACGAGCGCCTATCCGATGCCGACGGACTCCGGGTGGCCGCACGACATCCACCGCTGCGAGGCCTGCGGCACGGCCCTGTGGTCGGACTACGGCCGGCGGCCGGCGATCCGCTTCGTGCGGGCGACGACGCTCGACGACCGCGGCGCGCTGGAGCCGGACGTTCACATCTTCACCCGCTCCAAGCTGCCGTGGGTGCGGCTGGCGGAGGGGGCGCGGGTCTTCGAGGTCTATTACGACATGCGGCGAGAATGGCCGCCCGAGAGCCTGGAACGGCGGCGGGCGGCCCTGGGCGACGTCTAGGCGTTGAAGTTGAGCTTCAGGCCCGGACGCGGCCAGCGGCACTTGTAGAGCTTGCCGGTGGAGGAGGCGGTAATCCAGGCGTCCATCATGTAGTCGCCGCCGAAGCAGATGTTGGTGCAGATCAGGTCCGGGAACGGGAAGTGCTCGGTCGTCCCGTTCGGGTCGAAGGCGGTGATGCCGCCGTTGATGATGGTGGCGACGCAGACCTTGCCCGAGGCCTCGACGGCGAGGCTGTCGAGGAGCTGGTAGTCCGGCAGGTTGCAGATCACCCGGCCCGGGGCGAAGCCCGGCGGCGGCGTCAGAACGCCCGGCTGGGCGATGTCGAAGCCCCAGAGCCGGCCGAGGTTGGTGTCGGCCACATAGACCACCTTCTCGTCCGGCGAGAGACCGACGCCGTTGGGCGAGATCAGGTGGTCGCGCTGGCGGCTGATCATGCTGCCGTCGGTCTTGGCGTAGTAGAGGCCGCCGTACTTCTTGCCCTCCGGCGTGGAGCAGCCGTGGTCGGTGAACCAGACGCCGCCCTGCTTGTCGAAGACGAGGTCGTTGGGCCCGATCAGGCGCTTGCCCTCGCAGGAATCGTAGACGGTCTCGAGCTTGCCGGTCTTGAAGTCATAGCGCTGCAGCGAGCCGCCGGTGTGCGAGGGCGGCGTCGGGCCGGGGATCACCAGGCCCTGGTTGTCCAGCCATTCGAAGGAGCCGCCGTTGTTGGTAATCCAGATCGCGCCGTCCGGGCCGATGGCCGCCCCGTTCGGGCCGCCGGGGACGTCGCAGACCTTCTCCTTGCGCCCGTCCGGATAGACGCGGGTCAGGCGCTGGCCCTTGATCTCGGTGAGGATCACCGAGCCATCGGCCATGGCGATCGGGCCCTCGGGGAATTCGAGGCCTTCGGTGACGAGCTGGATATCCATGGCGGCGGTCTCTCTCCCGGTTCGTTATCGTTGATCGGTTGGGCGCGACTATAGCCGTGCGACGTGGCGGAATGGGAAGAGGCTTCAGCGCCGTTCCAGCACCCGGAAGGTGAAGGCGTACTGATCGGTCTCGGAGGCCGGGTGGTGCTCGCGGCGCACCTCGCGCCAGCGGCTCTCGTCGATCGGCGAAAGGGTGACGTCGCCCTCGGCGTCGGCGTCGACCTCGGTGAGGTAGAGGCGCTGGGCCTTGGCGAGCGCCAGTTCGAAGAGAGAGGCGCCGCCGATCACGCAGACCTCCTCGGCGCCGTCCTCGGCGGCCTGCTCGCGGGCGATCTGTACGGCCTCGGAGAAGTCCTCGACGACCACCGCGCCCGCCGCTTCGTAGCTCTGGTCGCGGGTCAGGACGATGTTGGTGCGGCCGGGCAGGGGCTTCTTCGGCAGGCTCTCCCAGGTCTTGCGGCCCATGATCACCGGCTTGCCCATCGTGAGCGCCTTGAAGAGCGCCATGTCGGACTTCAGCCGCCAGGGCAGGGCGCCGTCCTTGCCGATGACGCCGTTGCGGTCGCGGGCGATCGGGCCGGCGGTGAGGATCACGTGAGCCATGGGCCGGTTCTAGCCGGACGGCGTGGCAGCGTCACCGGGCGGCCGCTATAGAAAGGGCATGCGCCGCATCGCCCTCACCGCCGCCCTCGCCCTTCTGCTCCTGCCGGCGCCCGCGCTCGCCTGGACCAACGAGGGGCACCAGATCGTCGCCCGCCTCGCCTACGAGCAGCTGACGCCCAAGGCGAAGGCCGCCTACGACGCCCTGATGAAGGCCGCGCCCGGGCAGGCGACGCCCTCCTGTCCGGCGGCGACGCCCGAGGACGTCGGCGTCTGGGCCGACTGCGTGCGGCCGCTGAAGGAGCGGTTCGATTACCTGGCCCCGTTCCACTACGAGCACCGGGCGCTGTGCGAGAAGCCGGACCCGAAGCTGACCTGCGCCGACGGCAAGTGCGTCACCGCCGAGGTCCCCCGCGCCGAGACGGTGCTGAAGGACAAGGCGCGGCCCGCGACCGAGCGGCTGCTGGCGCTCGAGGAGCTGGTGCACTTCATCGCCGACCTGCACCAGCCGCTGCACACCGCCGACCATGTCGACGACGGCGGGTGGTTCGTCGCCGTCGAAGGCAAGGTGGAAGGTCAGGCCCTCAGCAAGAACCTGCACCTCGTCTGGGACGACGACGTGGTGCGCTCGGCGCTGGGCGCCGATCCGGCCAAGGCCGACGACCAGCTCCGGCCGCTGATGAGGGCGAAGGCCAAGGCCTGGTCCGGCGGCGAGGTCGAGGACTGGGTGAGCGAGAGCTTCGACCTGGCCAGGACCTATGCCTACGGCCAGCTTCCCGCGCCGCCGGCCTGCGGCAAGGTGGCTGGCAAGCAGGCGCTGCCGGAAAGCTATCTGAAGGGCGCGGCCCCGATCGTGCGCGAGCGGCTGGTCAAGGCCTCGCTGCGGCTGGCCAAGGTGCTGAACCGCGACCTCGGCTAGGCGTCGGTCACTTGCCGGTCGGCACCCCAGCTTCGCGCAAGATCGCTTCCAACTGCGACTTGTCGAACATGGCGCCGAGCTTGTTCATCTGGGCGAGCGCGTGCGGCTCGGAGAGCATGTTGCGCCCTGCGACCTGACCGAGAAGCTGGAATCCGTAGTCGAAGGCGGCGGGGCCTTCGTACTTCATCGCGGCGATGGTTTGCGTGCGGCAGTCCTTCAGAATGAGGCGCTCGAAGAGCTCGACGACGGATTTGTTGTAGGCGTCACGCTGGGCTTCGGTGACCGTGGACAGCGCCTTCAAGTCAGGATTGGCTGAGGCAGCCGCGAAGAGCCATTGCACGAGGGTGGTCTGATCCTTCGGCGACGCGGAGGCGACCAGGCACTTCCCGAAATCGTCCGAATAGGGGCCGGCCCACGCCACGGCAGGGGCGAGCACGGCGGCGGCAATGGCCGCGATAGCGAAGCGTTTCATTCAATTCCCCCCATGGCCGCGTGGCGCGGCGGGATCAACCGTAGCGGGAATTGTGCTCGGAGGCCATCAAACCGCGATGGGGGCCGAGATGCTCGGGTGGGCCTTGTAGCCCTCGAGCTGGAAGTCCTCGTACTCGAAGGCGAAGAGGTCGCGCTTGTCGGCGACCCGCAAAGTCGGCAGGGGCAGGGGCTCGCGGCCGAGCTGCTCGCGCGCCTGGTCGAGGTGATTCAGGTAGAGGTGCGCGTCGCCGAGGGTGTGGACGAACTCGCCCGGCTCGTAGCCCGTCACCTTGGCCATCATCAGGGTGAGCAGGGCGTAGCTGGCGATGTTGAACGGCACACCGAGGAAGACGTCGGCCGAGCGCTGGTAGAGCTGGCAGGAGAGCTTGCCGCCTCCTGTTTCGCTTGGGGCGACGAAGAACTGGAACAGGCAGTGGCAGGGCGGCAGGGCCATGTCGTCGACGTCGGCCGGGTTCCAGGCCGAGACGATGTGGCGGCGCGAATTCGGGTTGGTCTTGAGGCTTTCGACGACGCCGGCGATCTGGTCGATGACGCGGCCGTCGGGCGCGGTCCAGGAGCGCCACTGCTTGCCGTAGACCGGGCCGAGCTCGCCCTGCTCATCCGCCCATTCGTCCCAGATGCTGACGCCGCGCTCCTGCAGCCAGCGGACATTGGTGTCGCCGCGCAGGAACCACAGCAGCTCCAGGATTATCGACTTGCGGTGCAGCTTCTTGGTGGTGAGGAGCGGGAAGCCCTTGGCAAGGTCGAACCGCATCTGGCGGCCGAAGACGCCGAGCGTGCCGGTGCCCGTGCGGTCGCCGCGCTGGACGCCGTTGGCCAGGATGTCGGCCAGGAGGTCGAGGTACTGCCGCTCGGGATGATCCTGGGCGGCCTCGGGGCGCTCGGCGATGGCGACGTGGGCGTTCATTGGCGATGAGGGTCGCCCAGCAAGTGATTCGCGAACAGAGGGCGCAGGGTCGCGCTCCACAGCCTCCGGCCAATCGTCCCCAGCTTCAGCCCGCGAAGCCGCCGTCGTCGAGGAAGGCCTGCTCGTCGGGCGTCGTGACGCGGCCGAGGGCGGCGTTGCGGTGCGGGAAGCGGCCGAAGCGGTCGATGATGTCGCGGTGGATCTCGGCCCACTTCAGCGTGTCGGCGTCGGCATGGGCGGCGCACAGGCGCACCGACTCGGCCTGGTCCTTCGGATCCTCCGAATGCTCGAACGGCAGGAAGAAGAAGGGGACGAGCTCGGCCTCGACCTCCTTGTGGAAGCCCTGCCCGACGGCGGCGCGGGCGATCGCACGGGCCTTGGGGTCGGTGGCGTAGGAATGGGCCGAGCCGCGGTAGAGGTTGCGGGGGAACTGGTCGAGGAGGATGAGCAGGGCGAGCGCGCCCTCGGCGGCGCCGGCCCAGGCGTCGTACTCGCCGCGGGCGGCGGCGTGGTGGACGGGCTCGAACTTCAGGCGGATCGCGGCGTCGAATTTCGCCGACTTCTTGAACCACTGCTTGGGGCCCGCTTCGCGCCAGAAGTGCAGGATGTCGTTGGGCGTGGCGGTCACGGGCGGCTCCGGTCAGGCTGGACGGCACAGTTGGTGCAGTCGCAGGCTCGTTCAAGCCCGGTTCAGCCGAACTGGCGCAGGTCTGGTGGCCGAGAGGACGTTTTTGTGAGCCCGAGAACCGGCCTCACGAGGTTCGAAGAGAGATGAAGACCAAGATCGCGGCCGCCAAGATCGCATCCCTGGCCGCCCTGCTGCTGGCGGGCAGCGCCACCGCGGCCCTGGCTCAGGAGCAGACCGGCCGCGAGGACCGCGGCGACCGGCCCTTCCGTCCGCACGGCCAGGAGCACGTGCGGCCGCAGCAGCAGCAGCAGCAGCAGCAGCCCCAGGGCTTCCGGCCGCAGCCTCAGGTCCAGGCGCCGGCCCAGCCGCCCGCGCCGCCGCAGCCCCAGGCCGCGCCCCAGGCGCGCGAGCCGCGCAGCTTCGGTCCCGGCGTCCGCACAGAAGGGCCGCGCCGGCCGCAGAACGACGGCGGCGCGGCGCGCCATCCCGGCCGCTGGAGGGACACCGAGGGCGACGACACCAGCCAGGGCCTTTCCGGGCCGGACCGGGCGGACCAGGAGGATCGGCAGGAGCTGCGCGACTGGCGCCGCTACAACGGCGGCCGCACGCCGGGCGTCGAGGATCAGCGCCGGCCCGAGCCGCGGCGGCCCAACGAGCATGTCCGCGAGTCCGACCGCCGCACCCACGACGGCGCGCCCGGCGGGGTGTGGGACCGCGATCGCGACCGCGACCAGAACAGGCAGGGCGACTGGCAGAGGGACCGCCAGGGCGACCGGCGTGGAGACCCGCGCGACGGCGGCCGCTGGGATCGCGAGCACGCCCGTGACCGCGACCACCGCGATCGCCCGCAATGGCGCCCCGGCGTCTGGCCTCACGCCTACGAGAGCCATCGCCGCTTCCGCGCGCCGGCCTATCGCCGTCCGCCGCACTTCTACGTGCACGTCTGGAGCTTCGGCGACATCCTGCCGCCGACCTGGTACGGGCCGGAGTATGTGCTGTGGGACTGGTGGGCCTACGATCTGCCGGCCCCGCCCTACGGCTACGACTGGGTGCGGGTGGGCGACGACGCCCTGCTGGTGGACGACTTCACCGGCCGTGTCGTGCAGGTGGTCCGCGGCCTTTTCTGGTAGCGGCTAGAGATACCCGAGGGCGTGGAGCTGCTCGATCGAGCGCTTCGCGTCCTTGTGGTGGATGAAGATCCCGCCCTCGTTTTCCCAGAGGTGGCGGTGCTTGTCGCGGTCGTCGACCAGCACGTCGCCAGGATGCCGGTGCTCGTGCTTCAGGGCCGCCATGGTGGTGATCACCGGCACGTCCGGGAAGTGGCGGGCGGCCCAGCGGCGCTTCTGCGGCTCGGCCCAGTTTCCGCGCGGCATGCCGGTGAGGATCACGGGGTTCCGGTGGCGGACCGCCTCGTAGAGCTCCATGGCGTCGGGCATCAGCGGCAGGGAGCCGAAGAAGTCGGCGGTGCGCGCCAGCCGCTTCCAGAATTCGCCCGAACCGTAGCGCTTCTCGAACTGGGCGGGCGGCAGGCCGAGGATGGCTTCGGCGCCCTTGTCGAAATCGGCCAAGACCCCGTCGCAATCGAGGAAGATCTGTCTGCGCATGGGTCGGGTCAACGCGCGCCGGCGAGGGCCGGTTCAGCCGCGCTCACGCGCGCCGGCACGCCGGGCAGAGGCCGCGCGCTTCCAGGGTGATGGTGGTGACCTCGTAGCCGGCCGCCTCGGCCGCGGCGCGCTGGGCGGAGAAGTCCGGCTCGAACTCCTCGGCCGCCCCGCAGCAGTCGCAGATCAGGAAGGCGGCCTGGTGGCCCTCGCCCTCGCGCCGGCAGGGGACGTAGGCGTTGAGGCTCTCGATACGGTGCGCGAAGCCGAGGCGCTCGAGGAACTCCAGGGCGCGATAGACGGTGGGCGGCTTGGCGGGCTCGCCGCTGGCCCCGAAGGCGGCGATCAGGTCGTAGGCCTTCAACGGGGCGTCGGCCTCCAGCAGCAGCTCCAGCACACGCCGGCGGGGCGAGGTCAGGCGCTCCTGGATCTCGCCGCAACGGCGCTCGGCCTCGACCAGGGCATGGCGCAGGGCGTGGCCCTTCAGCCCCGGATGGACGTGGTCGTCGTGCTGGCACGTGGCCGTGTGCATGGCTTTCCAGCTAACCCGCGATACGCCAAGCGGCAACAGGCTTGACGACGCGTTATGTTATTTCATAACACCACAACCGCAAGTTCCTCCCCGGACACTTCCTGCGTTTCCGCCTGCGTATCCCGAGGTCATTCATGTCGCCGAAGCTCCTCCTCCTGGCGGCCGCGAGCACGGTCTCGCTCGCCGCATCGGCCGCCCACGCGCAGGCCGTCAGCGACACGGGCCAGGTCTCGGAGGTGGTGGTCACGGCCCAGCGGCTCGACGCGGCGCGCTCGGCCATCGAGCCGTCGCTGGGGGCCACGAGCTACGTCCTGCCCAAGGCGTTCATCACCAACCTGCCGGGCGGCGCCAACACCCAGCTCAACCAGGTGGTCCTGCAGGCGCCGGGCGTGGCGCAGGACAGCTTTGGCCAGCTGCACGTGCGCGGCGACCACGGCAACATCCAGTACCGGCTGAACAACGTCATCCTGCCCGAGGGCCTGCAGGTGTTCGGCCAGACGCTGTCGCCGCGCCTGGCCCAGTCGATCCAGCTCGTCACCGGCGCACTGCCGGCGCAGTACGGCCTGCGCACCGCCGGCATCATCAACATCACCACCAAGAGCGGCTTCAAGACCGAGGGCGAGGCCTCGCTCTACGGCGGCGGCGCGGGCGTGATCACGCCGAGCGCCGAGTATGGCGGCTCGTTCGGCCGCTCGAGCGCCTTCGGCTCGCTGAGCTACACCGGCACCGACGTCGGCATCGAGAGCCCCGACGGCAGCGCCCGGCCGGTCCACGACCACTCCGACCAGCTGCAGGGCTTCGGCTACTTCGACCACATCCTGAACGACGAGAGCCGGGTCTCGGCCATCGTCGGCACCTCCCAGCAGTCGTTCGAGATCCCCAACACCCCCGGCCTGCAGCCGGACCTCGGCCTGACGGTGCGCGGCCAGACCGCGTTCCCGAGCGCCCGGCTAAACGAGCGCCAGCGGGAGGGGACGACCTACGCCATCGGGACCTACCAGCGCTCGACCGAGAGGTTCACCGGCCAGGCCTCGGTCTTCACCCGCTATTCGGCGCTGCGCTACTCGCCCGACTGGCAGGGCGAGCTGCTCTACAACGGCATCGCACAGGCGGCCCGCAAGACCGACCTGGCGCTCGGGCTGCAGCTCGAGGGCGTCTACAATCTGAACGATGCGCACACGGTGCGTGGCGGCCTCGTGCTCCAGCACGACCGCACGACCAGCAAGACGAATGCGCAGGTGCTGCCGGTGGACGCCGCCGGCGTGCAGACCTCCGACCAGCCGCTGACCATCGTCGACAACGGGCGCCGCACGGCCACAACCTATTCGGTCTTCCTGCAGGACGAGTGGAAGATCGCCGACGCCCTGACGCTGAACTACGGGCTGCGCTTCGACGAGGTCGAGGCGTTCCGCACCGAGAGCCAGCTTTCGCCGCGGGTGAACCTCGTCTGGACCCCCGCCGAAGGGACCAGCGTGCACCTGGGCTATGCGCGCTACTTCACGCCGCCGGCCTTCGAGCTGGTGGCGAGCCAGACCATCGCCCGGTTCGCCGGCACCACCGCCGAGCCGCCGGGGACCCTGAACGATGCGCCGCGCGCCGAGCGCTCGCACTATTTCGACCTCGGCGTGGAGCAGAAGCTCGGCGGCCTCACCCTCGGCGCCGACGCCTACTACAAGAAGAGCCGCAACCTGCTGGACGAGGGCCAGTTCGGGGCGCCGATCATCCTGACCCCGTTCAACTACAGGGAAGGCTACGCCAAGGGCGTCGAGCTGAGCGCCAACTACACGCGCGGGCCGCTGTCGGCCTATGGCAACCTGGCGCTCTCCCAGGCCGAGGGCCGCGGCATCGTCTCCAGCCAGTTCAACTTCGATCCGGACGAACTCGCCTATATCCAGGGCCACTGGATCCACCTCGACCACGACCAGACGATCACCGCCTCGGCCGGAGCGGCCTATCGCCTGGGCGAGACGCGGCTGTCGGGGGATGTGATCTACGGCTCGGGCCTGCGGGCGACGCCGGCCGGCGCGGCGCCGAACTCCGGCCACCTGCCGGCTTACACCCAGGTGAATCTGGCGGTGAGCCACGACATCGAGCTGAAGGGCGGGCCGCTGACGGTGCGCTGTGACCTGATCAACGCCTTCGACGAGAAGTACCAGATCCGCGACGGCTCGGGCGTCGGCGTCGGGGCGCCCCAGTGGGGTCCGCGCCGCGGAGTGTTCGTCGGCGTCAGCAAGACGTTCTGAACAAGGACGAGCGCTGAACAACGAAAAAGGGGCCGCGGCGCGACCCCTCATCCGTCAGCCTGCGGCCGACACCTTCTCCCGCAAGGGGAGAAGGTTCTCTTAGGCTTCCTCGGACTCGCTGCTCGGCGCGCCGTCGCCTTCGAAGGTGCGCGGGGCGCGGCGGCGGCGGGGGCGGCGGGCCGGAGCCTCGTCCTCGGCGCCCGCTTCGGGGCGGCTGGCGGACTGCTGCAGGAAGGCGGGGGCGTGGCTCTCGCCGCCCTCGGCGTCGCGCAGCACGGCGGCGGGACGATCCTCGACCAGCGGCTGGGCCTGCGGCTCGACCACCGCCAGCGGGTCGCGGTCCTGGCGCTCGTAGCGGTCGCGACGTTCGTCGCGGTCCCGGTCACGATCGCGGGGACGCTCGTCACGCGGGCGATCGTCACGCGGGCGATCGTCGCGGGGTCGATCATCGCGGGGACGCTCATCCCGGGGCCGGTCATCGCGCTGGCGATCGTCACGGGAACGGTCGTCGCGGGGGCGGTCGTCACGGTCACGGCGTTCGTCGCGGTCGCCGCGCGGGCGGTCATCGCGATCGCGATCCCGGCGCTCGTCGCGTTCGCGCCAGCGGTCGCGGCCCCGATCGCGGTCGCGGCCTTCACGCGGACGGTCGTCGCGGTCGCGGCGCTCCTCGCGGGGACGGTCCTGCCAGCCGCCGCGGTCGCGGGCCTCCTGGCCCTCTTCGCCGGCCTCGGCCTCGTCGGGAACCTCGGGCTGGGCCTGGGCGCCGCTCTCGTCCTCGAAATCGATGTCGAAGCCGGAGGCGAACTGGTCGCGGCCGAGAATCTCGCTGGCCGGGCGCTGGGGCTGGATGGCGCGCAGCAGGCGGAAATAGTGCTCGGCGTGCTGCAGGTAGTTCTCGGCGAGCACGCGGTCGCCGGCGGAGGCGGCGTCACGGGCGAGCTGCTGATACTTTTCGAAGACGTGCTGGGCGTTGCCGCGGACCTTGATCCCCTCGGGACCGTTGGAATCGAACGCCCGGTTCGCGTTCTGCTGAGGCTTGCCGCCACCGCCGCGATTGCGCCCACGCTGGCGCTTCATACCCTTGAAATCTCTCATTTATCTTGTGACCGTTCGTCTGGCTCTTCCCCGAGCGACCTCACAGGAGGTCGGCCTGGCCTTTGCGGGATCGGGCGGCGGCCCGTGGCTTGTTGAAGTCGCGAAGTGTTCCCCGTCTTCCGCCCGGAAGCTGTTCGGCGAAAGGCCCTGTTCGGGGCGTCGCGCCTGCCGGGGTGGCCTTCGACGTCCGGGGCGGACGCGTCAACCTGAAGCCGGCGATTGGGTGGAGACAGGACTTAAGTAGCGAGTCAGGCCTTCGTTTCCAAGGGCTTTTTCGCACCCGCGACAACCCGGTCCCGATCGCCGAGGTCGCGGAAGGTCTTCACGTCCAGCGCGCCGGCCGCCCGGAAGAGCTCTTCGACGGCCTCCTTCTGGTCGTAACCGATCTCCACCGCGAAGCGGCCGCCGGGCTTCAGCACGCGCAGGATCTCAGGGGCGAGGTCGCGGTAGGCGGCTAGGCCGTCCGGTCCGCCGTCGAGGGCGAGCCGGGGCTCCCACTGGCGCACTTCCGGCTCCAGGGTCTCGATCACCTCGCTGGCGATGTAGGGCGGATTGGCCACCACGAGATCGAAGTTCTCGGACGCCAGGCCCTCGGTCCAGTCGCCGCGCAGGAGGGCGGTGCGGCCGGCGAGGCCGAGGTGGGCGGCGTTGTCGCGGGCGACCGCCAGGGCCTCCTCCGAGATGTCGACGCCCAGCCCCTTGGCGGCGGGCCGCTCGGCGAGGATCGCCAGCAGGATGGCGCCGGAACCAACGCCGAGGTCGAGCACCGACCAGGGCGCGCGCTCGGGGAAGTCGCGGAGCACCAGCTCGACCACGGTCTCGGTGTCCGGCCGCGGGGTGAGCACGTTGTGGTTCACCTGCAGCATGATCTTCCAGAAGCCCTTGCGGCCGAGGATGTGGCTGACGGGCTCGCGGTGCTCGCGGCGGGCCAGGTAGTCGGCGAGCGTGGCTTCCTGCTCGGCCGTGAGCTGGCGGTAGGGATCGGTGACGATATCGAGGCGGGTGCAGTCGGCGGCAGCCTCGACGAGCAGGCGCGCGTCGATCACCGGCCCGGCGAGGCCGGCCTTCTCGAGGCGCTGCTTGGCGCCCTGCCAGGCCTGGAGGAGGGAGGTCACGCCAACGCCTCCTGCGCGGCGCCTTCCGCCTGCGGGATGGTGACGGCGTCGCCGAGGCCGAGGCGGCCCGCCTTGGTCATGCGCACGTAGATCCCGCAGTTCATGTGGCCGAAGGCGTCGAACAAGGCCTTGGGGATCTGGGCGTCGCGCTCGGCGGTGGCCGGGTTCACCTCGGTGGCGGCGCAGCGGACGATGGGCTTGAAGACTTCGGCCTCGCCCCAGCCGAGCATCAGCCGCCGGCCGGTCCAGTCGTTCTCCGCCCAGGCGGGCCAGCCCTCGACATAGAGGTTGGCGCGGAAGCGCAGGGGATCGAGCTCGACGCCCATGCGGCGCGACAGGTCGGCGACGCTGGCGAGGTTGATGATCGAGACCTGGCCGAGCGGATGGTCGGTGAAGCGCCAGGGATCGGGCGCGGCCACCACCTTCAGCGGACCGGTGGCCTCCTCGCCCAGGAAGGCAGTCAGCCAGGCGGCGAAGGCGGCGCGGCCGGCCTCCTCGGCGAGCTTGCCGAAGAAGGGCGCCGCGCCGGGGGCGCTGGCCTCCATCTCGCCCGAGGCGTCATGGTAGCGGGTGCGGACGAGGCCGACCTTGGGCAGGGCGGCGAGGACGGTGAACTTCTGCTTCGGCACGAAGGCCGGCGCGTCGGGGTCGAAGCCCGAGGGGCCGTTCTCGACGGCGTAGATGCGGTCGCCCGGGAAGCCCTGGCCGGGCGCCAGGTCGACCGCCTGCAGCGGCTCGGGCGTGAAGCCCTTCACCGGGTGGCGAAAGAGGCCGGCGACGAGGCCGCTCACGCGAGCTCTTCCTCGAGCGCGGCCAGGCGCGCGGCCTGGTCCTCGGCGATCAGGGGCTCGATGACGTCGTCCAGCGCCTCGCCCTCGATGATCTTGGGCAGGTTGTAGAGCGTCAGGTTGATGCGGTGGTCTGTGACCCGCCCCTGCGGGAAGTTGTAGGTGCGGATGCGCTCGGAGCGGTCGCCCGAGCCCACCTGGGCCTTGCGGCTCTCGGCCCGGGCGGTGTGGGCGGCCTCGCGCTGCTGGTCGTAGAGCTTGACCTGCAGGGCCTTCATGGCGCGGGCCCGGTTCTGGTGCTGCGACTTCTCCGAGGAGGTCACCACGATGCCGGTGGGCAGGTGGGTGATGCGCACCGCGGAGTCGGTCTTGTTGACGTGCTGGCCGCCGGCGCCGGAGGAGCGGTAGGTGTCGATCCGGATGTCCTGGTCGCGGATCTCGATGTCGATGTCCTCCGGCTCGGGCAGCACGGCGACCGTGGCGGCCGAGGTGTGGATGCGTCCCTGCGCCTCGGTGGCGGGCACGCGCTGGACCCGGTGGACCCCGCTCTCGAACTTCAGCCGGCCGAACACGCCGTCTCCGGTGATCGAGGCGATGATCTCCTTGTAGCCGCCCATCTCGCCCTCGGAGGCGCTTTCCACCTCCACGCGCCAGCCGTGGTTCTGGGCGTAGCGCTGGTACATGCGGAAGAGATCGCCGGCGAACAGGGCCGCCTCGTCGCCGCCGGTGCCGGCGCGCACCTCGAGGATGGCCGAGGCGTTCTCGTCCTTGTCCTTGGGGGCGAGCAGCAGGGCGACCTGGCGCTCGAGCTCGGGGAGCCGGTCCTTCAGGACGATCAGCTCGCCTTCGGCGAGTTCGGCCATCTCCTTGTCGCCGGAGGAGACCATCTCCTCGAGTTCGGGCAGCTCGGCGCGGGCGCGCTCCAGGGTCTGCACGGCCTCGGCCACCGGCTTCAGCTCGGCGTGCTCCTTGGACAGGCGGACGATCTCGGCGCCGTCGGAGGCCGCGCCCATGCGCGCCTCGACCTCGCGGAAGCGGTCGAGAACCTGGTCGAGCCTGGCCTGGGGAAGTCGCAAATCGAACCTCGGAGAGAAGGGACCGCTTCTCTACCGTCACTGGGCATAGGCTTCAAACAGGCCCTTTGCGCGCGGCGGGGAAGGTGGTCAGCTTCGAGGCAGATAGGGAGGAGGCCGCCGATGTTCCACGAGGGCAACCGGGCGCTGCAGGACGCCTTCGGCAGCCGCGCGCTCGCCGACCGGCTCGAGGAGAAGCTGCGGCGCGAGCGGTTCAACGACGACGATGCGGCCTTCGTCGCCTCGCTCGGCTTCTTCTTCCTGGCGACGGCCGACGCCGAGGGGCGGCCGGACTGCTCGTTCAAGGGCGGCCCGGCGGGGTTCGTGCGGGTGCTGGCGCCGGACCTGCTGGTGTTTCCCGACTACGACGGCAACGGCATGTTCAAGAGCCTGGGCAACATCGCCGCCAATCCGCAGGTGGGGCTGCTGTTCATGACCATGAGCGAGGCGCCGCGCCGGCTGCGGGTGAACGGGCGGGCCGAGGTGGTCGCCGACGATCCCCTGATCGCCGACATTCCCGGCGCCCAGCTCCTGGTGAAGGTGACGCCGAGGGACATCTTCCCGAACTGCCCGCGCTATATCCCGAACCTCGAAGGCCAGACGGCCTCGCCGTACCTGCCGCAGGCGGGGACCCAGCCGGTGGAGCCCAAGTGGAAGAGCTTCGAGATCTTCGCCGACGTCGTCCCGCCGCGCAGGAGGTGAAGCCGAGTGAAGGCTGGGCTCGGAAGCTCGGCTGTGGGAACGCCGTTCTTTGTCCGGGTGTTACGGCGCAGGTGACACCTGGAGACTAACCTATGGCTACCGAACGAATTACCGAACATCCGGACGGCTCGACCGACCGCGTGGTCGAGCGCGACAGCGGCACGACCTATGTGGATCGCGGTGGCTCCGGCGTCGGCGGGGTCATCATCGGCATCGCCGTGCTGGCGCTGGTGGCGATCGTCGCCTTCTTCCTGATCACCCAGAACCGCAACGACAACCTGCGAACTGACGCGGTGACCGGCGCGGCCTCGAGCGTCAGCCACGCGGCCGACAATGTCGGCAGCGCCGCGAGCAAGGCGGCCGACAGCGCTTCCGACGCGGCGACCCCGGGCAAGTAGCCGGCGCCGTCCGTCTCGGACGACGAATAACAAAAAGGCCCGCTCCGTCGCCGGAGCGGGCCTTCTGCTGCGCGGTTGCGCGAAAGGCTTAGACGCGCTCGCCGGTCAGCGGCGCATTGCCGAACATGCCGAGCTTGACGTTGCCGGTCATCTTGTCGCCGTCGACCGTCGCGGTGAACTCGAGGGTCATCGGCATCGGGCTGGTGATGTTGGCGCTCCAGGTGAGGGTATTGCCGTCCACCTTGCCGCTCACTTCCTGCGAGCCCATCTGGCCCTCGGTCTTGCCGGTGAAGGTGTCACCGCTGGTCGTGATGGACGCATTCACAGTCTGCGCGCCCATCGGGGTGTTGATCGTGATCTTCCAGTTGCCGTCCGCGGACATCGGTCCCTCCCGGTTTTGGGGCGCTCACCTAACCGCAATCGGCGAAGGCGCACAAGGGTGACGCCAGCGTCATCTTAGAAGGAAAGGAATGGCGGGTCGGCGGGGGCGGACTCCAGCGGTGGGCCTTCAGTTTCCAAGCGGAACAATGCGCGCAGGACGCCGGTTGCAGCCGGGCCAATCCTGGGAGGAAATCCATGATCCGCCTGATCGCCGCGGCCGCCCTCGTGCTGACCTTCGCCGCCACCGAGGCCTCGGCCAAGACCTGCCGCGATGCGGCCGGCAAGTTCACCAAGTGCCCGGCGGCGGCGACCGCTGGCCCGTGCCGCGACAAGACCACCAAGAAGTTCGCCAAGTGCGACGCGCCGAACGCCGAGCGCATGCCGATGGCCGCGACCTCGACCACCATGAAGTCCAAGAAGTCGACGACCTCGACGGCGACGACAAAGAAGTAGGCGCCTACTCGGCCGCGGCGAGCGGCTTGGGAGAGCTGGCGGCGGCGAGCTCGGCGGCCTTGGCCTCGACGAGCTCGACGATGTGGTCGACCATCCGGTCGTTGTCCATCTTGTGGTCCGGCTTGCCGGCCAGATAGACCATGCCCGCGCCCTTGCCGCCGCCGGTGAAGCCGACGTCGGTCATCAGCGCCTCTCCCGGGCCGTTCACCACGCAGCCGATGATCGACAGGCTCATCGGCGTGGAGATGTGCGCCAGCCGCTGCTCCAGCGCCTCGACGGTGGCGATGACGTTGAAGCCCTGCCGCGCGCAGGACGGGCAGGCGATGATGTTCACCCCGCGGTGGCGCAGGCCGAGGGACTTCAGGATGTCGAAGCCGACCTTGATCTCCTCCACCGGGTCGGCGGCGAGGCTGACCCGGATGGTGTCGCCGATCCCCGCCCAGAGCAGGTTGCCGAGGCCGATGGAGGACTTCACCGTCCCGGTCCGGGTGGCGCCGGCTTCGGTGATGCCCAGGTGCAGTGGGCAGTCGATCGCCTCGGCCAGGGCCTGGTAGGCGGCGACCGTCATGAAGACGTCGGACGCCTTCACGCTGATCTTGAATTCGTGGAAGTCGTGATCCTGCAGGATGCGGGCGTGGCTGAGCGCGCTCTCGACCATGGCGTCGGGACAGGGCTCGCCGTACTTCTCGAGGAGGTCGCGCTCCAGGGAGCCGGCGTTGACCCCGATGCGGATCGAGCAGCCGTGGTCGCGGGCGGCCTGGATCACCTCGCGGACGCGGTCGGGCGAGCCGATGTTGCCGGGGTTGATGCGCAGGCAGGCCGCGCCGGCCTGGGCCGCCTCGATGGCGCGGCGGTAGTGGAAGTGGATGTCGGCGACGAGCGGGACCTTGGCCGCCTTGGCGATGGTCGAGAACGCCGCGGTCGAGGCCTCGTCCGGGCAGGAGACGCGGACGATGTCGGCGCCGGCTTCCTCCAGCCGGCGGATCTGGTCGATGGTCGCCCCCGCGTCGGCGGTGAGCGTGTTGGTCATCGACTGGACGGTGATCGGCGCATCGCCGCCCACCTCCACGTCGCCCACGCGGATCTTGCGGCTCTTGCGGCGCTCGATGGCGCGCCAGGGGCGGTGGTGGGCGGCGTCTTGGGCGGTCATGGAGCCGGAAAATAGGCGGTTTTGATCCCGCCCCCAAGCGTCACTGCGGCGGTTTCGGCGCCGGCTTGGCGGCGGGCGCTTGCGGCTTGGCCGCGGCCGGCGCCGGCTGGGCGCTCGCCGTCGCAGGTGCGGCGGGCTTCGGGGCGGCGGCCGGCGGCGGCGCCGGAGTCGGAGCCGGGGCGACCAGCTTGGCCACCGGGGTGAGCGGCTGGGGCAGGACGCCGCGCGACTGGCCGCCGGAGAACACCTGGAAGGCCTCGGGCTCTGAGACGTCGACGGTGAGGCCGGCGAGATTGGCCGCGCGGTAGGCTTCGCCCTCGGCGAGCTGGCGGGCGAAATAGACGGAGCCGTCGGCGCCCTTGATGACCAGGAAGGCCGGCTTGAGCGCCTGCAGGATCACCGCGCCCTGGGCGGCGGGCGCGCCGTAGATCTGACCCTTCGGGGTGAAGGTGCCGGCGAGGTTCATCTCCGGCGCCGGCTGGGCGGCCTGGGGCGGGACTAGCGGCTGGCCCTCGGCGTTGACCGCCTTGTCGAGGCCCGGCGTCACATAGGGCGGCGGGGTGGTCGACTCCACGGGCGCGGGCAGGGGCGCGCCGAGCGAGACGGGGCCGGCGGTGGTGTTGGCCAGCGCCTTCTGGGCCACGGTCTCGGAGGCCGTCGGCGGGGCCGGCGCGGTCTCGGTCATGATCCGCTGGACGACGTTCCAGGCGACGATCGCGCCGATGATCACCACCGCGCCGGCGACGATGGCGGCGAGGCGCGGATCGCGTTCGTCGCGCACGCCGACCGGCTCGGGCAGCGGCTCGTCGAGCACCGGCTCTTCGGCCTTGAAGCGATGGACCGCCTCGTCGGCGTCGGCGCCCAGGGCCTGGGCGTAGGCGCGGATGTAGCCGACGACGAAGGGACGCGAGGGCAGCTTCTCGAGCTGCATCTCCTCCAGCGCCTCGAGGTAGCTGGCGCGGACGCGGGTGGCTTCGGCGAGTTGGTCGAGCGTCAGGCCGCGCGCCTCACGCATGGCCTTCAGCGCCTGGCCGACATCGGCTCCGGACTGCAGGGTGGGGCCGTCGGCCGCCGAGGTCTCCACCTCGCTCAGCCCGCCAGTGTCGAGCGGCATGGACACCCCCGAAGACGCCCGCGATCGCGCCGCGCGGCCTGGGCCGGGCGCAGATCTTCACGACTCAAATGAAGCCTTGAGTTGCAGTTCGCGTAACACGCGCGCCTGGGGTCCTCAATGCGGTGATCCGTCACTGCCCCGGCTCCTCAGACGGCCAGGTAAATCTTGCGCGCGAGGGTTTCGATTTCGTTGCGCACCGAGCCAGCGCCGCTCTTGAGCAGGGCCGAGACGCCGCGGCGCGCGGCCTCGCGGTCGCAGGACAGCACCATGCGCTTCACCGGGCCGACGCCGGCCGGCGGCATGGAGAGCGCCTCGAAGCCGAGGGCCACGAGGGTGAAGGCCTCCAGCGGGCGGCCGGCCATCTCGCCACAGACGCTGACCGGCGTGCCGGTCTCGGCGCAGGCGCGCTGGATCTGCTCGAGCGCGCGCAGCGCCGGTGGCGAGAGCGGGTCGTAGCGGTCGGAGACCCTGGGATTCCCGCGGTCGGCGGCGAACAGGTACTGCATCAGGTCGTTGGTGCCGACCGAGACGAAGTCGGTCATCGGCAGGAGGGCGTCGAGGTGCCAGATCACCGACGGGGCCTCGATCATCGCCCCGACGTCGAGGCGCGAGGGGGCCGGGCGGCCGCGGCGCTGGGCCCAGGCGACCTCGTGGTCGACCAGGGCGCGGGCGGTGCGGAACTCCTCCACGCTGGCGACCAGCGGGAACATGATGCGCAGCGGCCGGCCCTTGGCGGCGGTGATCAGGGCGCGGATCTGCACGCGCAGCAGGGCCGGGCGGTCGAGGCCCATGCGGATCGCCCGCCAGCCGAGCGCCGGATTGTCCTCCCGCTCGGCCTCCAGGTACGGCAGCACCTTGTCGCCGCCGAGATCCAGGGTGCGGAAGGTCACCGGCATGTCGCCGGCGGCGTCCATCACCCTGCCGTAGAGCGTGGCCTGGGCGTCGAGCCGGGGCATCTCCTCGGCGACCATGAACTGGAACTCGGTGCGGAAGAGGCCGATGCCTTCGGCGCCGGTCTCGCCCAGGATGTCGAGGTCGACGTCGAGGCCGGCGTTCATCAGGAGGCTGACCTTGGCCCCGTCGCGCGTGAAGGCCGGGGTGTCGCGCAGCTTGGCGAACTCGGCCCGCCGCTGGGCGCGCACGTCGATCCGCGCCTGGATCGCCTTCACCACGTCGGGCCGCGGGCGCAGGTAGGCCTCGGCGGTCTCTGCGTCGACGATCACCGGGTCGCCTTCGGAGACGAGGTCGCGCAGGCCCGGCAGGCGGCCGACGCAGGGGATGTCGAGGGCGCGGGCGACGATCGCCGCGTGGCTGGCCGCCGAGCCTTCCTCGAGCAGCAGGCCGCGTAGCTTGGTGCGGTCGTATTCCAGCAGGTCGGCCGGGCCGAGGTTACGGGCGATCAGCACCGCGTTCTCGGGCAGCTCGCGGGCCATGTGGCCATCGCCGGCCAGGTGGCGCAGCAGCCGGTCGTTGAGGTCCTCGAGGTCGTGCAGCCGTTCGCGCAGGTAGGGGTCGCGCGCCTGGCCGAGGCGGGCGCGGTGCTCGGAGCGGACGCGCTCGACGGCGGCCTCGGCGGTCAGGCCGTTGCGCACCGCGTCCTCGAGGCTGCGGTTCCAGCCCCGGTCGTGGGCGAACATGCGATAGGTCTCGAGCACCTCGAAGGAGGCCTCGATCAGGCCCGCCTGGCCCTCGAGCATCTGGTCGATCTGGGTCTGCAGGCCGGCCACGGCGGTCTTGAGGCGCGCCTCCTCGGCGGCCACGTCATCGGAGAGCAGTTGCGAGGGCGCGACCGGCGGCTCGTGCAGGACCGCGACGCCATAAGCGAGGCCGTCGGCGAAGCGCGAGCCCTTGAGCCGCTCGGGCCGGCGGGGCGCGAGCTCGACGCCCTTGAGCTCGTCCTGGCTGATCAGCTCGCCCGAGGCCACCATCTCGGCCAGGACCATGGCGACGATCTGCAGGTCCTCGACCTCGTCCTCGGTGTAGACGCGGGCGGTGCGGTTCTGGACGACGAGCACGCCGATGGCGCGGCCGCCGCGCAGCAGCGGCACGCCGAGGAAGGCGTGATAGGGGTCTTCGCCGGTTTCCGGGCGATAGGAGAAGGCTGGGTGCTCAGGGGCGTCGGCCAGGTTCAGCGGCCGGCCCTGGCGCATGATCTCGCCCACCAGGCCCTCGCCCGGCTTCAGGCGGGTGACGTGGACGGCCTTGGGATCGAGGCCTTCGGTGGCGAACAGCTCGAGATCGCCGGCGGCGGCGCGGCGCATGTAGAGCGAGCACACCTCGGCCACCATGGAGCGCGCGATGATCCGCACGACCATGTCGAGGCGCGCCTGGGCCGGACCGCCCGAGGCGAGCGCCTCGCGGATCTGCTTGAGCAGACTCCGCTGACCTCGAATTGCCACGCCCGGCGCCGCCATGATCTCGGCGTCAGCCTCCCTGTTCCTTCGCCCGCGGCCCGGCCGGGGGCGGTCCCCTATCAGCATCGCGTGTCCGAACCGAGACGGAAAGAGCCCGGTTGCGGCGATCTGCGCAACCTGCCTCGCCGTGCGCACGGCCGCAGCTGCGCGCACAGCTTAGGTAGGCGAGACCAAGGCTTTCTAAAGACCGCGGCGGAGAAATCCCTCGCCACGGCGCCGCTTGCGGCTGCGGCGCCTGAAATAGAGGCGCCCTCTCGCCGGTTGAGCTTTCGCCGCTTCCGGCTCATCGTCGGGCCAAGGGCAAGGCGATCGGGGGGACGCCGCGATGCGGAAATGGGGGCTTTTCGCGCTCGGCTGGGCGCTGATCCTGGCGGGCGCCTTGCTGGCGCACAGGATCCAGACGGCGGGCGGCGTGCGGGTGGCGGACGTGCGCTTCAAGGGCGACGGGATCGAGCAGAGCGCGCTGCTCTACACCCCGCCGTCGGCCACTCCGGCCCATCCGGCGCCGGCCGTGCTGGTCAGCCACGGCTACATCAACACCCGCGAGATGCAGTCCCCCTTCGCCATCGAGCTGGCGCGGCGCGGCTTCGTGGTGCTGGCCATCGACATGGCCGGCCACGGCTATTCGCAAGGCGCGGTGTTCAATCCACGGGACGCGGGCGGGCCGGCGGCGCTGGCCTATCTCCGGAGCCTGCCCTTTGTGGACAAGGCGAACGTCGGGCTGGAAGGCCATTCGATGGGCGGCATCCCGATCGGGGCGGCCGCCGCGGCCGAGCCGGACGGCTACCGCGCGATCGTCTTCGAGGGCTCGACGCCCGGCTTCCTGGGCGCGCCGAGCCCGCCGGCGTTCCACAATCTCGAAGTCGTCTTCGGCCAGTACGACGAGTTCGCCCCGCTGATGTGGGGCGCGCCCAAGGGCTCGCTCGTCGCGGCGACGCCAAAGATGGCCGCGACCTTCGGCGTCCCCGGGCCGGTGATCGTCGGCCACACCTACGGCGCGACGGCCGACGGCACGGCCCGACGGCTGCTGAACCCGCCGGTGACCCATCCCTGGGAGCACTTCTCCCGCGCCGGGGTGGCGGGCGCGGTCGACTGGTTCCAGATGACCCTCGCGGGCGCGGCCCACCCGCTGCCGCCGGGCGACCAGATCTGGATCTGGAAGGAGGTCGGCACGGGCCTGTCGTTCGTCGGCCTGATCGTGCTCCTGATGGGGACCTTCGAGCTGCTGCTGACCCTGCCGGCCTTCGCGGCCCTGCGCCGACCGATGGAGCCCGTCGCCGAGCGGCGCGGCGGTCGCTGGTGGCTGGCGTTCCTGCTGACGGCGGCGGTCCCGGCCCTGACCTACTACCCCTTCATGGGCTGGGGGCAGGCCTTCATCCCCATGCGCCTCTTTCCGCAGTACGTGCAAAACCAGCTCCTGGTGTGGGCGCTGCTGAACGGGCTTCTCACGCTTCTGCTGAGCCTCGTCCTGCGCGGCGGGCGGCCGGTGTTCAGCAACCGCTGGGCGGGCGCCGTCGGGATCGCCGCGGCCACCCTGGCGGTGGGCTATCTCTCGCTCGTCCTGGTCGACCGCCTCTGGCACGTGGACTTCCGGTTCTGGGTGCTGGGCCTCAAGCCGCTGGACGGCCGGCACACGGCGATGGCGGCCCCCTATTTCGTGCTCTGGGCGGTCTATTTCCTCATCGCCCTGCGGGCGCTCTCGGCGAACCTGGCGGTGAAGGGCGAAGGCTTCCTCCTGCAGGTAGGCGCCTGGAAGATCGCGCTCAGCCTGGGGTTCGCGGTGCTGCTCGCTTACGAGTATGCGACGCTGTTCTCCACCGGGCTGCTGGCCACCCCGACCGAGCCGCTCAACACCATCGTGGCGATCCAGTTCGTGCCGCTGCTGGCGAGCGTCGGGGCGATCGCCGCACTCACCTACCGGCGCACCAGTTCTTACGTGCCCGGGGCGCTGATCTGCGCAGGCCTGCTGGCCTGGTACGTGACGGCGGGCACGGCGACCCACTGGTATCCCGGGTTCAAGGTCCAGCCGCCGGCCGCCGCGCGCAGCCGCTGAGCCTTGGCCGCGCGCCTGGCTGCGCCTATCTGAGCCGCTCCAACCGCGAGCGGGGGCCGACGTGCAAGCTGAGGTTTCAGAGGACCGGAGACCCGCGAGCTGGGCCGACCTCCTGTCCGACGGCCGCCTGCCGCGCTTCGCGCTGATCTGCCTGGGCGTGTGGCTGAACGCGGCCGACAGCCTGGTCACCGCGACCATCATGCCGAGCGTCGGCAAGGAGCTCGGCGGCTACGGCTACTTCAGCTGGGCGACCGCGGGCTATCTGGTGGGCGCGATCCTCGCCGGCGCCAGCGCCGGCCGGCTCTCGGAGCTGTTCGGCCTTCGCCGGGCGACCGCGCTCGCCGGCCTGGTGATGGTGGGCGGGTGCGTGATGAGCGCGCTGGCGCCGGAGGTCGGCCTGTTCCTCACCGGCCGCGTGATCCAGGGGCTCGGCTCAGGCTGGATCTCGGGGTTCGCCATGGTGGCGATCGCCCTCTTGTTCCCCGAGCGGCACCTGGCGCGGGTGTTCGCCAGCGTCTCCGGCGTCTGGGGCGTGGCGACCCTGATCGGGCCGCTGATCGGCGGCGTGTTCGCGGTGGGCGGCCACTGGCGCGAGTGCTTCTGGGTGTTCGCCGCCCACTCGCTGGCCTTCAGCCTTGCCGCGCCCTTCCTGCTCAAGGGCGAGCAGCGCGGCCCGAGGGGGCCCGGCATTCCGTGGATCCAGCTCCTCGTCCTGGCGGCGGGCGTCGGGGCCATCGCCGTGGCCGACATCACCCGCGGCGCGGCGGCCTCGCTTGGCCTCGTGGCGGTCGGTCTCGTGCTGCTCGCGGCGGTGCTCCGGATCGACGGCCGCGCCCGGGTGCGGCTGCTGCCCCATCGGGCCGGCGACCTCGCGACGACCTGCGGCGCCGGCTATGCGGCGATGTTCGCCCTGACCGCCGCCTCCATGGGTTTTGCGATCTACGCCCCGCCGATCCTCCAGACCCTGGCGGGCATGTCGCCGCTGTGGGCCGGCTATGTGATCGGCGCGGAGTCCCTGGCCTGGACGGCCGCGGCCTTCATGGTCGCCCACCAGACCGGCGCCTGGGACGCGCGCTGGGTCCGCATCGGCGCGCTGAGCGTGCCGACGAGCCTCGTCATCCTGGCCTGGGCGACGCCGCAGGTGGCGATGGTCTGGATCGTCCTCGGCGGCGCCTTGCTGGGCGCGGCCTTCGGCTGGTCGTGGAGCTTCATGGGCCGGCGGGTGATGGCGGCGCTTTCCGACGAGGACCGGGCGATCGGCTCCTCGGCGATCACGGCCGTGCGCCAGACCGGCGCGGCGGTGGGCGCGGCGATCTCCGGGGCGGCGGCGAACCTGGCCGGCTTCTCCGAGGGGCTCACCGACGCCACCGCCCGGGCGACCGGCGTCTGGATCTACCTGGCGGTCATCCCGCTGGGGCTCGCCGGCGTCTGGGCGGCGTTCCGGCTGACCGGCATCGCGGCGGCCGCCCCGAGGGGCTAGTCGGCCGCCGCGTGGGTCCCGCCCTGGCTGAGCGCCTTGCGGGTGAACCAGATGCCGGGGATCAGCAGGAAGATCAGGATCGAAGCCACCCGGAATATGTCGATGGTGGCCAGCAGATAGGCCTGGCCGACAGCCTGCTGGGTGACGGCGGCGAGCGCCTGCTGGGCGCTCATCCCGGCGGCCTGGAGCTTCTGCAGCGTGATGGCGAAGGTCGGCGACTGTGCGCCGATGACCTCGGCGAGCCGGGTCTGGTGGAGGGCCGCGGAGCGGTCCCAGGCGGTGGTGACGATCGAGGCCGCGAAGCTGCCGGCGATGATCCGGGCGAAGTTGTAGAGGCCCGAGGCGGCCGGCACCTGGGGGGCCGGGATGCCGTTCAGCGCCATGGTGATCATCGAGACGAAGAAGGTGGCCATGGCGACGCCCTGCACGAGCATGGGGATGACCAGGGCGTAGAAGTCCACGTCGCTCGTGAACCTGGAACGCAGGTAGTAGGAGAGGGCGAAGGCGGCGAGCGACAAGCTGGCGGTGAAGCGCGCGTCGATGCGGTTCATGATCGGCGCGGCCAGCGGCGTCAGCACCACCGCCACCACGCCGGACGGCGCGGCGACCAGGCCGGCCCAGGTGGCGATGTAGCCCATCCGCGTCTGCAGCCAGAGCGGCTGCAGGAGGTTGGTGCCGAAGAAGATCGCGAAGGCGAGGCACGAGACCGTCGTCGCCAGGACGAAGTTGCGCGACTTGAGCAGCGACAGGTCGACGATCGGGTGCTCCTCGTTGAGCTCCCAGATCAGCCACGCGGCGAAGCCGATGGCGGCGATGATCGCCTCGCCGACGATGACGGGCGAGTTGAACCAATCGGCGTCCTTGCCGGTGTCGAGCATGACCTGAAGCGCGCCGACCCAGACCAGCAGCAGCAGGAAGCCGGTGCGGTCGATGGGGTTCTTGCGGGTCGGGGTCTCGCGGCTGCGCATGTTGAGCCAGCAGACCACCGCGCAGATCACGCCCACCGGCAGGTTGATGAGGAAGATCCACGGCCAGGAGATGTTGTCCGAGATGTAGCCGCCGAGGATCGGCCCGCAGATCGGCGCGACCAGGGTGGTCAGCGACCAGATGGCGAGCGCGGTCCCCCGCTTCTGCGGCGGGAAAATCATGATCAGTAGGGCCTGGGAGCCGGGGATCATCGGCCCGGAGACCGCTCCCTGGAGGATCCGGAAGACGATCAGCGAGGGCAGGTTCCAGGACACCCCGCAGAGGAACGAGGCGATGGTGAACATCACCACCGAGCCGACGAAGGTCTTCACCACGCCGTAGCGGCCCATCAGCCAGCCGGTCAGCGGCACCGAGGCGCCGTTGGCCACGGCGAAGGCGGTGACCACCCAGGTGCCCTGGTCGGAACTGACGCCGAGGTTGCCGGCGATGGTCGGCAGCGAGACGTTGGCGATGGTGGTGTCGAGCACCTGCATGAAGGTGCCGAGCGCGAGGGCGATGGAGGTGATGGCGAGGGTCATCCCCGTCATCGGGGCGGGCCCGCCGCCACCGCCCGCTGTATCCTTGGCCATGGGAGGCTCCTGGGGGCGATGCGTCAGCGGGCGCCGGAGACGTCGATGGCGGCCTTCATGGAGAGGCCGACGCGCAGCGGGTGTTCGGCCAGCTCCTTCGGGTCGAGGGTGATCCGCACGGGCAGGCGCTGGACGACCTTGATCCAGTTGCCCGAGGCGTTCTGGGCCGGGATCAGCGAGAAGGCCGAGCCGGTGCCGCCGGAGAGGCCGGTGACCCGGCCATGGAACTTCACGCCGCGGCCGTAGAGGTCGGAGGTGAGCGTCACCGGCTGGCCGACGCGCACCTTCTCGAGCTGCACTTCCTTGAAGTTGGCGTCGACGTAGGCGGCGTAGACCGGAACCACGGCCATCAACGGGGTCCCGGCCTGGACCTCCTGGCCGACCTGGACGGATTTCTTGGAGACCACGCCGTCGAGCGGGGCGCGGATCACGGTGCGGGCGAGCGCCAGCCGGGCGGCGTCGAGCCTGGCGCGCGCGGCGGCCACCTCCGGGTTCTGCTCCAGCGGCGCGCCGGCGATCAGCACCTGGTTGGCCTCACGGGCGCCCTGGGCGGCGCGCAGATTGGCCTCTGCCTGGGCGACCTGGGCCTCGGCGGCGGCGAAGGCGTTCTTGGCCGTGGTCAGCTCCTCGCCCGAGACCGCGCCGGAGCCGGCGAGGTTCTGGCGTCGGGCGAGGTCGGTCCTGGCCATGGTCAGGTTGGCCTGGGCGCGCATGAGATCGGCCTGGCGGGCGCCGACCTGGCCGCCGAGGGCGGTGTCGTTGGCGGCGTAGCCCTTCACCTTCCGCTCCGCCTGGCCGAGCGCGGCCTCGGCCTGGGCGACGGCGATGCGGGCGTCGGCGTCGTCGAGCACCACCAGTGGCTGGCCGGCCTTTACGGTCTCGGTCTCGCGGACCAGGACCTTGGCGACGGGGCCGGGGATGAGCGGCGTCACCTGGGCCACCTCGGCGCCGACATAGGCGTTGTCGGTCTTCACCGTGCGCCCGGCGAAGAGGAGGGCGTAGGCGATCCAGAGGACCGCGCCCACGGCGACCGCGACGACGAGCCAGGTGAGGAGCTGGCGGCGGCGCGCGATCGAGGAGCGGACGGGCGGAGCGGCGGTGGCGGTGTCGGACATGGAAGCCTCGGCGGCTGAGGTCTTGATGGGAGTGTCGGGGGTCACGGAGCGGCGCGATAGCCGCCGCCGAGCGCGCGCACGAGGGCGACGTCGGCGGCGAAGGCGCGGCCCTGCAGCCGGGCGACGGCGCGCCGGCGGGAGAGCACGCCCTGCTCGGCGAGCAGGACCGAAGAGTAGGGGCTGAGCCCGCCCTGATAGCGCAGGCGGGCGACCTTGTAGGCGTCCTCGCTGGCGGCCAGGGCGGCGCGGCTGGTGTCGATCTGGGCGGCCACGGAGCGCTTGGAGGCCAGGGCGTCGGCCACCTGGTGGAAGGCCTCGGCGACCGCGGCGTCGTAGTTGGCCACGGCCGCGTCGCGATCGGCCTCGGCGCCGCGCAGGCCGGCGCGCAGCCGGCCGCCTTCGAAGACCGGCAGGGTCAGGGCCGGGCCGATGGAGCCGACGTCCGAGCCCGACTTGAAGAACTCGTTCAGCTTCAGCGACTGGTAGCCGACGAAGCCGACCAGGTTGACGTTCGGATAGAACGCCGCCTTGGCCTCGCGGATGCGGCTGGCGGCGGCCTCGGCGCGCCAGCGGGCGGCGGTCACGTCCGGCCGGCGGCCGACGAGCTCGGCCGCAAGCGAGGCGGGCAGGCCCAGGGTCACCGGCGGCGGCTCGGTCGGCCGGGGGATGGCGAGTCCGCGGTCGGGGCCGGCGCCGAGCAGGGCCGCCAGCCTGTGGCGGGTCAGGAGGATCTGCTCGTCGATGGCGGCGAGCTCGGCCTGAGAGGCCAGGGGCTCGGCTTCCGCCTGGCGCTGCGTGCCACGGGTGTCGAGCCCGTTGGCGACCCGGTTGCGGACCAGCTGGCTGGTCTCGTTCTGCAGGTCGATGGCGCGGGCGACCACGTCCCGGTCGGTGTAGAGCCGGCCGAACTCGGCGTAGGCGAGGGCGATGTTGCTGGCCAGCATCAGCCGGGCCTCGGCGGCCTCGGCCTCGGCGGCGCGGGCCTCGGAGGTGGCGGCGGCGACCGCCGCGCGGTTCTTGCCCCAGAAGTCGAGCTCCCAGGAGAAGTCGAGGGCGAGCTTGCCGTAGTCGTTGTAGCCCTGCGGCACGAACTCGGCGGGAATGCCGATGTTGTAGCTCTGCTTCATCTCCTTGGCGGAGGCTTCGGCGGAGACGGTGGGCAGCTCGGCTCCCCGGGCCTGGGCGGCGAGCGCCTCGGCGCGGCGCACCCGGGCGTTGGTGGCGGCGAGGGTGGGGGAGCCCTTCAGGGCCTCGTCGATGAGCTGGCTCAGCTGGGCGTCGTGGTATCCGGTCCACCAGGCGTCGATGGGCCAGTCGGCGGCCGGGGCGGCGAGGCTCTGGGACGCGGCGTAGCTCTCCGCCGGCTTGGCGATGCGGGCCGGGGCGGCTGGCGGCAGGGTCGCGCAGGCGGCGAGCGCCAGGCCCGAGAGGCCGGCGACGAGCGCGACCTTGGCCGAGCGGGTGCGGTTCGCGTCAGGAGGGGGGGCGGTCATCGTCGGGGCCTCCTTGCCAACCGTACTGTACGGTCATATTTCGGCCATATAAGGGACGGTTTGTCACAGTCAAGGCAACCGTACGGTACGGTCAGAAAAATAATGCAAGGTCGCCCGAAACTCGACAGGGACGCACGGCGCGAAGCCATACTGGACGTGGCCGAAGATGTCTTCGTGTCCGAGGGCTTCGCCGCGGCCTCGATGTCGGAGATCGCCGCCCGGCTCGGCGGCTCGAAGGGCACGCTCTACAACTACTTCAAGAGCAAGGAGGAGCTGTTCGAGGCCTATGTGCTTCGGCGCTGCATCCTCAACATGGACGGCATCTACGCCCTGCCGGGGGGCGGCGAAGGCGTCGCGGAGACCCTGACGCGGATAGGACGGGCCTATCTGCGCCGCGTGCTGTCGGACGAGAACCTCCGCCACTTCCGGCTGATCATCGCCGAGGCCGAGCGCTATCCCGAGATCGGCAAGGCCTTCTACGAGGCCGGGCCGGGACGCGGCTCGGAGCGCCTGGCGGACGAGATCCGCGCCTGGGTGAAAGCCGGCCTGCTCGAGGTCGACGACCCGCAGATGGCGGCGTTCCACTTCACCGGCCTGTGCCAGAACCGCTACATGAAGGCGCGGCTGTGCAACTACGTGCCCGAGCTCTCCGATGCGGAGATCGAGGCCGAGGTGGCGGCGGCGGTGAAGACCTTCCTGCGGGCCTACGGGCCGCGCGGCTAGGCGATCAGAGCTTGTCCAGGCCGTAGGCGGCGTGCAGGGCGCGCACCGCCAGCTCGGTGTAGGCCGCGTCGATCAGCACGCTGATCTTGATCTCCGAGGTGGAGATCACCTGGATGTTGACGCCCTTGTCCGCCAGCGCCTTGAACATCGACTGGGCGACGCCCGCGTGGCTGCGCATGCCGACGCCGATGACCGACACCTTGGCGACGTCCTCGTCGCAGGTGGCGCCCTCAAAGCCGATCTTGGCCTTGACCTTGTCGACGATCTCCATGGCGCGGGCCGCGTCGCGCTTGCCAACGGTGAACTCCATGTTGGCCGTGTCGGCCGAGCGCGCATGGCTCTGGACGATCATGTCGACGTTCACGTTGGCGTCGGCGAGGGCGCCGAAGATCTCGGACGAGACGCCCGGATGGTCGGGCAGGCCGAAGAGGCTGATCTTCGCCTCGTCGCGGCTGTAGGCGACGCCGCTCACGATCCGCTTTTCCACGATCTCCTCCTCGTCGCAGACGATGGTGCCCTGGCCAGGGGCTTCGCCCGGCTCGACAAAACTGGAAAGGACCCGCACCGGCACATGATAGGCCATGGCGAGCTCGACGGAGCGGGTCTGCAGGACCTTGGCCCCGAGCGAGGCCATCTCGAGCATCTCCTCGTAGGAGATCTTCTCGAGCTTGCGGGCCTTGGACTCGATGCGCGGGTCGGTGGTGTAGACCCCGTCCACGTCGGTGTAGATGTCGCAGCGCTCGGCCTTGAGGGCGGCCGCCACGGCCACGGCCGAGGTGTCCGAGCCGCCGCGGCCCAGGGTGGCGATGCGGCCGTCGCGGGTGACGCCCTGGAAGCCGGCGATCACCGCCACCTCGCCGCCGTCCATCGCCGCCCCGAGCTTCTCGGGCGGGATGCCGTCGATGCGCGCCTTGCCGTGCGCGTCGTCGGCGATGATCGGGATCTGCCAGCCGAGCCAGGACTTGGCCCGCACCCCCATGTTGCGCAGCGTCATGGAGAGCAGGCCGGCGGTCACCTGTTCGCCGGAGGCCACCACCACGTCGTATTCGTCGTCGGAGGGCTCGATGCCCTCGGCCGCCGCGCCGGCGCCGTCCGTCCAGGCGACCAGCTCGTTGGTCTTGCCGGCCATGGCCGAGACCACCACGGCCACCTTGTGACCCGCTTCCACCTCGGCGTTGACCAGCCGGGCGACGCGCCGGATGCGCTCCAGGTCGGCCACCGACGTGCCGCCGAATTTCATCACCAGCCGGGACATGAGGCTTTGGTTCTGGCCTGCGTTCTTAAAGAGTTGTGCGCCCGCGAAGGGCGGAGCCTTCTAGCGGCGCGTCGGCAGGGCTGCAACGGGTAGGACGTTTCGCGTTGGCGCGGCCGGCGCTATCTAGCGGGCATGACCTCCCCAGCCGAAGCCCGATCCAGCATCGATCCTGCCGAAGTCGAGCGGTTCTCGAAGATCGCGGCCGAGTGGTGGGACCCGCGCGGCAAGTTCGCGCCCCTGCACAAATTCAACCCTGTCCGGCTGAGCTTCATCCGCGACCAGGCGCTCTATCGTTTCGGCCGCGATCCGCAGGCCCGCCGGCCGTTCGAGGGCCTGCGGCTGCTCGACATCGGCTGCGGCGGCGGCCTGCTCTCCGAGCCCATGGCGAGGCTGGGCTTCCAGGTGGTCGGCGTCGACGCCTCGGCCCGCAACATCGGCACGGCCTCCACCCATGCGGCCGAGCAGGGCCTCGAGATCGACTATCGCTGCTCGACCGCCGAGGATCTCCTGGCCTCCGGCGAGCCGGCCTTCGACGTGATCCTCAACATGGAGGTGATCGAGCACGTGGCCGACCCGGCCGAGTTCGTGCGCACCTGCGCGCGGATGCTCAAGCCCGGCGGGCTGATGATCGTGGCGACGCTGAACCGGACGCTGAAGGCCTTCGCCCTCGCCAAGGTGGGCGCCGAATACGTGCTGCGCTGGCTGCCGGCCGGCACCCACACCTGGAACAAGTTCCTCAAGCCCGACGAGATCCGCGACTTCCTGGCCGGCGAGCCGGTGGTGGTCGACGGCCCGTTCGGCGTCGCCTTCGAGCCCCTGACCGGCCGCTGGCGCCAGAGCCACGACGTCGACGTGAACTACATGATGACCGTGGTGCGCGAGGGCGTCTGGGAAGCGCCCGCCAAGCCTAAGCCGCCGCGCAGGCGGGCGGCCAAGCCCGCGGGCTAGCCGGAGCCAAGCCGCGGCGTTCGGCGATGTTGCGCCGCAGCGCGGCCGGGGCTTAGGTGCGCGGCAACGAACGAGGTCTGCGGAGGAGGCGCCCATGCAAGGGCTGATGATGGACTGGCCGCTGACGCTGCCTTCGATCCTGGAGCATGCGGCGCTCTACCACCCGAACCAGCAGGTCGTGGCGCGCACCGTCGAAGGGCCGATCCACCGCTACGGCTACGCCGAGGCCCTGGAGCGGACCAAGCGTATCGCCCAGGCGCTCATCGACCTCGGCGTGAAGCCGGGCGATCGGGTGGCGACCCTGGCCTGGTCGACCCACCGCCACTTCGAGCTCTACTTCGCCGCCACCGGCATCGGGGCGGTGCTGCACACCATCAATCCGCGCCTGCATCCGGACCAGGTGGCGTGGGTCGCCAACCACGCCGAGGACACGATCCTCCTCTACGACATCAGCTTCGCCGACCTTGTGGCCGAGACCCACGACAGGATGGCGACGGTGAAGAGCTTCGTGGCGCTCACCGACCGGGCGCACTTCCCGGCCAACGCGCCGGACGGGACGCTGGTCTACGAGGAGCTGGTGGCGTCGACGGCGCCGATCCCCGCCTGGCCGGAGCTCGACGAGAAGACGGCCTGCGGCCTCTGCTACACCTCCGGCACAACGGGCAATCCGAAGGGCGTGCTCTATTCGCACCGCTCGACCGTGCTGCACGCCATGGCGCTCGGCCTGCCGGACAACTTCAACTTCTCGGCGGCGGACGTGATCCTGCCCTGCGCCCAGATGTACCACGCCAACGCCTGGGGCACGCCCTACGCCGCGCCGCTGGTGGGGGCCAAGCTGGTGCTGCCTGGCCGGGCGCTGGACGGCGCCTCGGTGGCCGAGCTGATCGAGTCTGAGAAGATCACCTTCGTGCTGGGCGTGCCGACCATCTGGGTGGGCGTGGCCGAGCACCTGGAGCAGGCGGGCAAGGCGCTGGACTGCGTGAAGACCATCGCCATCGGCGGCTCGGCTCCGACCGCGGCCCTGATCGAGCGGATAGAGGGGCGGCTGGGCGGCAAGGTGCACCAGATCTGGGGCATGACCGAGACGAGCCCGCTGGGCGTCATCAACAAGCCCCTGCCGCAGCACGCGGGCGAGCCGGCCGAGGTCGGCGCCGCGCGCAAGATCAAGCAGGGACGCGGCCTCTATGGGGTGGAGCTGCGGATCGTCGACGAGACGGGCCATCTCCTGCCGCGCGACGGCAAGAGCCCGGGCCGGCTGCAGGTCAAGGGGCCCTGGGTCGCGGCCGCCTATTTCAAGCACGACGGGCAGGCCTCCTTCACCGACGACGGCTGGTTCGACACCGGCGACATCGCGACCATCGACGAGGAGGGCTATCTGCGCCTGACCGACCGGGCGAAGGACGTCATCAAGTCCGGCGGCGAATGGATCTCGACCCTGGACCTGGAGGACGCGGTCTGTTCGCACCCGGCGGTCGCCATGGCCGCCGCCGTCGGCATGCCGCATCCGAAGTGGGATGAGCGGCCGCTGCTGCTGGTGACGCTGAAGGCCGGCCAGACCGCCGACCCGGAGGAGCTCAAGGCGCACGTGGCCGCGCGCGTCGCCAAGTGGTGGACGCCGGACGAGGTGCGCATCGTCGACGCCCTGCCGATCGGACCCACGGGCAAGGTGCTGAAGCGTGAACTTCGTGACCAGCTGACCACAGCGCCGGCGGTTCCGGCCGAATAGGTCGAACCCCGTCGAACCAGGGCTTGAAAAGCGCGTTTGCGACCTCAGGTGACATGACGTGAACCTGAGGAGTTGCTGACGTGCCGCGTAAACGGCCGAAGGGTGTGCTCGCGATGGGCTGGGCCTGCATCGAAGCGGCCGCCAGCGGACGCACCGAGCACAAGCCGCTCGCCCAAGACTATCCCGAAGACGTGGTGCGCCGGACCGCCTTCACGGCCGGCGGCGGCCATGGCTGGCGCATCTCGGCGCTGGAAACCCCACGGCCCGAGCCGGCGCCCTGGAAGATCGTGGTCATCACCGGCGCGCCGTCCTGGGCCGAGTACTGGGCCGAGACCCTGGCCGAGCTGCCCCCCGACCGGGAGATGATCGTCGTCGACCGGCCCGGCTATGGCGCGTCCGAGCCGCTGCATCCGGTGACCGACATCCGCGTCCAGGCCCAGGCCCTGTCGCCGGTGCTGAAGGCGGAGCGCGGCCAGAAGGTGCTGCTGGTCGGCCAGTCCTACGGCGCGGCGATCGCCACCCTGATGGCCGAGCTGAACCCCGGGAAGGTCGCGGGCCTCGTGCTGCTCTCCGGCTTCTTCGGGGAGCCTGGCCCCACCGCCAAGTGGCTGATGGACGTGGGCTCCAAGGCGCTGAAGGTGATCCCGCGCGACCTGCGCCATGCGGTGATCGAGGCGACCGGCCAGAAGGAGCAGCTCGTCCACGCCAAGCGGGCGCTGGCGCGGCTGAACATCCCGATCCACATGCTGCACGGCGACAAGGACGACTTCGCGCCCATCGAGGTGGCCGAGCGGCTGGCCGAGGAGACGGTGACCCGCCGTCCGATCCGCTTCGCGCGCGTTGACGGCGCCAACCACTTCCTGAACGACGGTCCGGCCAACGAGCTGATCGCGGCGCTGGAAGACTGTCTGCCGACCCGCAAGGCCTGGACCTTCCGCTGGCCGCAGATGCCGAAGCTCGCCCTGCCGCGAGCCGCCAACTTCTTCACCCCGGCCGCCGGCAGGATCGAAGCGCGGATCTAGCGGCGGCTAGACGAGGGTGCGGGTCACGACGCCCGTGGCCGCGGCGAAGCCCAGCACCACCAGCCACGGCGGCAGACGGGCGATCGCCAGGAACACCCAGGCCGCCGCCACCAGCGCCCAGTCCGCGGGCCGCTGCACAGTCGAGGTGAGCACGGGCTGCCAGAGTGCGGCGGCCAGTAGGCCGACCACCACGGCGTTGACTCCGGCGAGCGCGCCGCGCGCCTGCGGGTAGACCTTGAGGCGGTCCCAGAACGGCAGGACCCCGACGACCAGCAGGAGGCTAGGCAGGAAGATCGCCACGACGGCGGTGAGGCCGCCCAGCCAGCCGGCCGGCGCATAGGCCTGGGCGGCGCCGACGAAGCCGGCGAAGGAGAACAGCGGGCCCGGCAGCGCCTGGACGGCGCCGTAGCCGGCGAGGAAGACGTCCTGGTCCAGCCAGCCGCGGCCGACCACGTCGCGCTCGAGCAGCGGCAGCACCACATGGCCGCCGCCGAACACCAGGGCGCCGGTGCGGTAGAAGACGCTGGCCAGGCCCAGCAACGGCTGCTGCAGCAGGGTGGCGGCGAAGGGCAGCACCACGAGCAGCACGGCGAAGGCGGTGAGCGCGCCGGCCGAGACCGACGGCGGCACGGCGTGGGTGACCGGATCGTCCTCGGGCGCGGCCGCGCCGTCGTCGCGGAGCCAGGCGAGGCCGAAGAGGCCGCCGGCCACGAGGGCGAAGATCTGCGGCGTCGCGCCGGTCCCGTGGGCGATCAGCACGCCAAGGCCGGCGCCGATGGCCATGCCGGCCTTGATCGGCCCGGTGGCGAGCTGGCGGGCCATGGCGAACAGCGCCTGGATAACCACGGCGGCGGCGGCGATCTTGAGCCCGTGCAGCCAGCCCTCGCCCCAGGTGGTGGAGAGGGCAGGCGCCAGGTACGCCAGGAGGATCATCGCCAGGGCGGCGGGCAGGGTGAAGCCGAGCCACGCGGCCAGCAGGCCCGCGTAGCCGGCGCGGCGCAGGCCGATGGCCATGCCGAGCTGGCTCGACGCGGGGCCGGGCAGGAACTGGGCGAGCGCCAGCAGGTCGGCGAAGGCGGCTTCGGAGACCCAGCCCCGCTTCTCGACGAATTCGCGCCGGAAGTAGCCGATGTGGGCCACCGGCCCGCCGAACGCGGTCAGACCCTGCCGCAGGAAGGCGAGGAAGACCTCGAAAGCGCCCCGTGGCGTCCCTGGCGGTCCGGCGGCGTCACTCGGCTCGACGGCGGTCATGGGCCTTCTCTTGCGGCGAACCGCCGGTCACGTCGACTTGAAATTACGTAAGGTCGCGCTCGAAACCCCCTTGGCCGTGGCGACTGAACGGCGATAAGGCTTTCGACGACGAACAATCGTTCGAAATTCAGTGGGGAAGGAACGCCATGAAGGCCGCAGTCCTGCGCGAAGTCGGCAAGCCGCTTCAGATCGAAGACGTCCAGATCAACAAGCCGGGTCCGCACGAGGTGCTGATCCGCACCGCCGCCGCCGGCGTCTGCCACTCCGACCTGCACTTCATCGAGGGCTCCTATCCGCACCCGCTGCCGGCGGTGCTGGGCCACGAGAGCGCCGGCGTCGTCGAGGCGGTGGGCTCGGAAGTGCGAACGGTTAAGCCGGGCGACCACGTGATCACCTGCCTGTCCGCCTTCTGCGGCCACTGCGAGTTCTGCCTGGGCGGCCGGATGAGCCTGTGCGTGTCGCCGGAGACCAAGCGCGAAGCCGGCGAGGAGCCGCGGATCACGGCCGCGACCGGCCCGATGAACCAGTACCTGAACCTGTCGTCCTTCGCCGAGCAGATGCTGATACACGAGCACGCCTGCGTGGCGATCCGCCCCGACATGCCGCTCGACCGCGCCGCCCTGATCGGCTGCGGGGTGATGACTGGCGTCGGCGCGGTGTTCCACACCTCCAAGGTCCAGCCGGGCGAGACCGTGGCGGTCATCGGCCTGGGCGGCGTGGGCCTGGCGGCGGTCAACGGCGCGGCGATCGCCGGCGCCAGCCGGATCATCGCCATCGACATGGCCGAGGGTAAGGAGAACATGGCCAAGGCCTTCGGGGCCACGGACTTCATCTGCGCCAAGGACAAGGACGTGGTGAAGGAAGTGATCGAGATGACCAAGGGCGGGGTGCACCACTCGTTCGAGGCCATCGGCCTGGCCAAGACCGCCGAGCAGTCGTTCAACATGCTGCGCCGCGGCGGCACGGCCAACATCATCGGCATGATCCCGGTCGGCCAGACGGTGAACCTGATGGGCGCGGCCTTCCTGGGCGAGAAGCGCATCCAGGGCTCGCTGATGGGCTCCAACCGCTTCCCGATCGACATGCCGCGACTGGTCGACTTCTACATGTCCGGCAAGCTGAAGCTGGACGACATGATCTCGCGCCGCATCAAGCTCGACCAGGTCAACGAGGCCTTCACCGAGATGAAGACCGGCGCGGTGGCCCGTTCTGTGATCGTGTTCGACGCCTAAGCGCGGGGATCCGATCCGAGACGATGAAGGGGCTGCTTCGGCGGCCCCTTTTTCATTGCGCCCGTTCGGTTGAGCCTAGCGGCCTGAGGCGCGCGGCAGGGCGGCGTCCTGGTGGGTCTGGATCGACTTCAGATAGGCGATGATCGCTTGGACGTCGCTCGGGCTGAATTCGAATTCCGGCATGGCCGGGTGGCCGGTGAGCAGCCCCTCGGCGAGGCCTTCGGCCAGGTCGTCGATCTGGTAGCGGGTGTGCAGGTCGCGGAACGGCGGGGCGGCGGCGTTGGGGCTGGCCCCGCTCTGGCGCACCGCGTGGCAGCCGGCGCAGTACCGCTCGACCAACTGTTCGCCGCGATGAAGGTCGGCGCGATCCGCGGCGAACGCGGAGGGCGCCACGGCGAGGAGGGCGAGGGCGGCGATCGGAGCGGCGAGGACGAAGCTGCGCATGGCGCCAGTTGGCGCGCGCGGCGGCGAGGCCGCCTTGACGCGGATCAATCGACGACGCGGATGAATGGTCGCCGATCAGGCCCTTGCGGGCCAGCCCGCCTTCGGCCGCATGACCAGCCAGGGGGTCGCCGTGACGCGCCACTCCCAGAGGGCGATCAGCCGGTCGAGGTGCGGCAGACCCTGGAACCAGGGCGGCGGCTCGAAGGGCAGGTACTGCTGGTCGACGCGGATGATGTCGTGGGTCGGCGAGAACCGCTCGACCATGGCGGCGAGCGCACCGGGGCGGCTGATGTCGTGCGTCTCCACCAGGATCTTGAGCTGGGCGAGGCCGGGCCCGAGGTCCGGCCGCAGGATGTCCATCTCGGCGCCCTCGGCGTCGACGATGACCAGGGCGCGGCGGCCGGCGAAGGCGTTGAAGTCCTCCGGCTTGAACTCGCCCCCGACCATCACCCGGTCGGCCACGCCGTTCTTGGCCGCCAGCGCCCGGCAGGCGGCCTGCGCCTTGGCGTCGATGTCGTGCGCGTGGACCGTGATCGTCGGCAGCATGCGGGCGAGGCCCACGGCGTAGTAGCCTTCGGCGCAGCCCACATCGACGACGCAGTCGAGCCCCTCGTCGGCCAGGGCGCGCAGGTGCGGGTGAAGCTCGGACTCGTAGCTGCCCAGGAGGCGCGGCATGAGCGCGCCTTCGGCGGAGTTGCCGATGTAGTCCATGCCCTTGAACGGACCGGCCCAGATGATCGTCCCGTGCCGCTGCTGGTAGGTCTGGACCAGGCGCAGCTGGCGCCAGCGGGTGAGCACGCGGAGCACGCCGTTGAGGTGCGCGAGCGGCGGCGGCGCGGTCCAGCCGCCGACGGTCTCTTTCAGGTAGTTGTAGGCCTGAAGGTCGAGGGACATGCGGTCGGGGTCTCTCCGGCTGCTCAGCGGCGGATCGGGCCGCCGCCGCTGTCGGCCACGGCGGTGGTGCGGGGAGCGGCCAGAAGGCCGTCGATCCGCGCCTTCGCCGCCCGGAACCGGGCGAGCTCCGCGCCCGCCAGCACCGAGCCCTGCGGGACCCGGGTGGAGAGCGGGTTCACCCGCGCGCCGTTCCGCCAGATCTCGTAGTGCAGGTGCGGGCCCGTGGCGAGCCCCGTGGCGCCGACATAGGCCACGACCTGGCCCTGGCGGACGTGGACGCCGGGCCGGATGCCGGGAGCGTAGCGGGAGATGTGGCCATAGCCGGTGTCCCAGCCGGCGGTGTGGCGGATCCGCAGCCAGTTGCCGTAGCCGCCCCAGCGCCGCGCCTCCAGCACCACGCCGTCGCCCGCCGCCAGGATCGGCGTGCCGACCCCGGCTCCGAAGTCGATGCCCTCGTGGGCCCGGGTGTAGCCCAGCACGGGATGGCGGCGCAGGCCGAACAGGGAGGTGATGCGCGCGCCGTCGACGGGGGTTTTGAGCAGGAAGCCTTTGATGTTCTTGCCGGTCTCGTCGAAGTACTCGACGTTTCGGCCGCGTTCGAAGCGGTAGAATTTCACACCGTGCAGCTCGGCGTACTCGAGGTCGCCCGCGGAGATGGTGCGGCCGCTCTCGGTGACCTTGCGGTCGAATACCAGCTTGAACCGGTCGCCCGGCTGGATGTCGCGCTGGAAATCGAGCTTGTGGGAGAAGAGCTTCATCACCTGGGCGGTGATGGCCGGCGTCGCGCCGAGCTTCTCGGCTGTTTCGTAGAGCGAGCCCTCGATGGCTCCGTCGGCGGCGACGGTGTCGTCACGGATCTTCTCGTCGAGCTGGCGCAGGCTCAGGGCGCCGTCGAAGGTGCGCGACAGCGTCAGGGCGCTGGCGGGTCCGGTGCGCAGAGACAGGCCGACGAGCCGCACCGAGCCCTGCGGCGCGCGGGGCCGGGCCACCGCGGCCTCGAGCGCGAGGCCGGCCTCGATGTGCACGGTGTCCATGGCCTGGCCGAGGACGTCGACCACCTGGCGCGCCTCCACGGCGGGGATGCCGAGGCGCAGGATGGCGGCTTCGAGGGTCTCCCCCCGAGCGACCTTGATCAGCACCGCCTCGGGTGGGGCGAACGCCGGCTGGGGCGGAGCGGCGGCCTGGGCCGCGACGGCGGGGCGAGGAGCCGCTTTGGGCGCGGCGCGCAGGTCGATGACCTTCCAGGCGACGAACACGGCCAGCAGCACGGCGGCGAGGGCCATCACGCGCGGCGCAAGGCGGAGCGACAGGCGCCGCGGCTCGTAGTCTTCCATCACGCCCCCGAACTCATACTGGCGAACTGGTCCGGCCCATCGCCTTGGGGCCGGCCGGCGAAGCTTGTTGTTCTTGGCCCGCGCTGATGCCGCGCGAAGGCGACAGGAAGATGACCGCAAACGGGGCGTGCGGCTCCCGGTCGATTTGTCTCAGGCGGGAAGGTCCTCAGAGGACCTCGAGCACCCGCTCCTTGGGACGGCAGAGCACGGCGCCCTTGGGCGTCGAGACGATCGGGCGCTCCACCAGGATCGGGTTCTCGGTCATGGCCTTCAGGATGGCGGCGTCGGAGACGTCGGGCGCGGTGAGGCCGCGTTCCTCGGCGTCGGTGCCGCGGACCCGCAGGATGTCGCGCGGTGAGGCGCCGCCCATGCGGGCCAGCAGGTCCTTCAGCAGCGGCTCGGTCCAGCCGGTCTTGAGGTACTCCACGACCTTGGGCTTGAGACCCTTTTCGCGGAGCAGCTCGAGGGTGTTGCGCGAGGTGCCGCAGTTCGGGTTGTGGTAGATGGTGACGTCGCTCATGGGGCTCTGGTTACCCAATCCGGCGGCGATCACCAAGCCAGCCGGCGCGCGCCGGTGACCAGGGTCGAATCCGAGTCATTGAAGGGCATGACTTGCGCCGGGCGGCTCGGCAGGGGCGGTGCGCCGTCGGGCCAGCGCGGCAGCCTGGCCGCGTACTTCACGGTCAGGGTTCCGGGCCCCGCGGGCTTCAGGATCAGCTCCAGCCCATCCTTCGCCGCGTCCCAGCGGACGCGCGAGACGGCGCCGGGCGCGAGCGGCATCCCGATCGGCGCGCCCTGGATGCTCACCAGGGTGGCGGGCGTGTCGGGCGTCAGGGCGAGGGCGATCTGGCGCGAGCCGGCCGGCGGGAGGACGCGCAGCGACAGGGCGCCGTCCGGCCGGCGCGAGAGCGTCATCTCGGGGGCCGGGGCGGCGAGGTAAGGCGCGGGCGCGGCGTCCACGGGTCTGCGCCAGACCCAGTGGCTGAGCTTGGTGAGCTTGCCACCGGCGGATTTCAGGACGGCGTCGGCCCAGGCGCTGCGCTCGGGGGTGTCGCTGACCAGCCAGCCGCGGCGGGCGTCCTGGTCGAGCTGGTAGGCGACGTAGGAGGCCTGGGGGAAGCGGGCGTCGTAGGGCTGGTTGACCCGGACGGCGACGGTGAGGGCGAGGCCGAGGATCACCAGGGCGGGTCCGACGAGCCGCTCGGGCGGCGCGCCCTCTGTCGGTTGGGCGAGGGGCCAGACGAGCAGGGCTGCGCCGAGGAGGCTGATGGCCATGAGCTCGACGAGGTCGAGGCTGATGAAGGCCGCGTGGGCGTAGCCGGCCAGCCAGCCGAGCCCGACGGCGGCGGCGAGGCCGATGAGCACCAGGCTGGCGACGCCGCGGCGGCTGGACATGTCGGTGAGCGCCGCAGCCAGGGCGGCGAGCGCCAGGGGCCAGGCGACGATGAAGGCGACCGGTGCGGCCAGCGCCTGGGCCGCCACCGCGAGCAGGAGGCCGAAGAGGAGCGCCCCCGACCAGGCGCCGGCGCGACTGACGGGCCGGCCATAGGCGGCCACGGCGACCAGGGCGGCGGCGACGCCGAGGCCAAGGCCGACCGGGTCGAAGCCGCCAAAGGCGGAGGCGGCGAGCCCGGCAAGCAGCGGGACGAGGGCCATCAGCCGGCGGCCGCGGGCGATCTCGGCGATGGCCGCCAGCAGGAAGCCCAGGCCGAGCAGGATAAGAGCGCTCTCCCAGCGCGTGACCTGGGCCAGGAGGAAGCGCTGCTCCATGAAGCCGAACCCCGCGCCGGTGGCGCGCCGGGCGAAGTGCAGCAGGGTCACCGCGCCGAGCACCGCGAAGAGGGCGGCGCCCATGCCGCGCAGGATGTCCGTGCGCGCGAACCCTTCCCGGCGGCGGGCCCGCACCGTGGCCAGGATGATCAAGACGGCGCTGAGGGCCAGGACCACCCAGCCGATCGCCGGGGCGTAGGCGATGATCAGGTTTCCGAACACCTGGCTGTAGACGACGTTCGGCGCGCGGCCCGGCAGATCCGGCGCAAAGGCCGCGGCGCGGGCGGCGGCCAGCCCTTGCTGACCCATGTCCTGCAGCGTGCCGGGATCGAGGGTGGCGGGCGTCGAGGACGGCGAATGGTAGTCGAACTGGCGGCCGGCGAAGGCGAAGTTGAGGCCTGCGAGCCCGGCTTTCTTGGCCTCCGTGAAATCGGTGTCGTTGGGCATGTGCTCGTAGATGAACACCGCCAGGGAGGCCGACTGCGGGCGCACGGCCGCCTTGCGCAGGAGCGCGATGGTCGGGCCGTTGTCGGCCCCCGTCTGGAACATCTGGACGCGGCCGGCGCTGCCGCGCGCCTCCATGTTGATGACGAAGCCGACGTGGTGGGCGAGCGGGTCGGCCCGGAAGAAGGCGTTGGCCCCGAGGAGGCCCGCCTCCTCGCCATCGGTGAGCAGGACGAGGACGTCGCGGGCCGGCGTTCCCTGGGCCTTCAGGGCGCGAACGATCTCGAGCGCCGAGGCGACGCCCGCGGCGTCGTCGGCCGCGCCGGGGGAGCCCGGCACGCTGTCGTAGTGGGCCATGAGCGCCACGGCCGGCGCGGCGCGGTCACGGCCGGGCAGGACGCCGACGATGTTCTCCACCTGGCCGCCGAGGACGAGGCCGGCCACCCGATCGTTCTTGGCGGCGCCGACGCCGGCCCGCACCTGCGGCGAGAGACCGAGCGCGGCCATGCGCGCGACGAGCCGGTCACGGACGGCGTGGTTGGCCTCCGAGCCGACCGGATGCGGGACGGGCGCCATGGCGCGGACGTCCGCCATCGCACGCTCCGCGCTGAACTGGTCGGCCGGCGTCGAGAGCGGGCGGGGCTTGGGCGGCTGCTGGACCGTCCAGGCGATCAGCGCCGCCCCGATCAAGGCCGCGACCAGCGCGAGCAGGCGTCCCATGTCGTCCCTCCCCAGAAGACGTGGAGCGAGACCCTAGCCGCAGGCGGCGCAAACGAAAACGCCCGCCTTTGGAGGCGGGCGTTCCGTACTCTCCTCGAACTAAACCGGTCAGGCGGCGACGGCGCCTTCCATCGGGTCGCGCAGCACGTAGCCGCGGCCCCAGACGGTCTCGATGTGGTGTTTGCCGTTGGCGGCGGCCGCCAGCTTCTTGCGCAGCTTGCAGATGAACACGTCGATGATCTTCAACTCGGGCTCGTCCATGCCGCCATAGAGATGGTTCAGGAACATCTCCTTGGTCAGGGTGGTGCCCTTCCGGAGCGAAAGCAGCTCCAGCATCTGGTATTCTTTTCCGGTGAGGTGGACGCGGATGCCGTTCACTTCGACCGTCTTGGCGTCGAGATTGACCACGATGTCGCCGGTCTTGATCACCGACTGGGCGTGGCCCTTGGAGCGGCGGACCACGGCGTGGATGCGGGCGACCAGCTCGTCCTTGTGGAACGGCTTGGTCATGTAGTCGTCGGCGCCGCCGGAGAAGGTCTTCACCTTCGTCTCGATCTCGGCCGTGCCGGACAGGATCATGATCGGGGTGTTGATCTTGCCGACCCGCAGGGTGCGCAGCACGTCCATGCCGCTCATGTCGGGAAGGTTCAGATCGAGCAGGATCAGGTCGTAGTCGTAGATCTTCCCGAGGTCCACGCCCTCCTCACCCAGGTCGGTGGTATAGACGTTGAAACCTTCGGACTTAAGCATCAGCTCGATGCTCTGCGCGGTAGCGCTGTCGTCCTCGATCAACAGTACGCGCATCAGGCTCTCCTACCCTATTCCCGCACATGCCCGCGAATTCTGTGAATCCGCCCCGATCCTCGCCGGATAACTTGCCGCCGAGTTAATTTAAGACTGGTTAACGAGTGGTGTCCCTCTGAGCCGAATCGTTAATCCGATTTGAGAATCGTGTTCAAGCGGGGCTTGAGTCCGCGCGACTCGCGGTCGCGTTGAATCTTTTGTGATTGGACGGAACCGGCGAAGCAGGGGTTCCCCGTCACGCTGTTTTCCGAGCGCGCGAGCGGCCTGCGAGCGGCCTGCGAGCGGCCCGGCGAGTGGCCCTGGGCCACCCGGCAAAACCTGCCGATCTTCACCACCGCTTAACACCGAACACCCGACTCTTAACGGCGCAGTTTCGAGGGGCGTTCGTGCAGAGTCTGGTGGCCGCGGTCGAGCGGCTGGATCCACTGACGGTTTCGGGGCGCGTGGCCGCCGTGCAGGGTCTCCTCATCGAGGCCCGCGGCGGCTTGAGCCGCCTCGCCGTCGGGGCGCGCGCCGAGATCGAGCGCTATGGCGAAAAGCCCCTGCCGGCCGAGGTGGTCGGCTTCCGCGAGACCCGCGCCCTGCTGATGCCCTACGGCCCGGTCGAGGGCGTCGCCCCCGGCGCGGCGATCAAGATCGAACCCCAGGGCGGGGCGGTGCGTCCCCACAAGGCCTGGCTGGGCCGCATCGTCGACGCCTTCGGCGAGCCGATCGACGGCAAGGGGCCGCTGCCCCAGGGCATCGTGCCCTATTCGCTGCGCGCCGCGCCGCCGCCGGCCCACGCCCGTGACCGCGTGGGCGAGCGGCTGGACCTGGGCGTCCGGGCCATGAACGTCTTCACCACCTGCTGCCGCGGCCAGCGCCTGGGCGTCTTCGCCGGCTCCGGCGTCGGCAAGTCGGTGCTGCTCTCGATGCTGGCCAAGAACGCCGAGTGCGATGCGGTCGTGGTCGGGCTGATCGGCGAGCGGGGCCGTGAGGTTCGCGAGTTCATCGAGGAGACGCTCGGCGAGGAAGGGCTGAAGCGCGCCATCGTGGTGGTCGCCACCTCCGACGAGCCGGCGCTGAAGCGGCGCCAGGCAGCCTATATGACCCTCGCCATCGCCGAGTTCCTGCGCGACCAGGATCTCGAGGTCCTGTGCATGATGGACAGCGTCACCCGGTTCGCCATGGCCCAGCGCGAGATCGGCCTGGCCGCCGGCGAGCCGCCGACCACCAAGGGCTATACGCCGACCGTCTTCACCGAATTGCCGAAGCTCCTGGAGCGCGCCGGGCCGGGGCCCATCCGCCCGGACGGCACCCGCGCCGGCCCGATCACCGGGCTCTTCACCGTTCTGGTGGACGGCGACGACCACAACGAGCCGATCGCCGACGCCGTGCGCGGCATCCTCGACGGACACATCGTCATGGAGCGGGCTATCGCCGAGCGTGGCCGCTTCCCGGCGATCAACGTCCTGAAGTCGATCAGCCGGACCATGCCCGGTTGCCAGGAGCCGATGGAGCGCGAGCTGGTCAAGGCGGCGCGCCAGGCGATGTCGGCCTATTCGAACATGGAGGAGCTGATCCGCATCGGCGCCTACCGGGCGGGCTCCGACCCGCAGATCGACCGCGCCATCGAGCTGCATCCGGCGCTGGAGGCGTTCCTGTCGCAGGACAAGGAGGATTCCTCGACGCTGGACGCCTCGTTCGCGGGCCTCGCTGACATCCTCGGGGTCAACGCGGCATGAGCTGGGCCCAGTCACTGATCAAGCTGGCGACCTACGAGGTCGAGACGCTGCAGAAGCGGCTCGCCGAGGTGCGCGACCGGCGAGAGGCGGCGGAGCTGAAGCTCGCCGTGCTGGAGGCCGAGGGCGAGGCGGAGATGACCCGCCCGGACGCCGACCCGATGGACGGACTCTACCGCGCCCACTTCATGGCCGCCCTGCGCGACCGCAAGGCGCAGGCGCGGGCCGAGATCGAGGTCATCGCCATCGAAGAGCAGGGCGCGCGCGATGCCCTGACCCAGGCCTTCGAAGAGCAGAAGAAGTACGAGCAGGTCGCCGAACAGGCCCGCGTCCTGGAGGCCCGCAACCAGGCCAAACGCGAGACCGCGGCGCTGGACGAGCTCGGTCTGCGCAAGCTCGCGCGCTAAGCGCCCGGGCAGGTTTCGCCGACGAACGCCGTTCCTTTGCGAACAGACCTTCCAGGTGCGGAAGTCTTGAGGCTAAGTCTGCCGCTCGATTTCTCCCGAGAGGCAACATCTTGCGCAGCATCCTACTCGCCGCGGCCTCGGCCGCAGTCCTGACCGCCTGGGGCGCGGCCGCCGTTGCGCAGACCAAGGCGGCGCCGACCCCGCCCATGACGCCGGACATCACCGGGACCTTCGTCGCCCCGACCGCCACGTTCGACTACGTGAAGCGCGAGGTGATGATCCCCATGCGCGACGGGGTGAAGCTGCACACCGTCATCGTCGTGCCCAAGGGCGGGACGCACCTGCCGATCCTTTTGACCCGCACGCCGTACAACGCCGACAAGCGCGCCGAGCGGTCGCTGTCGACCACCATCCTCGGGGAGATGCCGCAGGGCGACGAGCCCTTCATGCAGGACCACGACTACATCCGCGTCTTCCAGGACGTGCGCGGCAAGTACGGTTCGGAAGGCGACTACGTCATGACCCGGCCCCTGATCGGGCCGCTGAACGACACCAAGGTCGACCACTCCACCGACGCCTACGACACCATCGACTGGCTGGTGAAGAACGTGCCCGAGACCAACGGCAAGGTCGGCATGATCGGCTCCTCCTACGAGGGCTTCACGGTGGTGATGGCGCTGGTCCATCCGCACCCGGCCCTGAAGGTCGCCGCGCCGGAAAGCCCGATGGTCGACGGCTGGATGGGCGACGACTGGTTCCACTACGGCGCGTTCCGGCAGGTGAACCTCGACTACTTCACCGAACAGACCAGCAAGCACGGCGAGGGGGACTCCATCCCGCGCCAGGATCTCGACGACTACACCAACTTCCTGCGAGCCGGATCGGCCGGCGACTTCGCCCGCGCGGGCGGGCTGGAACAACTGCCCTGGTGGCGCAAGGTGCTGGAGCACCCCGCCTACGACGCCTTCTGGCAGAACCAGGCGCTCGACAAGGAGATGGCCCGCCAGCCGCTGACCGTGCCGACCATGTGGCTGCAGGGCCTGTGGGACCAAGAGGACATGTGGGGCGCGGTCCACGCCTATGCGGCGGCGGAGCCCAAGGACACGGCCAACGACAAGAACTACCTGGTGCTCGGCCCCTGGCGGCACTCGGGGGTGAACTACGAAGGGCGCAGCCTGGGCGCCCTGAAGTTCGAGGGCGACACCGCCCTGCAGTTCCGCCGCGACGTGCTGAAGCCGTTCTTCGACCAGTACCTGAAGGATGGGGCGCCCAAGGCCGACACCCCGCCGGTGTTCATCTACCGCACCGGCCTCGACCGCTGGGATCGCCTGCAGCGCTGGCCGCTGGCCTGCGAAAGCGCCTGTCCGACCAAGCTGACGCCGCTCTACCTTGCCCCCGGCGGCGGCCTCAGCTTCGCGTCGCCCGCCAAGGCGGCTTCGGACGACTACGTCTCCGATCCGATGAAGCCCGTGCCGTTCGTGGCCCGCCCGGTGAAGCCGGACGACCGGACGCAGTGGACCACCTGGCTGGTCGCCGACCAGCGCTTCGTCGACGGCCGGCCCGACGTGCTGACCTACGAGACCGAGCCGCTGAAGGCGCCGGTGCAGATCTCCGGCCCGCCGGTGGTCAACCTGTTCGCCTCGACCACGGGCTCGGACGCAGACTGGGTGGTGAAGCTGATCGACGTCTATCCGGGCGAGGTCCCGTCACAGGCCGAGATGGGCGGCTACGAGCTGCCGATCGCCATGGACATCTTCCGCGGCCGCTACCGCGAGAGCTTCGAGCATCCGAAGGGCATCGCTCCCGGCAAGGCGCTGAACTACCGGTTCGTCCTGCCCAATGCGAACCATGTGTTCCTGCCCGGCCACCGGATCATGGTGCAGGTGCAGTCGAGCTGGTTCCCGCTCTATGACCGCAATCCGCAGAGCTTCGTTCCGAACATCTTCCAGGCCAGGCCCGCGGACTATCGCAAGGCCACCCAGCGGGTGTTCACCGGCGGCGCCGCGGCGAGCGCGGTCGAGCTGCCGATCGTGCCGTTTACGGGGAGATAGCGGCCCTTTAGGAAGGTCCCAATGTCCATCTGGGGGGGAACGGTCATGGGACGGATCTGGGCGATCGTGGCGGCGCTGGCGCTATCGGCTTCGGGCGCGTCGGCTCAGCCGAAGCCGGGTTTCAAGCCCCCGATCACCATCCCGGTCACTTGCCCGGGCGTTCTCACCCTAGATCCGCATGCGCCGGCCGTCTTCAGGCCGCCGGGCCGGAACGTGAACCTGCAGCGGTCGGTGATGTGGGACGGGACGCTGACCTGCCTCTACGCCGATCCCGGCCGCATGGCCTACACCACCTTCGAACTCGACACCGTTTCGGCCAAGTGCCGGCCGCTCGCGCCTCAGGCGTGGTACGAGGGCATGGGGGGGCCGCAGTGCGACGCCGGCCACAACTGCACGGTGGCCTGCGACGAAGGCTGAATGGGCGGGATGATCAGCCGCGCGGGTGGCGGGCGCGTTCGGCGTCGGCTTCCTGGCGCAGGGCGGTGAGATCCTCGCTGATCTTGAAGATCGTCACATAGAACTCGCAGAACGAGCGCCAGAGCAGCACCAGCACGGCGGTGACCAGGAGGCCGGCGATCAGCACCGGGATCGCCAGCAGGATGCCCCAGGGCAGGGGGTCGCGGATCGCCACGCCGACGGCCGCGCCGAGGCTGCCGAAGGCCACCAGCAGGATGACGCCGAGGCCCGCCCAGTAGACCAGGTGGATGACCGCGTTGGTCATCAGCCGCTCGAAGGTGAGCAGGTCCCAAAGAAGCGCCCACCCCGTGCCCTCGGGCCGATTGAAAGCTCGCCGCATCCGAATCCCAAGACTGACGGGTCCGAGGAGGACCCCTGCCGAACCGCTACCAGCCGCAAGCCTGCCCTGCAACGGGGCAGACCGTGCGGCGACTTCACCTCAGGCGAACACCCGCCCCACCGCTGCGCCGAGCGCGCCGGTGGCCAGCGAGGCCGCCACGACGATCCCGAGCACGAGCGCCGAGACATCCTTGAAACGCACGGACACGGCGAAGGCGACCAGCGCGCCGAGCGCGCCCGCCGCCGCCCCGCCCAGCAGGGCGGGAATGACCGACAGGCCGCACAGCCGCCCGTAGATCAGTCCCGCCGCGAGGGACAGGGTCACGCCGCCCACCGGCAGCAGGCCGACGCGGACGAACTCGTTGCGCCGCCCGGCCCACACCATGCCGCCCTGGAAGGCGAGGCCGACGCCGAAGGCGATCAGGAAGGCTGTGGGGTTCACGAGGATGGCCTCAGATCGCGCCGACGGTCTTCAGCCGCGCGCGCGGGTGGATCTCGTTCTGACTCATCACCGGGGTCTGGCCGCGGAAACGCTCGACGATGGAGCGGACGTAGGGCCGGATCATCGGGCTGGTCAGCAGCACCGGCGTCTCGCCCGAGAGGGCGGCGCGCTCGAAGGTCTCCCGGATCGCGCGGATGAAGTCCTGCAGGCGCGAGGGCGCCAGGGCGAGCTGCTTGTCCTCGCCCTGGCCGACCAGGGCTTCGGCGAAGGCGCCTTCCCACTCCGCGCTCATGGTGACGATCGGCAGGGCGCCGTCGTCGCCGCGGTAGGCGAAGCAGAGCTGGCGCGAGAGGCGGCCGCGGACCTGTTCGACGAGGTTGGTGATCGAGCTGGTGTGGGGGGCGGCCTCGCCGATGCCTTCGAGGATGGCCGGCAGGTCGCGGATCGAGACCCGTTCGCGCAGCAGCGACTGCAGGACGCGCTGCACCGTGGTCACCGAGACCACGTTGGGGATCAGGTCGGAGACCAGCTTCTTCTGCTCGGCCGGCAGCTCGTTCAGCAGCTTCTGCACCTCGGCGTAGGAGAGCAGGTCCGGCATGTTCTCCTTGAGGATTTCGGTGAGGTGCGTGGTCAGCACCGTGGCCGGGTCGACGATGGTGTAGCCGTGGAAGGTGGCTTCCTCGCGCAGGCTCTCGTCGATCCAGGTGGCGGGCAGGCCGAAGGCGGGTTCGCGCAGGTGCTCGCCAGGCAGCTCCACCTGGCCGCCGCGCGGGTCCATGGCCATCAGCTGGCCGAGGCGGACCTCGCCCGAGCCGGCCTCCATCTCCTTGATGCGGATGCAGTAGCCCTGCGAGGGCAGGCGCATGTTGTCGAGGATCCGCACGCTCGGCATGACGAAGCCGAAGTCCGCGGCCAGCGTCTTGCGCAGAGCCTTGATCTGGTCGGTGAGGCGGCGGCCCTCGAGGTCGTTGATCAGGCCCAGGAGGCCGTAGCCGAGCTCGATCTTGATCTCGTCGATGGCGAGAGTCTGGGAGATCGGCTCGTCTTCCTGCTGGGCGTCGGGCGCGATCTCCACGGCCGGCAGCTCGGGACCCTTCTGAGCCCGGCGCCAGGCCAGCGAGCCGGCCCCGATGGAGATGACCGCGAACGGCAGGATCGGCATGCCCGGGATGAAGGCGATGACGCCCGCCGCGGCCGAGACCATGCCGAGGCTGATCGGGTTCATGGCCAGCTGGGTGACCAGGGCCTTGTCGGCCGAGCCCTCGACGCCGGACTTGGAGACCAGCAGGCCGGCGGCGATCGAGATGACCAGCGCGGGGATCTGGCTGACCAGGCCGTCGCCGATCGACATGATCGTGTAGGTCGAGAACGCCTGGCCGATCGGCACGTGGTGCTGCACGACGCCGATGATGATGCCGCCTATGACATTGATGGCGAGGATCACCAGGCCCGCGATGGCGTCGCCGCGGACGAACTTCGAGGCGCCGTCCATGGCGCCGAAGAAGGTCGATTCCTGCTCCAGCTCCTTGCGGCGCTTCTTGGCCTCTTCCTGGTCGATGAGGCCCGAGGACAGATCGGCGTCGATGGCCATCTGCTTGCCGGGCATGGAGTCGAGGGTGAAGCGCGCCGCCACTTCGGCGATGCGGCCCGAGCCCTTGGTGATGACCACGAAGTTCACCACCACCAGGATGGCGAAGACGATGATGCCGATGACGAACGAGCCGCCCATCATCAGCTTGCCGAAGGCCTCGATGATGTGGCCCGCCCCGTGGACGCCCTCGTGGCCGTGGCCGAGGATCAGGCGCGTCGAGGCGATGTTGAGCCCCAGGCGGTAGAGGGTCGTGACCAGCAGCACCGACGGAAAGGCGGTGAACTCCAGCGGCCGCTTGATGAGCAGGGACGTCATCAGGATCAGCACGGCGGAGGTGATCGACATGCTGAGCAGGGCGTCCAGCATGAAGGCCGGGATCGGCAGGATCAGCAGGATGATGATCCCGATGATGCCGATCGCCAGGGCGACGTCGCCACGCGCCACCCAGCTCCACATCTCCTTCGGGGAGGGGCGCTCGGACAGCAGGGTGGAGATGTCGGCCATGGGTCAGGTCAGCCCGGTCAGATCGGCTCGGTTCAGGCGGCGCTCGCCGCGCTCTGCGGCGGCGGGACGGCGACGCCGGCGTCGGCGTACTCTTTGAGCTTGTTGCGCAGTGTGCGGATCGAGATGCCGAGGATGTTGGCGGCGTGCGTCCGATTGCCCAGGCAATGGCTGAGGGTGTCGATGATGAGCTGCTGCTCCATCTCCGCCACGGTCTGGCCGACGAAGGCGCGGGTGGCCGTCTCGGCCGCCAGCGAGGCGGCCTGGGCGGTGCGGGCCTGGGGATCGACCGCCGACAGCGGCTGGCCGTCGGGCAGGCGGATGGCCGCCTCGTCGATCTCGTGACCGGTGGAGAGCAGCACCGCGCGGTGCATGGCGTTCTCCAGCTCGCGGACGTTGCCGGGCCAGCGGTGCAGGGCGAGGCGGCGCTTGGCCTCCGCCGAGAGCGGGCGATCGGCGACGCCGTTGGCCGCGGCGTACTTCTTCACGAAGAACTCGGCCAGCGCGACGATGTCGCCCGGGCGCTCCCGCAGCGGCGGCAGGCGCAGGTTCACGACGTTCAGGCGGTAGAGCAGGTCCTCGCGGAAGGTCCCGTCGCGGACCGCCTGGGCGAGGTCGCGATTCGAGGTGGCGAGGATGCGGATGTCGACCTTCACGGGCTTGCTCCCGCCGACGCGGTCGATCTCGCGCTCCTGGATGGCGCGCAGCAGCTTGGCCTGAAGGCGGGCGTCCATCTCGGAGATCTCGTCGAGCAGCAGGGTGCCGCCGTTGGCCTCCTCGAACTTGCCGATGCGGCGGGCCACGGCGCCGGTGAAGGCGCCCTTCTCGTGGCCGAAGAGTTCGCTCTCCAGGAGGTTCTCGGGGATCGCGGCGCAGTTCACCGAGATGAACGGCCTGGCGACCCGGCGGGACTTCTGGTGGACGTAGCGGGCGACGACCTCTTTGCCGACGCCGCTTTCGCCGGTGATCAGGATCGAGGCGTCGGAGCCCGCCACCTGGTCGGCGAGGGTCATGACCTGCTGCATGGCCGGGTCGCGCACCACCATGGGACGGTTGTCGTCGGCGACGGCGGCCAGGACGGCCGCGATCAGCTCGGCGTCCGGCGGCAGGGGGATGAACTCCTTGGCGCCGGCGCGGATCGCGTCGGCGGCCCTGCGCGGGTCAGCCCCGACGCCGCAGGCCACGACCGGAGCGCGGATCCGCTCGGCCTCGTTCGCCGCGATCAGGGCGGCGATGTCGAGCTCGTAGTCGACCATCAGGAGGTCGGCGCCCTGGCCGGCGCGGAGCGCGTGGGTGGCCGCGGAGATGGTCTCCACATGGGCCACCTTGGCGCCTGCGCTCATCGCCATCTTCACGGCGGAGGCGAGCTGTCCGTTCAGTTGTCCGACGACCAGAAGCCGCATCGGAAGTCTCCTTACCTACTGCGCCAGGGCCATCAGGCCGCGGCGTCGCCGTCCTTGATGATTTCCGTCATGGTCACGCCCAGGCGCTCGTCGACGATGACGACCTCGCCGCGGGCCACCAGGCGGTTGTTGACGTAGATGTCGATCGCCTCGCCGACCTTGCGGTCGAGCTCGAGGATGCTGCCCTGCCCGAGCTGCAGGAGCTGGGCGACCGAGACGCTGGCCCGGCCGAGCACCGCCGAGATGCTCACCGGCACCTCGAACACCGGCTGCAGTTCGGCCGCCGTCTTGTCCTCGGCGATCGATTCCGGCAGCGCGCCTTCCTCCGGCGAGAACTCGTCGAGCTTCATTTCGCTCGGCGGCGGGGCTTGGTTGTCGATATCGCTCTCGGACATGGTCAGCCTTCCGGCTCGGTTTGAGCGCCAGGGATCAGGGGTTCGGCGTGCAGGCCCTCGGCGGCGAGCGCCTCTTCGAGGGCCGCGGTGACGCGGGCGGCAGCGGCCTCGGGATCGAACGCGGCCTGACCGTCGCCGAAATCGAGGCCGAAGGCGTGGGTCGGCAGGCCGGCGTCCGGCTTCACCTGGATGGCGCCGGCGTAGCCCGCCGCGCCGGCGAGTTCGGAGAGCACGCCCTGGATCCGCTCGGCGAGGTCGGGCGCGGCGGTGACGACGAGCCTCGGCGCGGCCTCGATCTCCTGGGAGAGGCTCGCCAGCGCCGCCTGGAGCGGCGCCTCGGGGAACCGGTCGAGGGCCGCGCCGGCGATGGCCCGGGCGCAGGCCAGCGACAGCCGCGCGGAGGTGACACGGTGCTCGTGGGCGACCTCAGCGAGCTTCGGCAAGGCCTGGTGGCAGGCGGCCGCGACGCCGGCGAGCGCCAGCTGTTGCTGGGCCGCGATCGAGGCGTGGGCCGCCTGCTCGCCTTCGGCGAAGGCCTTGCGGCGGATCTGCTCGACCTCCTCGGCGGAGAAGGTGCGCTTGGGCCGCGGCGCCTGAAAGGCGATGCCGCCGTCGGCGTCGAACACCGTGTCGAAGCTGAATTTCTGGAGTTCGGCCATTAGTAGACGAGCTCGTCGTCGCCGCCGGCCCCGGCCAGCATGATCTCGCCCTTGTTGGCGAGGTCCTTGGCAACCTGCACCATGGCCATCTGGGCCTGGTCGACGTCGCGCAGGCGGACCGGGCCCATGCTCTCCATGTCCTCGCGCATGATCTTGGCGGCGCGCTCGGACATGTTGGAGAAGAACTGCTCGCGCAGGCTGTCGGAGGCGCCCTTGAGGGCCAGGCCGAGCTGGTCCTTCTCGACCGCGCGGAGCAGGGTCTGGATGCCGCCCGGATCGAGTTTGGAGAGGTCCTCGAAGACGAACATCAGGGCGCGGATGCGCTCGGCCGCCTCGCGGTTGCGCTCCTCGAGGGCGGTGATGAAGCGGGCCTCGGTCTGGCGGTCGAAGGCGTTGAAGATCTCCGCCATCATCTCATGGCTGTCGCGCTTGGAGGTGCGCGCCAGGTTCGACATGAACTCGGTGCGCAGGGTCTGTTCGATCTTGTCGAGGATCTCGCGCTGGACGGGCTCCATGCGCAGCATCCGCATGACGCACTCGAGGGCGAAGTCCTCGGGCAGGGCGGCCAGCACCCGGGCGGCGTGCTCGGACTTGATCTTCGACAGCACCACCGCGACCGTCTGCGGGTATTCGTTCTTCAGATAGTTGGCGAGCACGGCCTCGTTCACGTTGCCGAGCTTGTCCCACATGGTGCGACCCGCCGGGCCGCGGATCTCCTCCATGAGCTGGTTGACCCGGTCCTCGGGCATCATCGCCGCGAGCAGCTTCTGGGTCTGTTCGAAGGAGCCCATGATCGCGCCGCCGCCGGACATGCCGGAGACGAACTCGACCATCAGGTCCTCGACCACGCTGGAGGTGACCGTGCCCAGGCTGGCCATTGCCTGGGAGACTTCCTTGATCTCGTCCTCGTCGAGCTGCTGCCAGACGCTGGCGTGCTCTTCGCCCAGCGCGAGCAGGATCACCGCGGCCTTCTCGGGGCCGGTGAGGCGGGACGGATCGACGACGGATTTGCCCTTCGCCATCAGGCGCTCTCATGCAGCCAGTTGCGGAGGATCGAGACCGACTCCTCCGGATGCTTCTCGACGAACTCGGCGACGCGCTTGACGGAGCTGGCCTTCACCTGACCCTCGATGCGGGCGATGTCGATCTTCGCGTCGAGGTCGCCGGCGACGGGCCCCGGCAGGGCGAGCTGCTGGCCGGTGGCGGGGTCGACGGTGACCTGCAGCGGCTGGCCGTCGGCGGTGGTGGTGATGTGGGTCACGCCCTGGCCGCTCGACAGCATCATCGGGGCAGGGGTGGCGCCGGTCGCCCCCTTCACCAGCGGCCGCACGATGAAGAACATCATCAGCAGGGCGACGATGCCCAGCACGCCCAGCTCGGCCGCGCGCATGATGTCGTTCTTGTCGAAGCCCATCAGCGGGTTGGCGGCGGTGACGCCCTCCGGGTCGGCGGTGGTGGGGAAGCGCACGTTGACCACCGTCACCTGGTCGCCGCGCTGCTGATTGAAGCCGACGGCCGAGCGGACCAGCTGGTCGATCTGCTGCATCTCCTGCTGCGAGCGGGGGGTGTAGGGGCCCGGCTTGCCGTCCTTGCCGACCGCGGTGACGCCGTCGACCGCGACCGCGACCGAGAGCCGCTTGATCGCGCCGGGGGCCTGGACCTCGGTTCGGGTGGTCTTGGAGATCTCGTAGTTGGTGGTGCTCTCCTGGCGGCCGCTGGCCGAGGAGTTGTTGTTCGAACCCGCGCCCACCGCGCCGCCGGGGACGTTGGCGGCGGCCGACACCTGGCCGGAGTTCTCGGGCTGATTCTCCTTGGAGTTCTCGTCGGTCGTCGATTCCGAGCGGACCACCTGGCCGTCCGGGTCGAAGGTCTCCTGCTGGGTGGTGACCTGGGCCATGTCGACGTCGGCCGAGACGTTCACCCGCGCCTTGCCGGCGCCGACGATGCCTTCGACCATCGCCTTCACCTGCTTGGCGATGCGCTGCTCGACCTCGGTCTTGCGGCCGTCGGCCTCGGCGGCCATGCCGGTGTCGCCGCCGGAGAGGGTCTTGGCGTGCTGGTCGACGACGGTGACCTTGTCGGGCTTCAGGCCCGGCACCGCCCCGGACACCAGGTTCTGGATGGCCCGAACGTTGTCGGCGTTGGGCTCGCGGCCGCCGACGCCGATCGTCACCGCCGCGGAGGGCTGCTCGGCCTCCTCCTCGAAGAGCTGGCGCTTGGGAATGACCAGGTGGACGCGGGCCGAAGTGATGCCGTCCAGGCTGCGGATGGTGCGGGCGAGCTCGCCCTCGAGGGCGCGCTGGCGGTTGAGCTGCTGGACGAAGTCGGTCTGGCCGAGGGCGTTGCCCTGGTCGAAGATCTCGTAGCCCACCGAGCCCGAGGTCGGCAGGCCCTTCGACGACAGCATCAGGCGGGTGGAGGCGACCTGGTCGCGCGGCACCAGGATGGTCGAGCCGTCACCCTTCACCTCGTACTTGATGCCGCCCTGGTCGAGCGCCTGGGTGATAGAGCCGGCTTCCTTGAGGTCCAGGTTGGAATAGAGCAGCGCCTTGGGCTGGCCCAGGTTGAGGCTCATGGCGAACAGCGCCGCCGCGACGCCGGCCCCGAGGCCAAGGATGGCGACCAGGCGTCCGATGCCGAACCTCTGAAGCGCCGCCAGGAACTGATTCACTTAAGGGCGTCCCTTCCCGAACAGCGGGCAGGCGCAGGCATTCCCCACCCCCCGCTAGGCAGGAATTACCCAGTGGATGGTAAACGCGGCCTTAAGGTTCAGCTTGCGGCTCAGCCGCTCCAGGGGCTGAGCGCGCCCCAGGTGGCGAGCAGGATCGAGAAGGCGGCATAGACGATCACCGTCAGGGTGAAGGCCGCCTTGCGTCCGTAGCTCCAGGAATCCACGCGCCGGCCGCCGCTCCAGACGGCGGGCAGGGCGGCGATGGTCACGAGGGTGAGGACCGCCGCCACCAGGGCGCAGGCCGAGCCCAGGATCAGCGAGGGATTGGGCCAGCCGTACATGAGCCAGGCGAGGTCGCCGGCGGCGTGGCTGAAGAAGGCGCCGAACAGGACCATGGCCAGCAGCCACAGGCCGGCCTGGATGTTCTGGACGATGCTGGCGCGGCTCTGGGTCAGGTTCTCGCGCAGGTCGCGGCGATTGCGGAACGCAAGTCCGATCAGGGTAAGCAGCGCGGCGAGGCCGGTCAGCGCGGCCATGAGCGCCAGCGTCCCGGGGCTCTTCCAGCCGGGTTCGCGTTCGTAGGCCGCCGCGTTGGCGTCCGGAACGATGGCCACGGCGCGACCGTCCTTCATACGCACGTCGAGGCGGCGTTCACCGTCGAGGCTGACGAAGCGGCCGCCGGAAGGGGCGCCGTCCGGAACCCAGGCCGTGGACTGGCCGAAGGACGAGAGCAGCAGCCGGCCGTCGGGCGTCACCCTGACGTCGACCCCGCCCGGCCCTAGCCGCATCACCAGCCCTTCCAGGCCGGAGTAGGCGCGGCGGGTGCTGACATAGTGGCCGGTGAAGGTCGCGGCCTCTCCCGCGAGCTCGGGCGAGCCGGCGCGCGGTGCGGTCTCGGGCGGGGCGTAGAAGTGGCGCACGATGGCCGGCGCGAGGCGGCTGGCGAGCTGGGCGCCGCCCTCGGTGTTCGTGGAGACGAAGACGCCGAGGTTCAGGCTCGGCACGACGACCATGTTGGAGAAGAAGGAGAGCGTGCCGCCGTCGTGGCCGTAGCCGGTCTGGCCGCCCGGCAGGCTGTAGACGACGAAGCCGTGCGCCCAGCCGTTGACGCCGCTCGCCGTCGCCTGGATGGGCGCGCGGATCGCGTGCGCCGTGGCGGGGCCATAGATGGTGGCGCCGTCCAGCGCGCCATCGCCGAGCAGCAGGAGCATGTAGCGGGCCATGTCGCCGGCGGTGGAGGAGGCGGCGCCGGCGGGCGCCACCTGTTCGATGAACTCGTAGGGCCGCGCCTTCAGCCCGCCGCCCGTCCAGCGGAACCCCTGCGAGACGTCGGCGGCGAGGCCGGCCGGCATGGGGGCTGGCAGGCCCGCCTTGGCCGCATGCGGCTCGCGGAAGGTGGTGTGGGCCATGCCCGCCGGACCGAGGATGTCGTCCTCGACGAGCTGTTCGTAGGGCTTTCGGGCGACGTTGGCGGCCGCTTCGCCGGCCAGGGCCGCGCCATAGTTGGAGTAGCTGGAAAGCTGGCCCGGCGGACGCACCCGCTTTGGCCGTTCCTGGCGCAGGTAGAGGTCCAGCGGCCGGACCCGTTCGAAGCGGTCCTCGAACAGGTGGCCGAGCGAGCGGTCCTCGAAGCCGGGCGCATGGTCCATCAGGTCGAGGATGCGGACTGGTCGGTCGAAGCCCTGGTCCTTCACCCGCAGCGGCTCGGGCAGGTAGGCGTTGACCGGCTGGTCGAGGCGCAGCCGCCCGGCCTCGGCCTGTTTCAGCACCTCGAGCCAGGTGAAGGTCTTGGAGATGGAGCCGATGCGGAACAGCGTCCGGTCAGGATCGACGCGCCGCGCGGGCGACAGGCTGGCGAAACCGTAGCCGCGCTTCATCACCACCTGCCCGTTCTGGACGACGCTGACGGTGACGCCGGCGATGTGCGCCTGGGCCATGGCGGCGCGTACGTAGCCGTCAACGAACCCGTCGAGTTCGCCGACCGGCAGCGGCTGCCCGGGCGCCAGACGCGCGCCGGCCTCGGCTTGCGGCGGGGCGGCAGCCGGAGCTTGAGGCGGCGTCGGCGGCAGGGCGGCCGGCCCGGACGGCGCAATGGCGGCCGGCGTCGTGCTCGCCGCCGGGGAAGCAGTCGCGGGCTTAGGCTTTGGCTTGGCGGCCTTGGGCTTCAGCTGGCTGTAGGGAATGGGATGGGACGGCAGCGGCGGCGCCTCGTCCTGGGCGCCGGCGCGCGGCGCGCCGAGCAGCACGGCGAGCGCCGCGACGGTGGCCGGAAGAATGGACCGCATCACCACGCCTGGCTGCCCCCGCGCCTGAAGTGACTTGTCGTAGAGGTTGTAGATGCCGCCCTGAGTCCCTCAAAGCGAAGTCAGTGCGTCGCGGCGCTCGTGAAGGTCAGCAGCGGCAGGATGGGCCGCAGGTTGCCGCCGACGAAGAGCTGCGGCTCTGACGGCGGACCGGCGCCCGTCTCGGCTTCCTTCGCCGCAACGCAGGCCTGCACGGCGCGCCCGAGCCCGGTGAAATCGCGGGCCCCCTTCATCGACTGCAGGAAGCAGTCGTCGAAGTAGGGGTACTTGTCGGCCTCGCCGCAGCCGAAGGACGAGCGATCAGGGCGCGCGGCGGTGAGCACCATGCGGTTGGCGCGCGCAAGGGTGGGCACGAAAACGCCGGAGAAGCAGGCGGAGATCACCACCACGGTCGGCCGCTTGCCGCAGGTCCGGTCCAGCATGGTGTCGAGCACGCCGGGCGCGAGGACGTGGTCGTCGACGATCGCGCCGGCCGGCGAGCCGTGGGAGCTCAGGTAGAACATGCAACCCGCGGACGTCTTTGAAGTCAGGTCGCCGAGATCCTCGTAGATCCCGTTGAGGTCGGACTTGGCTGGGCGGGTGTCGTGGTAGCGCTCCGGGCGCACGGAGTATTGGCGCAGGTTGGCCGGCTGGAAGCCGGCCTGCTCGAGGGCGCGGGCGACATCGCGGCGGGCGTTGTCGAAGGCCTCCGAGGGACCGCCGGAGTGGGCGTGCCAGTCGCCGGCGACGACGACCGCGGCCCAATCCTTAAAGGCGCTGGGCTGGAAGGCGCCCGGCTGGCCGGGCGATGCAGCGGCGGCGGGCTGCGCAAGACCGAGGAGAAGACCCCAGACCAGCGCGACCCACCGCATGTCACTTGCCCTTGTAGCTGGCGAATGGCGTGGGGATCGCCGTCCCGGTGCCCTTGGCGAGGAGCCGGCCCTCCGGATCATAGAGCTCGCCCTCGGTGAAGGCGACCCGGCTGCCCCAGCGGACCACCTTGCCGATCCCGCGGATCTTCCCCGGCTGGGCGGGGCGGAAGAAGGTGGTCTTCATCTCGGCGGTCGGCGCGACGTGGGTCATGCCCGAGGCGACCATGCAGGCGACGCTCATGCATTCGTCGAGCATGGCGCAGAGATAGCCACCCTGGATCTGCTTCATCGGGTTGAGCAGCAGTTCGGCGCGGGCGTCGAACTCCACCTCGACCGACTTCTCGGCCTGGCTCACCGCGACCATGCGGAAGCCGAGGGTCTGGGAGCCGGTGGGCTGGTTCTTGCTGCGCAGGAACCGGGCAAGGATGGCCTCGTCGGTCAGGGCCTCAGGCTCGGGGCTCGCGACGTCGGTCATTATTTCTTCCGGAACTGGTCGAGGGAAACGATCTTGGACCCGTCCTCGCCGGTGGGCGGCTCGGGCGAGGTCTCGGGCGTCTCGGCGGGCTTGGCCTCGGCCGGCGTGGCGGGCGGCGCCTCGAACTGCAGCAGGAATTGCACCGAGGGGTCGTAGAAGCGGGTCACGGCCGAGTAGGGCACCGAGAGCCGCTTCGGCTGGCCGGAGAACTGCAGGGTCACCGAGAAGAAGGTCTCGCCCGGGGCGAGGTCCCAGTACTGGTGCTGCAGGACGATGGTCATCTCGTCCGGGTACTTGGCGAGCAGGTCGCTCGGGCCCGAGACGCCGGGCGCGTCGGTCTTGAAGGTGATGTAGAAGTGGTGCGCGCCGGGAAGGCCCTCGGACGCCGCGCGCTTGAGGGCGGACTTCACCACCCCGCGCAAGGCCTCCTGGGCCATGGCGTCATAGTGCATCAGGTCCTGAGCCGGCGGGTCCTGAGCCACTTGAATCTCCCAACGGAACGCTACCCTCAAAGGGTAACGCCTGAACGTACGCGCGCAAGGCGGCATTCGCGAGTGCGAAACGAACAGGGGCGGCCCTGCGGACCGCCCCCTAAATCGGTGGAGGGGTTCTGTCGCCAGGCCCCCTCATGGGCTGCATCGCCCCTGCAATTCGGTGGAGGGGTTCTGTTGCCAGGCCCCCTCCGAGCCCCGCCTTACGGTGCTAACCGCAAGGGCTTTAGGTTGAAGTCAGCGCGCGCTTACGCGGCGAGCCGAACTTCAGAAGCGAAGTTATCGTTCGCATCTATCAAAAGACCCGAAACGGTGGGTCAGGCCGGGAGAAAGCTACGCCTTTACACGTCTGTCGATCCTGATCGGCCCCGCACTTGCCCGGCGATACCCGGGGGAAGATTTGGTGGAGCCGCCGGGAATCGCACCCGGGTCCAGTCCGCTTATTACGCGCGCGTTTATCCCCATAGTCGGGCAAGCCCGACGCCCATGAATATAGGGATCAACCGTTCCGAATTAAAGACGCCTCGGGCTCGCGGCCGAGGAACGGCGGCAGGGGCAGGGCCTTGAGCAGCGGCAGGCTGAGCGTCGCGGCCAGCGAGAAGAAGGCCGGATGCAGCACGATCGCCTGCAGCACGGCGGCTGCGGCGTAGGCGGGCCAGCGCGGGTCGCGGGTGCGCGCCAGGTAGGCGGCGGTGGCCGGCGCGAAGAGGGCCAGTTCGTAGTTCATGGCGTAGGGCGAGATCAGGAAGGCCCCGCCGAAGAGGGCGATGATCTTGTCGGAAAGGTCGGCGCCGCGCCGGAACGTCAGCCACACCCACAGCGCCGCGCCCGGCGCGAGCAGCAGGGCCCAGGAGCCCTCCTGGCGCCAGTAGGTGAGCGCCGCATAGGGAGTGATCGCGTTGGCCACCAAAAGGCGGGCATGGGAGACGAGGTATTCGAAGCGCGACAGGGCGCCCAGCCACTCGAACCAGGGCTGCAGGCCGAAGACGGCGGCGGAGACGGCGCACAGCACGAGGCCGGTGACGCCGGTGGCGACGATCGTCGTCCAGCGACGCTCGGCGATCAGCGCCAGGGGAAGAAGCATCAGGAGCTGCGGCTTCATCGCCGCGGCGCAGCCGAAGAGGACGCCGGCGATGATCGGGCTGGAGGTCAGCGCCAGGCCCGCCATGACCAGGCCGCCCAGCAGGAAGGTCGCCTGGCCGCAGAAGGCGGCGAAGGCCACCCAGGGAATCAGCGGGAACCACTTGGGCGCCCCAGCCTTGACGCCGGCCCAGACGAAGAAGGCGCCGGTGGCCAGCGTCCAGACGATATAGCTGAGGTTCCACGGCGCCAGGGCGAAGGGCGTCAGGAGCAGGAGCGCCGAGGGCGGATAGGCGTAGGGGCGAAGCTTGCCGGGCCCGAGCGGCCAGCCCTGCAGCTCCGACACATAGTGGAAGTCGTAGAGCTTGCCGATGTCGGTGAGCGCCGCCTTACCGCCCGCCCACAAGCCGGCGAAGTCGACGCCCGCCGGCTGAAGCTTGAGCAGGTTCAAGGTGCCGAGGCTGAGCGCGAGGAAGCCGAGCAGCACGGCCAGCAGGACCGGCGTGGTCAGGCGCTCGCGCAGCGTCGGGGCGGACGTCAAGGACATGGGGCGGCTGTAAAACCCATACCGGCCCCCCCTTGCAAGCGCCTTGGCGCCGCTCGCGAAGCGCGGATCGACGCGCCCTTTCCGTGAGCAGCCACCTATTCTTCGCGAGCGGATTCTGAGCGCGGCCGGCGTCTCGCTAGCCTTGCGGGCGATCCTCAACGCCGGAGACTTCCGATGTCCAACCTCGTCCGCGCCCTGCGCCCGCTGGCCTGGGACTTCCTGTCCACCCTCGTGTTCGCCACCCTCGTCGCCCTGCACGTGGACGCCCGCGCGGCCACCGCCCTGGCGATCGGCACGGGCCTCGTCCAGCTGGCGGCGGTGCGACTGAGGGGCGGGCGGATCGAGTTGCTGCAGTGGGCCGGCCTTGGCCTCACCCTGGTGTTCGGCGGGCTGAGCCTGGCGACTCACGACCCGCGGTTCATCATGGCCAAGCCGAGCCTCATCTACCTCGCCATCGCCGCCGTGATGCTGAAGCGCGGCTGGATGCTCCGCTACATCCCCGCCATCGCCCAGGGCCACGCCGAGGACCTCGCCGTCGGGTGGGGTTATGCCTGGTCGGCGCTGATGGGGGCGACCGCGGCGGCCAACCTGATCGTGGCGGTGTGGTTCGCGCCGCAATGGCCGGCGTTCATGGCCATCGCGCCGGCGGCCTCGAAGCTGGCGCTGTTCCTCGTGCAGTACGTCAGCATGCGCATCGTGATCCGCGGGCGGATCAACGCGGCCCAGGCGGCGGGACTGCAGGCTGCGGAACTGCAGGCGGCGTAGCGGCTTCCGCCTGCGGCGCGGGCTCGGCGCCGATCGGGGCGGCGGCCGGCTGGGCGCGGCCGTTCGGGTCGGGACGCAGGGCGCCGCCGCGCGCGAGCAGCGCCTGGTAGGCCTGCCGCGCCTTGGCGAAGTTGACGCCGGCGGGGAACAGCACGTCAAACCGCCCGTCCTGGCCGAGGGCGGCGCGCAGGGTGGGCTCGAGCGCATCGGCCACCTGGCCGTACTCGGCCTCGTCGCAGGCGCGGTGCAGCGAGCGCGAGCGGCCCGGGACCACGAGGGTCACGTCGTAGGAGACGCCGTCGATGCAGACGCCCTCGGACGCGCCGCCGCCCTCGTCGACGCTGACCAGCCGCGGCGCCTGCCACATGGGATGGCTGCGCAGGGCCAGGAAGGCCTGGGCCGAGCCGGCCGGCAGCTCGGCGTCGAAGCCGATCCGGCGGGTGATCTGGGCCTCACAGCAGGCAAGGCCCGCGCGGCCCTGGACGAAGGCCTGGCCGTCGCGGCGGACGATGACGCGGGACACCGCCTGCCGCACGCTGTTGGCCGGCCGCACCCACACCTCGAGGATCATCTCGCCCTGATGCAGCACCTGCCACTGCAGCGGCATCAGGCCCCAGAGGCGGTAGGTGGAGGCGTCGACGCCGTTGTCGATCGCCGCCAGCCGCTGGCCGCGCGGGATGCGCCGGCCGGCGAGCGGATCGGCGGCCTCGGCGGGCTTGGGCCGCTTGTCCTCCCACCAGCTCTTCGGGTCCGGGGGCGGATAGGGCCAGATGTCGGCTTCGGCGGGCGGCAGATCGGCCGGCGGGGCGGCGACGGGGACCTGGCCCGCCGGCGCACGGCGGAGCAGCTGCGCGTGGCTGGCCCCTGCGCAGGCGGCGATCATCAGGCTGGTGAGAAGGATCCGGCGCACGCCTATTCAGCGCGCGAGCCGGAGCGCGGTTTCGCTAGAGCGCCTCGACGCCGCGCTGGATCGAGAGGACGCCGGTGCGGGAGACCTCGACGAGGCCGAGGGGGCGCATCAGCTCGATGAAGCTGTCGATCTTGGACGGCGCGCCGGTGAGCTCGAAAACGAAGCTCTCGTGGGTGGTGTCGATGACCTTGGCGCGGAAGATGTCGGAGACGCGCAGGGCCTCGACCCGCTCGGCGCCCGTGCCGCGCACCTTCACCAGGGCGAGCTCGCGTTCCAGGCCGTTGGGGTCGCGGCTCACGTTCTGGACGTGGCGCATTGAGACCATCTTCTGGAGCTGGGCCTCGATCTGGGTGAGCACCTGGGGCGTGCCGCGGGTGACGATGGTGATGCGGCTGGTGTGCGCGTTGCGGTCGGTCTCGGCGACCGTCAGGCTCTCGATGTTGTAGCCGCGCGCCGCGAACAGGCCGACGACCCGGTGCAGCACGCCCGGCTCGTTGTCCACCAGGCAGGCGAAGGTGGCGAGGCTCTCGGCTTCCTCGGTGTGGGCGAGGTCGTAGACGGAGGCGGGCTGGGCGTCGGTCATGGCGTGGACCCTTAGCGCGCCGGCCGGGGAGTGTCATCCGGCCGTTGCGGCAGATGGGTGGCCGGACTCGTGAGAATTGCGCCGCTTGCGCGGCCAACGACATCGGCCAACATCGCTCCCGTGTCCCTTCGCCTGCCGAGCCTGACCAAGCGCCTCCGGATCCAGACCGGCGAGGCCGTGCTCCAGTACGAGCTGATGGAGGAGCAGGCTCATGCGCTCGGCCGCTCCGGCAAGAAGGTGGAGGCCGCGCTGGCGGCTCTGAAGGCGCACGACGACGCGGGCGGCCGAGCCGAGGCGCGCGGCCCGCTGCTCAAGGCGGCGGCCGATGCAGTGTGGGGCTTCCTGGTCCAGCGCGAAGCCATGGGTCTGCGCGACCGGGCGGCGGTGGTCGCCCAGTACGGCATCCCGAAGGAAGTGCTGAACCGGATGGGCGCGCGTTAGGCGCCGGTCTGCCCGCTTAACCGGCGCCCAGCGCTTTTCTCAATTGCCACGCTTGTTGCTGGCACCGTTCGCCCCCACAAGCCTGGGGATGTATCGTCACAGATCCCTCGCCCCGGTCTTGTCCCGCCGTCCCCGCGTTGGGTCCTGATGATCAGTGACGCTCACCGCCTCCTCCGCGAGGCGACGCAGGCTGCGCATGCGCAACTTGAGGAGCGGATCGACATCCATCGGCGCATCGCAGACCTCTCCGGCCGCCGCCGCCTGGCGCGGGGCTACTGGCGGCTGCATGCCGAGGTCGAAGCCGCCGCTGCGCCCTGGCTGGAGGCGCTGGCCGGTCTCGACTTCGCCGCTCGCCGGCGCAGCGCCCTGATCGCTCGCGAGCTCGCGGCGCTGGGGGGCGAGCCGCCGGCAGAGGCGGAGATGGCGTCGCCGACCGCCTCAAGCCGGGCCGAGGCGCTGGGCCTGCTCTACGTGCTGGAAGGCTCGACGCTTGGCGGGCGCATGATCCGCCGGCAGGTGGCCGCCGGCGGCGGCGACTTCACCGGCCTGGGCTTCCTCGATCCCTATGGCGATGCGGCGGGCGACCGCTGGCGCGCCTTCCTTTCCGTGCTGGCCGTGGAGGCGGGCGAAGGGCCGGCCATCGCGGCCGCCGTGTGCGGCGCTCTGACGGGCTTCCGTCACGCCGAGGCCCGTCTCTGTGAAGAGCCTTCCCATGTCTGACCTCCTGGCCCTCGTCCCGCCGGCGTTCGATCTCGACGACTGCGCCCGCGAGCCGATCCACATCCCCGGCGCGATCCAGCCGCACGGGGTGATGCTGGTCATCGATCCGTCGAGCCAGGAGATCCGCTGCCTGGCCGGCGATGTGGCGCGCCTGTTGGGGGCGGAGGCCCGGATCGGCGCCAGCCTCGGGGAGGTGCTGGGCGACGATTTCGCGGCTCGGGTGGCGCAGGTGACCCATTCCAGCGCCGTCGCCGGCTACGCGGGCCGGCTGGAGCGCGAGGGGCGGGCGCTGGACGTCTCGGCTCACGTGTCGCCGAACGTCTCTGGCGAGGTGCTGGTGGTCGAGATCGAGCCGGCGCTCAGCCCCGCCATGCCGGCGGCCGTTTTGCTGGCCCAGCTCGAGGCCGCGGGCGCGGCCTTCGAGCGTGCGTCGAACCTGAAGGCGCTGTGCGAGCGGGCGGCGATCGAGTTCCGCCGACTCACCGGCTTCGACCGGGTAATGATCTACCGCTTCCTGGATGACGAGGCCGGCGCGGTGCTGGCGGAGAGCGTCGCGGAGGGAATGTCCTCCTTCCTCAACCATCACTTCCCAGGCTCGGACATCCCGGCCCAGGCCCGCGCCCTCTATGTGCGCAACCTCGTGCGCGTGATCCCGGACGTCGCCTACGAGCCGGCGCCGCTTCGGCCCGCGTGGGACGGGTCAGATCCGCTCGACATGAGCGACAGCGTGCTGCGCAGCGTCGCGCCGGTGCACATGCAGTACCTGCGCAACATGGGGGTCGGCGCCTCGGCGTCCATCTCGATCGTCAAGGACGGGATGCTGTGGGGCCTGGTCGCCTGCCACCACCAAAGCCCCAAGCTGATGCCCTACGACGTGCGGGCGGCGAGCCGCGCGCTCGCCGGCGCCCTGGCCCGCCAGGTTCGCGCCAAGGAGGAGGCGGAGGCCTATCGTGAGCGACTGCGCCTGCGCGGCATGGAGGACGAGGTCGCCTCCCGCTTCGCGCGGCTCGGCGGGCTGGAAGCCAACCTCGAGACGGGCGTCGCGGAGCTGCGCCGGGTGATGGACGCCGATGGCGTGGCGGTGCTGCGCGGCGCTGCGCTCTACGCCGACGGCGTCCGGCCGCCGGCGCATGCCATCCGGGACCTGGCGGCCTGGGTGCTGGCGCGCGGGGCGGAGCCGCCGTTCGCCACCAGCGAACTCTCCCAGGTGCTGCCTCATATGGCGGAGCACCAGGCCGAGGCGAGCGGACTGCTGGCCACGGTGGTCAATCCCGAGGAGCCGTTCGTCGTCCTCTGGTTCCGGGCCGAGGCCGTGGAGCTGGTCAACTGGGCGGGCAATCCGCACAAGGCGGTGTCGCTCGGACCGGGCGAGGCGTTGACGCCGCGAGCTTCCTTCGAGGCCTGGCGCGAGACCGTTCGCGGCCGTTCGCGGCGCTGGACGCTGGCCGAACTCGACGCGGCGGTTCGGCTGCGCGACCTGCTGCTCGATCAGCGCGCCCAGCGCCGGCTGCGCGACATGAACCAGCAGCTCACCGTGACGCTCAGCGAGAAGGACGGCCTGCTGCAGCAGAAGGAGATGCTGCTGAAGGAGGTCAACCACCGCATCCAGAACAGCCTGCAGCTGGTCTCGAGCTTCCTTGGCCTGCAGTCGCGGGCGACGGGCGATCCGATCCTGCACGCCGCCTTCGAAGAGGCGCGCAGCCGGCTGAGCGCCGTGGCCCTGGTGCACCGGCGGCTCTATCGCGCCGACCAGATCGAGACCGTGGACCTCGGTCGCTACCTCGAGGACCTGATCGGCGAGATGAGCCACGCCATGGGCGAGGAGTGGGCGGGCAAGATCAGCCTGGCCACCGATCCTGTGCTCGTGCCCACCGACCGCGCCGTGACCATCGGCCTGGTGGTCACCGAGCTGGTGATCAACGCCAACAAGTACGCCTACGGCGGCGCGCCGGGACCGATCGAGGTGTCGCTGGAGGCGGCGGGAGCGAAGCTGCGGGTCATCGTCGCCGATCGAGGGCGGGGCAAGCAGCGCAGCGAAACGGGCGGCGGATTCGGCAGCCGGATGATGTCGGCAATGGTCAAGCAGCTGTCCGGCGAGATCCTGCAGGCGGACAACCGGCCGGGCCTGCGGGCGATCCTCACCGCCCCGGTGGAAGCGGCGCTGCAGCCCGCGGAATAGTCAGCTCGCCACCGCGGCGACCCTGGCGTCCAGGACCTTCACGAGATCGGCCGGGGCGAGGCGGACCTGCAGGCCGCGCTGGCCGCCGTTGACGTAGGCTTCGGTGAGCTCTGCGGCCGCGGCGTCGATGACCGTCGGCAGGCGCTTCTTCTGGCCGAAGGGACTGACCCCGCCGACCCGGTAGCCGGTGGTGCGCTCGGCGAGCGGAACGGGCGCCATCTCGGCCGACTTGGCGCCGAGCGCGGCGGCCAGGCGCTTCATCGAGACCTCGCGGTCCGAAGCCAGCACCACACAGGCGGGCTTGCCGTCGGCGACGACGATCAGGGTCTTCAGCACCTCGGAGGGGGGCGCGCCGAGCGCCTCGGCGGCCTGCAGCCCAATTCGGTCGGCGTCGGGATCGTAGGCGTAGGTCGTCACGCTGTAGGCGACGCCCGCCTTGTCGAGCGCCGCGGTCGCCGGGGTCGCCCTACTCAAACCAGCCGCTTGCCGGCGTCGTCGATGATCGAGCCGAGGTCGCGGGATTCCTCGGCCATGATCATCTCGTTGTGCGCCTTGCCGGACGGGATCATCGGGAAGCAGTTCTCTTCCTTGGTGACCCGGCAGTCGAAGATCACCGGCTTGTCCACCGAGATCATCTGGCGAATGGCGTCATCGAGCTCGTCCGGATGCTCGGCCCGGATGCCGACCGCGCCATAGGCCTCGGCCATCTTCACGAAGTCCGGCAGGCTGGCCGAATAGGAGTGGGAGTAGCGCTCGCCGTGCAGCAGCTGCTGCCACTGGCGCACCATGCCCATCCACTCGTTGTTGAGGATGAAGATCTTGATCGGCAGCTCGTACTGAACCGCGGTCGACATCTCCTGCATGGTCATCTGCACGCTGGCGTCACCGGCGATGTCGATCACCAGGCTCTTGGGATGGGCCATCTGGACGCCGACGGCGGCCGGCAGGCCGTAGCCCATGGTGCCGAGGCCGCCGGAGGTCATCCAGCGGTTCGGTTCGTTGAAGTGGTAGAACTGGGCGGCCCACATCTGGTGCTGGCCGACCTCGGTGGTGATGAAGGTGTCGCGGTCCCTGGTCAGCTCGTAGAGGCGCTGAATCGCGTACTGCGGCTTGATGAGCTTGTCGTCCTGCCGGTAGCGGAAGGAGTCCCGGGCGCGCCAGGCCTCGATCTCGCGCCACCAGTCGCCGAGCGCGGCCTTGTCGGTCTTGTAGCCGCGGCTCTTCCAGGCGGCGATCAGATCCTCCAGCACGCTCGCCGCATCGCCGACGATGCCGACGTCGGCGCGGACGTTCTTGCCGATCGAGGAGGCGTCGATGTCGATGTGGATCTTCCGCGAGGTCGGCGCGAAGGCGTCGAGGCGGCCGGTCACCCGGTCGTCGAACCGCGCGCCGATGGCGACCATCACGTCGCAGTCGTGCATGGCGTTGTTGGCCTCGAACGAGCCATGCATGCCGACCATGCCCAGCCACTTCTTGTCCGCGGCCGGGAAGGCGCCGAGACCCATCAGGGTGGAGGTGACCGGCGCGCCGGTGATCTCGGCCAGTTCGCGCAGCAGCTCGGCTGCGCGCGGGCCGGCGTTGATGACGCCGCCGCCCGTGTAGAGGATCGGCCGGCGCGCGCCGGCGATCAGGGCGGCCGCCTCGGCGATGCGGGCCGGGTCGCCCTTGGTGCGCGGCTGGTAGTTGTGCGAGTGGGTGACCTCGGCCGGGCCCTTGTAAGGGGCCTTGGCGAACTGCACGTCCTTGGGGATGTCGATGACCACCGGGCCAGGGCGGCCGGAGGTGGCGATGTGGAAGGCCTCGTGCAGGATGCGCGGCAGCTCCTCGACCGACTTCACCAGGTAGTTGTGCTTGGTGCACGGCCGGGTGATGCCGATGGTGTCGCATTCCTGGAAAGCGTCGGTGCCGATCAGGTGCGTCGCCACCTGGCCGGTGATGACGATCAGAGGGATGGAGTCCATCAGGGCGTCGACGATGCCGGTGATGGCGTTGGTCGCGCCGGGGCCCGAGGTGACGAGGACGACGCCGGGCTTGCCGGTGGAGCGGGCGTAGCCCTCGGCGGCATGGGTCGCGCCCTGCTCGTGGCGGACCAGCACGTGCTGCAGCCGCGGCTCGGCGAAGAGCGCGTCGTAGATCGGCAGCACCGCCCCGCCCGGATAGCCGAACAGCACCTCGACGCCCTGGTCGATGAGGGCGCGAACGACGATCTCCGCGCCGGAGATGACGTCTTGTTGGGCTTCGATGGTCTGGTGGGCGGTCATCGGGTGGGACCTTGGCGTGGGGGCAATAAAAAAGGCCCGCGGGGGGCCTGGGTGCAAGCGACCGTTCGGATCTGACGCGGATCGTCAGACCGGTTGCGGCCGCCCTACGAGTACAAGAATTCCGCGCACGTGCGTTCCTCGAAAGAGAAGGATCACGCGTTTCGCATGCCGCTAACCGGCCGTCAAGCGCGGGTCGAGGGCAATAAACTGCCTCCACTGGTTGTCGTGCCCCTCGTCGGTCAACCTGGGCCAGTCGGCCATCTGGCCGCGCATCCAGGTGAGCTGGCGCTTGGCGTAGCGGCGGGTCTCGCGCTGGGCGGCGGCAAGGGCCTCGGCCCGCGTGGCCTGGCCGTGGACGTAGGCGGCGAATTCCCGCACTCCCACCGCCTTCATCGCCGGCAGGTCGGGGTCGAGGTCGCGCGCGATCAGGGCGGCGACCTCGTCGATGGCGCCTTGGCTGACCATGGCCTCCAGGCGCGCGTCGCAGCGGGCGTAGAGCGCCTCGCGCGGGGGCTCCAGGGCGAGCGGGACATAGGCGCCCGGCGCGAGCGCCGGCTGGCCGGAGGCCTGCCAGTCGGACAGCGCGGTCCCGGTGGCCTCGGCGACCTCCCACGCGCGGACCAGGCGCTGGCGGTCGTTGGCGGCGATGCGGGCGGCGGCGGGCGGATCGCGTTCGGCGAGGCGGGCGCGGAACGCCGCTTCCCCCAGGCGCTCATAGTCGGCCTCGGCCGCGGCGCGCGCTTCGGCGGGGATGGCCGGCACTTCGGCGAGGCCTTGGGTGAGGGCGCGGAAGTAGAGCCCGGTGCCGCCGACGAAGACCAGCGGGGCGGATTCGCTCTCCATGATCTCGCTCGCGGCGCGCAGCCAGCGGCCGACCGACCAGCCCTCGGCCGCATCGACCGTTCCGAACAGCCGGTGCGGCGCCTCGGCCTCCTCCTCGGGGCTCGGGCGGGCGGTCAGGACGTGCAGGTCGCGGTAGAGCTGCATGGAGTCGGCGTTGACGATCTGCGCCCCGGTCGCCTTGGCCAGGCGCAGGGCCAGCGCCGACTTGCCGCTTGCCGTGGGCCCGGCGATCAGCCAGATGCGGGGCTCCATGCAGCTTGCTCTCACCCTGGTCAGCCCGGAGCCGGGCGCCGCCGAAGACGCCCTTGCTCATCTCGCCTCAGCGCTCGCAGGCGCGCGGGCCCGCGTCAAGGAGCCCCGGCCGCTCGGGCCCGGCGCGGTCGACGTCGCCCTGGAGGCCGAGGATGCGAGCGCGGTGCGCGAGGCCGCCGAGGGGGCGCTCGAAGGGCGCGCGGTCGACGTCTGCGTCCAGCCGTGGAACGGGCGCAGGAAGAAGCTGCTCGTCGCCGACATGGATTCGACCATCATCAACGTCGAGTGCCTGGACGAGCTGGCCGACTTCGCGGGGCTGAAGGCGCACATCGCCGCCATCACCGAGCGGGCCATGCGCGGCGAGCTGGAGTTCGAGACGGCGCTGAGAGAGCGGGTGGCGCTGCTGCGCGGCCTCTCCACCGGCGCCCTGCAGCAGACCTATGACGAGCGCGTGCGGCTGAACCCTGGCGCCCGGACGCTGGTGCGGACCATGGCGGCCAACGGCGCGCGCTGCGCCCTGGTCTCCGGCGGCTTCACCTTCTTCACGAGTCGGGTGGCCGAGGCGGCCGGCTTCCACCTCAACCGCGCCAACACCCTGCATGAGGAATCCGGCAAGCTGACCGGCGAGGTGGGCGAGCCGATCCTCGGGCGCGAGGCCAAGCTGAGGTCGCTGCTCGGCGAGGCCGAGGACCTGAAGCTGCCGCTCTCGGAGACCCTGGCGGTGGGCGACGGGGCCAACGACCTGGCCATGATCGAGGTGGCGGGGCTGGGCGTCGCCTACCGCGCCAAGCCCATAGTGGCGGCCCAGGCCGACGCCAAGGTGGACCACGCCGACCTGACGGCGCTGCTCTACTACCAGGGCTACCGGGCCGCCGAGTTCGTCACGGACTGAAGCGGTCCGTGATTTGGGCCTGAGGCCGCGAGTCGGCTAAGTCGGCCCATGGCCCTCCCCAGACCCGTCAAAGCCGTCGTCTTCGACATGGATGGCCTGCTCGTCGCCACCGAGCAGGTGGTGTTCGACGCCATGCAGCAGGCGGCCTCCGGCGCCGGGCGCGAGATGCCGTTCGAACTCTTCAAGCGGATGATCGGCCTGCCGGGCCACGCCAGCGACGCGATCGTCGTCGAGCACTTCGGGAAGGGCTTCGACCTGGAGGTCTGGCGGCGAGAGGTGTCGCGCCACTTCGACGACATCGCCGCGGCCGGGATCGCCCTCAAGACCGGGGTCCTGGAGCTGCTCGACGCGCTCGACGCGCACGGCCTGCCCCGGGCGGTGGCGACCTCCTCCACGCGGCATGCGGTGGAGCACAGCCTGGGCCAGCACGGCCTGATCGAGCGCTTCCATGCGATCATCAGCCGCGAGCTGCAGACCCGCCACAAGCCGCACCCCGATCCGTTCCTGATCGCCGCCCAGGCGCTCGGCGTCGCGCCAGAGGACTGCCTGGCGCTGGAGGACAGCCACAACGGCGTCCGCTCGGCCTCGGCCGCCGGCATGATGACGATCATGGTGCCGGACATGCTCGATCCGACCGAGGAGATGCAGTCGCTGTGCGTACGCATCGCCGCCGACCTGCACGAGGTCCGCGAGCTGGTGGAGCGGCAGCGCCTCTAGAGCTGGGGCTTAGCGCCCCGGCCCGCGCTGGAAATATTTGAAGAAGTCGCTGTCGGGGGAGAGCACGAGGGTCGTGTCGCCCTGCGCCAGCGCCTGGTCGTAGGCCTGCATCGAGCGGTAGAAGGCGGCGAAGGACGGGTCCTTGCCGTAGGCCTGGGCGAAGATGCGGGTTCGCTGGGCGTCGCCCTGGCCCCGGGTGACGCCGGCCTCCTCGCGCGCGGCGGCGAGGGTGATGGCCACTTCCTTGTCGGCGGCGGCGAGGATCTCGCGCTTCTGCTGCTCGCCGACCGCGCGGATCTGGGCGGCCTGCTGCTGGCGCGAGGTCTGCATGCGGCGATAGACGGCCGCCTGGTTGGCGGCCGGCAGGTCGGCGCGCTTGATCCTCAGGTCGATCACCTGGATGCCGAGGCGGCTGTCGGTGGCGCGCTTGGCCACGTCGGCGCGGGCCTGGCGCATCAGCTCGTCGCGCTTGCCGGAGATGATGTCGCTGGAGCTGGCCGAGCCCAGCACCTGGCGCAGCGAGGAATTCAGCAGCCGCTCGATCCGGTCGGCGGCGATCCGGTCGTCGCGCAGGGTCCGGTAGTACTGCAGCGGGTCGGAGATGCGGTAGCGGATGAAGGCGTCGACCACCAGCCGCTGCTGGTCGGCGGCGATGATCTCCTCCTGGTCGGCCTCCTGGCCGAGGTTGCGGCGGTCGAACTTAACCACGTCCTCGACGAAGGGCTGCTTGACGTGCAGGCCGGCCTCCGGGCGATGCGGGGCGTTGACCACGCGCACCGGCTCGCCAAACCGCACGACGATCGCCTGCTCGCGCTGGTCGACCACGTAGAAGGTGTTGAAGACGAGGATCAGCAGGCCGAGCGCGACGACGGCCCAGGCCCAGTTGCGGCGGCTCATGGGTTCGGCCTCGCGGCTTGGGCTTGCGGTTGGGCCGGCTCGGGCGCGGCGGCGGGCGGCGCAGGGGCCGGCGCGGGCGCCGGGGCGTTGCGCGGCTGGAATACGTCCGGCGGCAGGATGATCGGGGCGGTGGTCCCCTTGCCGGAGACGACCACCTTGTTCGAGTGGGCGAGCACGCGCTCCATGGTCTCCAGGTAGAGCCGCTCGCGGGTGACGCCCGGCGCCCGGCGGTACTCGCCGAGGATCTGGCTGAAGCGGGAGGCCTCGCCGTAGGCGTCGCGGACGCTCTGCTCGCGGTAGCCCTGGGCCGACTGGACGATCTTGGCCGCGTCGCCCTTGGCCTCGTTGACCACCCGGTTGCGGTAGGTGTTGGCCTCGTTGACCGCGCTGTCGGCGTCCTGCTGGGCGTTGCTCACGTCCCGGAAGGCGGCGACCACGTCCGGCGGGGGGTTGGACGAGCGGATCTGCACCTCGACGATGGAGACGCCGGCGCCCCAGGAATCGAGGGTGCGCTGCATCAGCTCGGCCGCCTGCTGCTGCACCTGGCCGCGACCCGTGGTGAGGATCGGCTGCAGGGGCGTCTTGCCGACCACCTCGCGCATGGCGCTCTCGGCGACGGCCTTCACGGCCTCTTCCGGATTGCGGGTGGAGAAGACGTAGCGGGCCGCGTCGTTGATCCGCCAGGTGACGCTGAAGTTCAGGTTCACGATGTTCTCGTCGCCGGTGAGCATCAGGCTCTCCTCCGGCGTGTCCGCATTCCCGCCGGCGCCGCCGACGTCGATCCGGTTGAGGGTCGTGACCGGAACCTTCTCGACCCGCTCGATGGGGGCGGGGAGATGATAGCGCAGGCCCGGTCCTTCGGAGCGCGAATAGGCGCCGAAGGTGGTGACCACCGCCTGCTCGTTGGGCTGGACCACATAGAGGCCGCTGAGCGCCCAGAGGGCGAGGACGCCGCCGGCGATGGCCACCGCCGCGCCGGGCCGCAGGCCACGGCCCGGGCCGCCGCCGAACACGCCACCGACCCGGCGGCGCAGGCGCTCGAAGGCGTCGTCGAACTCGGGGCCGCCGCCATTCCGCGGGCCTTGCGGGCCGCCTTGCGGGCGCTGGGGCCGGTCGCGGCGATCGTCGTCCGGCGGAGGCGAACCCCAGGGGCCGGGATTGGCGTTGTCGTTCCAGGGCATCAGGCGAGGCGCGACTTGGTCAAGCAGAACTCCCGGCGCGCCCGGACAGGGGACTTGTAAACCGGCGCAACCAGCCGGATATGAGACCCCTTTTTCGGCAACGCAAGCCAAAGGCGACATGAGCGAACCGGCCGTTCCCGACCGCGCCGCCGTCCTGGCGGCCCTCGACGAGGTGAAGGATCCGAAATCGGGCCAGGGCCTGAGCTCGGCCGGACTGGTGCGCGGGCTCGTCCTGCGGGCCGGCCGCGTGGCCTTCATGCTGGAAGTCCCCCCCGCCGACGTGGAGCTCTACCGGCCGGTGCGCGAGGCCGCCGAGCGGGCCCTGGCGTCGGTGGCCGATGTGGCGACCGCCCAGGTGGTGCTGACCGCCGAAGGGCCGCCCGCGCCGCCGCTCCGCACCTCGCCCAGCCCCGCCGCCCGGCGCGCCCGGGTGGCCGAGGACCCGCAGGCGCGGCTCGGCAACATGCCCGAGGCGACGCGGCCGGATCACGTGCGGAAGGTCATCGCGGTGGCCAGCGGCAAGGGCGGGGTCGGCAAGTCCACGGTGGCGGTGAACCTCGCCGCGGCCTTCGCCAAGCTGGGCCTGAAGGCCGGCCTGCTAGACGCCGACGTCTATGGCCCCTCGGCCCCGACGATGATGGGGATCACCGACGAGCCGACCTTCGACGCCGAGAAGCGGCTGATCCCGCTCGAGGCCTTCGGGGTGAAGGTCATGTCGATCGGCTTCATCGTCGAGGAGGGCGACGCCGCCATCTGGCGCGGGCCGATGGCCACCTCGGCCCTGCGGACGATGATGAACAGCGTCTGGGGCACGGCGGCCGAGCCGCTGGACGTGCTGGTGGTCGACCTGCCGCCGGGCACCGGGGATATCCAGCTGACCCTCGTCCAGCGCATGAAGCTCGACGGGGTGGTGATCGTCTCGACGCCGCAGGAGATCGCGCTGGTGGACGCGCGCCGGGCGGCGACCATGTTCAAGAAGACGGGCGCGCCGATCCTCGGCGTGGTCGAGAACATGGCGTTCTATGCGGACGCCACCGGCGCGAAGATCCCGATCTTCGGCGAGGGCGGGGCGGCGAGGGAGGCCGCGGCCCTGGGCGTGCCGCTGCTGGCGGAGATCCCGATCGAGGTCGCGCTCCGCGAGGCCTGCGACCAGGGCCGGCCGCTGGCTGCGACGGCGCCCGAGAGCGCCGCCGCGAAAGCCTTCCTCGAGATGGCGCGGAAGCTCGCCTGATCTACTCGGCGGCGGGAGCAACGTTCTCGCCGGCCCCGACCAGCCCCTCCTGGGCCGAGTCGAAGTCGCGGGATTCCATCTCGTCGAGGGCGGCGCGGATCTCGCTTTGCCGCTGGGCGTCCAGCTTGTAGCCGATCAGGCAGACGGCCCCGATGACCACCAGGAGGATGGGCGCGAAGACGTAGCACATCTCCAGCCCGCGGATCGCCTCGGGTGTGTTGGCCGCTCCGGGCTTGGGATCGAAGCCGACCAGGTCGAGGATCGGATAAATGATGGCCACGGCGACCGAGGAGCCGAACTTCTGGGTCATGGTCACCAGGGCGTAGAGAACGCCGGCGCGTTCCTGGCCGGTGTTCAGCCGCAGCTCGTCGGCCACGTCGGCGACCATGGCGCGGACCAGCACGACGAAGGCCGAGCCGCAGAAGCCGACCGAGAACATGCTCAGGAAGGTGGGCCAGAAAAGCCCGGCCGGGACCAGCATCAGGATCGTCTGGGTGATGGCGTAGCCGACAGCCGCGAGCTGAACCGTGCGGTGCTTGCCGAGCCGCTGGGCGACGCGGCCCCACAGCGGCGCGCCGATCATGCCGGCGCCGGTGTAGGGGATCAGCAGCAGGCTGACCGCCGCCAGGCTGAAGCCCTTCGATTCATGGAAGAAGAAGAGATAGATCGGTGCGCTGGCGCCCGGGCCGAGGGCCAGGAACAGGTCGGCGCCGATGAGCCGCAGCATCGACTTGTTGGAGACGATGGCGAGGTAGTCCTTGAGGCTGGTCCGCTGCTTATGCGCCAGAGGGGCCAGGCGCTCGGGCGTGGAGACCACCGCGGCCAGGACGGTGACCGTGCTGACCAGGATCATCACCCACCCGAGCACCGACATGCTGCCCGGGTCGGCCGGCTTGATCGCGCCGTGGGTCAGGATCGGCGTGGCCTGCAACATGGAGGAGGCGAGCACGCCGACGCCCAGCATCCAGCCGAACATCCGAGAACGCTCGTGGTAGTCGCCGCTGAGCGCCGCCGCCCACGCCGAGTGCGCCAGCACCAGCATGGAGTAGGCGACGTAGAGCAGGATGTACCAGGTGAAGAGATAGCCGAGATCGGCGTCCGCCGGCGGGTTGAACACCTGGTAGAGCGAGATCCAGAGGACCGGGAGGGCCGCCAGGAACCAGGGCCGGTAGCGTCCGGCGGGCGTCCGGGTCTTGTCCATCACCCAGCCGAGGAGAAGGTCGACCCCGAGGTCGGTAAGGCGGACCATGCCGATGGTGGCGCCGACGGCGGTGAGGGTGGTGCCCAGCTTGCCGGCGTAGAACGGCGGCAGGTAGACGCCCATCATGGTCGCCATCAGGGCGGCCGGCACGCTGCCGAGCGAGAAGGCCAAAAGTCGTGGAAGCGGCAGCCGGCCGCGGGGCGCGGCGCTGGAATGAGTCACGGACGTCTCCTCAAAGTATCAATCGGGCGCCCTCTGATGGGGCGCTAATACCGAGAGGGAAGCGCGGCCTGCCGCGCCGCGCAAGAGCTTTCCGTCAGGTCAAATCGCCCGTGGCCGCGGGTGTGGCCGCTTGGCGGCTCAGGAGGCGGTGGCCTTGATCTCCACCGGGTCGGTGGCGGGCGGGCCGAAGGGCGGCTCGGCGTAGAGGGCGTCGCGCTCCTCGAGCGCCTTGCGGATCTCGGCGTGGCGCTCGGAGGTGAGGCGGTATCCAATGAAGCAGGCGCCGGCGATCATCACGAAGACGATCGGTCCGATGATGTAGGCGAGCTCCAGGCCGTGGATAGCGTCGGCCGTGTTGTGGGCGCCTTCCTTGGCGTTGTAGCCGACCGCGGTGAGCGCAAAGTTGAAGGTCAGGATGATGGCGCCGGCCTGGGCCAGTTTGCTGGTGCCGTTGGTCAGGGCGTAGACCAGCCCCATCCACTCGCGGCCGCTCTCCAGGCGCAGCTCGTCGGCGATGTCGCCGGCCAGGGCGCGGATCATCACGGTGAAGCCCGCCTGCATGGCGCCGACCACGAACATGCCCGGCGCGAAGGCGGCGAAGTTCCCGGCCGGCAGGAACGGCACCAGGATCAGGCCCAGGGAGTAGACCGTCGTGTTGAGCATCAGGGCGCGGTGCTTGCCGATGCGGTTGGCGATGAAGGCGGTGAACGGCGCGCCGACGAAGCCGGCGGCGATGTAGATGGCCAGCAGCAGGTTGGCCGGACCGGTGCCGAAGCCGCGGCTGTCGCGGAAATAGAACAGGTAGAGCGCGGCCATCCACCCGGGGCCGAGGGTCACGCAGAGGTCGGCGAGCAGCAGGCGCAGCACGTTCGGGCGCGTCAGCAGGCCCAGGTAGTCGGAGATCTTGAAGCTGAGCGGATGCTCCTTGCGGATCCGCTCCTTGGTGCTGCCGAGCACCAGGGCGGCGGCCAGCGGCACGCCGCCGATGATGAACCAGATCATCGCCTGGACGCCCTGCGCGTCGCTGAACTTCAGGGAGGTCATGACCACCGGGATCAGCAGCACCGCCACCGCGCCGGCGACACCCAGGCCGCCGATGGCGCCGAAGATGCGCGACCGCTCGTGATAGGTGCGGCTGAGGGTGCCGCCCCAGGCCAGGTGGCTGAGGTACATGCCGGAGTAGCCCATGTACATGGCCAGCAGCCAGGTGAAGAGGTAGCCGAGGCCGACGCCCTCCGGCGACTGCATCAGCATGTAGAGGGCGAGCATCAGGACCGGCGCGCCGAGCGCCATCCAGAAGCGGTAGCGGCCGAACCGGGTCTTGGTCTTGTCCATGACGACGCCGAGCACGGCGTCGAGCGGAATGTCGACCAGGCGGACGAGGGCGAAGGCTGTGCCGACGGTGGCCAGGGACAGCCCGATGTGGCTCGCGAAATAGCGGGGCAGGTGGACCGAGAGCGCCAGCTGCAGGGCGGCGATGGGAATGCTCGCGCTGGCGAAGGCCAGGACGGAGGCCAGGCCGAGCGAGTCGGACGTCTGGGGGGTTTTAGCCTTCGACAAGGGCGCGTCTCCTGCAACTCGCCGGGCCTCTGGCGGACCCGGTCGGGGTCCAACTTACGCGCGATCACTTATTCCGAGGCAAGTGGATTTCGCGCACCGCGGTCATGCAAAAACAAAGGGGCGGCCATCGGCCGCCCCTTCGCAATTCACCTCTGGTTGAGCGGCTCAGCCGCCCTGCATCTTGCGGAAGAACTTCTGGGTCTGCTCGCCGCCGGCGTTGTAGGCCTTCTGGCCTTCCGGATCGACGATCTTGGACCAGCTGTCGCGGACCTCTTCCACCGACAGGCCGCCGGCGCCCAGGTAGACGCCCTCGGTCTCGACGATGCGCGCGCAGGCGAAGGCGCCGGCGCCGGCGGTGAGCACCACGCCGGTCGGAGCCTCTTCCGAGCACAGGAAGACGACGCCCGGCGTGACGAACTCGGGCTTCAGGCGCTCGAGGATCTCCGGCGGCATCAGGTTCTCGGTCATCCGGGTCGCGGCCACCGGGCTGATGGCGTTGACGTGGATGTTGTTCTTCTGACCTTCGAGCTTCAGGGAGTTCATGAAGCCCACGAGGCCGAGCTTGGCCGCGCCGTAGTTCGACTGGCCGAAGTTGCCGTAGAGGCCCGTCGAGGAGGTGGTGACCACGATGCGCCCGTAGTTCTGGTTGCGCATGATCTCCCAGACCGCCTTGGCCGGCTTCACCGTGCCCATCAGGTGGACGTCGACCACGAACGCGAAGTCGGGGATCTCCATCTTGGAGAAGGTCTTGTCGCGGAGCACGCCGGCGTTGGCGACCAGGATGTCGATCCGGCCCCAGGCGTCCATGGCGTCCTTGACCATGCGGGCGACGCCGGCGTCGTCGGTCACCGACGAACCGTTGGCGATGGCTTCGCCGCCGAGCGCCTTGATCTCGTCGACCACCTTGTTGGCGGCGTCCGAGCCGCCGCCCGAGCCGTCGACCGAGCCGCCGAGGTCGTTGACCACGACCTTCGCGCCGCGGCGGGCGAGTTCGAGTGCGTGCTGACGGCCCAGGCCGCCGCCCGCGCCGGTGACGATGGCCACTTTGCCGTCGAAGCGGATGTCCGCCATGAGGATCCCCTTGTCTTGATCGGGTGTTCGGATGCGGCGCGCGTTGTGCGGCGCGGCAAAGGCCCCGTCAAGCGGACCCGACGGAAGGCTTGGCCCTTCCGCCGGCGCCGGGATCTCGCCTGGTTCAGCCCTGGGGAACGGCCGTCGCCGCCGCCTGCTGCTGGCCGCGCATGAACTTCACGAGCACGCGCTGGCCGATCAGGAACGGCGCGCCGTCGGCGGACACCACCACCTCGACCACCCGCTCGTCCGACCGCTCGGTGGGATCGTCCGACTGCAGCTTGCGGGCGCCGAACACCGGCGCCTGGCGGATCACCTTGCCGGCGTAGGTCCGGCCAGGGTCGGCTTCCGGCGACATCTGCACGGTCTGGCCGACGGCGACATTGGGCAAGGCGCCTTCGGAGATCTCGGCGCGGACGATGCGGGCGGCGCGGGGCTCGAGGTCGAACATGTTGGAGACGTTGAGGGTCGAGGCGCCGGCGCCGGGGTTGGCGTAGCGGCGGACGATTTTGCCGTCGACCGGCGCGCGGATGACCGTGAGCTCCTGGTTGTAGCGGGCCTGGGCGAGCTTGGCCTGGGCCGTGCCGATCAGGGCCGCCTGGGCGTCGAGATTCGCCTGGGCCTGGCGCACGGCGTCGTGGGCGGCGTCGAGCTTCTGGCCGGCGACGAAGTTGGAAGAGACCAGACGCTGCAGGCGAGCCTCCTCGCGCTGGGCGGTGGCGAGCTGGACCTTCAGCAGCTCGACCTGGGCGCGGGCCTGGTTGAGCTCGGCGGCGGCGCTCTGGGCGGCGAGGCGCGGCTCGTCGTCCTCCAGGCGGGCGAGCACCTGGCCCCTGGCGACGTCCTGGCCCTCCTGGACGAGCACCTCGCGGACTACGCCGGAGGTGCGGGCGGCCACCTGGATGATGCCGCCTTCCACGTCGGCCTTGCCGTTGGACACGGCGACGTAGGGGCTCTTGGGCGCGGCCGCCGCCGCGACCTTGGCGGCTTCCGCCTTCTTGGCGTTGGCCTTGGACGACATGAACACGAAGCCGCCGCCGCCGAGCACCAGCACGGCGACGAGGATCCAGACGATGCGGTTCTTCAGGAGCGCGGGCATTTGCTTCAGGCCTCGATGAGCGCGGGTTGGGCGGGGACGGGGTTCGCGGAGCCGACGGGCGCGGCGTGCGCGGTGCGCGCGTCGCTGAGGATCCGGCCGTCCTCGATGTGGATGACGCGGTCGGCGTAGGCTTCGAGCCGCGGGTCGTGGGTGACGCAGATGACGGCGGCGCCGTGCTGCTTGGCGGCGCGCTGCAGGAGCTTGACGATCACCTGGCCGGTCTCGCCGTCGAGCGCGCTGGTCGGCTCGTCGGCGAACAGCAGCTGCGGCTCCTTGGCGAGGGCGCGGGCGATGGCCACGCGCTGCTTCTCACCGCCGGACATCTCCGAGGGGCGCTGGCGCAGGCGGTGGGTGAGGCCGACCTCGTCGAGGGCGATCTCGGCCCGGCGGCGGGCCTCGGCGCGCGACAGGCCCTTGTACTTCAGGATCAGCGCCACCTGGTCGAGGGCGTTGAGCGAGGAGAACAGGTTGAAGCCCTGGAAGATGAAGCCGCAGTGGTCGAGCCGGAAGCGGTCGATCTTGCCCGGGCGATAGCTCCAGAGGTCGTGGCCCATGGCGGTGACGCCGCCCTGGTCGGGCTTCAACAGGCCCGAGAGGCAGGCGACCAGGGTCGACTTGCCCGAGCCCGAGGGGCCCATGACCATGGTGACGTCGCCGTGGCGGGCGTCGAAGTCGACGTTCTTGAGCACCTCGATGTGGGTGCGGCCGGTCTTGAAGCGCTTGGTGAGGCCGGTGGCGGCGATCGCGGTTTGATGGCTCATCGCAGGAGATCCGCAGGCTGGCTCTTCTTGAGGACGCCGAGCGACAGGGCGCCCGAGACCACCGAGATGACGAGGAGCAGGATCGAGACGGAGACGATCCAGGTCATGGGGAAGCCCATCGGCACGCCGGCGTTCTGGGCCAGCAGCGAGATGAGCCAGGTGAAGAGGAAGGTGAAGGCGAGGCCGACCACCCCGACCCAGATCGACAGTTCCAGGACGAGCTTGCGCAGCGAGCCCATGGAGACGCCGAGCGCCCGCAGGCTGGCCAGTTCCTTGATGTTGGCGAGCACCGCCCCGCGCAGGGTCTGGGAGGTGATGCCGACGCCGATCAGGAAGCCCAGGAACACCGAGAAGCCGAGAAAGACGCCGATGATCTGTTCCTTCATCAACGAGCCTTCGTTGGCCTTGGAGAGCTCGCTGCGCGTCCAGGCGCGGTAGAGGCCGCCGGACGCCTTGTTGAGCTGATCGCGGACCTCCGGCGCCTTGGCCGGGTCCTTGATGCGCACCATCAGCGGGCCGAGGCGCGTGGGATCGCGCTTCATGCCCAGCATGCGGTAGCTGTCGCGGGACATGACGACGGTGGCCTGGTTGATGCTGGGGTAGCCGTCGAGCACGGCGCGGACGCGGACCGTGCGGCCGTTGATCACCGCGCTGTCGTTCAGCTTGACGCCGAGGCGGGCGAGGCTGGTGCGGTCGATGGCCACCGACAGCGGCTCGAGCAGGGCCACGCGGGTCGCCTCGGTGTAGTCGGTGGGCAGGGTGACGGCGCCGGGCCGGGTGTCGACGGTCCAGATCTGCACGAAGTCGGTCTTGCGCTTCTGGCCCGGCGGCGGGTTGTTCATCCACATCGAGCCGTTGCCCTGCAGGTCCTGCACCTCGGTGACGTTGGGGTTCAGGTAGATCAGCGGCAGGACGCGGCCCGGCACGCCGGCGCCGGGCCCGGAATCGACCATGGCCTCGACCTTGGGGCCCATGACGATGACGTCGGCGCGGCTGCGGTCGATCGTGGCGGTGATGCCGCTGACGATGCCGGTGAACATGCCCACCTGGGCCAGGATCAGGAGGCCCGAGAAGGCGAGCGCGACGACGGCCGCCGTGTAGCGGCGCCATTCGTAGAACAAGGTGGACAATGCCAGTGACATCGCGGTCGGCGCCCCTGCCTTAAACGAGCGCCAAAGAACTCTGCGGAGGGCGGCGGCGGAGCCAGTTAAATCGCCGTAACGCGGCGTTGTCCGGCTGTTACCTCGCCCGCATGAGGCGCTCGCTTCCTAGGAGGCGTCGAGGTGCGCGGGCGGATGCGGGCGCTGCAATTAAACCTTTGTAATCCGGGGGCGGCTCGGCCCCTGCGTGTGGCTTTTGGCCCCGCCTCGCTTGCCTAAGGTGAGGTTCTCATCCTCTATCACCCGCGGGGAGCCGCATCTGAGTCCTGTCGGGTTGGCGGCCGTGGTTGGGGAACACATGTTCGGTCCTGAGAACGCCCAGAGCCTGCTGGGCCTGTTGCTGGTCATCGGCCTGTGCTGGGCGCTGTCGGAGAACCGGGGCCGTTTCCCCTGGAAGCTGGCGCTGGGCGCGATCGCCCTGCAGGCGGTGCTGGTGGCGGCGCTGTTCGGCCTGCCGGCCCTGCGAGTGGCGCTGTCCGGCGCAGGCCAGGCGGTGGACGGGCTGGCCTCGAGCACCCAGGCCGGCGTCAGCTTCGTGTTCGGCTTCCTGGCCGGCGGCCCCGACCAGCCCTACGCCCTCACCAACCCGGGCTCGATGTTCGTCTTCGCCTTCCGCGTGCTGCCGGTGATCCTGGTGGTCTGCGCCCTGGCCGCGCTGCTCTGGCACTGGCGGATCCTGAAGTGGGTGACCCAGGCGTTCGGGGTCTTGTTCGAGAAGACCATGGGCCTGCGCGGCGCGCCGGCGCTGGCCACCGCGGCGACCATCTTCATGGGCCAGGTGGAGGGGCCGATCTTCATCCGCAGCTATCTGACGACCCTGTCCCGCTCGGAGCTCTTCATGCTGATCTCGGTCGGCATGGCCTGCGTGTCGGGTTCGACCATGGTGGCCTATGCGACGATCCTGAAAGGCGTGCTGCCGAACGCGGCGGCCCATGTGCTGACCGCCTCCATCATCTCGGCGCCGGCCGGGGTGCTGCTCGCCCGCATCCTGGTGCCGCGCGACCCCGAGACCGAGAAGCCCCAGGCCCTCGAGCCGGAGAGCGACAAGGTCTACGACTCCACCGTCGACGCCCTGATCCGCGGCACCTCCGACGGCCTGACGATCGTGCTGAACGTCGGCGCGACCCTGATCGTCTTCGTCGCGCTGGTGGCCATGCTGAACGGCATCCTCGGCCTCCTCCCGTCGGTGGCCGGCGCGCCGCTGTCGGTCGAGAGGGGGCTCGGCGTGCTGTTCGCGCCGCTCGCCTGGACGCTGGGCATTCCCTGGCACGACGCCCCGACGGCGGGCTCGCTGCTGGGCGTGAAGCTGGTGCTCACCGAGTTCACGGCCTTCATCAAGCTGGGCGCGATCCCGGTCGACCAGATGGCCGAGCGCAGCCGGGTGATCATGACCTACGCCCTTTGCGGCTTCGCCAACGTCGCCTCGGTGGGCATCAACCTCGCCGGCTATTCGGTGCTGGTGCCCGAGCGGCGCAACGAGGTGGTCGGCATGGTCTGGAAGGCGATGATGGCCGGCTTCCTCGCCACCTGCCTGACGGCCTCGGTGGTCGGCGCCATGCCGCCGGCCCTGTTCGGCGGCTGAGGCTCACCCGGGGTGATGCTTGACGGGTGACCGATCGTGCTCTTTTCTGGGCGCGACAAGGGAGATCGCCCATGAAGCTCTACGACACGCCGCTCGCCCCCAATCCGCGCCGGGTGCGCTGGTTCATGGCCGAGAAGGGCATCACCGACATCGAGATCGTCTCGCTCAACCTGATCAAGGGCGAGCACAAGACGCCGGACTACCTGGAGCGGGCCGGCCTGCCCAACGTGCCGGCGCTGGAACTGGACGACGGGACGACGATCACCGAGTCCATCGCCATCTGCCGCTACCTCGAGAGCAAGTATCCGGAGCCGAACCTGTTCGGCCGCACGCCGGAGGAGACGGCGGTGATCGAGATGTGGATGCGCCGGGCCGAGATGATGGTCGCGACCCCGCTGATGATGGGCGTGCGCCACACCCATCCGGCGCTCGCCGCCCTCGAGCAGCAGAATCCGGTCATCGGCGACTACAACAAGGAGGCGGGCCTTAGGGCCCTCAAGCTGCTCGACCGCCGGCTCGGCGAGAGCGAGTGGCTGGCCGGCGAGCGCATCACCATCGCCGACATCGTCGCCTTCATCGGCCTCGACTTCGGCCGGTTGATCAAGCTGGCGCCGCCGCCCGAGCTGAAGAACGTCTGCCGCTGGGCCGACGTCATGCGCGCCCGCCCGGCCGCCGCCGCCGGCATGCCCGCCCAGGCGCCCGCCTGAGCGCCCCCAGCCGGAGGGCCTAGGACGGCTTGATCAGCTCCAGCGACCGGATGCGGTCGGCGAGGGTCGGGCCGGTGGCCATGACGAACAGCTCGTCCGCGCCGGTCGACCGCGCCTTGGCCTCGAGCCGGGCGCGGACGGTGGCGGCGTCGGCGGCGATGGTGCGCGCCTCGACCATCTGCAGGAGCGGGGTTCCCTTGCGCTCGGCGAGGTAGGCCTCGGCTTCGGCCAAGTCGGGGAAGCGCTGACGGCGGCCCTCCATCATGGCGACGCTGCCCGCCCGCCGCGGCGCGTCCAGCCGCCAGGCCTCGTCCGCGGTCTCGGCGGCGAAGGCGATCAGGGCGGCGCCGGCCCAGGGCGTCTGGCGAAACTCAGAGGGTTCGAAGGCCTTGCGATAGGACTCGATAGCCGCGTCGGCGTCGGCGCGGGCGATGAACTCGGCGAACACCATGCCCAGCCCCGCCTGGCCGGCGAAGGCCGCGCTCTCGGCCGAGGAGCAGAGCATGAAAAGGTCCGGGTGCGAGGGGCCGGACGGGTTGGCGTGGATGTCGTGCAGCGGATGGGCGTCGCCGATCGGCGCCTTGCCGGCCGCGTCCAGGAGCCAGGTGGAGAGCAGCGATAGGTACTGCGGGAACGCCTCCGACCCGACCGAGCGCAGGGCGCCGCCGGTGCGCATGTCGGCGCCCAGCGCGCGGCCGAGGCCGAGGTCGATGCGGCCCGGCGCCAGGGCCTCCAGCTCCATGAAGGTCTCGGCCACCTTCAGCGGCGAATAGTTGACCAGCATCACCCCGCCCGAGCCGAGGCGGATGCGGCTCGTCGCCTGGGTGAGGGCGGCGATCAGGATCTCGGGATTGGGCGAGCCCAGGCCCTGGATGTTGTGATGCTCGGCCACCCAGAAGCGCTCGTAGCCGAGCCGCTCGGCGGCCCGGGCCACCTCGAGGGTGTCGCGCACGGCCTGGGCCTGGGTGCCGTTAGGCGAGACGGGGGAGAGGTCGAGGACGGAAAGGGAGACCATGCGCCAGCGATATGGGGGCGCGGAGCGGCCCTAGTCCAGATACTCCCAGGTCTTGGCGCCGTCGAAATGGCGCACCCGGATACCGTTCCAGTCGAGCCCGGGCATGGCGCGTGCGTTGATCGCCATGCGCTTCTGGGCGCCGTCGAGGCTTTGCCAGTGGGTGACGATCCCGCAGGCGCGGCAGCGGTGGAAGGCCAGCATGCGGTCGCCCCACACATAGGGCTGAGTGGCGCCCGCGCGGGGCAACTCGACCTCGGCCGGGGAGTAGTAGGCCCAGCGGGCGCCGAGGCGGCTGCAGATCGAGCAGTTGCACTCGGTCACCTCGGCGGGCGGAGCCTTGGCGGTCAGCCGGACGGCGCCGCAGTGGCAGCTGGCTTCGATCATCGGCCTAGGAGGACCCGAGCCGCGGGCTTTTGTCCAGAGCTGCACGTGAACGTTGCGCTCCGGCCCGCGGCGTAGCCATGCTGCGGCCGGGGCGGGACGAGGAGGCTGGCATGACGCACGTCGACACCGCTTTCACCGGCTCCATCCCGGAGCTCTACGACCGCTATCTGGCGCGGATGTTCTTCCAGCCCTACGCGGACGCCATCGCCGCGCGGCTGCAGGGCTTCGCCGGCGAGCTCCTCGAGGTGGCGGCCGGCACCGGCGTGGTCACCCGCACGCTCGACCGCGCCCTGCCGCGGGACGCAAGGATCACCGCCACCGACCTTAACGAGCCGATGCTGCGCCACGCACAGGCCCAGGGTGCGTCGGAGCGGGTGTCCTTCCGCCAGGCCAACGGCCAGGACCTGCCCTTCGCGGACGGGCGCTTCGATGCGGTGGTCTGCCAGTTCGGCATGATGTTCTTCCCCGACCGCATGGGAGGCTACCGGGAGGCGCGGCGGGTGCTGCGGCCGGGCGGGACCTACCTGGCGACGATCTGGGACGACCTCACCGGCAACGCGATCACCCGCGTCGCCCAGGAGGCGCTGGCACAAACCTTCGCGGACAATCCGCCGATGTTCATGGCGCGCACCCCGCACGGGCATGGGGACGTGGCGGTGATCCGCCGCGAGGTCGAGGCGGCGGGCTTCGCGGCGCCCACCATCGAGACGCTGGATCTTGTCGGCTACGCCGAGTCCGCCGAGGCCGCGGCCACCGGCATCTGCCAAGGCACGCCGCTGCGCGGCGAGCTGGAGGCCCGCGGCGGCGCCGAGGCCCTGGAGCGCGCCACCGAAGCGGTCGCCGTGCGCCTGCGCGAGCGCTTCGGGACAGGCCCGATCGACGGAGCCCTGCGCGCGCACCTGATCACGGCGCGGCGCTGAACCGGCCTAGCTGCGCGGGCCGCGCTTCTTGAGCACGGCCGAGAAGCTCATCATCGGCTCGCCGCCCTTCGAGGCGTTGGCGATGATGCCGCGCACGAAGACCATGCTGCGGCCGCCCTTCACCACCTCGCCGGTGCATTCCACGAGGTCGCCGATGTTGGCCGTGCCGACGAACTCGCCGTTGAAGGTGGCGGTGACGGCGTGGCTGTCCTTCAGCTCCTCGCGGGCGATCACGAACAGGCAGAAATCGGCGAAGGTCATCACGCAGCCGCCGTGCATGAACATGCCGCCGTTCATGTGCTTCTTCTCGGCGCGGAAGGCGCAGCGCAGCGTCCCTTCCTCGTCACGGCGCCAGTAGAACGGCCCGGCGAGGTCCTCGAAGGGGTCGCCGCCCGGATAGAAGGACCACCCGGCCCACTCGCCCTCGGTCACCTCCTTCAGCCGGGAGGTGTAGTTCACGTCCTCGTCGCCGCCGTCCATTGCCCCACTCAGGTTCAAACACTAGTTTGCCGGCCGCTCTTAAGCCCCATCGAGGACCCTTCATGCAAGGCCGGACCGTCCCTGCGCGCGCCATCGCCGTCGCCGCCGCGCTTGGCCTCGCCGCCGCGCCGGCCCTGGCGGCCGAACCGGCGCCCGCCGCGCCGAAGACCATGGGCTTCACCCCGAAGACCTATGTGGACGGGCCGGTGCTGCAGGTGATCCTCGGCGAGCGGGCCCTGTTCCGCCTCGACGACAGCGGCAATCCCGTGCTGGAGAGCGTCGAGAAGGGGCAACTCGCCGTCGCCCATCCGGCCGGCGCCGTCAGTGAGACCTTCAAGCCGCCGGCGTTCGGGGCGATGGGCGTCGCGCTCGACGGCTCGGCCGAGAAGAAGGCGAGCTCCATCAAGGTCTGGAACGGGACCGGCCGTCCGGTCCAGTACCGCGCCGTCGTCCTGGTGCTGCACGGCGAGACGCTGCGGCCCGTGGCCGTGCCGACCTGCCCGGTCGCGCCGGGCGCCACGCGCATCGAGAGCTGGCCGGCGCCGATTGTCGCCGTCGGCCTGTCACGCTTTAAGGCGGCCACCAAGGCCGCGCTGGCCCAGCCGGCCTGCAAGAAGGGGAAGTAGCCATGGCGCTCGACGCCGAGACCCGCGAACAGCTGATCGAGACCGTCCGCCGGTTCGTCACCGAGCGCCTGCGCCCGCTTGAGGCGCAGGTCGCCGAGCACGACGCGGTGCCGGACGACGTGGTCGAGGAGATGAAGGCGCTCGGCCTCTTCGGGCTCTCGATCCCGGCCGAATTCGGCGGCCTGGACCTGTCGATGGAAGAGGAATGCCTGGTCGGCTTCGAGCTCGGCCGCACGAGCCCGGCGTTCCGCTCGACCTTCGGCACCAACGTCGGCATTGGCAGCCAGGGCCTCGTCATGTTCGGCACGCCCGAGCAGAAGCGGAAGTACCTGCCGGGCATCGCCTCCGGCGAGATCATCACCTCCTTCGCGCTCACCGAGCCGGAGGCGGGGTCCGACAGCGCCAACGTGCAGACCCGCGCCATCCTGGACGGCGACCACTATGTCCTGAACGGCTCCAAGCGGTTCATCACCAACGCCAACAAGGCCCACCTCTTCACGGTGATGGCGCGGACGGATCCGTCCAAGCCCGGCGCCGGTGGCGTCTCGGCCTTCCTGGTGGAGCGCGACCTGAAGGGCCTGACCGTCGGCCGACCCGAGAAGAAGATGGGCCAGCAGGGCGCCCACATCTGCGAGGTGTTCTTCGACAACGTCCGCGTGCCGGTGGAAAACCGCCTCGGCCGTGAAGGGGAGGGCTTCAAGGTGGCCATGCAGGTGCTCGACCGCGGCCGCCTGCACATCTCGGCGGTGTGCATCGGGGTGGCGGAGCGGCTGATCGCCGACAGCGTCGCCTACGCCTCGGAGCGCAAGCAGTTCGGCCAGCCGATTTCGAGCTTCCAGCTCATCCAGGGGATGATCGCCGACTCCAAGACCGAGGCCATGGCGGCCAAGGCCCTCACCCTGGAGAGCGCCCGCAAGCGCGACGCCGGCCAGAGCGTGACCCTCGAGGCCGCCGCGGCCAAGTACTTTGCCTCCGAGATGGTCGGCCGGGTCGCCGACCGCGCGGTGCAGATCTTCGGCGGCGCCGGCTATGTGGCCGACCACGGCATCGAGCGCTTCTACCGCGACGTGCGGATCTTCCGCATCTACGAGGGCACCAGCCAGGTCCAGCAGGTGGTCATCGCCCGCGAAACCCTGAAGCGGGGCGGCTGATGAGCGAGGCGCCGGAAGACAAGACACCGGTCAACGCCAGGATCGAGACCGCGATCCTCGAACTTCTCGGCAAGGCGGGGCCTGGCAAGTCGATTTCGCCGGAAGAGGTCGCCCGGGCGGTTGAACCTGAGGCGTGGCGTCGCCAACTCTCCCATGTCCGCGGCACGGCGGTGGCCCTGGCCCGCGAGGGACGGCTGGTCATCCTGCGTCACAACAAGCCGGCGGATCCGGACGATTTCAAAGGTGTCTGGCGGATGCGTCTGCCGGAAGCCTGAACGAGGGCCTGAACTCAAGGCCCGAACCCAGGGAGGGGTCTGCAAGATGATCATCTATGGCAGCTCGATGTCGCCGTTCGTGCGCAAGACCATGGTCTTCGCCATCGAGAAGGGGATCGAGTTCGAACTGGTCCAGGCGTTCGGTCCGAACGGCCCCCCCGAGTTCAAGGCGGCGAGCCCGTTCGGCAAGATCCCGGCCTTGAAGGACGGCGACTTCACCCTCGCCGACTCCACCGCGATCATCACCTATTTCGACGCCCTGAAGCCCGAGCCGAACCTGATCCCGACCGAGCCCAAGGCCCGGGCGAAGGCGATCTGGTACGAGGAGTTCGCGGACACCATCGTCGGCGCCTGCGTGGGCAAGGTGTTCTTCAACCGCATCGTCGCGCCCCGCTTCATGGGCCGCCCCGGCGACCTGGCCGCGGCCGACGAGGCCCAGGCCGTCGAGTTCCCCAAGCTCGCCGATTACCTGGAGAGCGTCGTCCCCGCCTCGGGCTACCTGGTGGAGGACCGGATCACCCTGGCGGACCTGGCCGTGGCGAGCCCCTTCGCCAACCTCGAGCACGCCGGCTGCGCCATCGACGCCAAGACCCACCCGAAGGCCGCGGCCTATCTGGCGGGGATCCTCGCCCGGCCGTCGTTCGCCAAGATCATCGCCGCCGAGAAGCAGGCCCTGGCCGCCATGGCCAAACGGGAGCCGGCCTAAGGTTCGGCTTGGCCCTCGCCCGACTTCTCGACGAGATCGCCGCCTGCCGGGCCTGCGCCGGGGACTTCCCCCATGCGCCGCGCCCGGTGGTGCGGGTCTCGCCTGAAACCAGGATCCTGATCGCCGGCCAGGCGCCGGGGCGGCGGGTGCACGAGAGCGGCCTGCCGTTCGACGACCCGTCCGGCGACCGGTTGCGCGGCTGGATGGGCCTCGACCGCGCGACTTTCTACGGCGACGACCGCGTCGGCGTGGCGGCCATGGCCTTCTGCTTCCCGGGCACCAACCCCACGGGCGGCGACTATCCGCCGCCGCGGCGCTGCGCCGAGCTCTGGCGCGAACGGCTGATGGCCGAGCTGCCGAACGTCGAGCTGACCCTGCTGGTCGGCTCCTACGCCCAGGCCTGGGCGCTGAAGACCCGCCGCCCGCTCGGGGAGACGGTGCGCGACTGGCGCGCCTACCTGCCTGAGGCCTTGGTGCTGCCGCATCCCTCGTGGCGCAATACCGCCTGGCTGAAGCGAAACCCCTGGTTCGAGGCCGAGGTTACGCCCTATCTGCAGGAGCGGGTGCAAGAGATCCTGACCGCCGACCGATGAAGCGCCTTCTCGTCCTCGCCTTCGCCCTGATGGTCTCGGCCTGCACGCCGCTCGTCGTGCAGCAGCCGCTCAGTCCGCCCACCGCCTTCGCCGGGCCGCGGCTGGAGGAGGACGCCGTCGTCAGCTTCGACGGCGCGCGCCTGGGGCTGAAGCACTGGGACACGGCGGGCGAGCCGTGGGCGGTGATCGTCGGCGTGCACGGCATGAACGACTATTCCAACGCCTTCCACATGGCCGCGCCCTGGTGGGCGGAGCAGGGGATCGCGACCTACGCCTACGACCAGCGCGGTTTCGGGCGCTCTCCGGGGCGGGGCATCTGGGCCGGCGAGGAGCTGATGGTGCAGGACCTGCGCACCGTGACCAGCCTCGTGCGCCAGCGCTTCCCGCACGCCCTCATCGCCGTGGCCGGCGAGAGCATGGGCGGGGCGGTCGCCATCGAGGCGTTCGCCAGTTCGGACCCGCCGGCCGCCGACCGCCTGATCCTGCTCTCCCCGGCGGTCTGGGGCTGGCGCGAGCAGCCGCTGCCCAACAAGACGCTCCTATGGCTGGCCGCCAACTTCACCGCCGGCAAGGTCTATGAGCCGCCGCGCTGGCTGACCTCGAAGATCAAGCCGACCGACAACCGGGCCGAGCTGATCGCCATGGGCCGCGACCCGCTGATGATCTGGGGCGCGCGCTCGGACACCCTCTATGGGCTGGTGTCGCTGATGGGGTATGCGGCGGACGACGTGGGCCGCATTCAGGCCCCGACCTTCTACCTGCACGGGATCCACGACGAGATCATCCCGAAGAAGGCCGCCCGCCGCGCCGCGGCCGAACTGAAGGCCAGCGACCGCTCGGCCGAGTACGCCCACGGCTATCACCTGCTGATGCGCGACCTCGAGGGCCCGGCGGTCTGGGCCGACGTGGCCGCCTTCCTCAAGGATCCGAAGGCGGACCTGCCGTCGGGCGCGCCGCCGATCCCGGGCTCGCCGGCCCGGGGCGCCAGGACGCAGACGGCGGCGAGCGCCTCGGGGTTGTGAGATCGGTCCGTCGGGAGTAGGGAAGCCGCGCAACCGTCTTCCACTGAGCGGCGCTTACCCAGGCATGACCTTGTTCGATTCCCCGGCCTTCGAGGGACATGAAGGCGTCCACGAGTTCTCCGACGAAAAAACCGGCCTTAGGGCGATCGTCGCGATCCATTCGACCGCCAGGGGCCCCGCCGCCGGCGGCTGCCGGATGTGGCCCTACGCCGACTCCGAGGCGGCCCTGACCGACGCGCTGCGCCTGTCGCGGGCGATGAGCTTCAAGAACGCCATGGCCGACCTCGACCTCGGCGGCGGCAAGGCGGTGATCATCGGCGATTCCCGCACCCAGAAGACGCCGGGCCTGTTCGAGGCCTTCGGGGCCTGCGTCGAGCAGCTCGGCGGCCGTTACTGGACCGCCGAGGACGTCGGCGTCTCGCCGACCGACCTCATGCACGCGCGCAAGCGGACCCGCTACGTGGCCGGGCTGGAGGGCCATGCGGCGGCATCGGGCGATCCCTCGCCGGTGACGGCCGAGGGCGTATTCCGGGGCGTGCAGCTCTGCGTGCGCCGGGCGCTCGGCCGCGAGCTCGACGGGGTCACCGTGGCCCTGCAGGGGGTCGGCCATGTGGGCGGCTACCTGGCCGACAAGCTCACCGCGGCGGGCGCCAAGCTGATCGTCACCGACGTCAACGCTGAGCAGCTGCACGCCGTGGCGGAGCGGACCGGCGCCGAGGTGGTGGCGCCGGGGGCCATCTTCGATGCGGAATGCGACGTCTTCGCGCCGTGCGCCCTGGGCGGGGCGATCAACGAGAGCACCCTGCCGCGGATCAAGGCGAAGGTGATCGCCGGCGCCGCCAACAATCAGCTCGCCGACGCCGAGGCCGGACGGGCGGTCTTCCAGCGCGGCATGCTCTACGCGCCGGACTATGTGATCAACGGCGGCGGCATCATCAACGTCGCGGCCGAGATCCGCGCCCTGGAGGCCGGCGGCGCCTTCGACCCGGCCTGGGTCGACGCCAAGCTCGACCGCCTGATGCTGACGCTGGAGGAGGTCCTCGACCGCGCAAAGGCCGAGAACCGTCCCACCAACGAAGTCGCGAACGAGATCGCGCAGGCCCGCATCACCATCGCCGCCGAGAAGAAGGCGGCGGCTTAGCCCCGCCGCCCCAGCCAGGCCTCGCGGGTCAAGATCCAGACTTCGCGGGGCAGTCGGCCTTCGACGAACTCGCCATCGATCACCTCGATGAGTTCGAAGCCCTGCTTCTCCTTGATCCGGTGCGAGCCGGCGTTCGGCGCCGCGTTGGTGACATAGATGTAGGGCCAGGCGAGGTCTTCGAACGCATAGGCGGTGACGGCGTCCGCCGCCTCGGTCATCAGGCCCCGGCCCCAGTACTCGCGCGCCAGCCAGAAGCCCCGCATCTCGCGGTCGCCGGCATCCGGCCGCAGGTCGACCCGGCCGATCAGCGCGTCGTCGCCGCCCTTCAGGGTGATGGCCCAGTAGAACTGCTCGCCGCGGGCGCGCTTCTCCAGGCTCTCGCGGACGTTGGTCGCCGCGCCGTCCTCCGGGTAGGGCCAGGGCACCTTGGCGAGCAAGTGGCGCACGACCTCCCAGTGCGGGAACTCGCGCTGGATGGCGGGGATGTCCGCCTCGCGCATCGGCCGAAGGATCAGCCGCTCGGTCGTCAGGGTGGGCGTCGGGGGCAGGGGTGTTTCGAACGTCATGGGTTAGGTCTCCGAGGTGAGCCGGAGGCCGGGCGCTGGCGTCTCTTGTCAGGAAGATCGAAGCCCCGGCCATGTCGGCGGGGCTGTGCGAGAATGGCTACGCGATGCGCGCGCAGCCGGTCTCACGCCCCGCGAGGGTGGCGTTGCAACCGAGACCGGACGGCAGGGGCGCGAAGCGAGCCATGGCCGGGCTTCTACCGCAAATTTCAGATCGCGGCGAGCCTCGCCGTGCGCGGCTCCTTGACGGCGATGACCAGGATCAGGAGGCCGGCCGCGAGGAAGCCCAGCGAAATGCCGAACACCGTGTCGTAGCCGAGGAGGTCGGCGAGGCCCCCGCCGACCAGCGGGCCGAGGGTGGCGGTGATGCTCTCAGCGGTGGCGGAGACGGCGATGCGCATGGGCAGCTCGTCGCGCGAGCCGAACTCCAGGATCATGGTCTGGGCGGCCATCATGTAGCCGGCCTGGGCCGCGCCGAGGCCGAAGAAGGCCACCGCGATGAGAGCGCTCACCGCGACGTTCATCAGGAGCACCGTGGCGGCCACCCAGGCGACGAGGGACAGCAGCAGCACGAGGCGGAAGCCGGTCCTGTCGCCGAGCGAGCCCCAGCCGATGTTCGAGAGCGTGTCGCCCAGCATGAAGGCGGTGGAGAGCAGGCCGAGCGTGGCGCCCATCTGGGCCGCGCCGTGAAGGTGCAGCTTCTGGGTCACGTAGAGGATGTAGAAGGGTGTCGCGATGCGGGCCGAGGTGGCGAGCATCTGGACCAGCAGGAAGAAGGCGTAGGAGCGGTCCTGGCTGATCAGCCGCGGCAGCTCCTTGAAGCGGTCGCGAAAGCCGGTCTGCGGCCGGGTCGTCGGCGGCTCGGGCTCATTGACCAGGAACTGCAGGGCCCAGAGGCCGAGCGTGGTCAGGACGAAGGCGAAGACGAAGGTCGTCGAGTAGCCGTTGCCGAACAGGTTCTGGCCGATGAAGTACTTGCCTGCGAAGTAGGAGAGCACCGCGGCGATGGCGCTGCCGGTCATGTTGCGCCAGGCCTGAAGGCGGCCGCGCCGGCTGATCGGGATCACCTTGGCGACCAGCAGCGAAAAGACCACCCGCTGGGCGCCCATGAAGATGCCGAACATCAGCATCATGACGAGCAGGGCGGTGGCGAGCTGGGAACCCTTCAGCAGCCAGCCGGCGATGGCCATGCCGAGCACGGCGAGGCGCGCCAGGCTGCCCATCCAGATGGCGGCGGGCATGACCTTGGTGCGGTGCTCGATCTTGGTGGCGCCGAAGATCGGCGAGATCACCCCGCCGACCTGCTGCAGCGCCAGGCCCAGGCCGACGATCGCGTTCGAGCCGGAGACCTGGTGCAGATAGGCCGGCAGGAAGGTCGGCGCGTTGACCAGCCTGAAGCCGGTCATGCCGAGCATGCCGTGCAGGTAGTTGCCCAGGTAGTTCCGTTTCAGGTTGTCCCAGACGAACTTCTCATAGGCGGCCTCGCGGGCGGCAAGATCGCCGTCGGGCTCGACGGCGGCGGGTTCGACCGTGGCGCTCAAAATCAATCCGCCGCGCGTGTTCGGAAATATGCCGGGCGCGACGCCCTCATAACGAAATCAAGACAATGGGATCGTCGTAGCAGAGTCCTCGCGGGCGGCGGAAGTCCGAAGGCTCCCCGACTTTTGCAGTCTGCGCCAAAAAGTCCGTCGTGACAGAACAAAGAAGGAACGGTAGGGTCGCGGCCATGGCGGTCCTCGACCTCAAGCGCAAGCTCGCCATCCTCTCCGATGCGGCCAAGTACGATGCGTCCTGCGCCTCCTCCGGAGGCCAAAAGCGCGACAGCCGCGGCGGCAGGGGCGTGGGCTCCACCGATGGCGGCATGGGCATCTGCCATGCCTATGCGCCCGACGGGCGCTGCATCAGCCTGCTCAAGATCCTGCTGACCAACTTCTGCATCTATGACTGCGCCTACTGCGTGAACCGGGTGTCCTCGAACGTGGCGCGGGCGCGGTTCACGGTGCAGGAGGTCGTCGACCTCACCCTCGGCTTTTACAAGCGCAACTACATCGAGGGGCTGTTCCTCTCGTCGGGGATCATCCGGTCCGGCGACTACACGATGGAGCAGCTGGTGGCGGTGGCGAAGAGCCTTCGCCTCGACCACGATTTCCGCGGCTACATCCACCTGAAGCTCATCCCCGAGGCGTCGCCCGAGCTGGTCAACGAGGCCGGGCTCTACGCCGATCGGGTGTCGATCAATATCGAGCTGCCGAAGGACGACAGCCTGGCCGCCCTGGCGCCGGAGAAGGACCTGCGGGTCATCAAGAAGGCCATGGGCTCGGTGCGCCTGGCGGCCGAGGCGGCCAAGGAACCGGCGCGCACGGCCCCACCGCCGCGCTTCGCGCCGGCCGGCCAGTCCACCCAGATGATCGTCGGCGCGGACGGGGCTTCGGACGGCGAGATCCTCAAGCGCAGCGAGACCCTCTACGGCGCCTACAGCCTGCGGCGGGTCTATTATTCGGCCTTCTCGCCGATCCCGGATTCCACCGCCCGCCTGCCGCTCGCCCGGCCGCCGCTGGTGCGCGAGCACAGGCTCTACCAGGCCGACTGGCTGATGCGCTTCTACGGCTTCGAGCGGGCCGAGATCGTCGGCGAGGGCGAGGACCTGGCGCTGGACATGGATCCCAAGCTGGCCTGGGCGCTGAAACACCGGGGCGATTTCCCCGTCGATCTCAACACCGCGGACCGCGAGCGGCTGCTGCGGGTGCCGGGGCTGGGCGTGCGCTCGGTCGACCGGCTGCTGGAGGTCCGCCGGCTGAAGCGGGTGCGGCTGGAGGACGTCAAGCGGCTCTCCCGGGGCATCGCCAAGCTGAAGCCCTTCATCGTCACCGACGACTGGCGGCCGGGCGCCCTGGCCGACCAGGCGGACCTCGCCGACCGCCTGAAGGCGCCGCCGAGGCAGATGAGCCTCTTCTGATGCCGGTGGCGGCCCTTTCGAGCGAGACGGATTTCGACGGCTGGCGCGCCGCCGCCCGATCCCTGCGGTCGCGCCACGCGTCGCCCGAAGAAGTGATGTGGACCGTGGGCGAGGGCGCTGGCCTGTTCGAAGCCGACGTCCCGGCGGCCGGCGCTCAAGGCTTCAGCGTGCCGCGCGCCTTCGTGGACCTGGCTCGCGAGGTCATCCTGCATCGCGCGCCCGAGCGGCTCGGCCTGCTCTATCGGCTGCTCTGGCGGCTGGAGGCGCAGCCGCGGCTGCTGGAGATCTCCACCGACGCCGATGTCGCCCAGGCGCTCGCGTTCCAGCGGCAGGTGCGGACGGCGATCCACAAGATGCACGCCTTCGTCCGCTTCCGCGAAGTCGAGGCCGCGGACGGCGAGGCGTTCGTGGCCTGGTTCGAGCCGGCGCACCGGGTCACCGAGGCCGCAGCGCCGTTCTTCGTGAAGCGCTTCGCCAACATGCGCTGGTCGATCCTGACGCCGGACGCCTGCGCCCACTGGGACCGCTCGACGCTCGCCTTCACGGCCGGGGTCGAAGCGTCCGCCGCGCCGGCCGCCGACGCCCTGGAGGACTACTGGCGTACCTACTACGCCTCGATCTTCAACCCGGCGCGGATCAAGGTTGCGGCGATGAAGAAGGAGATGCCGGTCCGCTACTGGCGGAACCTGCCGGAAGCCGCGCTCATTCCCGAGCTGATCGCCGGCGCCGAGGAGCGCACGAGGAACATGGTCCGCCAGCAGCCCTCAGAGCCGTCCCGCCGGGCGCAGCGCGCCGCCCGGCGGCTGAGCCGGGACGCGCCCTACGACGGCCAGGCGCCGACGACGCTCGAGGAGGTCGCCGCCGGGATCGAGGCCTGCCGCCGCTGCGAGCTGTGGCGCGACGCCACCCAGGGCGTCCCCGGCGAGGGACCCGGCAAGGCGCGGCTGATGCTGGTCGGCGAACAGCCCGGCGACCAGGAGGACCTGGCGGGCCAGCCGTTCGTCGGACCGGCGGGCGGGGTGCTGGACAAGGCGCTGGCGGCGGCGGGCGTGCCGCGGGCCGAGACCTTCGTCACCAATGCGGTGAAGCACTTCAAGCACGAGCTGCGCGGCAAGCGGCGGCTGCACAAGACGCCCGGCGCCGGCGAGGTCTCCGCCTGCCGCTGGTGGCTCGACGCCGAGCGGCGGATCGTGCGCCCGCGGGTGATCGTCGCCCTCGGCGCGACGGCGGCGCTGTCGGTGTTCGGCAAGGCGACGCCCATCGGCAAGTTCCGCCAGCAGGCGATCCAGCTGCCTGACCAGGTGCAGGGCGTGGTCACCTATCACCCGTCCTACCTGCTGCGCGTGCCGGACGCGGAGGCCAAGGCGAAGGCCTACGCCATGTTCGTCGAGGACCTGAAGTTCGCCTGGCATCTCGCCGCCTGAGGGAGCGGGCCGGAACCGGCGGCGTCCTCGTCGGTTGGCCTTGGCATGACCACGCCCCATCCGAGCCATCTGGACCAGCGCGACCCGGCCAAGGCGGACGTGCGGGACATCCGCGAGGAGGTCGATCGCGAGATCGAGGTCTATGCGCGCGACCTGCACGACCTGGTGCTGCTGGTGCCGGAGGACAGCTGGGACGAGTTCCTGAAGCTGTCGGGCTGCGTCGCCGAGAACGAGGCGACGCTCTATCGCGGCGTGATGCTGCGGAAGGGGCCGGTCACCGCGGTGGTGGTGCAGGAAGGCTTCTAGGGCGCGGCCTCAGCCGGCCGCCAGGAACCCCGCCTCGGCGAAGTCGAGCATCCGCTTCAGGAGCGCCTGGACGTCGCCCTCGCGGGTGATGCCACCGGACAGGTGGTGCAGGCGGTCGAACTCGGCGAAGCGGTTGTTGTGGACCATGCCGAGCACGAAGTGCAGCCGCCAGTAGACCGTCTCGCGCGGCAGGTCGGGCCGGGCGGCGATCAGGGCGTCGGCGAAGCGGGCCAGGTGGCTGACGTCGTTCTGGATCGCCTCACGCATCTCCGCGGTGCCTTCCGAGCGGGCGCGGATGATGAACTGGATCGAGATGCGCCGGTCGTTGGCCGGGTCCGACCACTTGAGCGGCGGAGTGAAATAGGCCTCGAGGATCTCGCGCACCGGCGGCTTGCCGGCGTGGCGCTCGTTGGCCTCGTGCAGCATCCGCGCGCGCTCGCGGTTCAGCTCGGCCGTGCGCTTCCTGAAGATCTCGAAGAGCAGGGCGTCCTTGGAGCCGAAGTGGTAGTTCACGCTGGCCAGGTTGACGCCGGCCTCGGCGGTGATGTCGCGGACCGAGACGTTCTGGAAGCCGTTGAGCGCGAAGAGCCGCTCGGCGGCGTTGAACACCGCCGCCTTGGTGGCGGCCTGCGCCTCCTCGGTCTCGGCGCCCTCGTTGATGAGGGGATCGGTCATGCGAATCCCTTAGCGAACCCAGGCGAGCATAGGCGGCCTGTTTTCACCCGCAAACTACGCGTCGCCCGGTCAGGCATTCCCCTCAGCGCGCCAGCTCGCGCATCGCCTTCTCCAGGCCTTCCAGGGTGAGCGGGAACATCCGGTCGTTGACCAGCTGCTTCATCACCCCGATGGACGGGGTGTAGTCCCAGTGCCGTTCGGCGGTGGGGTTCAGCCAGACCATGTGCTCGTAGATCTGCGCCACGCGGTCCATCCAGACCGCGCCGGCTTCCTCGTTCCAATGCTCCACCGAGCCGCCCGGATAGGTGATCTCGTAGGGGCTCATGGTCGCGTCGCCCACGAAGATAACCTTGTAGTCGTGCGGGAACTTGTGGAGCACGTCCCAGGTGTTGATCTTCTCGGCGTGACGGCGGCGGTTGTCCTTCCACACGGCCTCGTAGAGGCAGTTGTGGAAGTAGTAGAACTCCATGTTCTTGAACTCGGACCGCGCGGCGCTGAACAGCTCCTCGCAGACCTTGATGTGGCTATCCATCGAGCCGCCGATGTCGAGGAACAGCAGGACGGAGATCTTGTTGCGCCGCTCCGGCCGCAGGTTGATGTCGAGATAGCCCTTCTCGGCCGTGCCCTTGATGGTGGCCGGCATGTCGAGCTCTTCGGCGCTGCCCTCGCGGACCCACTTGCGCAGGCGACGCAGGGCGACCTTGATGTTCCGGGTGCCGAGCTCGACCTGGTCGTCGAGGTTCTTGTACTCGCGCTTATCCCAGACCTTGATGGCCTTGCCGTGGCGGCCCTTGTCCTGGCCGATGCGCACGCCCTCGGGATGATAGCCGTTGGCGCCGAACGGCGAGGTGCCGCCCGTACCGATCATCTTGTTGCCGCCCTCGTGGCGCTCCTTCTGCTCCTTGATGCGCTCGGCGAGCGCCTCCATGAGCTTGTCGAAGCCGCCCATCGCCTCGATCTGGGCCTTCTCCTCCTCGGTGAGGAACTTCTCGGAGATCTTGCGCAGCCACTCGGCCGGGATGTCGGCGGCGAGGCCCTCCTCCATCCGCTCCAGCCCCTTGAACACGTGGCCGAAGACCTGGTCGAACTTGTCGATGTTCTTCTCGTCCTTCACCAGGGCGGCGCGGGACAGGTAGTAGAAGTCGTCCACCGAACGGTCGATCACCGCCTTGTCGAGTCCCTCCATCAGCATGAGGTACTCTTTCAGCGTCACGGGCACCTTGGCCTCGCGCAGCTCGGTGAAGAAGCGCATGAACATCGCGGGCTTGCCTCTCGGCGAACAATCGTTTGAACGCAGAGGATGGGGCCGCGGGTTCAGGAAGTCCAGAGCGGGAGAGGCCCTGCGGCCTAGCTGTCGCTGTCGCAGGTCTCCAGGGCGCGCAGCTTGCGCCAGACCGTCATGCGCGAGACGCCGAGCCGGCGGGCGATCTCCACGGGGCCGACGCCGGCCCGCTGCAGGGCCAGGATCTGCTGGGCCGGCGCGCGCGGCCGCCGGCGCGCCGGCTCGGGCGGCTCGAGGGCGGCGAGGGCGGCCAGCACGGCGCGCAGGGTCTCGCCCCGTTCGCCGCAGGTGGTGACCGGCGGCTCGGCGGTGATCAGCGCCGCGCCGCGCGCGTCGAGCCGCTCGACCACCTCGAGGATGGCGCGAGGCGAGCGGCCGAGATGCTGCAGGCGCAGGGCGACCAGCTCGTCGCCCTGGCCGATGAAATCGAGGATGGAGGTCAGGGTCGGCCGGGCCTCGGGGGCGGCGTCCTCCTCGACGCGCACCACCTGGCAGCCCATGTCCCGCAGGGCGGCCGCGGCGTCGCTGTGATCCGTATCGCTCAGTCGAACGTAACCGATCCTCAGCATCGCGAGCCCGCTCCTCGTCGCCGTTCCGGCGAAGGTCCCAAATGCGACGCGCGCGGCCAAGAGCCCGGCGCGTTAATTCGCCGCAATGTTCAACAGCGAGCGATCTACACCTTGGCGGGATTGTGTTCGGCGCGCGTCTTTTCCTTCCCGGCGGGGAAAACGTCCGCAGCGCGGCGGCGCAGGATGAATTCGTGGTCGATCGTGCGGCCGACCTTGAACCCGTATTCGCCGACCTTCTCGAAACCGTGGCGCAGGTAGAACCGCTGGGCGCCGTGGTTCTCGCTCCAGACGCCGATCCAGAGATCGCGGTAGTGGCGCTCCAGCCAGTCCATGGCCGCGCCGAACAGCTTCCCGCCGAGGCCCCGGTTCTGCCAGTCCTTGAGGAAGTAGAAGCGCTTCAGCTCGCCGCAGGTGTCGGTGACCTCGGGATGGGGCAGGCCGCAGGGGCCGACCTGGGCGTAGCCGATGACGTCCCCGTCCGCCTCCACCAGCCAGGCCGCCCGTCGCGGGTCGGCCAGGTCCTCGCGGGTGTGATCCACATCATAGGCTTCGGCCAGGAACACCTCGAGATCCTCCGGCGGATAAAGGTGCGCGAAGGTGTCGGCGAAGGTGCGCGCCCCGATCGCCGCCAAAGCTTCGGCGTCGCAGGTGGTTGCGCGGCGGAGGGTGGGTTCAGACATCGGGTGAGAGGCGTTTCTGCGTTAGGATAACTTATGACCGTCGCGCTCTACACGCATTCCGACATGCTCGACCACCGCCCGGGCGAATGGCACCCGGAGCGGCCCGAGCGGCTGCGCGCGGTGATCGACGCCCTGCAGGACGCCTCGGACCTCGACCTCATGGTGCGCGACGCGCCGCTGGTCGAGGCGGCCGACCTCGCCCGGGTGCACCCGCAAGCCTATGTGGACGCCATCACCCGCGCCGCACCGACCGAGGGCGTGCGGCAGCTCGATCCGGACACCTTCATGTCGGCGGGCAGCCTGAACGCGGCGCGGCGGGCGGCCGGCGGGGTGGTGCAGGCGGTGCGCGACGTGGCCGCCGGCAAGGCGGAGCGCGCCTTCTGCGCCGTGCGTCCGCCGGGCCACCACGCCGAGCCCGCCAAGCCCATGGGATTCTGCTTGTTCTCCAATGTCGCGGTGGCGGCCAAGGCGGCCCAGGCGGCGGGCCTGCAGCGCGTGGCCGTGGTCGACTTCGACATCCACCATGGCAACGGCACCCAGGCGGCCTTCGAGGGCGAGCCTGGCCTGTTCCTGGCCTCGATCCAGCAGTGGCCGATGTGGCCGGGCAGCGGCCATCCGGAGCATCCGACCGCCTCGAACATCGCCAACGCCGTGGTCTCGCCCGGCGCGCCGTCTGCCGAATGGCGCAAGAGCTTCGAGACCCTGATGCCGAAGCTGGAGCTGTTCCGGCCGGACCTGATCATCATCTCCGCCGGCTTCGACGCCCACGTCCGCGACCCGATCGGCGAGGCCGGCCAGGCGCTGGAGGCCCACGACTTCGCCTGGGCCACTCGCGCAATCCTCGAGGTCGCGCGGCAATACGCCAAAGGTCGGGTTGTGTCCTCGCTTGAGGGCGGTTACGACCTTGAGGCACTGGGCTCTTCGGCGGTCGCGCACGTGAGGGCCCTTTCCGAGGGGTGAGGGTTGGGACCGGCCTGGGCGCGTCATGCCCGCGCCGCCCGGACGGAATGGCCAGCGCATTGACCGCCGAGATTCCAGACCGTCCGAGCACACGCCGTCCCGGCGCGATCATCCTTGCCCGCCACGGCGAGCCGGCGCTGTCCCGCAAGGTGAAGCTCAACGCCCGCCAGTACCGCGACTTCTGGGCCAGGTACGAGGTGCTGGGTATCCTGCCGGGGCAGACCCCGCCGGAGAAGCTCGCCCGCTTCGTGGCCCGGGCCGGAACCCTGGTCTCCTCCACCCGCCTGCGCTCCATCGAGAGCGCCGCGGCCCTGGCAGGCGAGCGCCAGGTGATCCAGCACGAGGTGCTGATCGAGGCGCCCCTCCCGCCCCCGCCCTGGCCGGACTGGATCAGGCTGTCGCCGAGCGTCTGGGGATTCCTGGCGCGGTTCTGGTGGTGGTTCTTCGACCATCATGATGGCCAGGAGACCCGGATCGACGCCGAGACCCGGGCCGGGGACGCCGCCGATCTGCTGATCGGCTACGCCGAGCGGGGCGAGGACGTGGTGGTCCTGGCGCACGGCTTCTTCAATTTCATGATCGGCCGGGCGCTGCGCCGGCGCGGCTGGAAACTGACGTCGAGCGAAGGCTACAAATACTGGTCGACGCGCCGCTTCGAGCGCGCCTAGTTAGGGTTCGAATCCGGAGGTCCCCATGTCCGAGCCCGCCGACATCGCGAGCTTGAGCTTCGAGCAGGCGCTGGCCGAACTCGAACAGATCGTGGCGCGGCTGGAATCGGGCCAGGCGCCGCTTGATGACTCCATCCGGCTCTACGAGCGCGGCGCGGCCCTGAAGGCGCACTGCGAGCAGCGGCTCGAGGCGGCGAGGCTGCGCGTCGAGAAGATCGTGGTCGGAGCCGGCGGCCAGCCGGGAGTCGAGCCCGCCGAGTTCGGCTGATGGCGGGGCTGGCGCAACGCGTGGCCGAGGCCGCCGACCTCGTGACGGTGGCCCTCGACGAGCTTCTCCCCCGCGGGGAGGGCCCGGAGGCGCGGCTGACAGAAGCGATGCGCTATGCGGCGCTCGGGCCCGGCAAGCGGCTGCGCACCTATTTCGCCCTCGAGACCGGCCGCATGTTCGAGCTGGACGACCGCTCGGTGCTGCGCGCGGCCTGCGCGCTGGAGTGCATCCACGCCTACAGCCTGGTGCACGACGACCTGCCGTGCATGGACGACGACGATGTCCGCCGGGGCCGCCCGACCGTGCACAAGGCCTATGACGAGGCGACCGCGGTGCTGGCGGGCGACGCCCTGCAGACCGCCGCCTTCGAGATCCTCGCCCACCCCGACACCCACGCCGACGGCGCCATCCGGGCTGAGCTGGTGGCCAGGCTCGCCCAGGCCTCGGGCGCTCGGGGGATGGCCGGCGGCCAGATGATCGACATCCTCGGCGTGCGTGACGACCTTGGCGGGGTGGCGCGCATGCAGCGGCTGAAGACCGGCGCCCTGATCGCCTGCGCCTTCGAGCTGCCGCTGGCCATGGCGCGGGCCAAGGACGGCGAGCGCCACGCCCTGCTGGCCTTCGCGCACGACCTGGGCCTCGCCTACCAGATCGTCGACGACCTGCTGGACGCCGAGGGCGACGCCGAGGAGCTGGGCAAGGCGGTCGGCAAGGACGCCGGCAAGGGCAAGGCCAATTTCGTCACCCTGCTCGGCGTCGAGGCGGCGCGCGAGCGCCTCGGCGTGCTCGCCGAGCAGACCAAGAGCCACCTCGAGCCGTTCGGCGAAAAGGCCGAATTTCTGAGGGCCAGTGTCGATTTCGTGCTAGAGCGCCGAAGTTAAGTCGCGAGTTCGTTTCAGTCCCGCCATGCCTCCCGCAACGCCGCTTCTCGATACGGTCAAGTCGCCCGCCGACGTGCGCAGATTGGCCGAGAGCCAGCTCAAGCAGCTGGCCGACGAGGTTCGCCTGGAAACCATCGACGCGGTGTCGCAGACCGGCGGTCACCTGGGGGCGGGTCTGGGCGTCGTCGAGCTGACCGTGGCGCTGCACTATGTCTACGACACGCCGCGCGACATCCTGATCTGGGACGTCGGCCACCAGGCCTACCCGCACAAGATCGTCACCGGCCGGCGCGACCGGATCCGCACCCTGCGCCAGGCCGGTGGGCTCTCCGGCTTCACCAAGCGCACCGAAAGCGAATACGACCCGTTCGGCGCCGCCCACGCCTCGACCTCGATCTCCGCCGCGCTCGGCTTCTGCGCCGCCCGCGACCAGGAGGGCCGCGACAACAAGGTGGTGGCGGTGATCGGCGACGGCTCGATGAGCGCCGGCATGGCCTACGAGGCGATGAACAACGCCTGCGAGACCACCAAGCAGCTGACCGTCATCCTCAACGACAACGACATGTCGATCGCCCCGCCCGTCGGCGGAATGAGCGCCTATCTCGCGCGCATGGTCTCGGGCGGCGGTTACCGCTCGATCCGCAACCTCGGCAAGGCGGTGACCAAGGTCTTCCCGCGCCCGCTGCAGGACGCCGCCCGCAAGGCCGAGGAGTTCGCCCGGGGCATGGTCACCGGCGGCACCTTCTTCGAGGAGCTGGGCTTCTACTACGTGGGTCCGATCGACGGCCACGACATGGACGCCTTGGTCCACGTGCTGCAGAACGTCCGCGAGATCGACGACCGGCCGGTGCTGGTCCACGTGGTCACCCAGAAGGGCAAGGGCTACGCCCCGGCCGAGAACGCGGCCGACAAGTACCACGGCGTGGTCAAGTTCGACGTGGTCACCGGCAAGCAGGCCAAGCCCGCCCAGGCGACCGCCCCGCAGTACACCAAGGTGTTCGCCCAGGAGCTGATCAAGCACGCCGAGATCGACCCGAAGATCGTGGCGATCACGGCCGCCATGCCCTCCGGCACCGGGCTCGACCTGTTCGGGCAGCGCTTCCCCGACCGCACCTTCGACGTCGGCATCGCCGAACAGCACGCGGTGACCTTCGCGGCGGGCCTGGCGGCGGATGGGATGAAGCCGTTCTCGGCGATCTATTCGACCTTCCTGCAGCGCGGCTACGACCAGGTGGTCCACGACGTGGCGATCCAGAAACTGCCGGTGCGCTTCGCAATCGACCGGGCGGGCCTGGTCGGCGCCGACGGGGCGACCCACGCCGGCTCCTTCGACATCGGCTTCATGGGCGCCCTGCCGGACATGGTGGTGATGGCCGCCGCGGACGAGGCGGAGCTGGCGGCCATGGTGGCCACGGCCGTCGCCATCGACGACCGGCCCAGCGCCTTCCGCTATCCGCGCGGCGAGGGCGTCGGGGTGGAGATCCCGGCGCTGGCCAACCCGCTTGAGATCGGCAAGGGCCGCATCGTGCGCGAGGGGACGGCGGTGGCCATCCTGTCGTTCGGCACGCGCCTGGCCGAGAGCCTCAAGGCCGCCGACATGCTGGCGGCGCGGGGCCTTTCGGCGACCGTCGCCGACGCCCGCTTCGCCAAGCCGCTCGACATCGACCTCATCCTGCGGCTCGCCCGCGAACACGAGGCCCTGATCACGGTCGAAGAAGGCGCCATGGGCGGCTTCGGCGCCTTCGTCCTGCAGGAGCTCGCCCGCCACGGCGCTCTCGACCGCGGACTGAAGGTGCGCACCCTGACCCTGCCGGACCTGTTCCAGGACCAGGACAAGCCCGAGGCCATGTACGCCCAGGCCGGCCTCGACGCCGAGGGCATCGTGCGCGGGGCGCTGAGCGCGCTGGGCGTCGACAACGCCTCGGTCGCGGGCCGGCGGGCCTGACCTCGTGACCACGCGGCGGAGCGCCCTGACCCTGCTCGCCGCCGGGATCGCCGCCCCTGCCTTTGAGCCGGCGTTCGCCGCCACCCCCGACGCGACGGCGCGGATCCGCAAGCTCGAGACCGACCTCGGCGGCCGGATCGGCGTCTCCGCGGTCGACACCGGATCGGGCCGGCGGCTCGGCTACCGGGCCGGCGAGCGGTTCCCGATGTGCAGCACCTTCAAGGCCCTGGCGGCGGCGGCGATCCTGCACCGGGTGGACACTGACTGCGACGCGCTCGACCGCCGCATCCTGATCCGCAAGAGCGACCCGAAGGGTTGGTCGCCGGTGACCGAGACGCACGTCGGCCAGGACATGACGCTGGAGGCGCTTTGCGCCGCCGCGGTCTGCTACAGCGACAACGGGGCCGGCAACCTCTTGCTCGGCGCGCTGGGCGGGCCGGCGGGCCTCACAGGCTATGTCCGCTCGCTCGGCGACAAGGTGACCCGGCTCGATCGCTGGGAGCTGGAGCTGAACCGCGTGCCGCCCGGCGATCCGCGCGACACCACCAGCCCCGCCGCCATGCAGGCGACCCTGGCCAAGGTGGCGCTGGGCAAGGCGCTGGCGCCCGCCTCGCGCGACAAGCTGGTCGGCTGGCTGGTGGCCAACACCACCGGCGACGACCGCCTGCGGGCCGGCGTTCCGAAAGCCTGGAAGGTGGGCGACAAGACCGGCACCGGTCCGGATGGCGGCGGCGTCAACGACATCGCCGTGCTCTGGCCGCCGGGTCGCGCGCCGATCATGGCGGCGGTCTATACCGTGGGGTCGGCCAAGCCCGCCGCGGCCCGCAGCGCGGCCATCGCCGAAATCGGCCGGATCATCGCCGAGACGCTCTAGCCGCCTCGTCTCAGTAGCCGTCGTCCTCGTTCGGATAGCGGCCATAGCCGGGCGGCGGGGCGTACTGGCCGCCATACTGCGGATAGTAGCGGCGCAGGTATTCCTGGCGCTGATCCTCGGCGGCGCGGCGCTGATCGGCCAGCTGCTGCTCGCGTTGCTCGGCGAGCGCCTGCTGGCGTTGGGCTTCGCGCTGGGCCTCAGCCTCTTCCTCGCGGCGCTTGGTCTCGGCGGCGACGTGCTGGGCCTGAGCCTCGGCCGCCTCCTTCTGGGCCTTCACCAGGGCGAGCTGCTCGTCGGCAAGCTTCTGGGCGCGGGCGTCGGCGGCGGCGCGGGCCTCGGCCTCCTGCCTCGCCGCGAGGTTGGCGCGGTACTGGGCCGCCACCTGGGCGCCGCAGGTCCGAAGGTCGTTGATCGCCTGCTCGGAGCCCGCCAGGCGCGCGCTCATCGGCTCGTCAGCCAACCAAGCGATCAGCAGGGTCCCGCCCTTCCTGAGCGCGTTCAGCGTCTCGTCGCTGAGGGTCATCGCCCCGACCTTGGGATTCTCCAGGCGGAGCAGCAGGTTGGAGTAGGGCTTCCTGTCGATGTCGATGGCCAGGAAGGCGCGCTTGGGCATCTCGTCCTTGGCGAACTTGAGCTGGACCAACTGGCCATCGGAGGCGAGCTCGACCTGGGCGGTCGCGCCGGACTTGCCGGTCAGCTCGATCTCGGTGTGGCAGCTGTCCTCGTCGGGCGAGACGATCCAGGCGTAGCCCTGCGGTTGTGTCTGGGCCGGCGTCGGCGCGGCGATGCCCGCGCTCGCCATCACGGCGGCGGCCAGGACGCCCGGCGCGATGTACCTGATCACGGCGAAAACCCCTCAGCACCCCTCGAGGCTCAGACTAGGCCCGAGGGCACATGAACGGGAACTGACCGGAGTGTCGCGGGTGGCCTAGCCGGCGCAGGTTGCGACGAAGCGCCTCGCCTGGTCCGGCGCGGCGGCGAGGGCCGTGGCGCGGCCGCCGAGATCGAAACTGAGCGCGCCGGTGCGGGCGAACGCCGCCAGGGCGGGATCGGCGACGGTGGTGGCCGCTTCGACCAGCACCCCGGACTGGATCTCCGCGGGTTCGCTTTGGATGGGCAGGCTGGACACCGCGGATCCCGAGCGCAGCGTGAGGCGGGCGGGCGCCGTCGGCGCGGTCGTCGTGACCTGCACCGCGCCCGAGCCGGGGCGGCAGGCGAGCATCAGGACGACGTCGTCGGTGTCGGGCACGCCGTAGGCGAGCTTGGCCTCGTCGCCGTCGGCCGCCGGCGTGAGGCGCCAGGCCATGCCGTCGCTGGGCGGCGCCGCCGCCGGATCCGGGGTGGCGCAGGCGCAGAGCACCAGGGCCGCAACGAGGCTCAGCGGAACGGCGCAGCGCATGACAACCCCTTCATCGCAAAGGAGAACGCCACGCGTCGGCCGCCGTTGCCTTGATCCGCATCAGAAGGGCGAGAAGCGCTCCATCAGCGACTGGCCCGCTGGGGTCTTCTGCACGCGGCTGATGTCGCCGCGGCCGCCGTAGGAGATCCGCGCCTCGGCGATCTGGGTGTGCTTGATGGTGTTGGCCGAGGAGATGTCCTCCGGCCGCACGATGCCGGCCACGGTCAGGGAGCGGACATCGGTGTTGGTCTTCACCTCCTGGGTGCCCTGGATCACCAGGTTGCCGTTCGGCAGGACGGCGGTGACCACCGCGGCGATGGTCAGGCTGATCTTCTCGGCGCGGTTCACCGCGCCCGCGCCGGTGTTGGCGGTCTTGGAGGCGGTCTCGATGGCGTTGGCCGGGTCGTAGCCGCCCGGCAGGATTTTCCCGAGGCTGGATTCCAGGCCGAGCAGGTGCGGCACGCCTGCGGTCATGCCCGAGCTGCGCGAGCTGGTGGTCGAGTTCACGGTCTTGGCGCTGTCGTCGATGTCGATCATCACCGTCAGGATGTCGCCCACCCGGCCGGCCCGCTGGTCTGCGAAGAAGGCGCGCGCGCCGGTCCGCCACAGGGAATTGGCGCTGGCCGGACCCGGCGAAGGCTCGCGCGCGGAGGCGAGCGGCATCACCGGCTGTTCGCGCGGCACCAGGGCGGCGGGGTAGCCGACGGGGGCGAGCTCGGGGCCCTTCACGGCCTCGGCGACGGTCGAGCAGGCCCCCAGCGAGCCGCAGAGCGGGACCAGGGCGGCGAGGGCGAGGACGCGCAGACGCATGAGGACTTCCTTCAACGCGAGGCGAAGCGGGTGGAGCGGGCGGACTTCATCTCGTCGGCGGCGGGGCCGACGACGGCCTGGCCGGGTCCGCTGACCACGGCCTGGATGACCTTCTTGGAGGCGGTGTTCTCGACGTTGAGGGTCTCGCCGAGGCCGCCGCCGGCCAGCGCCTTGCCCTGCAGGGAGAGAGAGATTCCGTCGGCCTGGAAGCTGACCGTGATGATCTCGCCGGCCTTGATGATCTGCGGCGCGGAAACGTCATGGGCCAGGGCCGCGGCCCCGGCGCGCAGCGGCCGGCGGGCGGCCTGGCCGATGATGGCGTCCGGATCGCGCGGGCTGTCGGAGGGCGCGGCGGCGGCCCTGCCCCAGACGAGGTCCTCGGGCGCGACGATCTCGCCGGCGGCGATGTTGCGCGCATAGGTCAGCACGTCGACGTTGCCGGCCCGCGCGGCGGCGGCAGCGACGGAGCCGGCCGGCTGCACGGCGCCGCCGGCGACGACGATGGTCTTCAGCCCCTCGGCGTTGTCCCAGTCGAGGCCGGCGCGGGCGGCGACCTGCTGCACGACGCGGGCGTTGAGCACGACGCTGGCGCCGGTGCGTGTCGCCACGGCCACCCGGCCCGCCGCCCCGGCGCCGTCGAAGAGGTCCGACAGGGTGACGACGCCGTCGGCGTCGAAGGTGTTGGCCTTGAGCCGCACGGCCTGGCCGGCGAGGGCCAGCGAGGGCGCGGCCGAGGCGGTGGTCAGGGCGAGGGCGAAGAGGAGGGCGCGCATCCTACGACTTCACCTGATTGGCGACGCCCAGCATGGAGTCGGCGGTGGAGATGACCTTGGAGTTCATCTCGTAGGCCCGCTGGGCGACGATCAGGGCGGTGATCTCGGACACCGGATCGACGTTCGAGGCTTCGGTGTAACCCTGCACCAGGGTGCCGAGGCCGTTGTTGCCCGGCGTGCCGGTGGTCGGCGGGCCGGAGGCCGCGGTCTCCTTGAAGAGGTTGGAGCCCTGGGCCGAGAGGCCGGCCTCGTTCATGAAGGTCGAGAGCTCGAGGTTGCCGACCGTGGTCGGCGTCGGAGAGCCCGCCGAGGTGACCTGCACCTGGCCCGCCTGGGAGATGGTGACGTCGGTGGCGCCGGACGGGATCGTGATCGCCGGCTGGATCAGGTAGCCGTCCTGGGTGACGAGCTGGCCCTGGTCGTTGACCGCGAAGTTGCCGGCCCGGGTGTAGGCGTTCTCGCCCGAGGGCAGCAGCACCTGGAACCACCCCTGGCCGTTGATGGCGAGGTCGTACTTGTTGTCGGTGCGGGTCAGAGAGCCCTGGGTGCCGATCCGGTAGACCGTTCCGGCCTTAACGCCCGCGCCGACCTGGACGCCGGTGGGCACGATGTTGCCCTGGTCCGAGGACTGGGCGCCGGGCTGCTCCATGGTCTGGTAGAGCAGGTCCTGGAACTCGGCGCGCTGCTTCTTGAACGCCACCGTGTTCATGTTGGCGATGTTGTTCGAGATCACCTCGACGTTCAGCTGCTGGGCGGCCATGCCGGTCGCAGCGGTGCGCAGAGCCATCATCGCGCTTCTCCTTAAGCGGCCTTGCCGAGCTGCTGGATGGCCTGGGTCGAGAGATCGCCCTGGCTGTCCATCATCTTGGCCATCTGTTCGTACGCCCTGGAGACCTCGATCATGCGGGTGATCTCCAGGATCGGATTGACGTTCGAGCCCTCCAGCATGCCCTGGCGCAGCTTGGCGTCGGTGGCCGCCGTCGCCGGCTGGTTGGAGGTGTTCTGCAGCAGGTTGTCGCCGGTCTTCTCGAGGGTGGAGAGATTGGCGAAGGTGTAGACGCCGAGCTTGCCGATGCGCTCGGCGCCCTGGCTGATCGTGCCGTCGGTGGAGATGGTCACCTGGCCCTTCTCGGCGCTGAGGCTGATCTCGCCGCCGCCGTCGTCGAGCACCGGCGAGCCGCCCTGGGTGACCAGGCGGCCGGCCTCGTCGGTGCGGAAGCGGCCGTCGCGGGTGTAGCGCTCGCCGGCGGGCGTCTGGACCTTGAAGAAGCCCTGGCCCTCGATGGCCACGTCCAGGGCCGCGTCGGTCTTGCGCAGCGAACCCTGGCCGAAGTCGCGAATCACCCCGTTCGGCATCACGAACTTCACCGGGGCCGGACCGCCGAGCGTGAAGGCCGGCGCCTGCGGGTCCTCGGCGACCGCAAGCGCCTCGACCTTGAAGCCCGAGGTGTCGGCATTGGCGATGTTGTTGGCGATGATGTCGAGCTGGCGCTGCAGCACCATCTGCTTCGACAGACCGACGTAAAGACTGTTGTCCATTAATCCTTGGCCTTCCGACCGCGAACGAATTCGCATGGTCCGCTGCAAGCTTCGGGCCAGTTGAAAACCTAAGAAAATTCAGCAGTTAAAATGGTTAACGCGCGCCGGGCGGCGAAAAATGCCGGGCAGGGTTTGTCGCCGTTAAGGTCCGTTAAAAACGGCTTCTTAACCAAACGCCCCGCACACGTGAGCGACTAGGATTCTAAGGAACGCGCGCGTGGCCGAAGCCGCTGTCAAAGAGGCCCCCGACGCCGAAGCCGCCGAAGGCGAGGACGGCGAGGGCCAGCCGGCGAAGAAAAAGCTGTCGCTGAAGCTGCTGATCATCATCGGCGCCGCGGCCCTGCTCGTCCTCGGCGGCGGCGGGACGGCGGCCTTCTTCCTGCTCAAGCCGAAGCCCGACGCGGCGGCCGAGAAGGGCCACAAGGCCAAGGAAAAGAAGAAGGACGAGAAGGGCGGCAAGGAAGGCAAGGAGGGCAAGGGCGGCGGCGCCCAAGTCCGCGAAGGCCCCGATGGGGTGATGTTCTACACCCTGCCCGACATCGTCGTGAACATGCAGACCGCCGACGGCCGGCCGACCTTCCTGAAGCTGAAGCTCACCCTGGAGCTGCCCGACCAGGAGGCCGTGGACGCGATGGAGCCGAACACGCCGCGCCTGCAGGACATGTTCCAGACCTTCCTGCGCGAGCTGCGCCCGGAGGACCTCTCCGGCAGCCAGGGCTCCTACCAGCTGCGCATGGAGCTGCTGCGCCGGGTGAACCTGGTGCTCGCGCCCTCCAAGGCCAACGCCGTCCTGATCGAGGAGATGCTCATCAACTAGCCGCCCTTCGGGTCGGACAGTCGAACAGCGTAAGCGCATGGCCGAAGACAACGACACCAACGCCGAATCCGAAGCCGCCGGCTGGAGCGAGTCGATCCCCGCCCCGCAGCCCAGCGGCGAGGGGCCGATCGGCTCCGAGCGGATCCTCAACCAGGAAGAGATCGACAGCCTCCTGGGCTTCGACCTCTCCGAGGAGGAGATGTCGGAGCGGACAGGCATCCGCGCGATCATCAATTCCGCGCTCGTCTCGTACGAGCGCCTGCCCATGCTCGAAATCGTCTTCGACCGGCTGGTCCGGTACATGACGACGAGCCTGCGGAACTTCACCTCGGACAACGTCGAGGTCAGCCTCGACAACATCTCCTCGATCCGCTTCGGCGACTATCTGAACTCGATCCCGCTGCCGGCGATCCTGGCGGTGTTCCGGGCCGAGGAGCTCGACAACTACGGCCTGCTGACGGTCGACTCGAACCTCATCTACTCGATCGTCGACGTGCTGCTGGGCGGGCGCCGCGGCACCGCGGCCATGCGCATCGAGGGCCGGCCCTACACGACCATCGAGCGGGTGCTGGTGCAGCAGATGGTGCAGGTGGTGCTGGCCGACGCCAAGCTCGCCTTCGAGCCGCTGACGCCGGTCTCCTTCGCCCTCGACCGCCTCGAGACCAATCCGCGCTTCGCGGCCATCGCCCGGCCGGCCAACGCCGCCATCCTGGTGAAGCTGCGCGTCGACATGGAAGACCGCGGCGGGCGGATCGAGCTGTTGCTGCCCTACGCCACCCTCGAACCCATCCGGAAGATGCTGCTGCAGCAGTTCATGGGCGAGAAGTTCGGCCGCGACAACATCTGGGAAAGCCACCTCGCCACCGAGCTTTGGACCACCAACATGGACGTCCGCGCCGTGCTCGACGAGCAGCAGGTGCCGCTCCAGCAGGTGCTCGGGCTGAAGGTCGGCGACACCTTGATGCTCAACGCGACGCCCGACAGCCTTATCGAGCTGCGCGCCGGGTCGATTCCCCTGACGCGCGGCCGCATGGGCCGGCGCAACGCCCACATCGCCGTGCGGGTCGAGGCGCCTCTGTCGCCCCATGCCCGTAAGGCCGTCACGAGGGGCCATCAATGAGCCTGATCTCGGTCTCGATGAACCTGCTGCTGGCCGGGCTGCTGACCGCCGCTCTCGTCCTGGGGCTGCGCCTCAACAAGCGGCTGAAGGCCCTGCGCGACAGCCATGAGGGCTTCGCCGTCGCCGTACGCGAGCTCAACGCCGCGGCCGAGCGGGCCGAGCAGGGGCTCGCGGACCTGCGGGCCGCGACCGACGAGGCCGTCGACATCCTGGCCGACCGTATCGAGAAGGGCCGCGCCCTGGCCGGCAAGCTGGAGCGCCTCACCGCCGAGGCGCCGCGCGAGACCCGCGAGGCTCCGGCCGCCCGCGACGACAGCCACGACAAGCGCCTCGGCGCCCTGCTCGCCGCCGCCCGCGACGCCCGCCGTCCGGAGCGCGGCGAACGCGCCGGCCGCGAGGATCGCGCCGAACGCACGCCGCCGCCGGCGCGCCCCCGCAATCCCGAAGACGATCTCTTCGACGACCCGCCGCTGACGCTTCATCAAGGAGGCCGCCGATGAAATCCATGCCGCGCATCCTGCCGCTCGTGGGCGTCGCCATCGGCGGCGTCCTCGCCATCAATGCGCTCGCCGGCGCGCGCGACCTGCCGGGCCTGCTGTCCAACGCCAAGGCCTTCGCCGAGGAAGCCGCCAAGGGCAAGAAGGCCGACAAGGCCGACAAGTCCAAGGACGCCAAGGGCGCGGGTGAGGCCGCCGCCACGGGCCAGGCCGCGGACGCTTCTTCCCTGACCTCGCCGCTGCCGCCGCCGACCATCAAGCCGCAGGCGGTCTGCGCGCCGACCGCCGCCGAACTGGCCAAGGAGGCCGGCCTGTCGCCGGCCGAGCTGCAGGTGCTACAGAACCTGGGCGCCCGCCGCGGCGAACTGGACCAGCGCGAGAACGACCTGTCGACCCAGCTCGCCCTGCTGGCCGCGGCCGAGGCCAAGCTGGACGCCAAGGCCAAGGCCCTGGCGGGCCTCAAGGCCGACGTGCAGGGCCTGCTCACCCAGGCCGACGGCCGCGAGGCCGCCGAGGTCGACCGGCTGGTCAAGGTGTTCGAGGGCATGAAGCCCAAGGACGCCGCGCCGCGGATGGTGCTGCTCGACGACAGCGTCCGCATCCCTATCGCCGCCAAGATGAAGGAGCGCGCGCTCTCGGCCGTCCTGGCCCAGATGCCGCCCGCCGAGGCCAAGAAGGTCACCGAGGCCCTGGCGAAGCGCTTCGCCGCGGCCCAGACCCTGGCGCAGAACGGCATCGCCCAGGCCGATCCGGCCAAGGCCGACCCGGCCCAGGCGGCGGACGGCAAGGCCAAGGCTCAGCCCACGAAGCAGGCCCGGAAGTCGCCGCCGCGCAAGAAGGCGCCGGCCTCGAAGGAGGCCAAGGCCCCGGCCGCTGAAGGCGCCGCGCCGGATCCGGCCAAGGCCGGCTAGACCGATGAGCCTGCGTCAGGCCCTGCGTTCGGGAGTGGCGGCGGTCGCGATCGCGTCCGTCGCCGCGCCCTATGGCGCGTGGGCCACGGCGCGCGGGCCGGCCGGACTGGACGTCCACGTCGCCCAGGGGCCGGAGTTCTCGCGGATCGAGATCCACGGCGCCGGCGCCATCAAGTCCCGGCGCGAGGGCCAGACCGTCACGATCGTCTTCCCGCGCGACGCCGATCCGGACATCGCGCGCCTGCACACCGATCCGCCGCGCTGGGTGAAGGGCGCCGAGAAGCGCCACGTGGGCGGCCATCTCGAGCTCGCCATCCAGCTCGCCGACGACGCCGACGCCAAGGTCGGGGTGGCCGACGGCGCGGCCTATGTGAACGCCTTCGCCAAGCCGCCGCCCGCCCCGGCGGCCGACTATGCGGCGCCCGCTCCGCAGCCCTCGCCCGAGCCGCCGCGCCCCAACCCGGTCCCGCCGGGCGGGGTCGTCCACATGGACGCCAAGGTGGTCAACCAGCAGGCGATCCTGACCTTCGCCTGGGCCAATCCGGCCGGCCTGGCGGTGTTCCGCCGGGGCGATGTGGTGTGGGTGGTGTTCGACGCCTCGGCGGCGCTCGACATCTCCAAGACGCCCAAGGGTCTGCGGCAGTTTTCCAACATCCAGGCGTTCCGCGGCGGCGACTACGCGGCCCTGCGCATCGATGCGGCGCACGACGTCCCGGTGTTCGCCGTCAGCCAGGGCGCCACCTGGACCGTCGCGGTCGGCCCCGGCGACCAGCCGCAGCCGACCCAGATCAACATCACGCGCGACGACGCCCAGGGCCCGCCGATCCTCAAGGCGCCGGTGGCCGGCGCCACCCGGATCATCAAGCTGCCCGATCCGGTAGTCGGCGACGTGATGACCGTGGTCACGGCGCTGGGGCCGGCCAAGGGGCTGCCGTCGCGACGCGACTACGTCCAGCTCGCCCTGCTGCCCTCGATCCAGGGCCTGGCCATCGAGAGCTACATCGACGACCTCGCCGTCGACCGCAGCGCCGACATCGTCCACATCACCCGCGGGACCGGCGGCCTGGCGCTGTCGCCCAAGTGGGCGATCAAGGATCGCGAGCTCGCCCAGCTCGGCGCGCCGCAGCCGGCCGCCATGCCCTCGCTGGTCGACTACGACAGCTGGCCGAAAACCGGCGCCGGCGGCTTCCTCGCCCGCTACAACGCCCTCCTGGGCGCGGCGGCGGAGGAGGAGGCCAAGACCGGCGAGAACGTCCCAACCGCCGCGCGTATGGCGCTGGCCCGCTTCCTGGTCGGCTCGGAGCTGTCGTTCGAGGCCATCGGGGTGCTGAACGAGGCGGCCAAGGCCCAGCCCAAGCTGCTCGACGACGCCGAGTTCCGCGGCCTGCGCGGCGTCGCCCGGGTCATGGCCCGCCGCTACAAGGAAGCCGACGCGGACTTCTCCTCGCCGGTGCTGGCGGAGGATCCGTCGAGCGCCCTATGGCGCGCCTATGTGGCCTCCCAGCTCGCGCAGTGGAGCGAGGCTCGCGCCCAGTTCGCCAAGGGCGCGGAGGCGTACGCCCTGTTCCCACCGGTCTGGAAGGCGCGCTTCGCCCGCGCCGACGCCCAGGCCGCGCTCGCCCAGGGCGACCTGGTGGGCGCCGAGGCCCGCGTGCGCCTGGCGCTGCAGGAGAAGACCGATCCGTACGAGGAGCTTGCCACCCGGCTCGTGCAGGCCCGCGTGATCGAGCTGCAGGGCCACAAGGACCGGGCGCTGCGCGTCTATCAGGCGATCGCCACCGCTCCGGCCGAGTATCTGTCGGCGCCGGCCGTCCTGCGCGCCACCCAGATCCAGCTCGAGAGTGGCAAGATCACGCCCCTGCAGGCGGTCAACGTCTTCGACGGCCTGCGCTACCGCTGGCGGGGTGACGCCACCGAGCTCGAGACGATCCGCGCCCTCGGCCAGCTCTACCTGAGCCAGGGTCGCTTCCGCGAGGCGCTGGAGGCGCTGCGCTCGGCCGGCAAGCGGCTGCCCGACCTGCCCGAGGCCCTGCAGCTCCAGGCCGACCTGACGGCGGCGTTCCGCAGCCTGTTCCTCGACGGCTACGCTGACGGGCTGGAGCCGGTGCAGGCGCTCGCCCTGTTCTACGACTTCAAGGAGCTGACGCCGATCGGGGCCGACGGCGACGCCATGGTCCGCAAGCTGGTCCGCCGGCTGGTGGACGTGGACCTCCTCGACCAGGCCGCCGACCTCCTGAAGTACCAGGCCGACAACCGCCTCGACGGTGTGCCCAAGGCCCAGGTCGCCACGGACCTCGCGCTCATCTACCTGATGGACAAGAAGCCGGAGCAGGCGATCCAGGCGATCAACGCCTCGCGCACCACCATCCTGCCGGCGGCGCTCAACGCCGAGCGGCGGCTGATCGAGGCGCGCGCCTGGGCCGGCGTCGGCCACTACGACTCCGCGCTGGAGATCCTGGAGAAGGACAAGTCCAGGGACGCCGAGGATCTGCGCGCCGAGATCACCTGGAAGGAGAAGGCCTGGGACAAGGCCGGCCCGCTCTATGAGCGCTCGCTCGGCGACCGCTGGAAGACCCAGACCCCGCTCGCCGCCGAGGACGAAGGCAAGCTGTTGCGCGCGGGGGTGGCCTACAGCCTGTCGGGAGACGACGCAGCCCTGACCCGGCTGCGCACCCAGTACCAGGCCTTCATCGACGGCTCGCACAATCCCGAAGCCCTGCGGATCGCGCTGGCCGGCGTCTCGACCGGACGGCTCAGCGTCGCCGACTTCGGCCGCGTCTCGGCGGACAACCAGATCTTCGCCGGCTGGGTCGACAAGATGAAGGTCAGGTTCCGCGAGCCGCGCGCCCCGCTGGTGGCCAGCAAGACGGCCGGACCGGACAAGTCCGCGCCGCCCAAGCCGGCTGCGGCGCCTGCCAAGCGCGCCGAGGGCCCGACGGCGGCCAAGGGGTAGATCGCCCGACTAGCCGCCCGCGCCGTGCTGAAAGCTCTGCACGAGACTTCCGGCGACGAGGCGCCAGCCGTCCACCAGGACGAAGAAGATCAGCTTAAAGGGCAGGGAGACCACCACCGGCGGCAGCATCATCATGCCCATGCTCATCAGTACGCTGGCGACCACGAGGTCGATGACCAGGAAGGGCACGAACAGCAGGAAGCCGATCTCGAAGGCGCGCTTCAGCTCGCTGATCATGAAGGCCGGGGTGACGACGCGCAGGGGCGTCTGGTCCATGGTCTGCGGCCGGGGCGTCTTGGAAAGGCGCATGAACAGGTCGAGGTCGCCGCGGTCCACCTGGCTCAGCATGAAGCCCTTCACCGGGCCGCTGGCGGCGTCGAACGCCTGGGGCAACTCGATCTGATGGTCGAGGAGGGGCTTGATGCCCTCCTGGTAGGACTTGTCGAAGGTAGGGCCCATGACGATCGCGGTCAGGAACAGCGACAGCGAGATGATCACCGAGTTGGGCGGGCTCTGCTGGAGACCGAGCGCCGTCCGGAGCAGCGACAGGACCACCACGATCCGCACGAACGAGGTGGTCATGATTACGATCGAAGGCGCCAGCGACAGGACCGTCAGGAGGCCGATCAGCTGGACCACGCGGTCGGTCAGGCCAGCGCCGGTGCCGAGGTTGATGTTCACCGCCTGGGCCGCGGCCATGGCCGGGAACACCAGGGTCATGAAGGTGGTGAGCGCCGCCAGGCCCGCCGCGCGGCGCCACTCGGAGGCGGGCAGGGCGCGGATCGCGCAGATCAGTTCGCGCATCAGGCGCGGCCCTTCGGCTTGGCCCCGGCGGGGATCACCTGGCCTTCGCCGAGGAGGATCAGCTTCTCCTCGCCGTCGCAGGCGACCAGCACCAGGCGGCGGGTCGGGTCGAGCACGAGGGTCTCGACTACGTTGAGGCGCCGCTCCGTCTTCAGCGGCCGCCCGAAGCGGGAGATCACGTCGGGGCCATAGCGGCGCAGGGCCACCGCGCCGAGGCCCACCAGGCCCAGCGTCAGGAGAAGCGCGAAAACGGCGCGGAGGAACTCGGCGAAATCCATGGAGGCCAGCGGCAAGGGTTGTTCTCGCCATGTCGGCCCGAGTCTCTTAATTCGCGATTAACCCTGTTTATTCACCATTCGGGCCATGGATCTCAGCGACATCCCGCTCTTCTCGATGCTGCGCGGCCGGCTGAGCTATCTGTCGGACCGTCAGAAGGTCATCGCCGAGAACGTCGCCAACGCCGATACGCCCGGCTATGCGCCGCGCGACCTCAAGCCGTTCAGCTTCCAGGCTCAGATGCAGGCGCAAGGCGCCTCTCAAGGGCTGGGCATGACCGCGGCCGGCGGCGGATCGTCCATGGCGGTGACCAGCCCCGGACACATGCTGCCGCCGCACGCCCACAAGGCCGGGGCGGCCAAGCCGGTGCCGACGAAGGACTCCGAGACCACGCTCGACGGCAACTCGGTCGTGCTCGAGGAGGAGATGCTGAAGATGGGCCAGGCGCGCATGGATTACGACGCCGCCATCGGCTTCTACCAGAAGTCCCTCAACCTCATCCGCCTGGCCGTTCGCGCGCCGGGCCACGGCTAGGCAAGGACTGACCCATGGCCGACGTCCGCAACACCGCCGCCACCGCACAGGCGATCGCCGCCTCCGCGCTGCGGGCCCAGCAGGGCCGCATGCGGATCATCGCGGAGAACCTGGCCAACGCGAATTCGACCTCCAAGACGAAAGGCGGCGATCCGTACCGCCGCCAGGAGCCGGTGTTCGAGCCGACGCCGGTCGCCGGGGGCACGGGGGTGAAGATGGCCCGCGTCCAGCCGGACTCGGCGGCCTTCAAGCTGCAGTACGACCCCGGCAATCCGGCGGCGGACGCGACCGGCTACGTGAAACTGCCCAACGTCGATCCGCTGATCGAGGCGCTCGACATGCGCAGCGCGCAGCGCGCCTACGAGGCCAACCTCAATGTGATCGACACGGCGCGCACCATGGAGATGCGCACCCTCGACCTCCTCAAGAAGTAGGGGCCTTAAGCCATGATGACCCCGCTCGCCGCCGCCAAGGCCTATGCCGCGACCCAGAAGACCCTGGGCGCCGACCTCGCCTCCGCCGGCGCCGAGAAAGCCGCCGCCGGCCCCGGCTTCGGCGAGATCCTGAAGAACGCCATGACCGACGCCATGAAGGCGTCGAAGCATGCCGAGACCCAGATGGCCGCCCAGATCCAGGGCAAGGCCGACCTGGTGGACGTGGTGACGGCGGTCTCCTCCGCCGAGGCCAGCCTGGAAACGGTGATGGCGATCCGCGACCAGGTGATCAATGCCTACCAGGAGATCATGCGGATGCCGATCTGACGGCGAAGCGTGCTACCCCTTCCATCATGGCGGGGGTGATCGAGCTTCGCGGGATCGAAAAGCGCTACGGCGCGCAGGCCGCGCTGTCCGGCGTCGACCTCAGCATCCGGGCCGGCGAGTTCACCGCCCTCGTGGGCGGCTCGGGCTCGGGCAAGACCACCCTGCTCAAAACCATCAACGGCCTGGTCGCCCCCGACGCCGGCGAGGCGCGGGTGGACGGCGAGCGCGTCGGCGGCGGTCCCGCCCACCTGCTGCGGCGCAGGATCGGGTATGTGTTCCAGGAGGTGGGCCTCTTCCCCCACCTGAGCGTGGCCGAGAACATCGCGATCACGCCCAAGCTGCTCGGCTGGGACGCGGCCCGCGTCGCCGTGCGTGTGGAGACCCTGCTCGACCTCGTCGCCCTGCCGCGCGCCCTCGCCTCGCGCGCGCCGTCCGAACTGTCGGGCGGCCAGCGCCAGCGGGTCGGCGTCGCCCGGGCCCTCGCCGCCGAGCCGAAGATCGTTCTGATGGACGAGCCCTTCGGCGCCCTCGATCCGCTGACGCGCGACCAGCTCGGGACCGACTACCGCGCCCTGCACGAGCGGCTCGGCCTGACGACCGTCATGGTCACCCACGACATGGCCGAGGCGGTGCTCCTGGCCGACCGGATCGTGGTGTTGTCGGCCGGACGGGTCCTCGCTGACGGCGCGCCCGCCGAGCTCCTGGCGAACGCCGCCGATCCGCAGGTCCGGGCCCTGCTCGAGGCGCCGAAGCGCCAGGCCGAGCGGCTGCGCGCGCGGCTCGCGGGAGAGGGCGCATGAGCGAGCGCCTGGCCGCCGCCTGGGCCCTCTTGCCCGGCTATCTCGCCTGGCACGTGCTGCTATCGGCCAGCGCCCTGGCGCTCGGCGTCGCCATCAGCCTGCCCCTGGCCGTGGCGGCCAGCCGCTCGGCGCGCATCCGCTGGCCGGTGCTGGCGGCGGCGAGCCTGATCCAGACCATTCCCAGCCTGGCGCTGCTGGCGCTGTTCTATCCCGTGCTGCTGGCGCTCTCGGCCCTGGCCACGGCCGTGCTTGGTCACGGGTTCCCGGCGCTCGGCTTCCTGCCCTCGCTCCTGGCGCTGACGCTCTATTCGATGCTGCCGATCCTGCGGAACGGCGCGGCCGGGATCCTTGGCGTCGAGGCGGCGGTGAAGGAAGCGGCCGACGGGGTTGGCATGACGCCCTCGCAGCGCCTCTTCCAGGTGGAGCTGCCCCTCGCCGCGCCCGTGATCATGGCCGGCGTGCGCACCGCGGCCGTCTGGACCATCGGCGCCGCGACGCTGTCCACGCCCGTCGGCCAGACCAGCCTCGGCAACTACATCTTCGCCGGCCTGCAGACCGAGAACTGGGTGTTCGTCCTGTTCGGCTGCGCGGCCTCGGCCGGGCTGGCGCTTGTCGCCGACCAGCTTCTCGGCCTCGTCGAGGCGGCGACCCGGCGGCGCAGTCGGCCGCTGGCGCTCGTGGGGTTCGCGGGCCTGGCGCTCGGCGTGATCCTGGCGCTTCTGCCGCTCGCGCGGACGGGCGAGGAGCGGCCCTATGTGATCGGCGCCAAGAACTTCTCTGAGCAGTACATCCTTGCCGATGTCATGGCCCAGCGGCTGGAAGGCGAGGGGGCGCGGGTCACCCGCAAGGAGGACCTCGGCTCGGCCGTCGCCTATCGCGCCCTGGCCGCCGGCGAGCTCGACGCCTATGTCGACTATTCCGGAACCCTCTGGACCAACGTGCTGAAGCGCACCGACAATCCCGGCCGGCAGGCGGTGCTCGACGCGCTCACGGCCGAGCTGAAGCGGCGCGACGGAGTGACCGTCCTGGGCTCGCTCGGCTTCGAGAACGCCTACGCCTTCGTCATGCGGCCGGACCGCGCGCAGGCGCTGCGCGTCGCCTCCATCGCCGACCTGGCCCGCGAGGCGCCCGGCCTGACGCTGGGCTCGGACCTCGAGTTCCTGTCGCGGCCGGAATGGAAGGCGGTCCAGGGGGCTTACGGGCTGAACTTCAGGGCGAGCCGCTCCTACCAGCCGACCTTCATGTACCGGGCGCTCGCGGGCGGCGAGGCCGACGTGATCTCGGCCTTCTCCTCCGACGGGCGGATCGCGGCCGACCGGCTGGTGGTGCTGAGCGATCCCAAGGGAGCGATCCCGCCCTACGACGCCGTGGTGCTGATCTCGCCGAAGCGGGCGCATGACCGGCGGCTGCTCGCGGCCCTGAAGCCGCTGATCGGCAAGGTTCCGGTGGCGGCCATGCGCGAGGCCAACCTCAGCGTCGATCGCGACGCCGCCAAGGCGACGCCGGCCGAGGCGGCCCGCGCCCTGCGCGCCAGGCTCGGGCTCTAGCGGGCGGCCACTTCGGAGGTGGCGTCGACGAGCTTGGCGAGGGCGTTGGCGTAGGCGCCGGTCACTTCGCCGAAGCTGCCGGAAATGGAGATCGGCCAGGCCTTCTTGCCGCACGCGTATTGCCAGGTGAGGTCGCCGCGCGAGCCGGGCACCACCGGCTGGAAGCCGTCCTTGCGGGTCGCCGTCCAGCTCTCCTTGCTGTTCAGGGCGCCGTCGTACCAGACCACCATCTGCGGCCGGATGCGGGGCTCGCCCTTGCAGGACACCTGCCACAGGGCCTTGACCACCGGCTCCTCCTGCTCGCCGACCTTGACCGAGGAGGTCCAGACGCTGACGTCGCCGTTCGGCTGGGCGTAGCGGCTGTCCGTCTCCATCATCAAGAGCTCGGCGGGCGTCGCGCCCATCACATGCCAGGTCTCGGCGAGGGCGGGGCTGGCCAGGAGGGCCAGGGCCGCGGCGGACGCGAATGTCTTCAGCATCGGGTTCAGCCTTGTTGATCACTCTCCGGCGGGCTGAACGGAGGAGCGCGGCCTTGGGTCCCGTGCGATCTCGGAAAAGTGTTAACGGCGCCGCGCCCGGAGGCGGTCCGGTAGCGCTTCGTTAACCATACCCGGCAGAAGTTGCCCATGCGTGCGGGAGCGCGCGATTCCAGTGCGATTTCGGGGGATCCCATGAACGGCGCCGAGGTTCTGGACGTCGGGCGCGACGCCATCTGGCTGACCATCCAGCTGTCCGCGCCGATCCTCATCGTCGGGCTGATCGTAGGCGTCGGCATCGGCCTCCTGCAGGCCCTGACGCAGATCCAGGAGCAGACCCTCGTCTATGCGCCGAAGATCGTGGCGATCTTCGTCAGCCTGCTGATCTTCCTGCCGCTGATGGGCGCCCTGATGAGCGGCTTCATGCGCCACATCGCCGCTCGCATCGCGCAGATGTAGGGCGCTTGGAGCACTACGCCACAGCGCAGCAGGTTTACGCCGCGGGGCTGATCTTCGCCCGGCTCGGCGCCTTCGTCATGCTGATCCCGGGCATCGGCGAGAACTTCGTGCCGGCCCGCGTACGCATGGCTTTCGCCTTCGTCTTCGCCCTGCTGCTGTTCCCGATCGTCGGCGCCAGCGCGCCCGCCGTCCCGGCGGCGGTCAGCGGTGTCGGCGGGGCGATCATCAAGGAAGTGTTCATCGGCCTCATGATGGGCGCGATCCTACGGATGTTCATGAGCTCCCTGGCCACCGCCGGCGAGCTGGTGTCGATCCAGACGACGCTGTCGTTCGCCCAGACCGCCAACCCGACCCAGGCCCAGCCGACCACCAGCCTCGGCACCTTCCTCGGCCTGCTGGGCGTGTTGCTGGTGATGACCACCGACCTGCATCACCTGTTCATCGGGGCGGTGGTGAAGTCCTATTCGGTGTTCCCCTTCACCCGCGCGGTGCCGGTCAACGACGCCGGCCAGCTCGCCATCCAGACCATGAGCCGCTCCTTCGCGCTTGGCCTGCAGCTGTCGGCGCCGGTGATGGTCTTCTCCATCGTCTTCACCATCGCGGCCGGCCTGATCGGCCGGGTGATGCCGCAGTTCCAGGTGTTCTTCGTGGCCGCGCCCCTGCAGGTCCTGCTCGGGCTGTCGGTCTTCGCGCTCAGCCTCGGCGCGGTCGGCATGGTCTGGGTCGATCGCTACCGCGAGCTGCTGATTCCGTTCGGCGGGTGACGCATGGCCGAGGAAGCAGCCGCCCGCACAGAAGAGCCGACACCGCGAAAACTCGAACGGGCGCGGGAACAGGGCGACGTCGCCAAGACGCCGGACCTCGCCCAGCTCGCCTCACTGGCGGCGGTGGCGGGCGTGATCGTCGGCATGGGCGGCATGCTCTCGCGCAACCTGGCCAACGAGCTCACGCCGTTCCTGGCCCATCCCGACGCCATGGCGCTGGAGCACGGCGGGGCGGTGGACGTGGCGCGCCACGCCATCCTTGCCGCCGCGCCGGCGCTGGCGGCGGTGCTGTTCGCCGCCGCCCTGGCCGGGACGGCCGGCAACCTCGTCCAGACCGGCTTCATCTTGACGCCCTCGAAGCTGCGGCCGGACTTCTCCAAGGTCTCGCCGATGGCGGGGTTCAAGCGGATCTTCAGCCTCGACGGGCTGATGCACTTCGTGAAGTCGCTGGCCAAGGTGGCGGCGACCGGCGCCATCGCCTGGTATGTCCTCAAGCCCCACGTCAACCAGCTGACGAACCTGGCCGGGCTCGAGCCGATCGCCATGCTGCCGTTCATCCTGGATATCCTGCGCCGGCTGGTCTTCGCCGTGCTCGGCCTGCTGCTGGTCGTGGCCGGCTTCGACTGGTTCTGGCAGCGCCAGCGCTTCATGTCGCGGATGCGGATGACCAAGGAGGAGGTCAAGGAGGACTACAAGCAGTCCGAAGGCGACCCGCACGTGAAGGCCAAGCAGAAGCAGAAGCGGGCCGAGGTGTCGCGCCGGCGGATGATGCAGAACGTGCCCAACGCCACCGTGGTGATCATGAACCCGACCCACTACGCGGTGGCGCTGAAGTATGAGCAGGGGGAGGACGAGGCCCCCGTCTGCGTCGCCAAGGGCCTGGACAGCCTGGCGCTGAAGATCCGCGCCATCGCCGAGGAGGCGGGTGTGGCGGTCATCGAGGATCCGCCGCTCGCCCGCGCCCTCTACGCCGCCGTCGAGGTCGACGACATGATCCCGACCGCCCACTACGAGGCCGTGGCCAAGATCATCGGCTTCATCCTTGGAACCGGCCGCCGTGCGGCCGCGAAAGCCTTGTGAGACAATGCGTAAGACTGATTCGGCGGAACCGGAGGCGGACGCCCGCGCCATGACCCAGCCGGCCACGGACAAAATCTCACGGCGCCGCGTCGACGTGCTGACGTCGCTGGCGGTGGTGTTCTTCCTGATCGCCGTCGTCTTCGCCGGCGCGCCGATGCTCAACGCCAGGCCCTCGACGCTCGCCGGACTGCTGCTCCTGATCGGGCTCGCGGGGGTCGCCTTCCTCGGCCTGTTCGTCCTGCGGGCCGGCGTGGAGCCGCACGCGGAGCCCGAGCCCGCGGCCGAAAAGTTCATCACCGCGCTCGGCGAGCCGGCTGCGGTGGCCGGGCCCGACGGCCGCATCGTCACCGCCAACGCCGCCTGGCGCGAGGCCGTGGGCGCCAGCCCGCGCCTGCCGAAGGGCGGGACCTCGGCGACCAGCCTGTTCGCCGCCCTCACCGCCGCCCGCAAGGGGGAGACCGCGCGCGCCGCCATCAAGGCCGGCGGCGCCGAGCACCAGGCGCTGGTCGCCCCGCTCGCGCCCAAGCGCTTCCTGATCCGCCTGACCGGGGCGGGCGCGGCGACCCTGGCCCTGCCGGCCGCGGCCCTCGAGGTGATCAACGCCGTCGCCACGGCCGGTCCGCCGCCGCCTCAGGTGCTCGACGCCTTCGCCGCCGCCTCGCCGTTCGGCGCCGCCCTGCTGGAGGGCGAGGACCCGTTCGCGGCGGGCATCGTCGAGGCCAACCCGGCGCTCAAGGCCGTGGCCGGCGGCGGCGAGGTGGGCCAGCTCTTCGGCGAGCTGATCGAGCCGGCCAGCCGGGCCGACGCCGCCGAGCGGCTCGCCGCCGGCGCCGCCGCCAACGCCGGCGCGCCGCTGGAGGTGCGCCTGGCGCACGATCCCGCGCGCATCGCCCACCTCTACCTGACCAAGACCGAGGGGCGCTGGGTCGCCTACCTGGTCGACGTCTCCGAGCAGAAGCAGATCGAGCTGCAGCTGTCGCAGAGCCAGAAGATGCAGGCCATCGGCCAGCTCGCCGGCGGCGTGGCGCACGACTTCAACAACCTGCTGACCGCCGTCTTCATGCAGCTCGACGTGCTGGCCGCCCGCCACCCGGTGGGCGATCCCTCGTTCGAGGGCCTCAACGAGATCCGCCAGATCTCGACCCGCGCGGCCGACCTGGTGCGCAAGCTCCTGGCCTTCTCGCGCAAGCAGACGGTGCAGCGCGAGATCCTCGATCTCGGCGAGCTCATCAGCGAGTCCGAGGTGCTGCTGCGACGGGTGCTCTACGAGGACGTCAAGCTGGCCACCGAATACGGCCGCAACCTGCCGCAGGTGCGGGTCGACCGCGGCCAGCTCGAGACCGCGGTGATGAACCTGGCGGTCAACGCCCGCGACGCCGTGCGCGCCCATGGCGGCGGCACGGTCAAGATCCGCACGGCCCGCCTGACCCAGGAGCAGGCCCGCGAGCTCGGCTATCCGCTGGCCCAGGGCGACCAGGCGCTGATCGAGGTGTCGGACGATGGTCCCGGCATCCCGACCGACGTCATGGAGAAGATCTTCGAGCCGTTCTTCACCACCAAGCCCGTGGGCGAAGGCACCGGTCTGGGCCTGGCGACCGTCTACGGCATCGTCAAGCAGTCGGACGGCTGGATCTCGGTGGACTCCAGGCCGGGCGAGGGCGCGGCGTTCCGCATCTTCCTGCCGGTGCACCATCAGGAAGCGGTCATCCAGGCCGCGCCCCAGCCGATCGCGCCCAAGCGCCCGGCGGCGCGGGACCTCTCCGGCGCCGGCCGCATTCTCTTCGTGGAGGACGAGGACGCGGTGCGCGGCGTCGCGGCCAAGCTGCTCCGGGCCCGGGGTTACGAGGTTATCGAGGCGGCCAGCGGCGAGGAGGCCCTGGAGCTGGCGGAGAGCCATGCGGGCGAGATCGACCTGATGATCTCCGACGTGGTCATGCCCGGGATGCAGGGCCCGGACCTGCTCAAACAGGCCCGGCAGTACCTCGGCGCGGCGCCGGTAATGTTCATCTCCGGCTACGCGGAGAGCGAGTTCTCCGACCTCCTCGAGGGCGAGACCAACGTCTCCTTCCTGCCCAAGCCGATCGACATCAAGACCCTGGCCGAGCGGGTGAAGCTGGAGCTGCAGAAGGCCGCCTGAGCCCAGGCTCGCGGCGGCGCTTGTATTCGAGGCCGGCGGCCCCGAAGATCGCGCCCCGTTCGACATCCTGGGATTCATCGTGGCTGACGCGCCCGCCGCCGAACCTCGCAAGCTCACCTATCAGGAGGTGTTCGAGCGCGCCTTCCAGGCCGCGGCCGAGGGGCGCGCCGCCGAGGCCGAGCGGCTCTATCGCGTGCTGGTCCAGGCCCGGCCGGGGGCGCCGGCCAGCGGCAACCTCGGCCACCTGCTGCACCAGGAGGGCCGGATCGACGAGGCCGAGGCAGTCTACCGCGAGGGACTGGCCGCGACGCCCGACGATGCGCACCTGCGCTGGCAGTACGCCTTCCTGCTCCTGGGCGAGGGGCGCTACGCCGAGGGCTGGCCCTATTACGAGAGCCGCCCGGCCCGCCGCGCCTACGCCAACGCCGCGGCGCTCAACATCCCCGAATGGAACGGCGGCGAGGTGCGCTCCCTGCTGGTCCTGCCCGAGCAGGGCCTGGGCGACCAGATCCAGTTCGCGCGCTTCGTGCCGCTGCTGAAGGCGCGGGGCGTCGAGATCACCCTCTTCTGCACGCCGGTCCTGCTCCGTCTGTTCGGCGCCCTGGGCGTCACGGTCGTGCCGGCAGAGGGCACGGTGGACCTGCCGCCGCACGAGGCCTGGACCCTGCCGGGCTCCATCCCCGGCAAGCTCGGGATCACGCCGGAGAGCGTGCCCCATCAGCCCTATCTTCCGAGCCAGCGGGGCGGGGCCGGGGTCGGCTTCGTCGGCGTCGGCAATCCCACCCACGTCAACGACAAGAACCGTTCCCTGCCGCCGGAGCTGTGCGCCGAGGTGCTGTCCTGGCCCGGCGTGCGCAGCCTGCTGCCGCAGGACACCGGCGCGCAGGACATGGAAGACACCCGCCGGATCGTCGCCGGCCTCGACCTCGTGATCGCCGTCGACACCGCGGTGGCGCACCTGGCTGGCGCCATGGGCAAGCCCACCTGGCTGCTGCTGCCCGAGCCCGGCGACTGGCGCTGGCTGCGCGGGCGGAGCGACAGCCCCTGGTATCCGTCGATGCGCCTGCTCCGGCAGCCGCGGCCGGGCGACTGGGCGAGCGTGCTGTCCGAGGTGCGCGGCGAACTTGAGGCGAGAGGCCGGACATGAGCGAACCGCTGCCCTTCAAGCGACCCCTGCCGGCCACGTCCCGCCTGGCGATGGCGCTCGGCGCGGCGGCGCTGGGCGCGCTCGCCATCGGTGCGATCAGCATCGGCCGCCTGGCGATCGGTCGCATGGCGGTGGGCCGTCTGAAGGTCGGGCGGCTGGAAGTGGACGAGCTGATCGTCCGCCGCATCGCCGGCCCAGGTGAAGACCCGCCCGCCTAGACGCGGTCTGAAACGGCCCTTGCGCTCGCGTCGGTCCCGCGCTTCCGTTGCGAGATTAACGACAAAAGCAATTCTTGGGAGGTTTCCAATGGCCAGCATTAATCCGAACGGCCCGCTGAAGGGCCGCACCGCCGTCGTCACCGGCGCCAGCCGTGGGATCGGCGAGGCGATCGCCGCCAGGCTCGCCATGGAAGGTGCGCGGGTGGTCTGCTCGGCACGCACCGCTGAGAGCGGCGACAGCAAGCTGCCGGGCACGCTCCACGACACGGTCGACCGGATCCGCCGCGCGGGCGGCGAGGCGACCTTCATCAAGGCCGACCTCTCCGTCGCCGAGGACCGAGAGCGGCTGATCGAGCAGGCCGTGGAGGCCTATGGCCCGGTCGACATCCTGATCAACAACGCCGCCGTGACCTTCTTCATCCCCGTCGAGACCTTCCCCAAGAAGCGCTTCGACCTGATGATGGAGGTGCAGGTCTGGGCGCCCTTCCACCTCTCCCAGCTCGTCCTGCCCTCGATGCGCGAGCGCAAGCAGGGCTGGATCGTCAACATCTCCTCGCCGGCCGGCCTGCATCCGCGCATGCCCTACGCCCGCCGCTCGGGGGGCACGGTCTACGGCATGTGCAAGGCGGCGCTGGAGCGCTTCACCACGGGCCTGGCGTCGGAGGTCTATGACGACAACGTCGCGGTGAACGTCGTCTCGCCAGGGCTCGTGGACACGCCCGGGGTGGCGGTGCACGGCCTGATCAACGAGCAGACCAGGGACCGCGTGCAGCCGATCGAGTTCATCGCCGAGGCGGTCTACCGCCTGGCCTCGGGCGATCCGAAGACGCTCACCGGCAAGATCGAATACGCCGAGCCGTTCCTGAAGGAGCTCGCGGTGCAACCTGCCGAGCTGGTCTGAGCATGATCGAGCAGAGCGTCGACATCCCCACCAAGGACGGGGCGACCACCACCTTCATCGTCCATCCGGAGCGCGACGGGCCGCACCCGGTCGTCATCTTCTTCATGGACGCGCCGGCGATCCGCGAAGAGCTGCGCGACATGGCCCGGCGGATCGCCACGGCCGGCTACTACGTGATGCTGCCCAACCTCTACTATCGGAAGGGCGTCATGGAGCTGGGCGACCTGCCGCCGCTTGCCGAGGCGGAGGCGCGGGACCGGATGTTCGAGCTGATGAACTCGCTCAGCATCCCGCTGGTGATGGACGATGCCGACGCCCTGCTCGACTTCGCCGACCGCGATCCGGCCGCCGGCGCCGGCCCTGTGGGCGTGGTCGGCTACTGCATGAGCGGCCAGTACGCGATCAACTTCGCCGCCCGATGGCCCGAGCGGGTCGGGGCGGCGGCCTCGATCTACGGCGTGCGGCTGGTCACCGACGAATCCGACAGCCCGCACCTGGCGGCGGCCAAGGCGGCGGGCGAGCTCTATTTCGCCTGCGCCGAGCACGACGCCTACGCGCCGCTGGAGATGGTCGAGGCGCTGGACCAGTCGATCAAGACCCGCAACCTCAACGCCGAGGTGGAGCTCTATCCAGGCGTCCACCACGGCTTCGCCTTCCCGCAGCGCGCCGCCTACGACAAGCCGGCGGCCGAGCGGCACTGGGAGCGGCTGTTCGCCCTGTTCCGGCGCAACCTGATCTAGGGCCGCTGCGCCACCACCGGCGGCATCCAGCCGGGCTCCAGGGTCTTGGCGGGATGGGAGGCGCTGACCATGCCGAGGAACGGCGGCGCGATCTCGTAGCCGAGCAGCGACTGGGCGCAGGGCGACATCTCGCGCACCTGCTCGCGCGGGACCGCCAGCCAGAAGTTCTCCTGCGGCCGCGCCCAGGGCTCGCAGTACTGGTTGGTGAAGGCCAGCCGCGGGCGATCGGTGACGTTCGCGCCGCCGCGGTGCAGCAGGGTGCCACAGAAGACCAGCGCCGCCCCGGCGGGGATCTCCATGGGAACCAGCATGGCCTCCATCTCAGCCAGGTCGTTGGGCCGGCCGGGGTCGCCGGGCTCGCCCCACAGATGGCTGCCCGGCACGATCTCGGTGGCGCCGTTGGCGCGCGTGAAATCATCAATGGCGCCGATGACGCTGATGCCGATCGGCGGCCGCGGCCGGCGCTGGCGATAGAAGCCGTCGTCCGAATGGATATCCTGCGCCGTTTCGCCGGGGTTGAGCGAGATGGCGTGGCTGGCGGAGAGCAGGAAGTTGGGCTGCAGGAAGCGGCCGATCAGGGCCATGAGCCGCGGGTCGGTGGCGATGGTCTCGAAGATCCGGCCGCGGGCCACGAGGGTATAGATCCGCTCGGTGTTGAAGCCTTCGAAGTCATTGCGGCCGCGGTGCGTGCCGCGATAGGGCGCCAGCGCCTCGCGGAAGGTCTCGAGCGCCCCGGAGTCGAGGAAGCCGTCGATGACCGTGTAGCCCGCCTCGCGCATGCGCGCCTCGTGGAGCTCGGTGTCGAAACCGACTGACGCTGTGTCCATGGTTCCAGCCTCCCGCCAACACTGTATCATGGCGAGAAGGGCCTCAGTCGAACCTGTCCGCGAGGAGTCCACATTGGCCGCTTCCACACTCCAGATCCGTCGCGTCGCCGGCGCCCTCGGGGCCGAGATCTCCGGCCTCGACCTTTCCGGGGACCTGTCCGACGACACCATCGCCGCGATCCGCGCCGCCCTGGTCGAGCACCAGGTGATCTTCTTCCGCGACCAGGAACTGACGCCGGCCCAGCAGGTCGCCTTCGGCCGCCGCTTCGGGCCGCTGAACGTCCATCCCTACGTCAAGGGCATGGCCGACCATCCGGAGGTGATGGAGATCATCAAGGAGCCGACGGACCGGATCAATTTCGGCGGCGGCTGGCACTCCGACATGAGCTTCCTGGAGCGGCCCGCGATCGGCTCGATCCTCTACGGCGTGGAGATCCCCGAGTTCGGCGGCGACACCCTGTTCGCCAGCCAGGCGGCGGCCTACGACGCCCTGTCGCCGGGCCTGAAGAAGACGCTGGAAGGGCTGAACGGCGTCCACTCCGCCAACCGCGAATACTCGGCCGCGGGCCAATCGGCCCAGAAGCGCTCGTCGATGGCCGTGGCGGAAGCCGAGGGCATGGCCGGGGAGTACGTCCACCCGCTGGTGCTCACCCATCCGGAGAGCGGCCGCAAGGCGCTCTATGTGAACCCCGCCTTCACGATCCGCATCGAGGGCTGGTCGAAGCGGGAATCCAAGGCCCTGCTCGACTACCTGTTCGAGCACTCCCGCTATGAGGCCTTCACCTGCCGGTTTTCATGGCGGAAGGGGTCGATGGCCTTCTGGGACAACCGCTCGGTCTGGCACTTCGCCCTCAACGACTACCCCGGCCAGCGCCGCCATATGCGGCGCGTCACCGTCGATCCGCAGCCGGAGGTCCGCGCCGTGGGAGCGGCGGCCTAGATCGCCCGGAAACAGTCCACCACCTCGCCGATCCAGCGCTTGAGGTCGTCCTTCTTGTCGAGGGGCGTCGCGCCATGGCGGACGAGGACCATGTCGAGGTCCGGAACGCAGACGGTGTACTGACCGTCGTAGCCGTTGGCCGAGAACGAGCCGGGGCCGCCGAGGTCCAGCCACCAGTGGGCGCCGTATCGGCCTTCGGTCTCCGCCGCGCCGGCCTGCTGGAAGGTGGGCGTGCGGGCGTAGTCCACCCAGCCCTCGGGCAGGATGCGCCGCCCGTCCCAAACCCCGCCGCGGAGGTAGAGCGTGCCGAAGCGGGCGAAATCGCGGGCGGTGGCGAAGCAGAAGGATGAGCCGATGAAGGTCCCGGCGTCGTCGAACTTCGGGACCGGGCTCGCCATGCCGATCGGGGCGAACAGGCGCTCGCGCATGAAGGCCTCGAAGGCCGCGCCCTTGGCGCCGATCGCCCGCGCGAGGGCGCGGGAGACGATGTTGGTGGTCCCGCTCGAATAGTACCACTGCGCGCCGGGCGGCTGGGCCAGAGGCGCGCTCGCCGCGAAGCCCGCCACGTCGGCCTTGCCGTCCCCGAACAGCATGGCGATCACGTCCGAAGGGCGGTCGGGCAGGTACTCCTCGACCCAGGCAAGGCCGCTCGACATGCGCAGGAGCTGGTCGAGGGTGATCGCGCCGCGCGGATCGCCGGCGCCGCGCCACTCCGGCGCAACGGCCGGAGCCATGACGTCGAGCCGCCCGTCGCCCGTCGCGATGCCGACCAGCGCGTGGGTGATGCTCTTGGCCTTGGACCAAGAGGGATAGGTCTGCTCCGGCCCGAAGCCTTCGCCGTACTGCTCGTGGACGATCCGGCCGCCCTGGACGATCACGAGGGCGTGGGTCTCGCCGAGCCGCGGCGTCGACCTGGCGGCGAAGGCGTCCTGCATGAGCTCGGCGAACCGCGTCTTCTTCAGGGCGGCAGGGGCGTCGCCGACGGGCCAGTCGACGGTGGGCCAGGGGACGCCGGCGGGCTGGATCGGCAGGGGCGGCAGGCGGGTGAGGGTCTCGCTCATGGTCGCCAGCCTCTCAGCTTTCCGGCGGCCGATCCAGCGTGGGCGCGCTGAGGGAGCGGCGTTCTCGCAACGGGCGGTTCGGGGGCATGTCCAACCTGTCCGGCCGGGCTGTTACGACGATTTAATTCGCGGGCGGGCGTTCAGCGGGTTGCCGTTCGCCGGCGGCGCCTTAAGCCTTTGCGCCGTCGATAGATCCTTCGGGGAGACGTCCCATGCTCAGCCGCCGCCACATGCTGCTCGTCGCCGGCGCCAGCGCCGCGCTGGCCGGCTGCGCCACGGCCAAGCCGCCGGCCGCGCCCGCCGCCCCGCCGCCGCCGGCTCCGCCCCCTGCGCCGCCGCCCACCGCCGAACAGCAGCTGAACGCCGCCCTCGACGACTTCTTCAACGAGTATCTGCAGAACTTCCCCGAGCTCGCGTCCTCGCTCGGCCTCGACACCGGCGCGCATGCGGACCTGAAGTCGAAGCTGCACCGGGGCTCGCTCGAGGCGCTGCAGCAGGACAAGGCCCGCACGGCCGCCCAGCTCGCGCGCCTCAACGGCATAGACGCGGCCAAGCTTTCCGGCATGGCGGCGGTGAACTACGCCTCCGTGCACGAGGACCTGCGGGTCACCGACGCGGCCAACCGGCGCTACAACTACGGCGGCCAGGGCGCGGGCAGCCCCTATGTGCTGAGCCAGATCACCGGCTCCTACCAGGACGCGCCCGACTTCCTGGCGACCCAGCACACCATCGAGACCGCCGCCGACTGCGAGGCCTATGTGGCGCGCCTGTCCGAGCTCGGCCGGCTGATCGACGAGGAGAGCGAGCGCTGCCGCCATGACGCCGGCCTCGGCGTGATCCCGCCGGACTTCGCCCTGAAGGGCGCGATCACCTCGATGAAGACCATCAACACCGGGCCGGAGAAGAGCGTCCTCGTCACCTCGCTGGTCGACCGCGCCCGCGCCAAGGGGATCGCCGGGGACTGGCAGGCCAAGGCGTCGCGGGCCTATTCCGAGCGGGTCGGCCCGGCCATGGACCGCCAGGCCGCCCTGCTGGCGGACCTGCTGCCGAAATCGACCCACGACGCCGGCGTCTGGCGCCTGCCCGACGGCGAGGCCTACTATGCCGCGGCCCTCGCGAGCCAGACCACCACCACCATGACCCCCGCCGAGGTGCACCAGCTCGGCCTCGAGGTCGGCAAGGAGCTCTCCGCCCGGGCCGACGTGCTGTTCAAGAAGATCGGCATGACCAAGGGCACGGTCGGCGAGCGCTACAAGGCGCTCTTCAAGTCGAAGAAGTACATCTACCCCAACACCGACGCCGGGAAGGCCAAGCTGGTCGCTGACCTCAACAAGGTCGTCCAGGACATGCAGGCCCGCCTGCCGCAGTACTTCGGCGCCCTGCCCAAGGCGCCGCTGGAGATCCGCCGGATTCCGAAGGAGACCGAGCAGGGAGCCTCGACCCACTACAACTCGGGCAGCCTCGATGGCACGCGGCCGGGCATCTACTGGCTGAACCTGCGCGACACCGCCGAGGCGCCCTACTGGGACCTGATCACCACCACCTACCACGAGGGCATCCCGGGCCATCACCTGCAGCTCACCCTGGCGCTGCAGGCCGACCTGCCGATGCTGCGGCGGGTGTCGGGCTTCGGGGCCTACCAGGAGGGCTGGGCGCTCTACGCCGAGCAACTCGCGCAGGAGATGGGCGTCTATGCCGACGATCCGGCCGGCGAGCTCGGCTACATCCACGACGCCCTGCTGCGCTCGGGGCGGCTGGTCACCGACACCGGCATCCACGCCATGCGCTGGAGCCGCGAGAAGGCGGCGCAGACCCTGTCCTCCATCGAGGGGGATCCGATCACCCTCGCCAACCAGGAGATCGAGCGCTACGCGGTCTGGCCGGGTCAGGCCTGCAGCTACATGGTCGGCAAGGTCACCATCCTGCGCCTGCGGGACAAGGCGAGGACCGCGCTGGGGCCCGCCTTCGACATCCGCAAGTTCCACGACGCGGTGCTGCTCGCCGGCGCCATGCCGCTGACCGTCCTGGAGACGGCCGTGGACAACTACATCGCATCGGCGAGGTCCGCCTGAGGCGGCGGATCGCAGCCTGTTGACACGAGGCTGTCAGCAGGCCGGCGTAGGGTGGCCCCGGCGGCTTTCGGAACCCGAACCCAAGAGGTCACCCCATGTCCGACGATCTCGTCTTCTACACCAACCCCCAGTCGCGCGGCCGCATCGTCCGGTGGATGCTGGAGGAGATCGGCCGGCCCTACCGCACCGAGATCCTGCAGTACGCCGACAGCATGAAGGCGCCGGCCTATCTGGCGGTGAACCCGATGGGCAAGGTGCCGGCGATCAAGCACGGCGACACGGTGGTGACCGAGGCCGGGGCGATCTGCGCCTATCTCGCCGACGCCTTCCCGGAGGCCGGCCTCGCGCCGCCGCTCGGCGACAAGCGACGCGGCCCCTACTTCCGCTGGATGTTCTTCGCCGCCGGCCCGCTCGAGGCGGCGATCACGAACAAGAACCTCGGGGTCGAAGTCCCGGCCGAGCGGAAGGCGATGGTCGGCTACGGCTGTTTCGAGGACGCCATCAACGGCGCCGAGCAGGCGCTCAAGGCCGGCGACTACATCCTCGGCGACACCTTCAGCACGGCCGACGTCTATTTCGGTTCGGCGATCGGCTTCTACCTGCAATGGGGCGTGCTCGAGCGGCGGCCGGTCTTCGAGGCCTATGCCGCCCGCCTGCAGGCGCGGCCCGCCGCCGTGCGGGCGCGCGAGATCGACGACGCTCTCATCGCCGCGGCCCAGGCCCAGCAGCCGCAGCCGGCGTAGGCTTCGACGGCCGAGGCCTCAGAGCGCCGCCGCCACGCTGCGGATCAGGTCGCGCATCCAGGCGATGGCCGGCTCGCTCAGGCGCTCCTTCAGATAGGTGAGCGTCACCTCGACGGCGGGCGAGGGATAGGGCGGCTCGATCAGCACCAGCCGCCCGCTCTGCACGGACAGCAGGGCGAGGCGGCGCGGGATCAGGGCCGGCATGTCCGTGCGGCTCGCCACGGCGAGGGCGGAATAGGTGTCGGGGACCCGCACGCCGACCCGCCGCACGAGGCCGCTCTGGGCCAGGGCGGTCTCGAACGCACCGGCGTCCTCCCAGCTCGCCTGGGTGACGAAGCCCCGGCGCTGGGACCGCTCGTCGCCGGGGCCGGCCGGCGCGGGGGAGATCACCGCGTGCGGCACCGACACCAACCGTTCCAGATCGACCTCACCCTCGGTGAGCGGATGGCCGGGGCGAACCACCCAGGCCAGGGTCTCCACCAGGATCGGCTCGCGGGAGAAGCGCTCGGGCGCGGTCACGATGCCCGCGACGGCGAAGTCTACGCGACGGGCGTCGAGCTGCTCCAGCACGTCCGGCGATTGGCCGATGATGGCGAGCTCGGCCAGAGGGGCGTCCTGCGAGAGGCGGCTGACCACCGGCGGCGCCAGCACGCCCGAGGCGTAGGGGCCGGCCATGATCGTGAACCGCCGCTCGCTGGTGGCGGGGTCGAAGTCGGGGAAGGCGAGGGCGGCCTGCAGCTGGTTGAGCGCCGCATGGACCTGAGGCCCCATCTCCAGGGCGCGCGGCGTCGGCTGCATGCCCGAGGGACCTCGGACGAACAGCTCGTCGCTGAGCGAATATCTGAGGCGGTTCAAGGCATGGCTCACCGCGGACTGGGTCAGACCCAGCCGCGCCCCCGCCCGGGTGACATTGCGCTCCTCCAGGAGGACGTCGAACACGCGGAGCAGGTTCAGGTCAGGCGTCGGCATGCAAAGCCTTCATTCATACCGTGACGACATATCATTTTGATCATCAAGGGACGCGCACTATCTGAAAACCGACGGGAGAACGGCGCCGCAAGGATCGCGGGCGCCCGATCCTGCTTTGCTGCATTTGTGAGTTGGGGATTTCCATGCGTGACGTGAGCGATGCCGAGGCCATTCCCGCCCAAGGCAACGCCGAAGTCGATCCCAACGCCGGCCGCGACAGTTTCCTGCGCCGCTGGCGCTGGCCGCTGATGGTCGGCGGGCCGATCCTGATCCTCGCCGTCGTCGCCTATTTCATCGTCACCGGCGGGCGCTTCCAGTCCACCGACGACGCCTATGTCCAGATCGCCAAGGTGCCGGTGGCCGCCTCGATCGGCGGGCGGGTGACCGACATCTACGTCAAGGAGAACCAGTTTGTCCGCAAGGGCCAGGTCCTCTTCCGCCTCGACGCCCGCGACTTCCAGGCCAACGCCGCCGCCGCCGCCGCCCAGCTCGCCAGCGCCCAGCTGCAGCTGAAGGCGCAGCGCGCCGCCTACGAGCAGCAGCAGGCCAATGTGCGCGTGGCCCAGGAAGCGGTCAGCTACGCGGCCCGCGAAGCCACCCGCCAGCGCCAGCTCGCCGCCGCCGGCGTGGCGTCCCAGCAGCAGGTGGACCAGGCGGTGCACGCCGCCCAGCAGGCCCGCGACCAGCTCGCCGCCGCCCAGCAGCAGGCTGCCCAGGCGCTCGCCACGCTCGGTGGCGACCCGAACATCTCCGAGGGCGCGCACCCGGCGGTGCTGCAGGCGCAGGCCAACCTCCAGCGGGCCCGGCTGAACGTCTCCTACACCGAGGTCGTGGCGCCCTCCGACGGCATCGTCACCCGCGTCGAGCAGCTGCCCGTCGGCAGCTATCTGAACCCGTCGCAGACCGCCTTCTGGCTGCTCTCCGGCCAGCCCTGGGTGGAGGCCAACTTCAAGGAAGACCAGCTCGCCCACATGAAGGTCGGCCAGCCGGTCGAACTGCACGTGGACGCCTATCCCGACGCCCATCTCAAGGGTCACGTGGCGAGCTTCGCGCCCGGCACCGGCCAGGCCTTCTCGCCGCTGCCCGCCCAGAACGCGACGGGCAACTGGGTGAAGGTGGTCCAGCGCCTGCCGGTGCGGATCGACTTCAACTCGCCGCCGCCCGGCATGGCCGCGCGCGCGGGTCTCTCCGCCAAGGTGAAGGTCGACGTCCGAGCCGCCGGCCGGGCCGGCTGAGGCCGTCCGCCATGGCTGCGGCTCAGGACACGGCCAACCGCTGGCCGATCACCGTCTCCATCATGCTGGCGACGGTGATGAACTCGCTCGACACCACCATCGCCAACGTCGCCCTGCCGCACATCCAGGGCAGCGTCTCGGCGAGCTCGGACCAGATCACCTGGGTCCTGACCTCCTACATCGTCTCGGCCGCGATCATGACGCCGCTGTCGGGCTGGCTGGCCGACCGGCTCGGCCGCAAGAAGCTGTTCCTGATCTCGATCGCCGGCTTCACTGCGGCCTCGATGCTGTGCGGCATCGCCACGACCCTTCCGGAGATCGTCATCTTCCGCCTGCTGCAGGGGGTGGCGGGCGCGGCCCTGATCCCGCTCTCCCAGGCGGTGCTGCTCGACATCTATCCGCGTGAGCAGCACGGCCAGGCCATGGCCATCTGGGGCGCCGGCGCCCTGCTCGGGCCGATCCTCGGGCCGGCGCTCGGCGGCTACCTCACCGACAACTTCTCCTGGCGGTGGTGCTTCTACATCAACCTGCCGGTCGGCATCCTGGCGCTTGCGGGCGTGTGGCTGTTCATCTCCGGCGACCGCCAGGCGCGCGCCAAGCCCTTCGATTTCCTGGGCTTCGGCATGCTGACCCTGTTCGTCGGCTCCGTGCAGCTGATGCTCGACCGCGGGCCGAGCCAGGACTGGTTCTCGTCCGCCGAGATCACGACCTACGCCATCCTGGCGGCCATCGCCCTGTGGGTCTTCGTCTCCCACACCCTGACGGCCACCCATCCGTTCTTCGACCGGGCCCTCGCGCGCGACCGCAACTTCGTCACCGCCTCGATCTTCGGCTTCTTCGTCGGGGTGCTGCTGTTCTCGACCATGGCCCTGCTGCCGCCGATGCTGCAGGTGCTGATGGGCTATCCGGTGCTGACCTCGGGCCTGGTCACCATGCCGCGCGGCGTCGGCTCGTTCCTGGCCATGTTCTTCGTCGGCCGGCTGATCGGCCGGGTCGACACCCGCGCGATCCTGCTGTTCGGCCTGTCGCTGAACGCGGTCGCCCTCTACCAGATGATGCACTTCGACCTGTCGATGAGCGCGCGTGTCGTGATCATCTCGGGCATCATCCAGGGCTTCGGGATCGGCTTCCTGTTCGTGCCGCTGTCGACCCTCGCCTTCGCCACCATCCCGCCGGTGCTGCGGCCCGAGGGGTCGTCGCTCTACACCCTCGTCCGCAACATGGGCTCGGCGATCGGCATCTCGATCATGCAGGCCCTGGTGGTCTCGAACACCCAGGTCGTGCACTCGTCTCTCACCGCCCACCTCGACCCGGCCAACCCGACCGTCCGCGCGGGCCTGCCGGCGATGATGAACCCGTCCACCGTGGCCGGCGCCGTGACCCTCAACAACGAGATCACCCGCCAGGCCTCGATGGTCGCCTATGTTGACGCCTTCCGCCTGATGTTCCTCGTGACGCTGGCCTGCATGCCGATGCTGCTCCTGATGCGAGCGCCGAAGCGCCAGGCCGGCGGAGAACCTGCCCATGTCGCTGTCGAATAGCCCGCTCCGCTTCCTCGCCGTCTCCGCTTCGGCCCTGGCGCTCAGCGCCTGCGCCGCCGTGGGGCCGAACTTCAAGGCGCCCGAAGGCCCGAAGGGCCCGGCCGCCTCCGGATACGCCATGAAGGGCGATGCGGCCGCGCCCGGCGTGCGCCTCAGCCCCGATGCCCGCGCCGCCGGCCCGTGGTGGCAGGCCTTCGGCTCGCCCGAGCTCGATCAGGTCATGGCCGAGGCCTTGGCCGGCAGCCCGACGCTCGCCGAGGCCGACGCCACTCTGCAGCGCGCCCAGCAGCAGGCCGCCGCCGTTCGCGGCGCCCAGCTGCCGCAGGTGGACCTGAACGGCTCCGCCCAGCGCGAGCACATCAACCTGCAGGCCTTCGGCTTCTCCGGCTTCCCGGGGATGAGCCTCTCCAACCCGACCATCAATCTCTATTCGGTAGGCGGCGCGGTGGGCTACGACCTTGACCTCTTCGGCGGCCGCCGCCGCGCCTCGGAGGCCGCCGGCGCGCGCGCCGATGCGGCCGCCCGGCAGGCCGACGCCGCCTATCTGACCCTCTCGGGCAACGTCGCCATCCAGGCCGTGCGCGTCGCGTCCCTGCGCTCGCAGATCGCCGCCGCCCAGCAGGTGATCGCGGAGGACCGCCGGGTGCTCGACATGATCCGCGCCGCCCAGAAGGCCGGCGCCGAGGCGCCCTCGGCGACCTCCGGCGGCGAGGCCCAGCTCGCCGAGGACGAGGCGCTGCTGCCGCCGCTGCAGCGCGACCTCGACTCCGCGCGCCACCAGCTCGCGCTGCTGGTCGGCAAGTCGCCGGCCGAGTGGGCCGCGCCCGACTTCGACATCGCCCGCTTCACGGCCCCGGCCGACGTGCCGGTCAGCCTGCCCTCGGAGCTGGTCCGCAAGCGGCCGGACATCCTGGCCGCCGAGGCCCAGCTTCACGCCGCGACCGCCGACATCGGCGTCGCCGTCGCCAACCAGTATCCGGACGTGCGCCTCTCGGCGAACCTCACCCAGAGCTCGCTGAAGCCGGAGAACCTGTTCAACTACAAGGCCTCGGGCTGGCAGCTCCTGTCGGGCGTCACCGCGCCGATCTTCCACGGCGGCACGCTGAAGGCGCAGCGCAAGGGGGCCGAGGCCGAAGCCCGGGCCGCGCTCGCCCGCTACCAGGCGACGGTGATCCGCGCCTTCGTCCAGGTCTCCGACGTGCTGGCCGCCCTGGCCGCCGACCAGCAGCAGATCGCGGCCCTCAAGCGCGCCGAGACCTCCTCGGCCGCCAGCGCCCGAGACGCCCAGACCGCCTATCGCCTGGGCGGCGGGACCCTGATGCAGGTGATCGACGCCCAGCGGACCTTGAGCCGCGCGCGCCGCGCCAGCGCTCAGGCCGAGGGCCAGCGCCTGGCCGACCTCGTCCAGCTCTATACCGCCACCGCCGCGGACTGGCGCAGCACCCAGACCGCCGCGCGCTAGGGCGTCAGGTCGGGGTCCAGCCGCGGGCGATCGCCGCGTCCAGGCGCGCGGCGAGGCTCTCGCTGACAGGCGTCATCGGCAGTCGCAGCTCCGGGCTGTCGATCAGGCCGGTGCGCCACAGGCAATGCTTGAGCGCGGCGGGGCTGGGTTCCGCGAACAGCAGATCCGGGATCGCGGCGATCGCGGCCCAGGCCGCCGCCGCCTCGCCTGTGCGCCCGGCCCGAGCATGCGCGTGGACCGCTCGAAATCCCTCCGGGTCGATGTGAGCCGAAGCGGTGACGCCGCCGTCCGCGCCGTCTTCCAGCGCCGCGGCGAAGCCGGCGTCGTCGCCCATCAGCACGGCGAACCCGGCCGGCTTTCTGCGGATGATGTCCCGCGACTGTTCGCGATCGGCGCAGCAGTCCTTCAGGCCCACCACGTTGGTCCGCTCGGCGATGCGCAGCAGGGTGTCGTTCGCAAGGTTCACGCCGGTCCGATAGGGAATGTTGTAGATCAGAATGTCGGCAGGGCTCGTCTCGGCGATCGCCTCGAAGTGCAGCCTCAGCCCCTCCTGCGCGGGGCGAACGTAGTAGGGGCAGGTGGCCAGGAAGCCGTCGCCGCCCCAGCGCTCGGCGGCCTTCAGCGCCCGCACGACGCCGGCCGTCGAGGCGCCGGCCAGGCCGACGAGGATGCGGCTCGCCGCGCCGACCGCCGCCAGCTCGTCCCTGGCGGTCTCGACCACCCGCTGGGTCTCCTCGGCCGAGAGCGCCGGCGCCTCGCCGGTGGTGGCGCAGAGGACGAGGCCGTCGACCCGCGGCGCGAAGGACCGGACCAGCCGGCGCAGCGAGGTCTCGTCGAGGTCGCCGTCCTTGAACGGCGTCACCAGCGGCAGCCAGACGCCGGCGTAGCGGGGGAGGGGGCTTGTCATGTCGTCTCCTGTTGGGGTCCGGAGACGGAGCGCCTCGACCCCGTCGCGCCGGCGGGGTCCTGAACGGGTGTGGCGCGCTAGAGGGCGCGCACAGACCAGCCGTGCCCCGGAAGACGGGACGGTTTTTTGGCGGTGTTGGCCACGGCGGCGCTCATGCGGCCACATCGCCCATCGGCGGGCGCGCGGTCAAGCCTGGGCGGTCTTCGCAGCCGCCTTGGCGCCGGCGCCGGCCCGTCGGTTCGTCTCCGAGAGCAGGAAGACCGAGAGGAAGGCGACGCCGCAGAGCACGGCCCAGTAGGCGGAGATCGCCATGGCCGAACGGTAGTGCTCGTAAAGCGCGGTGGAGATGATCGGGGCGAAGGCGCCGCCGAAGATCGCGCCGAGCTGGTAGCCGAGCGAGGCTCCGGAATAGCGCAGCTCGGTGGAGAACAGCTCGGTCATCAAGGCGGCCTGCGGGCCGTACATGAAGTTGTTCAGCGTCAGGCCGACCGCCATGGCGACCAGGATCAGCGGGAAGGCGCCGCTGTTCAGCAGCAGGAAGAACGGCACGGACCAGGCGCCGCAGAGCAGGGCGCCGGCCATGAACACCCCGCGCCGGCCCATGCGGTCGGAGAGCGCCGCCATCAGCGGCAGGAAGGGCGCGGAGATCAGGCTCCCCAGCATTACCGCCCAGAGCACGCTCGTGCGCGGGACATGCAGGGTCGTCGTGGCGTAGGCCACCGCATAGGTGATCATCACGTAGAAGGTGCCGTTGGCGGCCACGAAGGCGCCGGCGCCGAGCAGGATCTCCTTCGGGTGCTTCACCAGGGCCTGCAGGATCGGCGAGCGGCGCCGCTCGGCCTTGTCCTCGGCCTGCTCCAGCGCCCTGAACTCGGCGGTGTCTTCCAGCATCAGGTGGACGTAGAGCCCGAGCCCGACCAGCAGCACCGACAGCAGGAAGGGAATGCGCCAGCCCCAGGCCTGGAACGCTTCGGGGGCCAGGTTGGCGGTCATCAGGAGGAAGATCAGGTTGGCGGTGGCGACGCCGGCCGGCACGCCCATCTGGGCGAAGGAGCCATAGAAGCCGCGCTTGCCGGGCGGCGCGTTCTCGGTCGCGATCAGCACCGCCCCGCCCCACTGGCCGCCGACCGCCAGGCCCTGGGCGAAGCGCAGCAGGATGAGCAGCATGGGCGATATCCAGCCTGCCGTGGCGTAGGAGGGCAGCAGGCCCACCGCCGTGGTGGCGAGGCCCATCAGCATCAGGGCGGTGACCAGCGCCTTCTTGCGGCCGACGAGGTCGCCGAAGTGGCCGAACAGCACCCCGCCGACCGGCCGGGCGATGAAACCCACCGCGAAGGTGGAGAAGGCGGCGAGCTGGGCGACGAACGGGGGCAGGGAGGCTGCGAAGAACAGCTTGGGGAAGACGAGGGCCGCGGCGGTCCCGTAGATGAAGAAGTCGTACCATTCGATGCTGGAGGCCGCGAGCGAGGTCATGGCGACGCGCGCGATGCTGGTCTTCGGCGCTGCAGCGGCCGCGGTCATCCTGGTCTCTCCCCGAACGGTCGGCAGGTTCGCGCCCGCACGAATTTGAACGGACGGTAGCTTCGCCGGCGCGTCGGGGAAAGGGCCTGGCGGACTGGCCCCTCCCCACGCGACGCAGGGAGGGGTCCGGGTTCAGACTAGTGGGCGGGCGCCGGCGCCTTGCTGGCCTGGGCGGCCAGCTCGGCCAATCGCCCGTGCAGCTCGGCCATGTGGTCGAAGTCCGCCTCGAAGGCGCCCAGGCCCTGGGTCAGGCCGCGGATCTCGGCGATCAGGTCCTGACGTTCGCTCTGCGGCAGGAAGGCCTCGATCCGCTCCCAGCCGCGCCAGTCCTCACGCGGTCCCAGGCCGAGGATCTGGCCGCGCCGGGCGGTCAGGGCCGAGGTGACATTGGAAGCCGCTGGGCTCGGCGAATAGACCACCAGCTTCTCGATAGGCTCCAGAAGGATTGTGCCCGCCGCCGCCAGCGCCTCCTCGATGGCCAGGCGACCGACCGTGCGGAAGGCCATTTCCGAGCTGTCGACCGAGTGGGTCTGGCCGTCGGTCAGCGTCACCTCGAGATCGGTGACCGGAAAGCCGAGCGGCCCCTTCGCAAGTCCGTCGCGCACGCCGTCCTCCACCGCCGGGATCCACTGCCGGGGCACCGCCCCGCCGACCACGCGCGAGGTGAACTGGAAGCCGGAGCCGCGGGGCAGGGGCTTCACCTCGATGGTCACGTCGGCGAACTGGCCGTGGCCGCCGGACTGCTTCTTGTGCCGCGAGCGCTGGGTGACGCCTCGCTGGATCGTTTCGCGGTAGGCGGTCCGCGGCTGCTCGGTGTCGATCTCGACGCCGAACCGACGTCTCAGGCGCTCGAGGGCCAGGCGGACGTGGCCCTCGCCCTGGCCGGCCAGCAGCACCTGCTTGTTTTCGGCATCGTGGGTCAGCAGCAGGCCGGGGTCTTCCTCGACGAGCTTGCCGAGGGCGGAGGAGAGCCGCACGTCGTCCTTGTGGTTCTTGGCCGAGAGCGCCACGGCGAAAAGCGGTCGCCGCGCGTGTGCCGCGGCGCGCCCGCTCTGCGGCTTGCCGGTCAGCGACAGGATCTCGCCGGCGTGGGCCTGCTCCACCTTGCCGATGGCGCAGATGTCGCCCTCAGGCGCGCTGGCGATCTTGCGGGAGGCCCCGCCTTGGACCGCGAACAGGCCGGCGGCCCGCGCCCTGTCGCCGCCGGGCAGCGTCAGCTCGGCGCCGTCGGCCAGGGCCTGGCCGAACACCCGGGCGTAGGTCAGCTTGCCGGACTGGCCGGCGTAGGCGGTCTTCAGCACATAGGCGCCAGGGCCCTCCAGCCCGAGCCGCTCGGCCGCGCGGGCCGGCGGCGGCGTCTCGTGGCGCAGGGCCTTGAGCAGACGGCGGACGCCGAAACCGTTGGCCGCCGAGCCGAAGAACACCGGCACGATCAGCCCCTCGTTCATCTCCTTCACCAGGTCGGCGAACACCGCGTCGCGGCTCGGCGTCACGTCGGAGAGCAGCTGCTCCAGCAGTTCGTCGTCGAAGTCGGCGATCTGCTCCATCATGTGGAACCGCGCCTCGGCCTCCTGGCTCGCCAGGTCCTCGGGGATGTCGATCTGCTGCGAGGGCTCGCCGGGCCGATAGACGAAGCAGCGCTCGAGCGCGAGGTCGATGAAGCCGGTGGCCTTCTCGCCGTCGAAGGTGGGGATCTGGCGGGCGACGAGCGGCGCGGCGCTCACCGCGCCCAGCGCCTCCAGCAGCCCCTGAAGAGAGCCTCTCGCCTGGTCCATCTTGTTGATGAACAGCGCGCGGGGAATGTTCAGCCGCTCCAGCTCGCGCAGCGTCGGCTGCAAGAGCGCGGCCTTGGCGGGGTCGGGCTCGGCCACGACCACGGCGAGGTCGACGGCCGGCATGGCGCGGTCGACGTCGGCGCAGAACTCCAGCGATCCGGGGCAGTCGACGACCTGGTAGTGGTCGCCCATGAAGTCGAAACCCGCCAGGTTCAGCTCGACGGAGTGACCGCGGGCGCGGGCCTCGGGGCTGGCGTCGCCGACCATCTCGCCGCCGGTGCGCGCCACCGCACCCGTGACCTGCAGCAGGGCCTCCATGAGGGTGGTTTTTCCGGAGCTCGTGGGGCCCGCCAGCGCAAGCGCCCGGACGGACCCCGCAGATTGGATAGGCATGGTCGTTCTCCCATCACCTCAGGCGCCACAGACGCCCCCGAAGGTCTCGGGATCGAACGCATCCATGGCGCGATGAAGAGCGGTCGCGTGACCAACCAACTCTGCGCGCAACCGCCCAGATGGATGAACCCTATGCCCGGATCGGCGGGCCGGGTTTCACGACTTCGCGATTGGCGGCCTAGGCCCTGAGGGCCGGGCGAACCTGGTTGCGGCCGGGCTTGGCCTTGATCGGCGGCGCGGGGATCTCGGAGGCGGCGCCGTATCGGAAGCCCTGGGCGAGGTCGACGCCGGCCGCGCGGACGGCCGCCTCGGTCTCCTGGGTCTCGACCATTTCGGCGAGGGTGCGGATGCCGAGTTCGCCGCACATCTTGACCAGGTGCTTGACGAAGGTGGCCTCGCGCCCGCCGCGCTGCAGGTCGCGGATGTAGCGGCCGTCGATCTTCACCACGTCGAGGCCGAGCTGCTGCAGATAGGCCAGGGACGCCGCGCCGGCGCCGAAATCGTCGAGACAGATGTGGCAGCCCTCGCCCCGCAGCGCCTGGAGATGGCGGTCGGCCGTGCGCAGGTCCTCGATCGCCGCGCTCTCGGTCAGTTCGAAGAGCAGGCGGCCGCGGACGTCGGCGTGGGCGCCGATCAGGCGGCAGGCGGCCTTCACATAGGCCGGGCTCATGATCGTGCGCCCGGAGACGTTGACCGCGAGGCTGAGCGCCGGGTCGCGGGCCATGGTGGTGACCGCCTGTTCGAGGACCGCCAGGTCCAGCGGCTCGATGAGGTCCATCTCCTCGGCCATGCGGATGTGCGGGAAGGGGCTCTCGTCCTCGCCGAAGCGGACCAGGGCCTCGTAGTGGTGCAGCCCACCGTCCTTCAGCGACACGACCGGCTGGAACGCCAGGCGGAAGTTGCGCTCGCGGATCGCCTCGCCGAGGGCGCCCACCTCGCCGATCGTGCGGTGCACGGCCCGGCTCAGCACCTCCGAGAGGTTCTCGGCCGCCTCGCCGGCCAGGCCCTCGCGCAGGAAGGAGTCCAGGGAATAGCGCAGCGCCCGCATGGCCCGCTTGGAGTCCGCCTCGCCCTTCATCGGAATGACGTTGGCCGCGGCGGTGATCTTCTCTTCGAGGCCGGCGTCGAGCAGCTTCGCCATGCGGCGGACCAGGGCCTCGGCCGCCTCGCCGCGGCTGCGGACCAGGGCGAAGCGGTCGTCGCCGAGCTCGGTGGCGGCCTGGCCGCCGTGCGCTTGGGCGCGCAGCACGCCGGAGAGCCGCGTCTCGAGGTCCTTGCGCTTGTCGGGGGCGGCCTTGTCGCGGGCCGCGCCGATGCCGGCCAGCTCGACCATGGCCAGCTCCAGCTCGGCCCCGGTGGAACGGGCGGTGTTGAGGAGGGTGCTGGCCAGCTGCTCGAAGGTCTCGCGGTCGTGCAGGGCGCCGGCGGGAGGCGCCGCCTCGGGCGCCGCGCGGGCCAGGGCGCAGGAGATCGCGCCCTTGTTCTGCGGCAGGCGGAAGGCGGAGAAGGCGGCGGCGCGCGGAACCCCGTCGTCGCTGGCCAGGCGCACGATCACCGGACCGCCGCGCTGACCGGCCTCCAGGCCATCGAACAGGGCCTCGATCATCGGCCGGTCGCCGGCCTCGACGAAGTCGCGCCAGCCGCGGCCCACCAGGTCGGCGTCCGAGGCGCCGGACAGGGCCTCGGCGGCGCCCACGGCGAAGGCGATCCCCCCGTCAGGGGCGATTTCGAGCAGCAGGTCGGCGTTGGCAAACGCGAACCCCAGCAGCCGATGGGACCCGATGTTCACCAGGTTGCCCCCCGTTCCAGTTTCTCGCCGAGGTTAAGTTTAAAATGTAGAAGCTTAACCCGCAGTTGAGCGGCGCCCCCAAGGGCGTCAGGCGGCTTCGCCCTGCTTTCCGCGGCGGTGCTGAAGCTTTCGCCGGCGGTCCTGCAGGACGCTGAACAGGCGCATCCGCTGATGCTCGCCCGCGGGCAGGGCGATGCGGCTGTTCTGTATGGTGAGGTCGTTGTCGGCTTCCTTGGCCAGCCGGTCCATGGCCGACGGATCGATCCGCCAGAGCAGGTCGATCAGGTCGGCGACGAGCAGCTCGAGCGTCGCCACGCGGGCGATCAGGTCGTGCTTGCTGGTACGGATTTCGTCGGGCATGGCCGACCCTCGGTTACGCTTACAATTCGTGCAACCATGCCGCTCAGTCCTTAAGGCTTTCCATATCGGAGGCCCCCTGGGCGGTAAAAATGACCCCTGGGGAGTCGTGGTGGGAGTCATCGTGAAGTCGCCGTGCGCCGCCGTCTGACCGCCCGCGTCCTGCTGTTCGATCCGCAGGGGCGGCTGCTTCTGATGAAGGGCCGGCTGGCCAGCGACCCGGCGGCGCCCGGCGCCTGGTTCACGGTCGGCGGCGGCGCGGACCCGGGCGAGAGCGTGCTGGAGACCGCGGCGCGCGAGATCCGCGAGGAGACCGGCTTCGAGGACTTCGAACTCGGGCCGGTGGTCTGGCGCCGCGAGGGGGCGCTGCCGCTCGGTGCGGAGACGGTCTGGATGGACGAGCACTACATCCTGGCCCGCTGCGCCGGCGGCGATCCCGTCCGCCACGGCTGGCAGCCCGACGAGCATCACCTCATCGACGAGATCCGCTGGTGGACGCCGGCCGAGCTGAAGACCACCGCCGACCACGTCTTCCCGCCGGGCCTGGCGGACCTTCTCGACGAGATCCAGGCTGACCCGGCCGAGCCGCGGTGGATCCCCTGGTAAGCGTCACAAATCGCGGTCACGATCCGGGCAGACAAGACGGGAGGGCGCCATGATCGCCGCACTGTTCGCCGCCGCCCTGGCGGTCTCGGCATCCTGCGATCTGGAGCATCCGTCCGGCCGGCCGGGCTGCACGCGCGCCGCCGTGGACGCCTTGCCGATGAACCGCATCCAGACGGTCGGCACCCACAACAGCTACAAGATCGCCACCGCGCCCAAGGAGATGGCCAACATCCGGCGGGCCAACCCCAAGGCCGCCGACACCCTCGACTACGGCCACATTCCCCTGACGCAGCAGCTCGAGGCCGGTGCGCGCCAGCTCGAACTGGACTTCGTCTACGATCCGCAGGGCGGCCGCTACCTGACGCCGCTGGGCCGCAGGATGGCGCCGGACACCACGCCTTACGACCTGACGCCGCTCGCACGGCCGGGCATGAAGGTCATGCACGTGCCGGACCTCGACTACCGCTCCGTCTGTCCGCTGCTGGTGGACTGTCTCAGGGAGGTGCGCGCCTGGTCCAGGGCCCATCCCCGGCACGTGCCGATCCTGATCATCTTCAACCTCAAGCAAGACCAGCTGAAGATCCCCGGCGCGGTCTCGCTCCTGCCGTTCGACGCCAGGGCCATGGACGCCATCGACGCCGAGATCCGTTCGGTCTTCTCCGAGGCCGAGCTGATCACACCCGACCGGGTGCAGGGCCGCCATACAAGCCTGCGGGAGGCCGTGGCGGCCGGCGGCTGGCCGCGGCTCAAGGCCGCCCGCGGCAAGATCATGTTCGCCCTCGACGAAGCGCCGGAGGTGGTCGCGCTCTACCGTGGAAGCCGAAGGTCTCTCGAGGGACGGGTCTGTTTCATCAACACCGACGAGGCCTCGCCGGCTGCCGGCTACATCACCCTCAACGAACCCATCGAGCTTAGCGATCGCATCGCCAGGGCAGTGAGGCGCGGGCTGATCGTCCGGACGCGGGCCGACGCCGACACGGTCGAGGCGCGGACGGGCGACAGCGGCCGCCGCGCGGCGGCCTTCGCCTCCGGCGCGCAGTACGTCTCCACCGACTACATGCAGCCCGATCCACGCTTCGGAACCTACGAGGTCCACCTGCCGGGTGGCGGCATCGCCCGGCCCGATCCGGTGCGGCCTAGCGGGCCCTAGTTCGGATCGGCGGCGGTCGCCGCGGCCGGCTGGGCGGCGTCGGACGCCGCCGCCGGAGGCGCTGGCGGCGGCGGCGGGGCCGCGGCCTGTTGGACGGGCGCCTCGTCCTTCGTCTTGCCGCCGCCGAAGATCTTCTTGAGCCTGCGCACCAGTCCGCCGCCGAGCCTGTTGCCCACCAATCCTGCGGCCGCGCCGCCGAGCGGTCCGCCGGCCGCTGTGCCGGCCGCGGAGGCGAGCACGCCGCCGACGGTGGAGCCTGCGGTCTCCGCCAACCCTGGCTTCTTGGGCGCAGGCTGGGCTGGCGTCGCTTGCGTCCCGGCCGGCGCCGGCGGCGGGGCGGGGTCGCCCGGCCGGGGACCGGCGGGCGCGCCCGGCTCGGCCGCCGCAGGCGGGACAATCAGGGGCGGCTCGGTCGTCTCGGTTGCGGACGTCGGCGTCTCGGGCGCCGCGGGGACCTCCTGCGCCCAGGCGGCGGGCCCGGCCGCCCATGCGGCGGTCGCAGCCAGGATCAGGAACCTGCGCATCAAATCACTCCTCGGCGGCCCTTGGAGGGTCTTGAACGTGCGGGCTCTCCCCAAGTTCAGGGAGCAGTTCAGGCCGGCGACGGTGGCGGCGGGGCGGGACTCGGCCGATGGTTCGTCCTCATCGAGGCTCGGGGGAGCACGGCATGGCCGAGGCCCAGGCGCATCGGACGCGCGGCGTCTGGCGGATCTTCGCCAGCCGGCCTCGCCTGTTCGGCGCGGCGATGATCGGCGCGGTGACGGGACTGGCGCTCGCCAAGTTCCAGCCAGCCCTGCCCGCCGTCACCGACTTCGTGGTCGGCTGGGACTTGATGTGCCTGGCCTTCATGCTCTCGGTCACCGGGGCGATGATCGACCACAGCCCGGACGACATCCGCGCCCGCGCCGAGCGGGAGGACGAGGGACGGGGACTTATCCTGGGCCTGGTGCTGGTGGCCGCCGCGGCCAGCGTCGCGGCGATCGGCGCCGAGCTCGGCCTGGCGAAGACCGCCCATGGCGTGCTCAAGGCCGCCGACGTGACCCTGGTGGTGGGCACGGTCGCCCTGTCATGGCTGATGGTGCAGCTCGTCTTCGCCCTGCACTACGCCCACGAGTACTACGACGAGAACGAGGCCTGCGAAGGCCATGACACCAAGGGCCTGGCCTTCCCCGGCGGCGAGACGCCCGATTACTGGGATTTCATCCACTTCTCGATCGTGGTCGGCGTCGCGGCCCAGACCGCCGACATCGCCTTCACCTCCAAGGGGATGCGGCGGATCGGCACTGTGCACAGCCTCGTGGCCTTCGTCTTCAACACGGTGATCGTGGCCCTGACGATCAACCTCCTGGCCGGTTTGTTCTGAGACGCAAAAAAAGGCCGCGGAACCCGCGACCTTCACCGCACGCGCCCAGCCAGCTGCTCCTGGGCCATGGCGCGCGGCGTCCGTTCAGCCGTGAAGAGAAAGGGCGCTTCCCTTTCGGAGAAGCGCCCTTCGAAAGCCCTAGTCCTGAACCCGGAGGTTCGTGGCCGAGGTCTTGCCCGACCGGCGATCCTGCTCGAGGTCGTAGGCGACCGCCTGACCCTCGTTCAGACCGCGCAGGCCCGCCTGCTCGACGGCCGAGATGTGCACGAACACGTCCTGGCCGCCGCCTTCGGGCTGGATGAAGCCGAAGCCCTTGGTCGGGTTGAACCACTTGACGGTGCCGCTGCCCGAACCCGCCACTTCGCCGCGGGGCCGGTCGAAACCGCCGCCGCCGCGCGGACCGCGGTCGAAGCCGCCGCCGCCGCCGCCGAAGCCGCCCGAACGCGGGGGCCGCGAGCCGCCGCCGCCGGAGGGCGCCGGGCCATGGCCGGTGACCACCAGATTGCCGGCCGCCAGCTTGCCGCTGCGCCGATCCTGTTCCAGATCGAACTCGACCGTGTCGCCTTCATTCAGGCCGCGCAGGCCCGCCTGTTCGACCGCCGAGACGTGGACAAAGACGTCTGCGCCGCCGTCGTCCGGTTGAATAAAACCAAAGCCCTTAGCGGTATTGAACCACTTGACCGTGCCGCTCGCCATTCGTGTGCCTAACCGAGATAGAAGTCCTGCGCCGCGTAGCGTCGTATGCGCCGCCCCGGCCGACAACGTGTCGAGCCGTTCATGCGTTGTAACCGCGGATGACGCATCAGGCCAGCCGCGCCGTGACAGAAGAACGCAATCGGCCTATCAGCGTCGGCTCTCATTCCGTCGGGGAAGGACTGCGGATTCGTGAAAAGCATCTGTGTTTATTGCGGTTCTTCCCCCGGTAACGACCCTGCTTTCGTCGAGGAAGCAAAGCGTGCGGGACGTGCGATCGCCGAGCAGGGACTGACCCTCGTCTATGGCGGCGGCCGTGTCGGGCTGATGGGCGAGGTGGCCGACGCGGCCCTCGCGGCGGGCGGCAAGGTGGTCGGGGTGATGCCCGCCGACCTTGTCAACCAGGAGATCGGCCACACCGGCCTGACCGAGCTGGTGGTCGTCAACTCGATGCACGAGCGCAAGTGGAAGATGGCCGAGCTCGGCGACGCCTTCCTCTCGCTCCCCGGGGGGCCCGGCACCTTCGAGGAGTTCATCGAGCAGTGGACCTGGGCCCTGCTGGGCTTCCACTCCAAGCCGTGCGGATTCGCCAACGTGAACGGCTACTGGGACCTCTGGCGCCAGACCGTCCAGCAGATGGTCGACAAGGGCTTCGTCGCCCAGCAGTACGGCGACATGCTGATCTACGAACCCACCACCGAGGCCGTGATCGAGCGGTTCCGCGCCTATGTCCCGCCGCCGCCCAAGTGGGGCGTGGCCAAGGTCGAGCAGCGCTACTAGTCCGCCCGCGCCAGGCGCTGGAGGGCCAGGGAGGCGCGGAAGCCGCGCACCGCGGTCAGCAGGGCGAAGACCGGCGCCAGGGCGATCGCCGGATGGCGGGGCAGCGAGGGCAGGGCCGCGAGCCCTGTGAGGACGGCGAGGTCGAGCACCAACAGGCAGGTCCAGACCGCGCTCGTCCGCCGCGTCAGGGCAAAGGCGATCAGGGAGACCGCCGTAGCGGCCGCGCTGAGGCGGAGCATCGGCGAGCCGAGCCCCTGCCGTGCGAAGGCGAGGGCCGCCACCCCCCAGATGACGACCAGGGCCGCCGCCGCCATCTGGCTCGCGCCGACGCCCCTCTGGGCCTGGTAGGACGTCTCGAAGCGGACCGTGGGGTCGAGCTGGGCGTAGATCTGGGACATGACGGCCCCCGGTTGGTGCAAGAGGCGGAAACAATCCCAGGTCGCGGTGAATCGGCCCCCAACGAACGTCGTTAAACCCTGCGTTCCGTCGCCTCGCCGCCTGGTCTAGCGTGCGAGTCTGGGGGACGCCGCATGACGACAGCTATCGACGCGCCGGAGCAGCCGGCCGGACATGCGCCCATGGGCGTGCTCGGCGCCACGGCCGTGGTCGCCGGTTCGATGATCGGCTCCGGGGTCTATCTGCTGCCCGCCACCTTCGGGCCGCTGGGCTCGATCTCGATCCTCGGCTGGGGCGCGGCGACGGCGGCGGCCCTGGCGATCGGCGGCATGTTCGCGAGCCTCGGGGCCGCCGCGCCCGAGGCGCGGGGCATGGCCGGCTACGTCCAGGCGGGGCTCGGCCGGTTCGCCGGCGTGCTGACCACCGTCATGTACTGGAGCCTCTGCTGGTTCGGGAACGTGGCCATCGCCCTGGCCGTCGCCGGCTATGCCGCCTTCTTCGCACCGCCGCTCGCGTCTGCAGGGCCAAGGCTCGCCGTCACCCTGGCGGCCATCTGGATCTCGATCCTCGCCTGCTGGGTCGGCCCAAGGCTTGTGGCGCGGATCGAGGGCCTGACCCTGCTGGTCGGTCTGGCGCCGGTGGTCCTGGCCGCCACCCTCGGCTGGCTCGCCTTCGACCCGCACGTCTTCCAGGCCTCCTGGAACCCGCAGGGCCTGGGCGTCGGCGCCGCCCTGCGCGGCTCGGCCCTGGTCGCCTTCTGGGCCTTCCTGGGCGTGGAATCCGCCGCCGCCGTGGCCGGCGTGGTGCGCGATCCCGCCCGCAATGTGGCCCGCGCCACCCTGGCCGGCGTGCTCCTCGCGGCGGTGATCTACATCGCCGCCTGCACGGCCCTGATGGGACTGATGCCGGCGATCCAGCTGGCCCGCTCGTCCGCCCCCTTCGCCGACGCCGCCCGGGTGCTGATGGGCTTCGGGGGCGCCGCCGTCATCGCCCTCTGCGCGCTCGCTCGGGCCGCGGGCTGCCTCACCGGCTGGACCCTGGTGGTCAGCGAGACCACCCGCTCGGCCGCCGACCAGGGCGCCTTTCCCGAGGTCTTCCGCACCCGTCCGGGGGAACGGAGTTCCCTGCGCAACCTGCTCGCGGCGGGGCTGCTGATGAGCGCCGTGGCTGCGGCCACCGTGACGCCGGAGCTCGGCGACCAGTTCGGCCGGCTGGCCAATGTCGCCGTGCTGCTCAGCCTCTACTGTTACGTCCTGGCCGGCGCGTCCCTGATCCGGCTCGCGCCGCGTCCGCTGCCGGTGATCCTGGCGCTGGCCGGCATGGGCGCCAGCGCGCTGCTGGTCGTCACCGCGCCGCGCGAGGATCTGCTCTGGAGCCTCGCCCCGGTGGTGGCGGGCGCGGCGCTCTATCTTCCGCTGCGCCGCCGGCGGTCGTAGAACTGCGCCATGCTGGCCATCGAACACTATCTCGGCGACGCCGCCATGCTCGTCGACCGCACCAACATCCTGCGCCGCACCTGGCAGTTCCTCGGCCACGAGAGCCAGATGCCGCAGGCGGGCAACTATCTCGCCGACGTCATCGGCGGCGCGCCGGTGGTCGTGGTGCGCCAGGAGGGCCGGGCCCTGGCGGGCTTCCACAACGTCTGCCGCCATCGGGCGGGCGCCCTGGTCGCCGACGGCTCCGGACATTGCGAGGGGGCGTTCACCTGCCGCTACCACGGCTGGAAGTACGCCTTCGACGGGCGGCTGCGGAACGCGGTCGATTTCGGCAAGGCGCCGGGATTTGACCCGCGCGACTACGGCCTCTTCCCGATCCGGGTCGAGACCTGGCGCGGGCTCGTCTTCGTCAACCTCGACCTGGGCGCCGCCCCGCTGGCGGACCTCGTCGCGCCGCTCGACAAGCACGCCCTGCCGGACTTCCCGCTGGTCGAGCGCCGCACCCACCACATCCGGTGCAACTGGAAGACTTATGTCGAGAACTACCTCGAGGGATACCACCTGCCGATGGTGCACCCCGAGTTCGACCAGGACATCGTCGTCGCCGACTACCGGATCGACATCGAGGGGGAGGTGATCTTCCACTCGGCGCCGGCCCGCGACGGGTCGGTCAACGCCGGCTTCTGGGCTTGGCTGTGGCCGAACCTGGCGATCAACACGTACCGTCACGGGTTCATGGTCGAGCGGATGACCGCCGTCGGCCACGACGAGACCCGTCTCGACTACTTCTACTTCTTCGATCCCGCCCGCAGCCAGGAGCTGGCGGACATGTTCGTGGTCTCCGACCGCGTCACCGGACAGGACAAGCAGATCTGCGAGGAAGTGCACCGCAACCTCTGCGCCGGGATCTACACCGGCGGGGTGCTGTCGCCGAAGCACGAGCAGTCGATCGCCTGGTTCCAGGACCGGGTGGCGCAGAGCGTCGGCGCAGCGCGCCCCGCCAAGCTGCTGGCCGAGGCCTCCTGAGCCCCACTCAGTCGGGGTTGCGGAGGGAAAACACGATGTCGGTGGCGGCCGGGTTGAGGAAGTCCCGGCCACGCTCGGCGACGCACTTCAGGAACGCCGCCGAACTCGCCTTCCCGGGCAGCATCCAGTCGTGCAGCTCGATGGCGATCGCCGGGAACAGATCCACCCAGGCGGTGTCGCCGGCGAACAGCTCGGTCTCGGCGCCCTCGATGTCGATCTTGGCGAGCAGCGGCGCGGCTCCTTCCCCATGCTCGCGGAGCAGGGTGGACACCGAGCAGGCCCGCACCGCGCCGAGTGCGGCGCCGTGCTCGCCGCCCGGGTCGGCGCTCACCGCCCGATAGGCGTCGGTGGAGCGGCCCGGATCGAAAAGCTGGACCTCCCCGTCCGTCGCCGCCACCGCGGCCTGGACGCAGCGCACCTGCGGATAGGGTCGCACGTTGCGCTCGAGCAGCGCGAAGTTGCCCGGCTCCGGCTCCACCGCGACGATGCGCGCCTCGGGGTAGCGCCAGGCGAAGAACACGGCGCTCGCGCCGATGTTGGCCCCCGCATCGAGGATCAGGGGCGTCTTGCCGGCCGCGACCAGCCGGCCGTAGGTCGCGTCGATCGCCTCGCGGCGGGCCACCGGATGCCGGCTCAGCCGGTAGGGGTGCTTGGTCCAGGTCTCCTCGAGCGTGTAGCGGTCCTTGGTCCCGTCGCGGTAGGCCATCACCACCGAGCGGTCGCCGAGGTGAATGGTGAGCTCGCGGATCGCGCCCCCCTCGTCCTGGTCCGCCCCGCTCATCAGAGCTCCAGCCGATAGACTCGCGTCGCCGTGCCGGAGAACAGCGCCGTCTTCTCCTCGGCCGAGGCCCCGGCGGCGATCCGCTTCATGGCGTTCCACAGGGTGGCGTAGTCGCAGCTGCCGATGTCGACCGGGAAGTTGCTCTCGAACATGCAGCGCTGCGGCCCGAAGGCCTCGATGCAGGTCTCGATGTAGGGCCGCCATTCGCCTGCCAGCTGCTCGGAGGAGGCCGGCGGGTCGCTAAGGAAGGAGGGGAAGTTGCAGAACGGCATCGCCAGGCCGCCCAGCTTGACGTTCACGTTCTCCGACTTGGCGAGCGCGCGGATGTTGTCGCGCCAGATGTCGAAGCGCTCCTCGCGCCGGCCCTCGTAGCTGGCGATGCCGAGCGGCGTGCCCACGTGGTCGAGGACGATGGTGGTGTCGGGGAAGGCCCGGGCGAGATCGATCACTTCCGGCAGCTGCGGCTCCAGCAGCCAGGCGTCGAACGAAAGACCCAGGCGCGCGAGATGCCTGAAGCCCTCGCGGAAGCGGCTGTCGCGATAGAGTCCGGCCGGATAGCGCGCCAGCGGCCCCAGCACCTTGGCGTCTTCGTCGAAGGAGGCGGAGTTGCGGATGCCGCGGAAGCGGCCGTTGCCGGCGGCGATGTGGGCCTCCAGCACCTCCGCGACCCGATCGCCGAGGGTGAGGTCGGCGCGACTGACGATGCCGGCGCAGGCGCGGATCGGGCCGAACAGTCCGCTGGCCGACATGGCCGCCACGCCGTTGACGAACTCGGTCTCGCCGACGCCGCGGAACTCCTCGGGGCCGTAGCTGCGGTACATGGCGCCGCATTCGACGAAGACCGTGGCGATCACGTTGTGGCCGGCGCCGCGAGTGTCGGCGATCAGCTCGTCCAGCAGGTAGCGCGGCACCCCGCGGACCACGCGCTCGAAGGCGTGCGACGGAGGCGGGGCCTCGGCGACGGCCGGCGCCGGCCGGACCCAGAGGTGGTGGTGCGGATCGACGATCGGCAGGTCCGGATCGAGGATCGGTTCGGCCTGAATGGAAACCTGGGTCATCGCGCCCTCGCTGATTGGTCGGGCGCCAGCCTAGCGGGCCTCGGCGGGCAGATCGATGTCCGCCGCGCAATCCGCGTAGCGAAGCTTCCGCTGGGAGAGGGCGTGGCCGCTCAGGCGGGCTCGACGACCAGGGCGCCGGCTTGCTCGGCGGATGCGGCGGGGGTGGCCGCCGGCGCATGCGCGGTTTCGCTCTTGGCGTCTTCCGCGGCCAGCACCTGATCGCTGCGGCCCCAGCGCACCCGCGCCCAGGCCTGCTCGTGGAAATAGAACAGCATGATCTTGGTGAAGGTCTCAACCGAGGCGATGGAGGCCGCGAACACCAGCTTGCCCGTGATGAAATAGCTGATGACGAAGGTGTCGATGCTGCCGAGCACGCGCCAGCTGACGGCCTTCACAAAGGACCGGGAGTGGGCTTCGGGCGCACGCAGGAACATGGCTTCCCTCCGAGAAGATGGCCGAGCCTAGGTGCCACCTTACACGAATTTTGGCGCGCGAGTTATTCCCAGTCAGCCGATAGGTTTTCTTATGGGCTCGCAGCGACGGCCGGCCGGATGCAACGCGCGGTCGTGGCGCTGCACGGACCGACTCGTTAGCCTGCTTGAGTCGGGAGACCGCTGTTCTGCGGCGGGCTCGGGGCGGAAGCGGCGTTCGGGGGAGGGCGCCGCCTCGCCGGAGGGCGGCATGCGAACCAGACGTCGGTCCTGGTCATCGGAAGAGCTGCGCCGGCTGGACGCCGAACTCGGCGAGGCCGCGCGCGGCGCGCGCGTCTCGGGCCGGGTGTGCGATCCGGGGTGCGCGGTCCGCTGCGCGATCTGCGGCTCGACGATGTGCGAATGCGCCTGCACCCCCGAGTGCCCGCAGGCGTCGGCGGCGCTGTCGGTCGATCCGGAGCTCTATCCGATCGAGCCGGCCATGACGCCGCTGGTGTTCGAGATGAAGCGGCTCGGCGTGTTCGAAACCTGCTGGTCGTGCGAGGGCCATGACGCCCCGGACGGGCGTCTCTGGAAGACACCGTCCCTGTGGTTCTACGCCCGCTCGCAGGCGCACCTGCGGCTGCTCGCCGGCGGCCTCTCGGCGCTAGCGATCGAGGGGAGGCTGTCGCGCCCATGGCGGGTGTTCGTCACCCACTCCGAGTACGACAATCCAGACACGATGTACGCGCTCGAGCCGGTGCTGGAGGGCGAGGCTCCCCCGTCGCTCGCCGCCCTGCAGGGTGACCTGCGCCAGATCGCGGCCGCGCTCCCGCGGATGATCCGCGAGGAGGCGGCCAGGATCCGGCCGGCTTCGGCCTAGGCGCTGGCGCCCTGGCCGCCGCCCGCGCCGCGACGCCGGCGGCGCCGGGGACCGCGGTAGCCGTCGGCCTTCTGGCCTTCGGCCGCCCGCGCCGGGCCGCCCTCGTGGCGATGGCCGGGCTTGGGGGCGCTGTGGTTGCGGTTGGGCTTGGGCTTGTGCTCGCCGCGGTGCGGCTGGGCCTGGCCCTGGCCGCGGCTCCCCTGCGCACGACCGCCCTGAGGTCGACCGCCTTGGGTCCGCTCGGGACGCTCGGCCCGCGTCGGCTCCGGCATGGCGGCGGTCGCCGCGCCGAGGTGGCGATCATTGCGCCGGTCGAAGGAGGGGATCCGCTGGCGGGTGACCTTCTCGATGTCCTTCAGCAGGCCGCGCTCGTCGTCGGCGCAGAACGCGACGGCCGAGCCGTCGGCGCCGGCCCGGGCCGTCCGGCCGATGCGGTGCACATAGGCTTCCGGCACGTTCGGCAGCTCGAACTGGACCACATGGCTGACCGCGTCGATGTCGATGCCGCGAGCGGCGATGTCTGTGGCCACCAGGGCGCGCACGTCGCCGGCCTTGAAGGCGGCCAGGGCGCGCTCGCGCTGGCCCTGGCTCTTGTCGCCGTGGATGGCGGCGGCGTCGATGCCCACCTGCTCCAGCCCGCGGGCCACGCGGTCGGCGCCGCGCTTGGTGCGGGTGAACACGATCACGCGCTTGAAGCTCGCATCGTCGAACAGCTCGGCGAGCAGGGCGCGCTTGCGCTGCTGCTCGACGAACAGGACCTTCTGGTTGATCCGCTCGACGGTGGTCGCCTGCGGCGTCACCGACACCTTCAGCGGGTTGGGATTGAGGATCTCGCCGGTCAGGGCCTCGATCTCCGCCGGCATGGTCGCCGAGAAGAACAGGTTCTGGCGGCGCTTGGGCAGGAACTTCACGATCCGGCGGATCGGCACGATGAAGCCCATGTCGAGCATCTGGTCGGCCTCGTCGAGGACGAAGGTCTCGACGCCCTCGAGGGTCATCGACTTCTCCTGCAGGTGGTCGAGCAGGCGGCCGGGGGTGGCCACCAGCACGTCGACGCCGCCCGCCAGGGCGCGCATCTGTCCGCCGTACTTCACGCCGCCGAACACCACCGCGACGCTGATGCCGAGGTGGCGGCCGTAGGCCTTGAAGCTCTCGCCGATCTGGGTCGCGAGTTCACGGGTCGGGGACAGCACCAGCACCCGGGCCGAGCGGCGCGGGGCCGGGCGGCGGTCTTCCGCCAGCCGGTGCAGGATCGGAAGGGCGAAGGCGGCGGTCTTGCCGGTCCCGGTCTGGGCGATGCCCAGCAGGTCGCGGCCGGCCATGACGCCGGGAATGGCCTGCGCCTGGATCGGCGTCGGCTGGGTGTAGCCCTCGTCCGCCAAAGCCTTGAGGAGCGGCTTCGCGAGGCCGAGGTCGGTGAATTGGGTCAAAACTGTTGGATCTTTCGCGTATGCGCGATGCGCGGCCGCCAGCCAAAGGGCCGGGGTCGCGGAAAGCGCGGGGTCTATGGAGAGCGCCCCGCGTGATGGGCGATCGGATGGTCTTCCGACGGCGCTCGACAGGCTGGACCGGATGCGGTCCCACGCGGCTGGAGCGCCGAAAGCGTGCCGGATGAGCCCGGACGCGGGGCTCACATCGTGGCTCGGCACGGTGAAGTCAAGTCGCGGCGACCATTCGGCCGCGGGCTGTCTCTTGGATGTCGCAGGTGCGAAGAAGGGGCCGGCGCGGACGCCGACCCCTTCCGAAATCCCGTGGCGTCTCGCCTCAGGCGGCGCGCAGGTCGGCGGCGGCCATCTTGCCGCTGCGGGCGTCGCGCTGCAGCTCGAAGCTCACCTTCTGGCCTTCGTGCAGCGAGGCCATGCCCGCGCGCTCCACCGCCGAGATGTGCACGAACACGTCCGCGCCACCCTCGTCGGGTTGAATGAAGCCGAAGCCCTTGGTTCCGTTGAACCACTTCACAGTACCGGTCGTCATAGTGCCTGTCCCTTTCCGGACATCGTTGCTCGCAAGCCCAACCTGGGCGTGGAGATCAAATTTTCGGAGAGGGTCTGAGGCGGAAGTGGAGCTTGGATTCTGGATCCAGTCCGGAAGTCGCCGATCCTGAACGATATTCGATGGGCGCTATAATGGAGTCAAGCTTCCGAAGTTGCAAGTTTTATTCGGATAATTCTCACCGGAGAGCCCGCTTTTCGTGCTAGACGCTGCACGAAATCGGATCCAGTCGCCTCGGCCCTGGTTCTCCAGGTCAAGGAGCCTTCCATGCGCGACATTCCCGACCGGGCGGTCTTCACCATCATGCGCCACGACGGTCAGTGGGCCGTCGAACACGAAGGCGAATACTTCGGACATTCGCCGGAGAAGGAGGTCGCCAAGGCGGCCGCCCACCGCCGCGCCCGCGTCGCCCAGGACGGCGGCCGGCCCTGTCAGGTGCGCATCCACGGCGAGCAGGGCTTCTACGCCCAGGCCTGACGCCTCCCCTGAGAAGTCGCGGGGAGATTCCGCGGGTTTGCGACGTGCGGCGGGCGCCACTAGGGTCCCGCCCCCATGCGTCGCCGCCTCCTGATCCTCGCCGCCGCCGCGGCCCTGCCGTCCTGCGCGCTCGCTGCGTCCAAGCCCGCCGAGGTGGGTGGGGTGACGGTGGTCGGCCGCGCCCCGCTGTCGGGCGCCGAGACGGCGGCGGAAGACGCCATCGGCGCGGTCACCACTCTCGGCTCCGACGATCTTCGCCCGGGGGCCGGCTCGATCCTCCTCCAGGCTCTGGAGCGTCAGGCGCCCGGCGTCAGCCTGACCAACGCCCAGGGCGAGGCCTATCAGTCGAGCCTCGTCTATCGCGGCTTCGAAGCCTCCCCCCTGCAGGGCGTGCCTCAGGGCTTGGCGGTCTATGTGGACGGGGTGCGGCTCAATTCCCCGTTCGGCGAGACAGTGAACTGGGACCTCGTGCCCGAGGCGGCGATCGCCGGCGTCACCTTGCAGGGCTCCGACCCCACGTTCGGGCTCAATGCGCTGGGCGGCTCCCTGTCGGTCCGGCTCAAGACCGGCTTCTCCGACTCCGGCGGCGAGGCCGAGGTCTCTGCCGGCTCCTTCGGCCGCCGCCACGGCGAGCTGCAATACGGCGCCGCCTCCGACCGCCTGGGCGTCTTCGTCGCCGCCTCGGCCCTGCACGACGACGGCTGGCGGCGCTTCTCGCCCACGACCCTGCGCCAGGCCTACGCGGGCCTGGGCTGGAGGGAGGGTCCGTGGAGCCTCGACCTCGGCCTGACCGCGGCCGACAACCGGCTCACGGGAAACGGCCCAGCGCCCGTCGAGCTGACGGCGGCCGACCGCCGCGCCGTGTTCACCCATCCGGACCGCACCGGCGACCGCTTCGGCCAGGCGCGGCTGGCCGCGAACTACCGCGCCTCCGACGCCATGTCGCTGCAGGCCCAGGCCTATGCCGGCCGCCTCAGCCAGCGCACGGTCAACGGCGACGCCACCGACGCGGCGCCCTGCGCGGCCGACGACGCGATCCTGTGCTTGGAGGACGACGGTCCAGTGCTGACCGACGGCTCGGGCGTGGCGATCCCCGCGTTCGACGGGGAAGGCCCCTACGCTGTGCTCAACCAGGGCCGGACGCGCACCGACCGGGCTGGCGGCGCCGTCCAGCTCGTCTCCACCGCGCCGCTCGCCGGGCGGCCCAACACCTTCACCGCCGGGGCCAGCCTGGATCTCGGCCGCACCCGCTTCGCCGCCTCGACCCTCATCGGGACCCTCACCGCCGATCGCGGCTTCGCGGGCCCGGGTGTCCTGGTCGACCAGGCGGGCGGCCCGATTGCGCCGGTCGCCCTGACGGCGCGGACCAGCTACGCGGGCCTCTACGCCACCGACACCTGGCATGCGACGCCGGCTCTGGCGCTGACGCTGTCGGGCCGCTTCGACCGGGCGCATGTGAAGCTGCGGGACCGCATCGGCACGGCGCTCGACGGCGATCACCCCTTCGATCGGTTCAATCCGTCGGCGGGCCTCACCTATGCGTTCGGCGGCGGGGTCACCGCCTATGCTGGCTACGCCGAGGCGAGCCGGACCCCGACCCCGGCGGAACTCTCCTGCGCCAGCCCCGCGGCGCCCTGCAGCCTGACCGACTTCTTCCTCGCCGATCCGCCACTGAAGCTGGTTACCGCGCGCACCTGGGAGGCGGGGCTGCGCGGCCGTCGCCGGACCGACGGCTACACTCTCACCTGGAGCCTCGGCCTGTTCCGCGCCGACACTGCGGACGACATCGCCCGTGTCGCCAGCGACGTCCGGGGCCGCGGCTACTTCGAGAACGTCGGCCGCACGCGGCGCCAGGGCATGGAGGCGCAGGGCCAGCTCGCTGCCGGCCGCTGGGGCGCCTTCGTCACCTACGCCTTCACCGACGCGACCTTCCAGACACCCCTGACCCTGACCAGCCCCGACAACCCCGCCGCCGACGCCGCTGGCCTGATCCATGTCCGGCCCGGCGACCGCATGCCCGGCGTCGCGCGCCAGCGCCTGAAGGCGAGCGTCACCTACCAGGCGCCGGGCTGGCGGGTCGGCGTCGACGCCGTCGCTTCCTCGGGACGGCCGCTGGCGGGGGACGAGGCCAACCTGACGCCCCAGGTTCCGGGCTACGTGGTCGCCAACCTCTCGGGCGCGATCCGCCTGGGCCAAAAGGTCGAGCTGTTCGGCTCGGTCGAGAACCTGGCGGACCGCCGCTACGCCACCTTCGGGACCTTCGCCCAGACCTCGTCCGTGGCCTTGAGTGAAGCCCCCGGCGCGGCGAACCCCCGCAGCCTGACGCCGGCCCCGCCGCGCACCTACGAGATCGGCCTGAGGGTCAGCTTCTAGCCAGAGCTTCTCGGGCCTGGCGGCGTTCGCTGAGCCAGACCCCCGCCGCCATCGCCGCCAGGATGGCCAGGGAGGCGGCGATCCGGTCGAGGGCGAGGCCGCCATGGTCGAGCGGCTTCGTCAGGGTGTCGCCGAGCGTCGCGCCCAGCGGGCGGGTGAGCACATAGGCCGCCCAGAACAGCAGCGGCTTGGGAATCCGGGTGAAGGCGTTGAGCGCGGCCACGAGGGCGATCAGGCCGGCGAAGATCAAGGCTCCCCCCTCGAAGCCTGCGCCGAGGTCGTCGGCGGTGAAGTCGCCGAGCGCAGTGCCGAGCGTGTTCGAGACCAGGATGGTCAGCCAGTAGAAGGTCTCGTTCGTGCGGCTCGTGATCCTGTCCACCGCGATGGACCCCGTCGTCCGCCGCCAGGCGAACAGCACGGCGATCACCCCGCAAAGGAGGATCGCCGAGGAGGCGACGTAGCCGAGGCCGAGCGTGCGGTCGAAATAGTCCGATGCGGTGGTGCCGACCGTGGTCGTGGCCACCACGCAGGCCCAGTAGGCGAGCGGGTGGAACCGGCGGCCCGCCACCTGCGCGGTCGCGGTCACCGCGAAGAAGGCCAGGAAGATGAGGGTGCTCACCGCGTAGCCGAGGCCGAGCTGCATGGAGAGCGCATCGCCACCCGTCTCGCCGAGGGTCGTGGCGAGAATCTTGATGGCCCAGAAGGCGAGGGTGACCCGCGGGACCTTGGAGAGGAGGTCGTCGTCTCTTCCCGGCATCGATTCCCTCCAGCCGCCGCGCCGATCGCCGCATTACAGGAAATTAGCTTTCTCTTAACCGTTCGAGTCGCCAGAAGGAGGCCCGAAGGGACGCCGGGGGGCGTCGAGAGGAGCTGACCGTGATCGGCCTAGTCGCCGCGGTGTCCATCCTGGGCCAAACGCCCGAACTGCCCGCCCTGCCGCCCATCCGGCGCGATCCCCAGATTACCTATGTCGACCGCAACGGCCAGGTGCTGGGCGTGCGCGGCGGCCGCTACGCCCCGCCGGTCAACGTCGACCGCCTGCCGGCCTATGTGCCCGCGGCCTTTGTCTCGATCGAGGACCAGCACTTCTGGGAGCACTCGGGGTTCGATCCGCTGCGCATGGCCAAGGCGCTGGCCGTTGACGCCCTGAAGGGCCGGGCGGCCCAGGGCGCCTCGACCATCACCCAGCAGACGGCCAAGCTGCTCTTCCTCTCCTCGGAGAAGTCGGTGGAGCGCAAAGCGACCGAGCTCGTCTACGCAATCCAGCTCGAGCAGTCCTATTCGAAGAAGCAGATCCTCGGCCTATACCTGTCGCGGGCCTATTTCGGCGAGGGCGCCTACGGCCTCGAGGCCGCTGCCCAGCGCTATTTCAACAAGCCGGCCGCGCGCCTGACGATCCGCGAGGCGGCCATGCTGGCCTCGCTGATGAAGTCGCCGACCAACTACGACCCGGTGACCCAGCCCGAGGCCAACGCCCAGCGCGCCCGGCTCGTCCTCGACGCCATGGTCCAGACCGGCGCCATCACCTCGGCCCAGCGCGCCCAGGCGCTCGCCGCGACGCCCAAGGTCTGGAAGAGCGCCGCCCAGGCGCCGGCTCAGTATTTCCTCGACTGGATCGACGACCAGACCCTGAAGATCGTCGGCCGTCCGAAACAGGACCTCGTGGTCGAGACCACCCTCGACCTGACGCTGGAGGACGCCGCGGCGGACTCCATCCGCGCCACCACCGCCCGCTACAAGGCCCAGGGCGTCGAGCAGGCCGCCGTGGTCAGCGTCGACGGCTTCGGTCGGGTGTGGACGATGGTGGGTGGAACGGACTTCGCCACCGCCCCCTACAACCGCGCCGTCGAAGCGCACCGCCAGGCCGGATCGGCCTGGAAGCCCTTCGTCTACCTGACCGCCCTGGAGCAGGGCCGCACGCCGGAGACGCCGGTGGTCGACGAGCCGGTGACCATCGCCGGCTGGTCGCCCAAGAACTACGAGGAGGGCTTCCTCGGCCCGATCACGATGCAGAAGGCGCTGGCGGAATCGGTCAACACCGTCGCGGCCCGCGTCGCGGACGAGGTCGGCCGCCAGAACGTCGCCGCCACAGCCCGGCGGCTCGGCATCGTCTCGACGATCAACACCGACCCGGCCATGGCGCTCGGCACCAGCCTGGTGACGCCGCTGGAAATGGCCCAGGCCTATGCCGTGCTGGCCAACGGCGGTTACCGGGTGCAGGCCTATGGCGTCGAGCGGATCCGCGCCGGCGGCCAGGTGCTCTACCAGCACCGCAACCCGCCGCTGCAGCTCGTCGCGGCCAACCCGGCGTTCTCCGAGCTCACCGGCATGATGCGCACGGTGCTCACCGAGGGCACCGGCGTGCGCGCCGCCGTCCCGGGCTACGACCTGGCCGGCAAGACCGGCACCACATCGGACTACAAGGACGCCTGGTTCTGCGGGTTCACGGGCGGCTTTGCGACGGTGGTCTGGATGGGCCGCGACGACAACAGCTCCATGCGCAAGGTCACCGGGGGCCTCGCGCCGGCCGAGGCGTGGAAGACCTACATGGTCAAGGCGCTGAAGCGGGTGCCGCGGCTGCAGATCCCGGTCGGTCCGCCGCCGCCGCCTCCGCCGCCGCCCATCGATCCGAACGCGCTGCCGCCGCCGGCCGTCCCGGCCCCTGCCGCTACGCCGGTCGGGGCTCGCTGAGGGCGCGGGTGACGCCGAGGGCGATCATCGCCTGGCCGCCGAAGTAGAGGGTCCAGACCCCGATCCCGACCCACGCCTGGCCGGCAAGCGGGCCGCTGCGGGCGAAGATCAGCAGGTCGGAGACGAGGAACATCACCGCGCCGAGGGCGACCCACCCCCGCGGAAAGCGCGACAGCCAGGCGCTAGCGGCCATGCACGACAGGCCCGTGGCGTAGAGCGCGATGCCCGGGGCCATGGCGCGGTCGGCCGGCAGGGCCCAGGCGGTGGCCACGGTCGCCACGACCAGCGCCGCCGCCACCAGCCAGTCCGTGGGGCCGAGCCCGGGCCGGCGGTTCTTCACGTAGAGCCCGATCGCCACCAGGTGTCCGGCCAGGAAGGCGAGGGCGCCGCGGGTCAGGCCAATCACCTCCAGCAGCACGTCGCCCGCTGCGCCGAGCGCCATCACCAGGGCGATCAGCCAGCCGTCGAGGCTCCTCGCCCGCAAGGCGGCGTAGACCGCCAGCAACGCGACCCCCGAGCCCTTCCAGGCGGTCATCACCGGGTGATCCAGGTGCAGCGGCCAGGCCGCCATATAGCTCGCTCCGCCGACGAATGCGGCGATCAGGGCCGCGCGTGCGGCCGCGTCCTTCCATCCCATGGCTGTCCCCCGGCCGGTTTGGGCGCGACCCTAACGGCGTTCGGCCGGGCGACGCTAGCGGCGCAAGGCGGCGGTTGGCTAAACTGGGAGCGAAGCGGAGCAGGGTGGTCGGCGTGGCGTCGTCGGAGACAGGTTGGCCGGGGTTCCCCAAGCCGCGCCGGGCGCGGCTGCCGGCGCCGGCCGACGGCGCCCAGCCGAAGGGCTTCGCCGGGGTGCGGCTCTCGTTCGAACAGGCTGACGCCTCACTGGCCGCGGCGGCCGACCGCCTGGCCCTGCCGGCCTCGAGCTGGGGCGGGGCCGACTTCGACATCCTGGCGATCTCCGGGGGGGCGGCAGGCGGCGCCTTCTCGGCAGGGGCGCTGGCGGGGCTGACCCGCGCTGGTCGCCGGCCGACCTTCGCCATCGTCACCGGCGTCTCCACAGGCGCGCTGATCGCGCCCTTCGCCTTCCTCGGGCCAGAGTGGGACGACAGGCTGCGCGACGCCTACTGCGGCGGCCATGCGGCCCAGGCGTTCGGGCTGATGGGCGTCTCGCCCCTGCTGGACGGCGGCCTCTTCAAGCCGGACGCCCTGGAAGGCCTGGTCGGCCCCTTCGTGGACGAGCGCCTGATCGAGGCCGTCGCCGCCCAGCACCGGCTGGGCCGGCGGCTGCTCGTCGCGACCACCGACCTCGACCGCCAGAAGCCCTGCATCTGGGACATGGGCGAGATCGCCGCCCGCGGCGGTCCAGAGGCGGTGCGGATGTTCCGCGACGTGCTGATCGCCTCGGCCAGCCTGCCGGGCCTGTTCCCGCCTCGGCGATTCACGGTCGAACAGGACGGCGCCGAGTTCGAGGAGCTGCACGCCGACGGCGGGGTGGCCGCGCCGCTGTTCATCATGCCCGAGGCCCTGCTCCACTGGCGCCAGCTCGGCCGGCGCATGCGCCGTGGCCGCGTGCACGTCCTGATCAACACCGTGCTCGATCCGGCGCCGCGCACCACCGCCATCAGCCTGCCGTCGGTGCTGGTGCGCAGTTTCGACACCATGCTGCGGGTGTCCTACCGCCAGGCGCTGAACGTGGCGGTCACCTTCTGCGTGGCCCACAATCTTTCGCTCAGCGTCGCCTCGATCGCCGAGGCGCCCGGCGCGACCGACAACGGCGCGATGCTCAATTTCGACACCGCCGCCATGCGCCGCCTGTTTGACGCCGCCGAAGCCGCGGCCCAGGCCCCCGACTTCTGGCGCACGCCTGCCGCCCGCTCCGATCCGTGGAGCGACTTCCTGGCCTTCCTGCAGAGCCGCTAGGCCGCCGCGCCGCGCAGCAGGATGTCGATGGTCCGCGCGGGCAGGGATTCGCCGTCGCTCCACGGGAATTCCGGCACGGTGATCAGCAGCGAGGCCACCCCATGGAGGCCGGCGAAGAACACCTCCAGCAGCTCGGCCGGCGGGCCGGGCCGCAAGGCGCCTGCCGACTGGGCAGATCCGATGGCTTCCAGGATCAGGGCCATGATCTGGTCCGCCGCCGCCGAGCTTTCGACGAAGTAGGTCTCCTCCGGCGCGCTCACCTCGTCCTCGATCAGGAAGATCGCCCGGAAGTGGTCCGGATTGGCCCGCCAGAACGACACCTGGGCGAGCAGCAGGGCCCGAAGCCGGTCCAGCGGGTCGGCGGCGTGGCCGGCCTCCGCCTTCAGACGCTCCAGCAGCTCGGCGAAGGCCAGCTCCCAGATGTGCCGCAGGAGGGCGCGCTTGTTCGGGAAGGCGGTGTACAGCGCCCCCGCCGAGCAGCCGGCCCGCTCGGCCACCGCGCGCATGGAGACGCCCTGGTAGCCGAGCTGCACGAACAGCTCCCGCGCGGCGCGGACGATGCGGGCCCTGGCGTCCTCGGCCGCGGCCGCACCACGGGCCGGCCGCCCCCGCCGTCGTGGGGTCGTCTCGCTCATCAGACTTCGCCCTTGAATAAATTGAACGCGTTCACGTAAATAGCAGATCAGAATTCACGGGAAGCGGAAAGTGGGGGAGGGGACCATGCAGCGCAGCGTGGACGTGGTCGTGGTCGGCGCAGGTATTGCCGGGCTCAAAGCGGCGGCGGTGCTGAAGGCCGCTGGCCGCAGCGTGGCGGTGCTGGAGGCGCGCGATCGGGTCGGCGGCCGCACCCTGGGCGGGGAACTGGCCGGTGTGGCCATCGATCGCGGCGGCCAGTGGGTCGGGCCGCAGCAGAAGCGGCTGCTGGCCGAGGCGGCGGCGCTCGGCGTCGAGACCTACGACCAGTATGACCAGGGCCGCCAGGTGCTGATGCGCAAGGGCCGCCGCTCTACCTACGCCGGCGACACGCCGAGCCTGCCGCTCCACGCCCTCCTAGAGCTCGACGGGGTGGTGAAGCGCTGGAACCGCGAAGCCCAGACCCTGCCGGCCGAGGCGCCATGGACCGCCGCCAAGGCCGTCGAATGGGACGGCCAGACGCTGGAGAGCTGGATCCGCCGGCATGTGAAGACCGGCGGCGCGCGCCTCTTCGCCGAACTGGTGACCCGGGCGGTCCTCTGCGTCGAGCCGGCGCAGCTCTCCTACCTGTTCTTCCTCGAATACCTGCGCTCCGGGGTCAGCCTGGAGACCCTGATCGGCGTCGAGGGCGGCGCCCAGGCGGCCAAGTTCCGCGGCGGCGCTTTCCAGATCGCCCGCCGCATGGCCGCGCCGCTGGCGGAGACTGTGGAGCTGAACGCGCCGGTCCGCGCCATCGCTCAGGACGAAGACGGCGTCAGGGTGGCCACCGACCGCGGCGAGATCGCCGCCCGCCAGGCCATCGTCGCCGTGCCGCCGGCGCTCGCCCAGCGGATCGCCTACAACGCCCCGCTGCCGTCCAGCCGCGATGGCCTCACCCAGCGCATGCCCATGGGCTCGGTGATCAAGGTGCACGTCGCCTACGAGACGCCGTTCTGGCGCAAGGCCGGACTCTCCGGCCAGGTGGCCAGCGACGCCCACGCCTTCAACATCGTCTTCGACCAAACGCCGGAGGACGAGCGCTGCGGCATGCTGGTGGGCTTCATCGACGGCGACCACGCGGTGGCCCTGTCCAGCGCCGGTCACAACAGCCGCCGCCAGGCGGTGATCGCCTCGCTGGTCGACTACTTCGGGCCGGACGCGGCCCAGCCGATCGGCTACGACGACCAGGACTGGACGGCGGAGGAGTGGAGCCGCGGCTGCTACGTCGGGACCATGGGCCCCGGCGTGCTCACCCGCTTCGGCCCGGCCCTGCGCGAGCCGTGCGGCCGCATCCACTGGGCCGGCACGGAAACGGCCACCGAGTGGATGGGCTATATGGACGGCGCCCTGCAGTCGGGCGAGCGCGCCGCAACCGAGGTGCTCGCCAAGCTCGCGTGACGGCCTAGACGGCCTAGACGGCCTGGGCCTCGCCGACCGCCTCCTCGACCTGGCCCAGACGGTCCTTGCCGAAGAACATCTCCTCGCCGACGAAGAAGGTCGGAATACCGAAGACGCCCCGCGCAACCGCGGCTTCGGTGTTGGCCACCAGTTCGGCCTTCACGCCGGGGTCCTGGGTGGCCTCGAGGATCGCCTTGGCGTCGAGGCCGGCGGCGCTCAGCACCCGGGCGATGACGGCCGGATCGTCCATCTTCTCGCCCGCCTCCCACATGGCGGCCAGCACGGCCCCCAGATAGCGGTCGCCGACGCCCAGCCGCCGCGCCGCGATCAGGCCGCGCATGATCATCAGGGTGTTCACGGGGAAGTTCGGGTTCATCCTGAAGCGGTCGAGGCCGTGCTTCTTCACGAAGCGGCGGGTCTCCAGCTGCTCGTAGGCGAGCTTGCCCTTGACCTCGCCGAAGGCCTCCACGGGCGATCGGTTGTTGGCCGCCTTGAAGATGCCGCCGAGCAGGCAGGGGATCAGGTTCACCGCCGCGCCGGTGCGGGCGGCGATGGCCGGTAGCACCTGCCAGGCGAGGTAGGCGTTCGGGCTCCCGAAATCGAAGATGAAGTCTATGGTCACGGGCTTGGTCATGGGGCGTCTCTCACCAGGTCTCGCGCCAGGGGCGGAGGTCGAGTTCGTGGGTCCAGGCCGAGCGCGGCTGGCGATGCAGGGCGACATAGGCCTGGGCGATGTCCGCGGGCTTCAGCACCTCGTCGCGGGCGAGGAGATCGTCGACGTCCTCGCGGTTGGAGCGGATGAAGACGCCGTCCACCGCCCCGTCGATCACCACATGGGCCACATGGACGCCCTGTGGGCCGAGCTCGCGGGCCATGCTCTGGGCGATGGCGCGCAGGCCGTGCTTGGCGGCGGCGAAGGCGGCGAAGCCGTCGCGGCCGCGGACGCTGGCGGTCGCGCCGGTGAAGAGGATCGTCCCGCGGCCGCGCGGCGCCATCGCCCGGGCCGCTTCGCGTCCGGTCAGGAAGCCGGCGAAACAGGCCATCTCCCAGACCTTGTGGAAGACCCGCGTGGTGGTCTCGGCGATCGGGAAGCGCACGTTCGCGCCGATGTTGAAGATCACCACTTCCAGCGGACCGACGTCGCGCTCGATGCGCGCGAAGAGCTCGACCATCTCCTCCTCTGAGCGGGCGTCGACGCCGAAGGCGTGCGCCGCGCCGCCGTCCGCGCGGATCTCCCGAGCGAGGGCCTCGAGGTCGTCCAGGTGGCGCGCCCGCCGGGTCATGCAGACGGCGAGGCCTTCCTCCGCGAAGGCGCGCGCCAGGGCCGAGCCCAGTCCGTCGCCGACGCCCACCACCAGGCAGGCGCCCTTCCGCTCAGCCATCGCCACCACTCCGTTCTGTTTCCGAACTTAGGTTCGTATTGAATTCGAACGCAGTCAATGGGAGCATCGCGCCATGAAGTGGAACGAGCTTCCCAACGAGCCCTGCTCGGTGGCCCGCACCGTCGCCGTGATCGGCGACCGCTGGACCCTGATGATCCTGCGCGACTGCTTCCTGGGCGTCCGCCGGTTCGAGGACTTCGAGCGCCGGCTCGGCATCTCGCGCAGCATCGTGGCCGACCGGCTCAAGCGCCTGGTCGACGAGGGCGTCCTACAGCGCGAGCCCTATCAGCAGCGGCCGGTCCGCCACGAGTACCGCCTCACCGACAAGGGGCTGGCCCTGCATCCGGTGGTCCTGGCCATCGTCCACTGGGGCGACAGCTATTACGCCGGGCCGGAAGGGCCGCCGCTGATCCACCGCCACAAGGCCTGCGGCTGCGACTTCGCCCCGGTGACGACCTGCTCCGAATGTCACGCGCCGCTGGGGGCGCGCGACGTGGAGTTCCGCCCCAATCCGGCCGCCGGAGACCTGCGACCGATTTTGTCGTAGAGCCTCGATACCTCTTCTCGGGACGACGGGCGGCGGACGCTCTCTGCAAACCGCGAGATCAGGAACATCTTGCGAACAGAGAACAAACGCGGTACGCCTGAGTCCTCGGCCGAAACGGGCGTTTCCGGGGCCGGGTTGGCGGGAATCTACGGTAGAAGGGGCTATCGGAAATGACTCAATCGGCACTGAGGCTCGTGGGACGCGAAGACGGGGATAAGCAGCGCGCTCTGGAAGCGGCGCTGGCGCAAATCGATCGGGCCTTCGGCAAGGGCTCGGTGATGAAGCTGGGCGAGAAGGGCAAGATCGTCGAGATCGAGTCCTTCTCCACGGGGTCGCTCGGCCTCGACCTGGCGCTCGGCATCGGCGGCCTGCCCAAGGGGCGGATCGTCGAGATCTACGGGCCGGAATCGTCGGGCAAGACGACGCTGGCGCTGCACGTGGTGGCCGAGGTCCAGAAGAGCGGCGGGACCGCCGCCTTCGTCGACGCCGAGCACGCGCTCGATCCGTCCTACGCCCACAAGCTGGGCGTCAACCTCGACGACCTCCTGGTCTCGCAGCCGGACACCGGCGAGCAGGCGCTGGAGATCACCGACACCCTGGTGCGCTCCGGCGCGGTGGATGTGATCGTCGTCGACTCGGTGGCGGCCCTGACGCCGCGGGCCGAGATCGAGGGCGAGATGGGCGACAGCCTGCCCGGCCTTCAGGCCCGCCTGATGAGCCAGGCGCTGCGCAAGCTCACCGCCTCGATCTCCAAGGCCAAGACCCTGGTCATCTTCATCAACCAGATCCGCATGAAGATCGGGGTGATGTACGGCAGCCCGGAGACCACGACCGGCGGCAACGCCCTGAAGTTCTATGCCTCGGTGCGCCTCGACATCCGCCGCACCGGCTCGGTGAAGATGCGCGACGAGATCGTCGGCAACAACGTCCGGGTGAAGGTGGTCAAGAACAAGGTCGCCCCGCCGTTCCGCGAGGTCGAGTTCGACATCATGTACGGCGAGGGGATCTCCAAGCTCGGCGAGATCATCGACCTCGGCGTCAAGGCCGGGATCATCGAGAAGTCGGGCTCCTGGTTCTCCTACAACTCCACCCGCATCGGCCAGGGCCGCGAGAACGTGCGCGAGTTCCTGAAGACCAATCCCGACGTGGCCGCCGACATCGAGAAGGCGGTCCGGGGCGCCAAGGCCGCCATCGAGGAGGAGTTGCTGGTCGGCCCCTCCGAGGGCGAAGACGACGCCGGGGGCGACGGCAGCCTGTAAGGATCCCGACGGGGCTGGCGCCGCGCCGCCCGCGGGGACCCCGCCGCCAACCTCCCCAAAGGGCCTTAGAGCCCGCGGGGCGCAAGCCTCCGTCCGGACAGGACGCTCGGGAGCGATCCCGGGCGTCCTTTTCCTTTGAGGGCCAAATTCCTTCCGGTCGGCGGCCAAGTTTCGTAAAGGGGCGCCCGACCCTACATTTGCTGGCCGGGAGTCCTCCCTGTCAGCCTTGAGCAAAGCAGCGTTGAAGCCAGTCCGATGACGAGCCTGAACCAGATCCGCAGCCACTTCCTCGACTACTTCCGGAAGAAGGATCACGCCGTCGTCGCCTCGGCTCCGCTGGTGCCGCAGAACGACCCGACCCTGCTGTTCGTCAACGCCGGCATGGTGCCGTTCAAGAATTACTTCACCGGCGCCGAGACCCCGCCGTTCCCGCGCGCGGCATCGTCGCAGAAGTGCGTGCGCGCCGGCGGCAAGCACAACGATCTCGACAACGTCGGCTACACCGCCCGCCACCACACCTTCTTCGAGATGCTGGGGAACTTCTCCTTCGGCGACTATTTCAAGGACCAGGCGATCGAGGCGGCCTGGACCCTGATCACCAAAGAATTCGGCCTGCCGACCGACAAGCTGCTCGTCACCGTCTATGCCGACGACGACGAGGCCGCGGGCCTGTGGAAGAAGATCGCCGGCTTCTCCGACGACAAGATCATCCGCATCGGCACCTCGGACAATTTCTGGTCGATGGGCGACACCGGTCCCTGCGGCCCCTGCTCGGAGATCTTCATCGACCAGGGCCCCGAACTCGCCGGCGGCCCGCCCGGCAGCCCCGACGAGGACGGCGACCGGTTCCTGGAGTTCTGGAACCTCGTCTTCATGCAGTACGAGCAGTTCGCCGACGGCCGCCGCGAACGCCTGCCCAAGCCGTCCATCGACACGGGCATGGGGCTGGAGCGGATCACCGCCATCCTGCAGGGCGTCCGCTCCAACTACGACACCGACCTCTTCAGGACCCTGATCGCGGCCAGCGTCGAGGCGACCGGCGTGAAGGCGGAGGGCGAGGCTGCGCCGTCGCACCGGGTGATCGCCGACCACCTGCGCTCGTCGAGTTTCCTGATCGCCGACGGCGTCAGCCCGTCGAACGAGGGCCGCGGCTACGTGCTGCGCCGGATCATGCGCCGCGCCATGCGCCACGCCCACATCCTGGGGGCCTCGGAGCCGCTGCTGCACCGCCTGGCGCCGACCCTGATCGCCGAGATGGGCGAGGCCTATCCGGAGCTGAAGCGGGCCCAGGCGTCCATCGAGCACACCCTGCGCGAGGAGGAGGAGCGGTTCCGGCGCACCCTCGGCCGCGGCATGGCGCTTCTGGAGGAAGCGACCGGCGGGCTTGCCACCGGCGGCGTCCTCTCCGGCGAGACCGCCTTCAAGCTCTACGACACCTACGGCTTTCCGCTCGACCTCACCCAGGACGCGGTGCGCGCCAAGGGCCTGACCGTCGACCTCGAGGGCTTCGACGCGGCCATGGCCAAGCAGCGTGAGATGGCGCGGGAAAACTGGTCGGGCTCCGGCCAGGTCGCCGCGGCGGCCGAATGGTTCTCCGTGCGCGACCGGCTCGGCCCGACCGAGTTCGCCGGCTACGACAACGTCGAGGCCACGGCCGAGCTCCTGGTCCTCGTCCGCGACGGCCAGGAGATCGACAAGGCCAAGGCCGGCGACAAGGTCCAGGCGCTGTTCGACCGCACTCCCTTCTACGCCGAGAGCGGCGGCCAGGCCGGCGACCAGGGCGAGGTGGAGTGGCAGGGCGGCCGCGGCCGCGTCACCGACGTGCAAAAGCAGGCCGGCGACCTCCACGTCCACGACATCGACGTCCTCGAAGGCGAGCTTTCGCCCGGCGCCCGGGTGCGCCTGGCGGTCGACGCCGCGCGCCGCGCCGCGACGCGCGCCAACCACTCGGCGACCCACCTGCTGCACGCCGCCCTGCGCCATGTGCTCGGGCCGCACGTCGCCCAGAAGGGCCAGATGGTCGACGGTGAGCGCATCCGCTTCGACTTCAGCCACGGCCAGCCGCTGAGCCTCGACGAGATCGACCGCATCGAGGCCGAGGTGAACGCGGTGGTTCGCCAGAACCTGCCCGCCGCCACCGAGCTGATGGCCCCGCAGCAGGCGATCGAAGCCGGCGCCATGGCCCTGTTCGGCGAGAAGTACGGCGAAGTGGTCCGCGTGCTCACCCTCGGCAAGGCGCTGGAGGGCGAGGGCGCCTATTCCGTCGAACTCTGCGGTGGCACCCATGTGGCCCGCACCGGCGACATCGCCCTCTTCAAGATCGTCTCCGAGCAGGGCGTCGCGGCCGGCGTGCGCCGGATCGAGGCGCTCACCGGCGAGAGCGCGCGGCGCTGGCTGCTGGAGCAGGCCGGCGTCGCCAAGGGCCTGGCCGAGCAGTTCAAGGTTCCCGTGGCCGAGGTCCCGGCCCGGGTCGAGGCCCTCCAGGTCCAGGCCCGCAAGCTCGAGAAGGACCTCGCCGAAGCCAAGCGCCAGCTCGCCATGGGCGGCGGCGGCGGGGCCGCGGCCGGGCCGGAGGAGATCGGCGGTGTCCAGGTGCTCGCCCGCGTCATGGAGGGCGTCGGCGGCAAGGACCTGCGGCCGATCGCCGAGGAGTTCAAGAAGCAGCTGCCCGACGGCGTCATCGCCCTGGTCGGCTCGGCCGAGGGCAAGGCGGCGGTGACCGTCGCCGTCACCGGCGCGGCGCAGGGCCGCTTCAACGCGGTCGAGCTCGCCAAGGCGGCGGTGCAGGCCATGGGCGGCCAGGGTGCGGGCGGGCGGCCCGATTTCGCCCAGGGCGGCGCTCCGGACGGGGCCAAGGCGGTCGAGGGCCTGGCGGCCGTGAAGGCGGCGCTGGGCGCCTAAGGAAAACGCCCGCCGCGGTCTCCCGCGGCGGGCGTCAATTCCGACATTTCGAGGCTTTAGGCCGAGGCCAGGGCCTTCTCGAGGTTCACCGCGACCTTGTCGATGAAGCCCTCGGTGGTCAGCCAGCCCTGGGTGTCGCCGACGAGCAGCGCCAGGTCCTTGGTCATCGAGCCGCTCTCGACGGTGGAGACGCAGACCTGCTCCAGGGTTTTGGCGAAGCGGTCGAGCTCGGCGTTGCCGTCGAGCTTGGCGCGGTGCTCCAGGCCCCGGGTCCAGGCGAAGATCGAGGCGATCGAGTTGGTCGAGGTCGACTCGCCGCGCTGGTGCTGGCGGAAGTGGCGGGTGACGGTGCCGTGGGCGGCCTCCGCCTCCATGACCTTGCCGTCCGGCGTCATCAGCACCGAGGTCATCAGGCCGAGCGAGCCGAAGCCCTGAGCCACCTGGTCGGACTGCACGTCGCCGTCGTAGTTCTTACACGCCCAGACGAAGCCGCCGGACCACTTCAGGGCCGAGGCGACCATGTCGTCGATCAGGCGGTGCTCGTAGACGATGCCGGCTTCCTTGTACTTCTCGGCGTACTCGGCCTCGTAGATCTCGGCGAAGATGTCCTTGAAGCGGCCGTCATAGGCCTTGAGGATGGTGTTCTTGGTCGACAGGTACAGCGGATAGCCGCGGTTCAGCGCGTAGGCGAAGCTGGCGCGGGCGAAGTCGCGGATCGACTCGTCGACGTTGTACATGGCCATGGCGACGCCAGAGCCCTTGTAGTCGAACACATCGCGCTCGATCGTCTGGCCGTCGGCGCCTTCCCACTTGATGGTCAGCTTGCCGGGGCCGGGGACCTTGAAGTCGGTGGCGCGGTACTGGTCGCCGAAGGCATGGCGGCCGATGATGATCGGCTGGGTCCAGCCGGGGATCAGGCGCGGCACGTTCTTGCAGATGATCGGCTCGCGGAAGACCACGCCGCCGAGGATGTTGCGGATCGTCCCGTTCGGGGACTTCCACATCTCCTTCAGATCGAACTCCTTCACCCGCGCCTCGTCGGGGGTGATGGTGGCGCACTTGATGCCGACGCCGTACTTCTTGATCGCCTCGGCGGCCTCGACCGTCACCTTGTCGTCGGTGGCGTCGCGGTGCTCCATGCCCAGATCGTAGTATTCCGTCTGGAGATCAAGGAACGGGAAGATCAGCTTGTCCTTGATGAGCTTCCAGATGATCCGGGTCATCTCGTCCCCGTCGAGATCCACGACGGGGTTGGCGACTTTGATCTTGGCCATGAGAGGCGCAACGCTCCTAGCGCGAACTTGTGGGTTGCGGGCCGTATAGCGGTCAGTGACGCGCGCGCAAAGGCTAACGCGCGGGGTTTCTGGAATTGAACGCATCTCAGGCGCCGCGGCGGAAGCAAGTCGTTGCCTTCGGGGGTCCAGAACGGTCAAAAGCGGGCATGTCAGACGCGTCTTCCAAGGTTTCGCCCCAAGCTTCCCCAAAGGCTCCGGCCATCATCCTCGTGGCGTCGCAGATGCCGGAGAACATCGGCGCGGCGGCCCGCGTGATGGCCAACTTCGGGCTCTCCGACCTGCGCCTGGTGAACCCGCAGAGAGGCTGGCCGCAGGAGCGGGCCTGGGCCTCGGCGTCCGGCGCCGACTGGCCGCTGAACGCGGCGCGGGTGTTCGACAGCGTGGCGGACGCCATCGCCGACCTGAAGCTGGTCTACGCCACCACGGCCCGGCCGCGGGAGCTGCGGCTGCCGGTGCACACGCCCCGCGAGGCGGCCGCGCACCTCTCGCAGGCGTCGCGGGAAGGGCAGGGCGTCGGCCTCGTGTTCGGCGGCGAGCGGGCGGGGCTGGAGACCTCCGACATCGCGCTCTGCCAGGCGGTGGTGACGGTGCCGATCGATCCGCTGTTCCGCTCGCTGAACCTCGCCCAGGCGGTCGCCATCAACGCCTACGAGTGGCGGCTGACGGTGCTCGACGCGCCGCCGGCGAACTTCCGGGAGGGCGATCCACCGGCCGACCGCGCGGCGATGATGGGCCTCTTCGAACACCTGGAGCGCGAGCTGGAGACGGCCGGCTTCTTCCATCCGCCGGAGAAGACCCCGGCCATGATCCACAACCTCCGCTCGGCCCTGTCGCGGGCCCATTTCACCGATCAGGAGGTGCGCACCCTGCGCGGCGTGGTCACCGCCCTGTCGCGGGGCCGCGGCAAGGTCCTGGAAAAGCTCGCCCGCAAAGCCGGCAAGGAGGGCGAATGAGCCTCGCCAAGCTGCTCGACGATCTGCCGATTCCGATCATCCAGGCCCCGATGCTTGGGGCGCACGACGAGCGCCTGGCCCTGGCCGCCTGCCGCGCCGGGGCGCTCGGCTCCTTCCCGGTCTCCTCCCACGCGCCGGAGGACATCGAGCCGGCGATCGAGGCTCTCCGCGCCCAGGCCGGGGATGCGCCCTTCGCCGTCAATCTGTTCGTCCTGCCCGAGCGTGCGAGCGCATCGGCGGAGACGCTCGACGCCGCCCTGGCGCGGCTCCGGCCCTGGTATGACAAGGTGGGCGCGCCCCTGCCGGAGCATCCCAACAGCTTCGCGCCCGATTTCGAGGGCCAGCTCGCAGCCCTCACCCGCGCCGCGCCGCCCATCGCCTCCTTCACCTTCGGAGCCCTGAGCCGGGCCCAGGTCGAGGCCCTGCATGACGGCGGGACCTACGTGCTCGGGACCGCCAACACCGTCGCGGAGGCGCGGGCGTGGGCGCAGGTCGGGGCCGACGGGATCGTCGCCCAGGGCATGGATGCCGGCGGGCACCGGGGCAACTTCCTCGCCGACATCGAGGAGAGCCTGGTGGGCGCCCTGCCGCTGACCGCCGCCATCATCGCCGCCGTAGAGCTGCCGGTGATCGCCGCGGGCGGGATCATGGACGGGCGGGGCCTGGCGGCCGTCCTCGCGCTCGGCGCCAAGGCCGCACAGATGGGCACGGCCTTCCTGCTCAGCGAGGAGGCCACCAGCCATCCGCTCTGGCGCGCCGCCATCGAGGCGGCGCCCGACGATCCGACCCGCCTCACTCGCGCCTTCTCGGGCCGCTACGCACGCGGCATCGAGAACCGATTCATGCGCGATATGCGTTCGATGGAGCGGGATGTGCCGGCCTATCCGGTGCAGAACCGGCTGACCCAGCCGCTGCGCGCCGCCGCCGCCAAGGCGGGCGATGCGGAGGCGATGGCGCTGTGGGCCGGCCAGGGCGTGAAGCTTGCGCGTCCGGGCGGCGCGGAAGAGATGGTCCGCCGCTGGTGGCGCGAAGCCAGGGAAGCCGCGCGGTTGCTGGCGGATCGCACCGGGGTCGCCTAATTTCAGGTGGCCTAGTTTGGAGGACTGATGGGCGTTTCGAACCGATCCCTCGCCGCCGGTGCGGCCCTGCTCCTGGTGGGAAGCCTGGCGCCGATGCTGGCCGCGCCGCCGCAGCGCACCGCCGAGCGCGGCGTGCGCCGGGCGCTGATCCGGCTGAACGAGCTCTTGTCGAAGCGCGACATGGCGATCCTCGACGAGTTCACAGGCAACGAGGACACGGTGCTCGTGGCGCCGGTGGCCAAGGACCGCGCCCGCGGCCGGGCCCAGCTGGAGGTCCATTTCCGCGAGTTCTTCGCCCGCCCCGACACGCTCAGCTTCGCCTGGCGCGAGGTCGAGGTCTCGGTCCATGGACCGGTGGCCTGGCTCCACGCCGAGGGCGAGGCCGTGCTGCACGGCGCGGACGGCGACACCCGCCAGCCCTACTGCCTGACCGGCGTGCTCGAACTGCACGGCGGCAAGTGGTTGTGGCGGCTGTTCCACGGCTCGCTGCCGACCGCCTGAAGCCTGCCCTGAACTTGACTCCTCGGATCGCGGTGGGCATACACCCCGCCTTCCAGCCGCCGGGCCTGCCCGTGCGGTCAGGAAGCTATGACGGGTGATGCGAAGCCGCCGTTGAAATCGCGCCTCCATCTCGGAAGCGCCGGCTCGTGTCGGATAGAGAGTGACTGATGTCCAAGCGCCATAGCGCCAAGTACAAGCTCGACCGCCGGATGGGCGAAAACATCTGGGGTCGCCCGAAGTCCCCGATCAACAAGCGCGCCTACGGCCCCGGCCAGCATGGCCAGCGCCGCAAGTCCAAGGTCTCCGACTTCGGCCTGCAGCTGCGCGCCAAGCAGAAGCTGAAGGGCTACTACGGCAACCTGACCGAGAAGCAGTTCAGCCGGATCTACGAAGAGGCCGCGCGCCGCAAGGGCAACACCTCCGAGAACCTGATCGCCCTGCTCGAGAGCCGCCTGGACGCGGTGGTCTACCGCGCCAAGTTCGTGCCGACCCCCTTCGCCGCCCGCCAGTTCGTCAACCACGGCCACGTGCTGGTGAACGGCAAGCGCGTCAACATCCCGTCCTACCGTGTGAAGCCGGGTGACGTGGTCCAGGTGCGCGAGCGTTCGCGCAACATGGCCCTGGTGCTCGAGGCCCTGCAGTCGGTGGAGCGTGACCACCCCGACTACATCACCGTCGACGCCAAGAGCATGGCGGCCACCTTCGTCCGCGCGCCGGAACTGGCCGAAGTGCCGTATCCGGTGAAGATGGAGCCGAACCTGGTGGTCGAGTTCTACGCGTCCTAACCGGCGCCGAACTCCAGAAGATCAAAGGCCCCGGAGCGATCCGGGGCCTTTTTCTTGTGCCCGCCTAGAAGACGAAGTCGCTGGCGGTCAGGCTCGTGACGTTGTGGACGACGATGTAGTCTGTGTCGCCCAACAGGACGACGGTGCTCTCCTGCGAGCCGTTGGAGTCGGCGTCGTAGGCGAAGACCTTGCCGGCGAGGCCGCTCCAGCTGGTCGCAAAGGCGGTGAGGTCGATGACGTCGTGTTCGGCCGTGCTGCTCCCGACCCCCGAGTTGCCCATGTTGAAGTCCCAGATCGAGTCGACGCCGCCGCCCGTCCCGTAGACGAACCGGTCGTCGCCGGGTCCGCCATAGAGATCGTCCGCGCCGCCTCCGCCGTTCAGCGTGTCGGAGCCGCCGGTGACGTCGCCATACATGAGCCAGCCGTCGCCATAGAGGTTGTCCTGGCCGTCGCCGCCGTTGAGGATGTCATTTCCCCCATGTCCATCCATCTGGAAGGCGTCGCCATACATGTTGGTCGATCCGCTTCCGGTGGCCGTGAGCGTATCGTTGCCGCCGGTCCCTGGCAGGGTGTCGTCGCCGCCGCTCAGCATGTAGTCGCCGTCACCGACCATTTCGGCGTGCGATGTCGGGTCGGTGAGCTGGGCGGTCAGGACGTCGTCGCCCCCGCGCCCGTAGAGGTACTCGGCGTCCCCCACGAGATAGACGTAGCTGTATGTGCCGGTGGTGGTGGCGGTGAGGGTGTCGCTGCCGCCCTGCGCGGTGTCCCAGAGATCGTAGGCGTCGCCCACGAGGAAGCACGCCTGCTCCGAACCGCCGTCATCGCTGAGGAGCAGGTCGGCGCCGCCGCGGCTGACGCCGTCCATCCAGTCGGCATCGCCGTAGAGATCGCTTTCCTGGCCGGCCCCGCCCGAGAGGGTGTCGCCGCCCCCGACGGCGCTGTCGTGCAGCTGGTTGGCGTCGCCGTAGAGGACGTCCGTGCCGGCGTCGCCGTGGATCAGGTCGGCGCCGCCGTGCGCGCTGCCCGACAGGGTGTTCGCGTCGCCGAAGATGGTGTCGTCGCCGTCACCGCCATAGATCTGATCCGCGCCCCCGGCGCTCTTCCTGGCGAGGATGTCGGTGTCGCCATAGATCGTGTCGTTGCCGGCCAGGCCGTTGATGATCTGGGCGCCGGGGCGCCCCTTGGCGTCGTCGCCGTAGATGAGGTCGTCGTCGATGGTGCCGTTGATCGTGGGTATCGGGCGGGCCATTGAATGGTCTCCTGTCAAGGTTGGCGGAGACCGCCTGCCCCCCATGAAGTCGGCCTCACGCGCCACAGGCTCGGGCGATCGCCGGCGTCGGGTTTGATCTCGCGCAACCGCGCCATCCCTCAGTTCGGCCAGATCGCCCGTCCGCCTACTCATTGTGGGCGCGCCGGCCGCGCGCCTCGCGCATGGCGTGCGGGCGGTGAAAAATCGCCCCGGCCCGCGCCGGGGCCTTTCCCCGGCCCGCGCCCTGTGGCGGAGTGGGACGATGAACCGGCGTGTCTTCCTGATCGCGGCGCTCGCCCTGGCCGGCTGCGCCTCCCTGCCGCCGCCGAAGATCCAGGCTCCGCCCGGTTCGGCGCTGCAGGAACTCGAGCCGCTCTACCTCGCCCTCGCCGGCCGCGACGCCCTGACCATCCAGGTCTCCTCCAACGGCTGCACGGCCAAGGAGGACTTCGCCTTCTACGTGGAGCCGAGGGGTGAGGCCGTGACCCTCGCCTTCGGCCGCAAGCGGATCGACACCTGCAAGTCGTTCGCCATGGGCCGGCAGGAGCTCACCTTCAGCTGGGCCGAGCTTGGCCTGAAGCCGCGGACGCCGGTCTTCCTATTGAACCCGCTGGTCCCCTGGACCGGGCCCGGAGCGTGAGCGGATCGCCTCGGCCTGCTCGGGGCTGAACTCCACGCCGACGCGGTGGACGGCCTCGGGAAACTCCAGACGGATCCAGTCGAGCACCTTCTCGCGCACCTCGCAGCGCAGGTCGAACAGCTGGTCGGGCGTGGCGGCGCTGACAAGGCCACGGACCTCGACGACGTTCTCGCGGGCGTCGGTGACCTGCAGCCTGGCCACATTGCCGTCCCAGAGGGGGGAGGCCTTCACCACCTCCTCGAACCGTTCGCGCACCGGCCCGATCGGCAGACGGTAGTCGAGCAGGAAGGTCACGCCGCCCTGCCGGTCCGCCGACTCCCGCGTCCAGTTCTGGAACGGTTGATCGAGGAAGTACTTCAGCGGCACGATCATCCGCCGGTCGTCCCAGAGGCGGATCACCACATAGGTGGCGTTGATCTCCTCGACCCGGCCGTACTCGTTCTGGATGAAGACGCCGTCGTCGATGCGGATCGGCTGGGTGAGGGCGATCTGCACCCCGGCGATGAGGTTGGACAGCACCGGCTGCAGGGCGAGACCGACGATGATGCCGGCCGCCCCGCCGGCCGCCAGCAGGCTGACGCCCACCTGGCGCACGGCCGGGATGGTCATCAGGGCCATGGCGGCGGTCAGCACCACCACCAGGGTCGCGAGCGCCCGGCGCAGGATGCGGATCTGCGTCAGGTGCTTGCGGGCCAAGAGGTTGTCGGTCTCGTCGACGCGGTAGCGCCGCATGTAGATCGCCGCGCCGATGTCAAGGGCGGTCAGCACCACCCAGCCCACCAGCACGATGAAAGCGATCAGCAGGCCGTGCTGGATGGTGGCGCCCTGGCTGGGCGGGAAGGGCGCGGCGTGCACCGACCAGCTCAGGGCGAAGATGATCAGCGCGAGGCGTCCCGGGCCCCGGGTGCGCACCAGGAGCGAGCGCCAGAAGATGTTCTTCTCGCCGACGGTGCGGCGCACTGCGCGCACGATGCCGCCATAGACGAGCTGGACCAGGCCCAGCGCGACGGCCGCGACGGCGACGCTGAGAGTCCAGGGCGGCGCCCAGGCAAGGTGCGCCTGGAGGCCGTTGATGAGGTCTTGGAGGGTCACAATCAGCAGTTTTGGTGGAAGCTGCAGCTCAAACCACCCGCCTGCCCTCTTGGTTCACGCCTCGGAGGTCAGATGAACATCTCGACCATGTGGCGCGGCACGCGCTTGGGACGCCCCGTGGCCTTCTCGACCAGGCACCAGACTGTGCGCACCTGGGCGCACATGGCGCCGTCCGGCCCGTCGATGCGCACGAAGCGGTCGAAGCGCGGGCCCTCGGTGTTGTCGGAGACCCAGGTCCGCGCCTGGGCGGTCTCGGCCGGCAGCAGCGGGCGGCGGTAATCGACCTCGTGGCGCAGCGCCACCCACGCGAAGTCCGCCTGGTCTTGCGCCAGCGCGCGCGAGCGCCAGTGGGCGATTGCCAGCTGCTGGGCCCAGTCGAGATAGACCACGTTGTTCACATGACCATTCTCGTCGATGTCGGCAGGCTTGGGCGTGAAGGTCGTCTCGAAGACCTGACGCCCCTCCGGCGGCTCTAGAAGACGGCTCAAGCCGCCAGCACGCCTTGCTCTTCCAGGAACGGCTTGAGTTCGCCGGTCGAGAACATCTCGCGGACGATGTCGGCGCCGCCGACGAACTCGCCCTTCACATAGAGCTGCGGGATGGTCGGCCAGTCGGAATAGCTCTTGATCCCCTCGCGGATCGCCTCGGACTGCAGCACGTCGACGCCGACGTACTCGACGCCGAGATGGTCGAGGATCTGCACCACCACGCCCGAAAAGCCGCAGCGCGGCTGGTCCGGCTCGCCCTTCATGAACAGGACGACGGGGTTCTCGGTCACGGCCTGGCGGATGAAGTCGTGGACGGGGTTGGCGGTCGCAGCGTCGGTCATGGGTCGCCCTTTCGGCGGGAACTTTCAGGCCAAGAGCTAGGGAGCGGCGCCCCCTGGGTCAAGCGCGCCATCTGGACGCGCGTGGACGGGCGTGTGGGCTCAGGCGGGGGCGGAGGTCTCCAGCGCGAGGGCGTGCAGCTCTCCGCCGACGCGTCCCTTGAGGGCGGCATAGACAAGCTGGTGCTGTTTCACCCGCGGCAGGCCCTTGAACGCGGGCGAGACGATGCGGGCCTTGTAGTGGTCGCCGTCGCCGGCGAGGTCCTGGACCTCGATCTGGGCGTCGGGGAAGCCTTCGCGGAGGGCGGCTTCCAGGGCTTCGATGGGCATGGGCATGGGGGCGCTATACGCCCGTCATTCCCCGGCGAACAAGAGGCCGAGGCCAAAGCCGCCCATCAGCACCGCCGCGGCGCGGTCGAGCGGGCGCTGGGCGCGGGCGTAGGCGGCCGCCGCGCGGCGCGCCGAGAACAGGAAGGCCATGGCCACCTGCCAGAGCTGGCAGGTGACGACCACGATGACCACCGCCGCGGCGTGGACCCAGAGCGGGGTGTTCGGCCCCACATAGGCCGAGAAGATCGAGGCGAAGTAGAGCACCGACTTCGGGTTGGTCATGTTGATCGCGAAGCCCTGCCAGAAGGCCGGCCCGAAGCGCGTGCCGCCCACCGCCTCGCTCTCGACGCCTGGCCCTTCCGGCCGGGCGCGCCAGATGGCGATCGCGAACCAGAGCAGGTAGAGCCCGCCGCCGATGCGCAGGAACTTGTAGAGCCAGGGCGCGGCCGCGAGCAGGGCCGCCAGGCCAAGCGCCGCGGCGGCGCACCAGACGATGCAGGAGAGGGTGGTCCCCAGGCCGGCCGCCATGGCCACGGCGCGGCCGCGCCGCATGCCGAGCCGCATCAGCATGAAGTTGTTCGGTCCGGGGATCGCGCAGGTGGCGACGGTGACCAGGAACAGGGTGGCCAGGGAGAGGAGGTGGGCGTTCATGCGCCCTATGTAGCGGAGCCCTGCTGACAGCGCGTGTCAGCAGGGCCACACGCTGTCAGTCGATGATGCTGGAGTAGACGATGCTCTTCAGCTGGCCGCGGAAGTTGAAGGTCCCCGACGGCATCAGCTGGGTCATGAACACCACCGACAGGTCTTCCTTGGGATCGACCCAGAAGATGGTCGAGGCGGCGCCGCCCCAGTAGTAGTCGCCGGCGCCGAGGGTCCCGGTCTGCACCTGGCCCTTGGTCGAGGCGAAGCCCAGGCCGAAACCGACGCCCTCGTTGGCCGTCTCGGAGAAGGAGCCGAGCGCGGTCTGCGTCAGGTCCTTGTCGTCCGGCAGGTGGTTCATGTGCATCAGCTCGATGGTCCGCGGGCCCAGCACCCGGTGGCCGTCGAGCTCGCCGCCCCGGCGCAGCATCTCGCAGAAGCGCATGTAGTCGGCGCTCGTGCCGGTGAGGCCGCCGCCGCCGGACTTGAAGCCGGGCTCCTTGGTGAAGTCGCTGGTCTGCGGATCGTCGATCAGCTTGAGCTTCTTGTCCGGGCCGCGCTGATAGTTGGCGGCGAAGCGCTCGACCTTCTCCGGTGCGACCTGGAAGGCGGTGTCGGTCATGCCGAGCGGCTCGAAGATGGTCTCCTGCAGGTACTGGGCGAACGGCTTGCCCGAGATGATCTCGACGAGGGCGCCGCAGACGTCGGTCGCCAGCGAGTACATCCAGGCCGTACCCGGCTGGTAGCGCAGCGGCACCTGGCCGAGCTTGTCCATGAACTGCTGCATGGTGTCGGCCCCGCCCACCGAGCGGACCTTCAGCTCGCGGTAGATACGGTCGATGGGGTGCTGGATGCCCACGCCCGGCAGCCCGCCGCCGTAGGTCAGGCCAGCCATGTGCGAGAGCACGTCGCGGAAGCTCACGGGCCGGTGCGCCGGCTCGGTCTGCATCATGTCGCCTTCGCCGGAGCTCCAGACCCGATGCTCCTTCCACGAGGGCACGAAGCGGCTCACCGGGTCGTTCAGCTGGAAATAGCCCTGCTCGTAGAGGGTCATCAGCGCGACCGAGGTGATCGGCTTGGTCATCGAATAGATGCGGTAGATGGTGTCGTCCTGGGTGGGCTTGGCCCGCTCCAGGTCCATCATCCCGAAGTTCTTGAAATAGGCGAGATGGCCGTGGCGGGCGACGCTCACCTGACAGCCGGCGATCTTGCCCTTCTGGATGTAGTTCCGCTCGAGATGGTCGCCGATGCGCTCCAGGCGCTTCGCGTCCAGGCCCGTCCACTGCGACTGGGCGTCCATGAAATATCCTCCCTGAAAATGACATTCGCTGTAATTGGCCGTCATCATGGGCGCCGAAGGGCGCTGAAGCCAATACCGAACGGAGGGGACGCGTGGAGGAACTGGAAGCGCTGGCGGCGGAGATCGGTGAGCGCCTGAAGGATCGCGGCGAGACGATTTCCGTGGCGGAGAGCTCGTCCGGCGGCCTGATCTCGGCGGCGCTGCTCAGCGTGCCGGGCGCATCGAAATATTTCCTGGGCGGTGCGGTGGTGTACACGGCCAAGGCCCGTGTGCTGCTGATGGACCTGCCGCGCGAGGCGGTGGAGGGCATGCGCTCGGCCAGCGAGCCCTACGCCCTGCTCCTGGCGCGCACGGCGCGCGAGCGGTTCGGCGCCACTTGGGGGATCAGCGAGACCGGCGCGGCCGGACCGACCGGCAACCCCTACGGCGACGCGGCCGGGCACACCTGCGTCGCCATCTCGGGTCCCGTCGAGGCGGCGATCACCATCGAGACCGGCGAGACCGACCGGGCCGGCAACATGCGCGCCTTCGCGGCCGCGGCCATGGAGATGCTGAAGCGGGCGCTCGCCTAGGCCGGCTCGAACCGCGGGGCGGTCGCGGCCCATTCGCGGCCCAGGCGGACGAAGTCGAAATCCTCGGGCGCGACCGCGCGCACGCCGGGGATCACCGCCCAGGGGATGGCGCTCTCGACCCAGGTCTGGGCGACGGGCCGCACCCAGCTCGCGTCGTCCAGCGTGCCGGCGCGCAGGCTCATGTAGTCGGCCGTCTTGGGATTGACCGCGAACACCCGCAGCCGGCAGTGCGGGCACATGTTGTGGTCGATCGCCAGGCCGGACGGATTGGCCAGTCGCACCACCTCGGGCTCGCCGCTCACCGTCACGTCGGCGGAGCGCACCACCACCGTCAGCCCGAACGCCGAGCCCGAGCGGGTCTGGCAGTCATGGCAGTGGCAGGCGTAGGCCAGCAGCGGGGCCGCGTTCAGCGAATAGCGGATCGCTCCGCAGTAGCATCCGCCGGTCTGCGGCAGGCTGACGACGTCCATCGGCGTGCTCCCCCCAAGAAGCCCTCTGCCGACCAAGATGGGGGCGCAAGCTTCAGCTTGCGAGGGTCAGCGGCTGCGCAGGAAGGCGAGGGCCGCCAGCCGGCAGGCCGAGGCCAGGCCGCTGTCCCCGCGGGCGTCGTCGATGCGCCCGATCAGCCCCGCCAGGCTCGCGCCCTCGGCGGCGGCCATCTCGTCGAGCACCGCCCAGAACTCCGGCTCGAGGGCGATGGAGGTCGCGTGGCCCGAGAGCAGGACCGATCGTTTGCGAAGGCCCGGCAAAGGTCAGTCGTCCCGCTTCGCCTGGTCATGCGCCCGGCGCGCGCGCTCGGCCTCGAGCTTTGACACCTGCTTCTCTAGCTTGCTGCGGCCGAACTTCACCCGGTTCTCGGCGGCCTTGGTCCTGGCCTCGGCTGCCGCCTTCGCCTTGCGCGCCTTGTTCAGGTTGATCAGTTCGACCATGGCGACCTCTTCGCGGGCGAAACCTGGGCCCAGCGCGGCGGGTTGTTCGGGCTCAGCATCCAAGGAGACGAAGCATGATTCAATCTTCGCAAATCCGCGAGCACATGGAAGTGGTTGGCTCGGACGGTGGCCACGTGGGCCGCGTCGACCATGTCATGGGCGACGAGATCGAGCTGTCCAAGATGGACCTCGCCGCCGGCTTCAAGCACCACATGATCCCGATGAGCTGGATCGACCGTATCGACGGCGACAAGGTCTGCCTGAACATGACCAAGGACGCCGCCAAGGACGCCTGGCGCGAAAAGCACTGAGGCTAGTTTCCCTCCCCCGGGAAGGGGGAGGGACATTGCAAGGACCTACTTCAACTGGCCGCAGAAGCGCTGGATGCGCGTGCAGGCGTCCTCGAGGACCGAGTTCGCCGTGGCGTAGCTGATCCGGAAGTGTGGCGAGAGGCCGAAGGCCGCGCCGAACACCACCGAGACGCCCTCGGTCTCCAGCAGCTCGACGGCGAAGTCCTCGTCCGACTGGATGACCTTGCCCGACGGGGCGGTCTTGCCGAGCAGCCCCTTAACGGACGGGTAGACGTAGAAGGCGCCTTCCGGCGTCGGGCACTGGATGCCGCTCGCTTGGTTGAGCATCGAGACCACCAGGTCGCGGCGCTCCTGGAACAGCTTCTGGTTCGGCTTGATGAAGTCCTGCGGCCCGTTCAGGGCCTCGACCGCCGCCCACTGCGAGATGGAGGAGGGGTTGGACGTCGTCTGGCTCATGACCTTGGCCATCAGCTTGATCAGCGGCTCGGGCCCAGCCGCATAGCCGATCCGCCAGCCGGTCATGGCGTAGGCCTTGGAGACCCCGTTCATGGTCAGGGTGCGGTCGTAGAGCGCCGGCTCCACCTGGGCGATGGTCCAGTATTCGAAGTCGTCGAACACCAGGTGCTCGTACATGTCGTCGGTGAGGATCCACACGTGCGGGTGGCGCAGCAGCACGTCGGCCAACGCCCGCATCTCGGCCTTGGTGTAGGCCGCGCCCGACGGGTTCGACGGCGAGTTCAGGATGATCCAGCGGGTCTTGGGCGTGATCGCCGCCTCGAGCTCGGCCGGGCCGACCTTGAAGCCGGTCTCGGCCGAGGTCACCACGGCCTTCGGCTCGCCGCCGGCTAGCAGCACGATGTCCCAGTAGCTCACCCAGTAGGGGGTGGGCACGATGACCTCGTCGCCGGGGTTCAGGGTCGCCAGCATGGCGTTCCAGATCACCGGCTTGCCGCCCGGCGAGACGTTCACCTGGCTCGGCTTGTAGCTGAGGCCGTTCTCGCGCTGGAACTTGGCGCAGATGGCTTCCTTCAGCTCCGGAATGCCGTCGACGTTGGTGTACTTCGTCTTGCCGTCGCGGATCGCCTTGATGGCGGCTTCCTTGATGTTGTCCGGCGTGTCGAAGTCGGGCTCGCCCGCGGCCAGCGAAATCACGTCGCGGCCCTGCGCTTTCAGCTCGCGCGCTTTCTGATCCGCCGCCAGGGTGGCGGACGGCTTGACGCGCGAAAGAGCGGCGGACTGCAGCGACATGACGGGGAGAACTCCCTGCTGGGTTTTCGGATGGCCGGGGATTTAGCCCTAAGGCTCCCCCCGGGCAAACCCTCGTCGCCTCAGAGGAAGTTGGAGAGGGCGATGTCGAACAGGGTGCGGCCCGCCAGCATCACCCCGGCGTCGGCGCCGTTGGCGGCATTGCCGTCGGTGTCGGCGAACACAAAGACGTTCCCGCCGACCTGGGCCGCCACATAGATCGCGCCCGTCGCGGCGATGTGCTCGTTGGCGATGCGATAGGCCTCGGGGAAGTCGGCCGCGACGAACTCGGAGTAGCTGCGCGGCAGGATGTCGGCGACGGCGTGGACCTGGGCGAAGAGCAGGTGCTCGTCGGCGCTCCAGTCGCGGATCTCGTCCCAGTGGGTGGGATCGCTGGGCGGCGGGACGCTGGCGTGAATCTCGAAGATGTCGGCCCAGGCGCCGCCGAGGACGACGTCCTTGCCGTCGCCGGCGATGACGATGCGGTCGACGCCGTCGCCGCCGTCGACATAGGTGGTCCCCGAGCCGGTGATGGTGACGATGTCGTCGCCGCGGCCGGCGTCGACCACGTCGTCGCCACCGCTGGTCTTGATCTCGTCGTCGCCGTCGCCGCCGTGGATCGTGTCGTTCCCGGCGCCCCCGAACAGCACGTCGTTGCCGAGGTCGCCGCTGATGTAGTCGTCGCCCTCGCGGCCGGTGATGGCGTCATCGCCCTGGCCGCCGAGCAGGGTGTCGTTCCCCGCGCCGCCGTAGAGCTGGTCATCGCCCTTGTTGCCGTGGGCCCAGCCGCCGTGGAGGTCGCCCGTGGCGCCGAGCTCGATGCGGTCGTCGCCCTGGCCGCCGGAGATCGTGTCGGCCCCGCCGTCGCCGTAGAGGGTGTCGTTGCCGGCGTTGCCCTGCACCCGGTCGTCGCCGGCAAGGCCGTGGACGATGTCGTGGCCCTCGCCGCCATAGAGGGCGTCGTGCCCCAAGGTGCCGCCGGTCGACTGGCGATCCGCATCGCCGATGACGAGCCGCGAGCCGTCTGTCACGTCCAGGGCTCCGCGCAGGGAAAGGCCCGCCAGGTTCTGCCCGAACACGACCGTCCGCTCTCCGACGCTGAGCTCGATACGGGCGGGCAGGTCGGGCGTCGCGGCCAGATACCTGACCACGGCCCGGGCCGCCGGCCCGCTGTGGAGGGTCAGATAGTCCCCCGTCTGGATATTGAGCGCCTCGTCGGCGGTGATGGTCTCGAAGCTGTAGGCGGTCACTCTTGAGTCCCCCGCGGTCCTGAACGTCCCTCTGAGACCGGCGATATGGGGACGTTTCATAATTACGCAACTTAAAAAGACGCAATATCCGGGCTCAGCTTGACCCGTCCCCCCGAACAGGCGACCTCAGCGCCCATGCGCCGGCTCTTCGCCTTCCTCTCGAACATGGACGCCAAGGCGTGGCGGGCGCTGCTCGTCTCCTTCGTGCTGTTCGGCGGGGTTGGACTGGTCTTCCTGTTCGGGGCCCAGGTGCTGGGCTTCAACGGCGAGGCGACCGTCGAGCATTGGCTGGGCGCGGCGAGTGGCCCCTGGGCGCTGCCGGTGGCCGTGGCGGCCTTCGCCATCCTCGCCTTCGTCGGTGTGCCGCAGTTCATGCTGATCGCCGCGGCGGTGGTGGCCTTCGGGCCGCTGACCGGCTTCGCCTACAGCTGGATCGGCACCATGGTCTCCTCGCTGGTCGGCTTCTACCTCGGCCGCCTCGCCGGCGCCCGGACGCTGTCCACCTTCTCGGGCGAGGGACTGAAGCAGTTCATGGAGCTGGTCGGACGCAACGGCTTCTTCGCCAGCCTGATCGTCCGCCTGGTGCCCTCCGCGCCGTTCATCGTCGTCAATATGGCGGCGGGCGTGACGCCCATGCGAGTGCTGGATTTCACCTTCGGGACCGGCATCGGCATCGTGCCGAAGATCGCCCTGACCTGCTTCGCCGGAAACTCGCTGGCGCGGGTGATGCGCGGCGAGGGTGACGCCGGCCACCTCTTGGCGCTGGGCGCGGTGGTGGCCATCTGGCTGGGCATCGGCTGGTTCGCGCGGATCTGGCTGAAGCGGCGCGAGGGGGTCGAACCATGATCAAGCTGTTCTACAACCTCGGCGCCTGCAGCCTGGCCTCGCACATCGCCCTCGAAGAGGCCGGCGCCGACTACGAGGCGATCCGCATCGACACCCGCAGCGGGGTGCAGGGGCGGCCGGAATACCTCGCGATCAACCCGAAGGCCCGGGTGCCGGCCCTGGTGACCGAGCGCGGCGTGCTGACTGAGACGCCGGCCATCCTCGCCTGGATCGCCCAGGCCTTCCCGCAGGCGGCGCTCGCCCCGACCGACCCCTGGGCCTTCGCCCAGGCGCAGTCGTTCAACAGCTATCTCTGCTCCACCGTCCACGTGGCCCACGCTCACCGCCACCGCGGCTACCGCTGGGCCGACGAGGAGAGCTCCTTCGCCGACATGCGCCGCAAGGTCCCGGAGACGGTCGGCGCCTGCTTCCAGCTCATCGAGGACGAGTTCCTGCGCGGGCCGTGGGTGCTCGGCGAGGCCTATTCGATCTGCGACGCCTATCTCTTCACGATCGCCGACTGGCTGGAGGACGACGGGGTGGATCCCCGCCGATTCCCCAAGGTCTTCGACCACCGCGAGCGGGTCCGCGCCCGTCCCGCCGTCGCCAAGGTGCTGGCCGAAGAGGCCGCCGCGCCCTTCGGCGAAGTCGCTATCGGTGGTTGATTGTTGCGCGGAACGCGCGATTTGCCGCGCGCCGCGCAATAAGCTTGCGGGGCAGGGCCCATTTGGTTACACGGACAACTATGCGCACGCGCTTGGACAGCCTGCTTCTTCTCGAGCTGGGGCTTAGCAGCCCCTGGGCGCCTTAACAGGCTGCGCGTCTTCGCGGCCGGGCGCTCAGGGGATTTCACCCCCGCCCGACTGTCCTGAACCCCGCGAAGAGATTTGAAATCCATGTCCGTCACCGATTCCGCCGCTGAAAAGCGCGACCGCGTCATCATCTTCGACACCACCATGCGCGACGGCGAGCAGTCGCCCGGCGCCTCCATGTCGCTGGAAGAGAAGCTGGAGCTGGCGAAGATCCTCGAGGAGATGAAGGTCGACGTCATCGAGGCCGGCTTCCCGATCGCCTCGAACGGCGACTTCGAGGCCGTGCGGCAGATCTCCGAGATCGTCACCGAGAGCGTCGTCTGCGGCTTGGCGCGCGCCGGCCAGGCGGACATCGAGCGCTGCGGCGAGGCCATCAAGAAGGCCAAGCGCGGCCGCATCCACACCTTCATCTCGACCAGCCCCGTCCACATGAAGTGGAAGCTGCAGATGGAGCCGGAGCAGGTGCTGGAGATGGTCACCCGGTCGGTGAGCCACGCGCGCAACTGGACCGACGACGTGGAGTGGTCGGCCGAGGACGCCACCCGCACCGAGCGCGACTTCCTGCTGCGCTGCGTGGAGGCCGCCATCAAGGCCGGCGCCACGACCATCAACCTGCCCGACACCGTCGGCTACAGCTATCCCAGCGAATACGCGGACCTGTTCCGCGACGTGATCGCCAACGTGCCGGGCGCCGACGGGGTGATCTTCTCCACCCACTGCCACAACGACCTCGGCCTGGCGGTCGCCAACTCCATCGCCGGCGTCCAGGGCGGGGCGCGTCAGATCGAGTGCGCGGTCAACGGCATCGGCGAGCGCGCGGGCAATGCGGCGCTGGAAGAGATCGTCATGGCGCTCAAGGTACGCGGCGACAAGCTGCCCTTCGAGACCGGCGTCGACACTCAGCACATCACCCGCGCCAGCCGCTACGTCTCGGCCATCACCGGCTTCCCGGTGCAGTTCAACAAGGCGATCGTCGGCAAGAACGCCTTCGCCCACGAGAGCGGCATCCACCAGGACGGGATGCTGAAGAACGCCGAGACCTACGAGATCATGAAGCCGGAGGACGTCGGCCAGATCGAGAGCAATCTCGTGATGGGCAAGCACTCCGGCCGCCACGCCTTCCGCGAGAAGCTGAAGGAGCTGGGCTACGAGCTGGGTCAGAACGCCCTGAACGAGGCCTTCCAGCGCTTCAAGGACCTGGCGGACAAGAAGAAGCACGTCTTCGACGACGACATCGTCGCCCTGGTGGACGACGCGCTGGCGTCCGGCGCCGACCGCATCCAGGTGAAACACCTGCGCGTGATCGCCGGCACCGAGGGCCCGCAGGAGGCCTTCCTGACGGTGACCATCGATGGCGAGGAGAAGTCGGCCAACGCGACCGGCGACGGTCCGGTCGACGCGGTGTTCAACGCCATCGGCGCCGCCGTTCCGCACGAGGCCATCCTGCGCCTCTTCCAGGTGCACGCGGTGACCGAGGGCACCGACGCCCAGGCGCAGGTCTCCGTCCGTCTCGAGGAGGACGGCCGCATCGCCACGGGCCAAGCGGCCGACACCGATACGCTAACCGCCTCGGCCAAGGCCTACGTCAACGCGCTCAACAACCTCCAGGCGCGCAAGGAGAAGAGCGCGCCCGGCAAGGTCGCCAGCGGGTTCTGAGCCCTCGCTCCGCGCAAGCGGGGCGGAGCTTACGGACATGCTCTGGATCTTCATGACCGCAGCGGCCGCGCCGCTGCAGGTGGCGCGCAACGCGCTGCAGCGCGGCCTCGTCGGCGACGCCGGCCCCTGGGGCGCGACGCTGGTGCGCTTCCTGTTCGGCCTGCCGTTCTCGTTGGCGATCTTCGCCATCGCCGCGACGCTCGCGGGGCGCGTGGCCCCGAGCATCTCGCCGCGCTTCCTGCTGAGCGTCTCCCTCGGCGCGGTGGCGCAGATGAGCGCCACGGCCGCCCTGCTGGTGGCCATGCGCCGCTCCGGCTTCGCCGTCGCCACTGTGATGCAGCAGGCGTCGTTGCCGCTCGCGGCGATCGGCGGCTGGCTGCTGCTGGGCGACGCGCTCGACGCCCACGCGTGGATCGGCATCGCCGTCACCAGCGCGGGCCTGACCATCCTCTCCTGGCCGCGCCGCGAGCAGATGGAGGGAGCAGGGTTCGGCGTGCTGATGGGCCTGGCCTCCGGCGCCGCCTTCGCCGTGGCGCTCAACGCATACCGTGAGGCTGGCCGGGCGCTGGAACCGGCGCATCCGCTCTATTCGGCGACCGCCGCGGTGTGCGTGGCCCAGACGATCCAGTCGCTGATCCTGGTGGCTGCGCTCGCCGTCTGGCGGCCCGGCGCGCTGCGGGCCGTGGTCCAGTCGTGGCGTCAGTCGCTCGGAGCGGGCTTCTTCGGCGCGGCGGCCTCGGCCTGCTGGTTCGGCGCGCTCGCCATGGCGCCGGCAGGGCCGGTGCGCGCCGTCGGCGTCATCGAGGCGCCGATCGCCGCGGCGGCCGGGCGGCGGCTCTTCAAGGAGAAGCTCAGCCTTCGCCAGCTCCTCGGCGGCGCCCTGGCGGCGGGCGGGGTGGCGCTCACCGCTCTGGGGTAGCAGCAGCGTCGGGAACGCTGCTAACCCTGGCGACAAGGAGGCTCATCCCATGGCGCAACCTCACGCGGCGGCGGGCGGCCATTTCACCATCGGCGGCGATCTCACCGTCAACCGGCTGGGATTTGGGGCCTACTGGATGTGCGGCGACGAGGGCTGGGGCGAAGCGCCTCGCGGCGCGGTCGAGCTCCTGCGGCGCCTGCCCGACCTCGGCGTGAACCTCATCGACACCGCCGACTCCTACGGCCCGCACGTCTCCGAACTGACCATCCGCGAGGCCCTTCGGCCCTATCCGAAGGACCTGGTGATCGCCACCAAGGGCGGCTACGCCCGGCCGCGGCCCAATGCCTGGATCCCGCTCGGTCGGCCGGAATACCTGATCGCCTCCGCCAAGCAATCGGCCAGCCGCCTCGGCGTCGAGACCATCGACCTGTGGCAACTTCACCGGATCGACCCGAAGACGCCGATCCATGACCAGTTCGACGCCATCGCCCGGCTCCGCGCCGAGGGGGTGATCCGTCACGTGGGGCTGTCGGAAGTGGGCATCGAGGAGATCGAGGCCGCCCAGGCCTATTTCCCGGTGGCCACCGTGCAGAACCTCTACAACCTGGCCAACCGCCACTCCGAAGCGGTGCTCGACTGGTGCGAGGCGCATGGGGTGGGCTTCATGCCCTGGTATCCGCTGGGGCAGGGCAGCGTGATGACCAACGAGACCCTGCACCGGATCGCGCCGAACTACGGTGCGACCCCGGCCCAGTTGGCGCTCGCCTGGCTGCTGCGGCGCAGCCCCGTGATGCTGCCCATTCCCGGCACCCGCGACCCGGCGCACCTGACGGACAATGTCGCCGCCGCCGCGATCCGCCTCTCGGACGAGGACTTCGAGGCGCTGAGCGCGATTGCGCCGCCAAGGCGCTGACCCTAGCTTCGCGGCCATGAAGACCTTCGCCATGCTGCTGGCGGCGCTGGCGCTCGAGCTCGCGGGCCGCGCTCCGGCCAGAGCCGCCGAGCCGGCGCCAGTGGTGGCCGCCGCGGCGGACCTCTCCGGCGCCTTGCCGCAGGTCGCGGCGGCGTTCGAGCGCCAGAGCCATCGCCCCGTGAAGCTGGTGTTCGGCTCCTCCGGCGCCTTCACCCAGCAGATCCTGGCGGGGGCGCCCTTCCAGTTGTTCCTGTCAGCCGACGAGGCCTATGTGGCGAGGCTCGCCCAGGCCGGCCGGACCGAGGACCCGGGCGCCCTCTATGCGGTGGGGCGGATCGGGCTCTTTGTCCCCTATGGCTCTCGGCTGAAGGCGGACGGGTCCCTGAAGGACCTGATCGCGGCGAGCGCAGACGGGCGACTTCGGAAGTTCGCCATCGCCAATCCGGAGCACGCGCCCTATGGGCGCGCCGCGGTCCAGGCGCTGCAGCACGCCGGCGCGTGGAGCGCCGTCGAGGGCAAGCTCGTCCTCGGCGAGAACGTGGCCCAGGCGACGCAATTCGCCGCCTCCGGCGCGGCCGAGGGCGGCGTCATTCCGCTGTCGCTGGCGCTGACGCCGGCGGTGAAGGCCAAGGGCCGCTTCGTGCTGTTGCCGGCCGAGTGGCACGCCCCGCTTCGCCAGCGGGCGGCGCTGATCAAGGGCGCCGGGCCGACGGCCAGGGCCTTCTACGCATACCTGCAGGGGCCGCAGGGTCGGGCGATCCTCGCCCGCTACGGCTTCAGCGTCCCCAAGTGACTGCGGCTGGCATGGGGGCAGGGGGCATGGACTGGGACGCCTTCGGGGTCTCTCTCAGGCTCGCCGCCTGGACGGTGGTCCTGCTCGTGCCGCTGGGGCTGGTGCTGGCGCGCGCCCTGGCCTTCCGCCGCGTTCCCGGCCGGCCCGTGGTCGAGGCGGCGGTGGCCGCGCCGCTGGTCCTGCCGCCCACCGTGCTCGGCTTCTATCTGCTGGCCGCGTTCGGCGGCGGCTCCTGGCTCGGAAACGCCTGGAGCGCGGCCTTCGGCCACCCGCTGGCCTTCAGTTTCGCCGGCCTGCTGGCCGCCAGCCTGATCTTCAACCTGCCCTTTGCGGTGCAGCCCATGCAGAGGGCCTTCGAAGCCCTGCCGAGCGACGTGCGGGAGGCCGCCTGGGTCAGCGGACTTTCGCCCTGGGCCACCTTCTGGCGGATCGAACTGCCGCTCGCCTGGCCGGGCGTGCTCTCGGCCCTGGCCCTGACCTTCGCCCACACTATGGGCGAGTTCGGCGTGGTGCTGATGGTCGGCGGCTCGATCCCGGGCCAGACGCGGACCCTGGCGTTGTCGATCTACGATCGTGTGCAGGCCTTCGACTTCGGCGCGGCGGGCGCGATGAGCGCCGCCCTGCTGGCCTTCTCGATCCTGGCCATCGCCGTGGTGCATGGCGTCTCCAGCCGGGTGGGCGCACGCCGTGGCTGAGCCGGGTCTTCACGTCCATTTGTCTCAGGCCCAGCCGATCCCGCTGGAGGTCGAACTGGCCTGCGCGCCCGGCGAGGTCCTGGGGGTCGTGGGGCCGTCCGGCGCCGGCAAGACGACCCTGCTGCGCGCCATCGCCGGCGTGACCAAGGTGAGGGGCGGCCGCATCGCAGTCGACGGCGAGACCTGGTTCGACAGCGCGGGGGGGATCGACCTGCCGGCGCACCGCCGGGCGGTGGGGCTGGTCTTCCAGGAACACGCCCTGTTCCCGCACCTGACCGCGCTCGGCAACGTGGCGGTGGCGCTCGGCCATTGTCCCGCGACGGAGCGGCAGCCGCGCGCCGCCGAGCTTCTTCGCCGCATGCACCTCGACGGCCTGGAGAATCGGCGTCCGGCCGAACTGTCCGGCGGCCAGCGCCAGCGGGTGGCGATCGCCCGCGCCCTGGCGCGCGATCCCAAGGTCCTGCTGCTCGACGAGCCGTTCTCGGCGGTGGATCGCCGCACCCGGACCCGCCTGCACGCCGAGATCGCCGAGCTTCGCAACGGCCTGTCGATTCCCATGCTGCTGGTCAGTCACGACATCGACGAGGTGACCCGGCTCGCCGACCGCATCGCCTTACTGGACCAGGGATCGCTCAAGTTGACGGGGCGCGCCTCGGAACTGCTCTCCCAGCCTCTGGCGCGGGAGCTTTTGCTCGGCGAAATTGCCGAAACGCCGGATCATGGCGATTAAGAGGCGAACCTCTGTCAAAAAACTCGCGCGCGACGGGAGGGCGCACACCGCTCTTTAAGCCTTGAATTCGACCATGGGGCAGGGCACAGGGACGACAAGCCTGCCGGACAAAACAGCGACTCGACGCACAGTGATTGGCGTCGTCGGGCTCGTTGCGAAAACCCGGCGGAATCGGACCCCAGCCCCTAGTCGTCAGGGCCCTGCATGATCTCTTCCCTCTTCGGCGCGATCTCCAACGATATCGCCATCGACCTCGGCACCGCCAACACCCTCATCTACATGAAGGGCAAGGGCATCGTGCTCAACGAGCCCTCCGTGGTGGCTCTGCGCAACGTGGGGGGCCGCAAGGTGGTCCACGCGGTGGGTATCGAAGCCAAGCAGATGCTCGGCCGCACGCCCGGGCACATGGAGGCTATCCGCCCCATGCGCGACGGCGTCATCGCCGACTTCGAAGTCGCCGAGGAGATGATCAAGTACTTCATCCGCAAGGTTCACAACCGGAAGGGCTTCGTGAACCCGAAGGTGATCGTCTGCGTGCCGTCCGGCGCCACTGCCGTGGAGCGCCGGGCCATCAACGACAGCTGCCTCAACGCCGGCGGCCGCCGCGTGGGCCTGATCGACGAGCCCATGGCCGCGGCGATCGGCGCCGGCCTGCCGATCCACGAGCCGACCGGCTCGATGGTCGTCGACATCGGCGGCGGCACCACCGAGGTGGCCGTGCTGTCGCTCTCCGGCATCGTCTATTCGCGTTCGGTCCGCGTCGGCGGCGACAAGATGGACGAGGCGATCATCAGCTACATGCGCCGCAACCATAACCTCCTGATCGGCGAAACCACCGCCGAGCGGATCAAGAAGGAGATCGGCACGGCCCGGGCGCCGGCCGACGGCGAGGGGCTGTCCATCGAGGTCAAGGGCCGCGACCTGATGCAGGGCGTGCCGCGCGAGGTGCGCATCTCGGAGAAGCAGGCCTCGGACGCGCTTTCCGAGCCGGTCGGCCAGATCGTCGACGCGGTGAAGATGGCGCTGGAAGCGACCCCGCCGGAGCTCGCCTCCGACATCGCTGACAAGGGCATCATGCTCACCGGCGGCGGCGCCCTGCTGCGCGGCCTGGACGCCGAGATCCGCGACCACACCGGCCTGCCCGTGACGGTCGCCGACGATCCGCTGTCCTGCGTCGCGCTGGGGTGCGGCAAGGTGCTCGAACATCCGAAATGGATGAAGGGCGTGCTCGAATCCACGCTAGCCTAGGGACCTCGCGACTCACGCTCCGGTGGTGGAGCGGCGGGGGGCTGCCGCGACTGCTGACGACGAGGCCACAAGGTGTCCCTAAGGGAGTCTCCGCTCGGTGAACTCAAGGTCCCGCTGACCTGGACGGCGGGGATCGCCGTGGTCGTGGCGGCCGTCGCCGTGATCGCGGTGCTCGTCTCCGATCGCCGGGAGACCTTCCGGGCCGAGGCCTACGGCGCGACGCGCGGCGTCGCCGACCGGGTGATGACGCCGGTTGGAGACGCCCTCTCGGCTCCTGGCCGCTGGACCGGCGCCGGGGTGGACGCCGTGAAGGGCTATTTCTTCGCCGTCTCCGAAAACCACCGGCTCAAGGCCGAGCTCAAGGAGATGCGCCAGTGGCGTGACGTGGCCCTGGCGCTGCGCAACGAGAACGCCCGCTACCGGACCCTCCTGGGTCTGAAGACCGATCCCCCGATCCCGATGGTCGCCGCGCGCGTGGTGCTGGACAGCCGTGGGCCCTTCGCCAACACGCGGCTGGCCAACGCCGGCATCGAGAAGGGGGTGAAGGTCGGCAACCCGGTGATGAGCGAGAACGGCCTCGTCGGCCGGATCATGGGCGTGACCACCGGCGCCAGCCGCGTGCTGCTGCTCACCGACACCGCCTCGAAGGTGCCGGTGATGATCGACCGCACCAACGCCCGCGCCATCCTGACCGGCGACGGCGGGCCCAATCCCAAGCTCGAGTACCTGCGCGGCCAGGATCCTGTGAAGGAAGGCGACCGCGTGATGACCTCCGGCGACGGTGGGGTCATGCCGCGCGGCCTGCCGGTGGGCACGGCGGTGAAGGGGCTCGACGGCCGCTGGCGCGTGGTGCTGGCGTCCGACAAGGCGCCCATCGATTTCGTGCGGATCCTGTTCTTCGAGGACTTCACCCAGCTGGTGAACCAGAAGCAACTGGCCGAAAAGCATGTGCCGCCGCCGACCGCCGGCGCCCAGACCGTGGGCGTCGCGCCGGCGAGCGCGACGCCTGCTCCTTCGACGACCGCGCCCGCTTCGCCCAAGCCGGCTGCGTCGCCGGCGATCGCGCCCGCCGCGGCCGGACCGAAGCCCGCGGAGGTCAAGAAGCCGGCCGACGCCAAGACGACCGTCTCGGCCAAGCCGGCGCCGGGCGCAGCCGCACCGAAAGCTGCGGCGAGTTCGCCCGCGAAGCCCACAGCGAAGGCGTCGGGCGCCCAGCCCACGAAGGGTGAAGCCGCCGCCACGACCACGAAGTCGACCTCGACCAAGCCGACCGCTCCGAAGCCTGCCGCTGCGAAGCCCGCGGCGACCAGGTCGGCAGCGCCCAAGCCGCCCGCCTCCAAGCCAGCCGCCTCCAAGCCAGCCGCCGTGAGTGGCGCGGACGCGGAGCCGCCCCATTGAGCGCGGTCCGCTCGCTGGAGCCGTGGCGCTGGCTGGGCATCCCGATGGTCCAGGCGCTGGCGGTGACCATCCTCTTCGCCATACCCCTGCGACTGTGGGGGCTTCAGCTTCCTGAGCCGGTGTTCCCGATGGCGGTCGTCTTCGCCTGGGCGGTGATCCGGCCCTCCGTGCTCGCGCCATTCGCCACAGTGCTGATGGGGCTGTTCCTGGATATCGTCTGGGGCGGCGCGTTCGGACTTTGGGCGCTGATCCTGCTGATCGCCTACGGCCTGGTGCTGGGCGGGCGCAGCATGACGGCGGGCCAGAGCCGCGGCGCCCTTTGGGTGTGGTACGGCGTGGTCACTGCGGTCTCGATGGGCGTCGGATTCCTGGTGGTGAGCGTGCGCGACCACGCCATGCCGAGCCTCATCGCCACGGGTTGGCAATACCTCGCCACAATCGTCCTCTATCCCTTCGCCCACCGGCTGATCGACATGTTCGAGGACGCCGACGTGAGGTTCCGGTAGGGGCTATGGCCGAACCCTCAATCTTCTTCGAGGAGGTCAACGAGCGGCAGGGCGTGTTCCACCGCCGGGCCTTCGTGCTGGGCGGCTTCGCCGGCCTGGGCCTCGTCGCGCTCGGCGGGCGGCTCGCCCAGCTGCAGCTCGTGGAGACCCAGCGCTACGAGAAGCTGTCCGCCTCGAACCAGTTCAATTTCAAGCTGATGCCGCCGCCACGCGGCCTGATTGTCGACCGCAACGGCGTGGTGCTGGCCTCGAACCGGCCGAACTTCCGGCTCCTGGTGGCGCGCGACAAGGGCATCGACGTGCCCGGCACGTTGAAGACGCTGGCCAACTTCGTGCCCCTGGACGACGCGCGCCAGGCGCGGCTGACCCGGGACATCAACTCGGCGCCCAAGCGGGCCCCGGTCGAGGTCATGGAAGACATGACCTGGGAGCAGTTCAGCGCGATCAACCTGCGCAATCCGGAGCTGCCGGGCGTCACGGCGGACATGGGCGAGGTGCGGGTCTATCCGCACGGCGGCGCCTTCGCCCACGTGGTCGGCTACGTGGCCAAGGTCAACAAGACGGACATCACCGAAACCGGCCCCAACTCCGAGCCGATCATGCTCAACCCCGGCTTCCGGATCGGCAAGCAGGGGGTGGAGAAGGCCTTCGACCTCGATCTGCGCGGCAAGCCCGGCGCCCGAAAGGTGGAGGTCGACGCCAACGGCCGCGAGGTCCGGGCCGATCCGGAAGGCGACATCCCCGCCGTCCCCGGCAAGGAGATCAAGCTCACCATCGACGCCGACGTCCAGCTGCGGGCCGAGCAGGTGTTCGGGGAGGAGAGCGGCGCGGCGGTGATGATGGACTGCCGCACCGGCGACATCCTGTGCATGTTCTCCGGGCCGAGCTTCGATGCGAACCGGTTCGTGCGCGGGCTGACGGGCCCCGAGTACCGGGCGCTCGCGGAGTATGAGCGCAAGCCGCTGTTCAACAAGGCCCTGACCGCCACCTATCCGCCGGGCTCGACCTTCAAGACGCTGGTGGCCCTTTCTGCGCTCGAACACGGCTACGACCCGCATACGGTGCATGTCTGCAACAAGGCGTGGCCCTGGGGCGGCCGGGTCTGGCACTGCGACGAGGCGCATGGCGCGCAGGACCTGAAGGGCGCGATCGCCACCTCCTGCGACATCTATTTCTACCAGGTCGGCCTGTTCCTGGGGCCGGACAAGATCGCCGAGACGGCGCGCAAGTTCGGCCTGGGCGAGATCTTCGACATCGGCATTCCGGGCCAGAAGTCGGGCCTCGTGCCGGACACGGCCTATAAGCGCCGAACCTTCAAGAAGGACCCCGTCTGGCATCCGGGCGAAACGCCCTCTATGGCCATCGGCCAGGGCTACACCCACCTCAATCCGCTGCAGCTCTGCGTGCAGGCGGCGCGGATCGCCAACGGCCAGAAGGCGCTGCACCCACGTCTGATCCGCTCGATCGGCGGGGTGGAGCAGAAGTCCGGCGCGGCCTGGGGCGACCTGCCCGTCGACAAGCAGCACCTGGCCTTCGTCCGCGAGGCGATGGCCGCGGTGACGACGGTGGGCACGGCCGCCGCGGTGGCCGACCTCGGCCTTGGGCCGAACATCAAGATGGCCGGCAAGACCGGCACCGCCCAGGCCTACAGCTATGGCGGCGGTCGCGGCGCTCACGGCGCCGTCGGCCAGTGGAAGCTGCGCGACCACGCCTGGTTCATCGCCTACGCACCCATCGAGGAGCCACGCTACGCCATCAGCGTGCTCGTGGAGCATGGCGGCTTCGGCGCCCAGGCCGCGGCGCCGCGGGCGCGTGAGATCATGCGGGTCGCGCTGCTGAAGGACCCCGAGCTGCGCGCCCGCATCGAGAAGCCGCTGCCGCTGCCGGCCGCCCCGACGGGTCCGGAGAGCGGCGACATCGTGCCCGATCTGCCGGATCAGCCGCTCGATCCCAATTCGCAACCGGGCCTGCCGGCAGGAACCCCGACCGCATGACCGTCTCCGCCCTGACCCGTCCCGGCGAGCGGGACCGCCTGATCGTCAAGCTCGGCGAAATCGACTGGATCTTCTGCCTGACCCTGACGCTGATCGCCGGCGCCGGCGGAACCAT